>NZ_JBVHGJ010000007.1:0-356870 GCF_055561875.1 Streptomyces sp. NPDC022552
ACCGCCGCCGCGAACGGCGTGATCTTCGCCTCCGCCAGCGCACGGACCGTCTCCCGGAGCATGTCGTGCTCCTCGGACAGGCGATACAGGTCGAAATCGGCAGAAGCCGCCATGCTCATTCACTCCCACATCTGCTAACTACCGTTAAGTAACCCAAATGGTAGGGCGTGTCCGGGCCCCCGGCCAGGGCCCGACTATGCTCGGGCAGGCATTCCGCCCGACCTCACTGGAGTCCCGTATGGCCCTCAAGATCACCGTGATCGGCACCGGCTACCTCGGCGCCACGCACGCAGCGGCCATGGCGGAGCTCGGCTTCGAGGTGCTCGGCCTCGACGTCGTGCCCGAGAAGATCGAGCTGCTGGCCACCGGTCGCGTTCCGATGTACGAGCCCGGCCTCGAGGAGCTGCTCTCCCGGCACGTCGCCGGGATCGAGGGGTCGACGGGGCGGCTGCGCTTCACCACCTCCTGGGACGAGGTCGGCGCCTTCGGCGATGTGCACTTCGTCTGCGTGAACACCCCGCAGAAGCACGGCGAGTACGCGTGTGACATGAGCTACGTCGACGCGGCGTTCGGCTCGCTGGCGGGCGTGGTGCGCGAAGGCGCGCTGGTCGTCGGCAAGTCGACCGTGCCGGTCGGCTCCGCCGAGCGGCTCTCCGAGCTGCTGCCGGAGGGCGTCGAGCTGGCCTGGAACCCGGAGTTCCTGCGGGAGGGCTTCGCGGTGAAGGACACGCTCCACCCGGACCGTGTGGTCGCCGGTGTGCGCAGCGAGCGGGCGGAGAAGCTGCTGCGGGAGGTGTACGCCGGGCCGATAGGCGAGGGCACGCCCTTCGTGGTGACGGACTTCCCGACGGCGGAGCTGGTGAAGACCGCGGCGAACTCCTTCCTGGCGACCAAGATCTCCTTCATCAACGCGATGGCGGAGGTCTGCGAGGCCGCGGGCGGCGATGTCGCGAAGCTGGCGGAGGCGATCGGCTACGACGAGCGGATCGGGTCCAAGTTCCTGCGGGCCGGGATCGGCTTCGGCGGCGGCTGTCTGCCGAAGGACATCCGCGCGTTCATGGCGCGGGCGGGCGAGCTCGGCGCGGACCAGGCGCTGACCTTCCTGCGCGAGATCGACTCCATCAACATGCGGCGGCGCGGCCAGATGGTCGAGATGGCGCGGGACGCGGTCGGCGGCGGGTCGTTCCTGGGCAAGCGGGTCGCGGTGCTCGGCGCGACGTTCAAGCCGGACTCGGACGACGTACGGGACTCGCCGGCGCTGAACGTGGCCGGACAGATCCACCTCCAGGGCGGCCAGGTCACGGTCTACGACCCGAAGGGCATGGAGAACGCCCGCCGGCTCTTCCCGACGCTCGGGTACGCGGAGTCGGCCCTGGACGCGGTGCGCGGGGCGGACGTCGTGCTGCACCTCACCGAGTGGCGCGAGTTCCGCGACGACCTCGACCCGGCGGAGCTGGCCGGGGCGGTCGGCTCGCGGGTGATCCTGGACGGCCGTAACGCGCTGGACGCGACGCGGTGGCGCGAGGCGGGCTGGACGTACCGCGCGATGGGGCGTCCGCGGGCGTAGCGCCCCTCCGGAACCGGAAAGGTCCCGCCCCCTCGGGGGCGGGACCTTTCCCGTACTCAGGCCGCGCGGCGCAGACGGGACGTGCGGGCGAGGAACTCCGCCTCCCGCAGGGTCCGCGTGACGTTGTCGTGGGAGAGCGCGATCAGGTCCTGGGCGGGCCAGTCGCGGCGCAGGAGCTCGGCGAAGAGCGGGGCGTAGCCGGCCGCCGGGTCCGTGGTGTGCGACAGGCCCACACAGTGCGGGCCCGCCAGGGCGCGGACGCGGTCGAGGGCGTCGGCGGTCGCCGTCAGGTCCTCGGTCACCGGGAGCATGCAGACGCCGCCGTTCTCGCCGAGCAGGCCGAGGACGTCGTCCGTCACCTCCTCCGGTTCCGCGCGGGTCAGCAGGACCGGGGCCCTGGTGAGCGCGAGGGTCCGGCGGGCCGTATCCGGGTCGGCCCCGGAGAGGTCCACGACGAGCCCGAGGCGGTTCATCTCCCGTACGGCCTCGCGGGCGAAGCCGTCGAACCGGGTGAGGTTGACGGCCCGCACCGTGCGGGACGCGGCGGGGCCGGTGGTGGACCGCTCCCGGTTCGGCGGGAACGTGAACCGGAAGCGGGGCACCATCGACCTGCGGGACTGACGTCCCGTCACGAACCCTGTGCGTCCAGGGAGTCGATCGTCGCGTTCGACGGTCCGCGGCGGGCGCGCAGGTCGCGGGAGACCGCCTCTGCGTCACGCAGGACGCGGACCGTGTTGGACCACGTCAGCTTCGCGAGGTCGGCGCGGGACCAGCCGCGGTGGAGAAGCTCGGCGATCAGGTTCGGATAGCCCGCGACGTCGTCGAGGCCGGCCGGTGTGAACGCCGTACCGTCGTAGTCGCCGCCGATGCCGATGTGATCGACGCCGGCCACCTCGCGCATGTGGTCGAGGTGGTCCGCCACCGTCGCGGCGGTGGCGATCGGGCGCGGGTTCTCGGCCTCGAAGGCGCGGTGGAGCTTCATCGCCTCGGCGGTGGTGTCGAGGTGGTGGAAGCCGTGCGCCCGCAGGTTGTCGTCCGCGCGTGCCGTCCACTCGACGGCGGCGGGCAGGATGAACTTCGGTACGAACGTGGCCATGGCGACCCCGCCGTTCCCCGGCAGCCGCTCCAGCACGTCGTCCGGGATGTTCCGCGGGTGGTCACAGATGGCGAGCGACGAGGAGTGCGAGAAGATCACCGGCGCGACGGAGGTGTCCAGCGCGTCCCGCATCGTGGTCGCGGCGACGTGCGAGAGGTCGACGAGTACGCCGGTGCGGTTCATCTCCCGGACGACCTCGTGGCCGAACGGGGAGAGCCCGCCGACGCCCGGCTCGTCGGTCGCCGAGTCGGCCCACGCGGTGTTGTCGTTGTGCGTGAGCGTCATGTAGCGCACGCCCAGAGTATGCAGCGCGCGCAGGGTGGCGAGGGAGTTGTTGAGGGAGTGGCCGCCCTCGGCGCCCTTGAGGGACGCGATACGGCCCTGCTTCCGCGCCGACTCCATGTCGTCCGCGGTCAGGGCGGGGGCCAGCTCGCCCGCGTACCGCTCCAGGAGCTGGTCGACGACGTCGATCTGCTCCAGAGTGGCGCTGACGGCGTCGTCCCCGGTCAGCTCGGTGGAGACGTACACCGACCAGAACTGCGCGCCGACGCCGCCGGCCCGCAGCCGGGCGAGGTCGGTGTGGAGCGCCCCGGTCTGGTCGGCCGCGATGTCGAGCCGGTCCAGGTCGTAGCCGGCGTGCTTGCGCAGCGCCCAGGGGAGATCGTTGTGGCCGTCCACGACGGGGTGGTCCGCCAGCAGTTCGAGGGCTTCCGCCAGGCGTTCCGACGCGCCCGCCGGGGTGCTCGCCGGGCGGCTCACTTGGCGAAGCCGAACGACTCCGAGCCCTCGACCTTGGCCCGCAGCCGCTTGCCCTTCTCGGTCGCCTGGTCGTTCAGCTCCTGCTGGAACTCCCGCATCCGGCCGAGCAGTTCGGCGTCGTGCGCGGCGAGGATCCGGGCCGCGAGCAGACCGGCGTTGCGCGCCCCGCCGACGGAGACCGTGGCCACCGGCACACCGGCCGGCATCTGCACGATGGAGAGGAGCGAGTCCATGCCGTCGAGGTACTTCAGCGGCACCGGCACGCCGATGACCGGGAGCGGGGTCACCGAGGCGAGCATCCCGGGGAGATGGGCGGCGCCGCCGGCGCCCGCGATGATCGCCTTCAGACCGCGGTCGGCGGCCTCCTCGCCGTACGCGACCATCTCGCGCGGCATCCGGTGCGCGGAGACGACATCGACCTCGTACGCGATCTCGAACTCGTCCAGGGCCTGCGCCGCGGCCTCCATGACGGGCCAGTCGGAGTCGGATCCCATGACGATGCCTACGACGGGGCTCACAGGGCTCATTCGGTGATCGTTCCTCGCAGATAGCCGGCGGCGTGACGCGCGCGCTCCAGCACGTCGTCCAGGTCGTCGCCGTAGGTGTTGACGTGCCCCACCTTGCGGCCGGGCTTCACGTCCTTGCCGTACATGTGGATCTTGAGCTGGGGGTCGCGGGCCATGCAGTGCAGGTACGCGTAGTACATGTCCGGGTAGTCGCCGCCCAGCACGTTGCACATGACCGTCCACGTCGCGCGCGGGCGGGGGTCGCCCAGCGGGAGGTCGAGGACGGCGCGGACGTGGTTGGCGAACTGCGAGGTGATCGCCCCGTCCTGGGTCCAGTGACCGGAGTTGTGCGGACGCATGGCGAGCTCGTTGACGAGGATCCGCCCGTCGCGCGTCTCGAACAGCTCCACGGCGAGGTGGCCGACGACGTCGAGTTCCTTGGCGATCCGCAGGGCGAGCTCCTGCGCCTGACCGGCCAGCTCGTCGGACAGGTTCGGCGCGGGCGCGATCACCGTGTCGCAGACGCCGTCGACCTGCTGCGACTCGACGACCGGGTAGGCGACGGCCTGGCCGTGCGGGGAGCGGACGATGTTCGCCGCCAGCTCACGCGTGAAGTCGACCTTCTCCTCGGCGAGGACCCGGACGCCCGCCCGGAACGGGTCCTGGGCGTCCTCCTCCGTACGGACGAACCAGACGCCCTTGCCGTCGTAGCCGCCGCTGACGGTCTTGAGGATGATCGGGAAGCCGCCGACCTCGGCCGCGAAGGCCGCCGCGTCCGCCGGATCGGCGACGATCCGGTGGCGGGGGCTCGGTGCGCCGATCTCGTCGAGCTTCGCGCGCATCACCCCCTTGTCCTGGGCGTGCACCAGCGCGGCGAGCCCGGGACGGACGACGACGCCGTCCTCCTCCAGGGCACGCAGATGTTCGGCGGGGACGTGTTCGTGATCGAACGTGATCACGTCACAGCCGCGCGCGAAGTCACGCAGCGTAGCCAGGTCGCGATAGTCGCCGAGGACGACCTCGCTCACCACCTGGGCCGCCGAATCCTGCGGGGTGTCACTGAGCAGCTTGAACTTGATGCCGAGGGGGATGCCCGCCTCGTGGGTCATACGGGCGAGCTGACCGCCACCGACCATGCCGACTACCGGGAACGTCACCCTCTTAGGGTATCCGCACCATCGGGGGAGCCCGTCCCGCCTGTGCTTTACGACAGCGGAGCCGGATTTTCGGAGGTTTGCAATCTCCCGGAGCGGGTCACAGGTGTGCTGGTTAGCATGGCTTGGTTGACGAAACCGAACGGACGGGGCTGAGCAATCACCATGAGTGAACGAAGCGCACTGCGTGTGCGGCTTGACCGGCTCACACGTGAGTTCGCCAAGTTCGGCGCGGTCGGTGGTGTCGGCCTTCTCGTGGACCTCGGGGTCTTCAACCTCGTCCGCCATGTGACGGAGCTTCCCGTCGTCCGGGCGAGCGTCATCGCCACCGTCGTGGCGATCGGGTTCAACTATCTGGGCTTCCGGTACTTCACCTACCGGGACCGCGACAAGAGCAGCCGCACGAAGGAGCTGACGCTCTTCCTGCTCTTCAGCGTCGCGGGTCTGGTGATCCAGAACGGGATCCTCTACGCGGCGACGTACGGCTTCGGCTGGGACACCCCGCTGCAGAGCAACTTCTTCAAGTTCTTCGGGATCGGCGTCGCGACGCTGTTCCGCTTCTGGTCGTACCGCACGTGGGTGTTCCGCACGCTGCCGGCCCGGGAGGCCGTGCAGACCGCCGAATCGTTCCTGGAGCAGGCGCCGCAGCAGCCGACGAGGAAGCAGCCGGACCGGGTGCGCTGAGTGCGTGGCGGGTGCCGGCCTCGTGGCGGGTGCCGCGCCGAGCGCGTGGCGGGTGCGGGACTCGTGGCGGGTGCCGCCGGCTGTGGGGCGCTCGCCGGTGTGATCACCGGACGGGGCGGTCCCGCTCCTCGTCCCCGCGGCCTCTGACCTCGCGGCTCAGGAAGAGCGCGAAGACCGGCGGCTGCTGCTGGAGGAGTTCCAGCCGGCCGCCGTCCGCCTCCGCGAGGTCCCGGGCGACGGCCAGACCGATACCGGTGGAGCTGCGGCCGCTGACCGCCCGCTCGAAGATCCGCGCGCCGAGGTCGGCGGGGACGCCGGGGCCCTCGTCGGTGACCTCGATCACGGACTGGTTGCCGGTGACCCGGGTCCGCAGGGCGACGGTGCCGCCGCCGTGCATGAGGGAGTTCTCGATCAGCGCGGCGAGGACCTGGGCCACGGCCCCCGGGGTGCCGACCGCGCGCATGCCCTGTTTGCCCGAGTGGACGATGGCGCGGCCGGCGCTGCGGTAGGCGGGACGCCACTCCTCGATCTGCTGCTTGATGACCTCGTCGAGGTCGAAGGCGAGGGCGGAGCCGGTGCGGGGGTCGCGGGAGTTCGTCAGCAGCCGCTCCACGACGTCGGTGAGCCGCTCGACCTGCGTGAGCGCGATCGTCGCCTCCTCCTTGACCGTGTGGAGGTCGTCGGCGACGGCGACCTCCTCCAGGCGCATCGAGAGCGCCGTGAGGGGCGTACGGAGCTGGTGCGAGGCGTCCGCCGCGAGCCGGCGCTCGGCGGTGAGCATCCGGGCGATGCGCTCGGCGGACGCGTCGAGGACGTCGGCGACCCGGTCCAGCTCCGGCACCCCGTACCGCTTGTGGCGCGGGCGCGGATCGCCGGACCCGAGGCGCTCGGCGGTCTCGGCGAGGTCCGTGAGCGGGGACGTCAGCCTGTTGGCCTGCCGTACGGCGAGCAGGACGGCGGCCACGACGGCGAGCAGCGCCACGGCGCCGATGATCAGCAGGGTGCGGGCGACCTCGCTGGTGATCGTGGAGCGGGACTCCTCGACGGTCACGGTCTCGCCGCGCTCGCCCTCGGCGCTGCCGCGGATGACGCTGCCCTCGGGGCGGGTGCCGATCTCGATGGGGGCGCGGCCGGGGATCTCGATCAGGGCGTACCGCTTGGCGCCGCTCTGCTCGGCGAGGATGTCGGGGTTGACGGGCTCCCCGCCGAAGAGCCGGCTGTCGACGATGGAGACGAGCCGGAGGGCCTCGGAGTCCACGCTCTCCTGGGCGCTGGAGGAGATCGTGCGCGTCTCGACGATGACGAGGGAGACCCCGAAGACGGCGATGACGACGAGGACGACGGCGAGGGTGGAGTTGATCAGACGACGACGCACGGGGCCCTCCGGACGGGCGATCTAGAAGCTCCCCCGAGCCTACGGCGGCACCAGACCCCCACGAACCGCAACGGGGCCGCGCCCGGGGGCGCCGGCGTCTCCTGGAGCAGGGATCCAATGCCTGCCGACCCGGCGGGCTGACGCCTCACGGCCGGGGGTCCAGCAGCGCTCGCCCCCGGGGGCGAGCAGCGCCCGACCCGAGAGCCCGGCCCGGCGCGAACAGCGCCCCTTGGGCCCGGAGGGCGAGCGCCGACCGCTCGGGGGCGAGCAGCGCCCGACCCGAGAGCCCGGCACCGGCGCGAACAGCGCCCCTTGGGCCCGGAGGGCGAGCGCCGACCGCCGGGCCCGGCGTCACCGCCGACGTGGCCCGAGCGGTCGCTAGCTCTTTTCGAAGCGGAAGCCGACGCCGCGGACCGTCGCGATGTAGCGGGGGTTCGCCGCGTCGTCGCCCAGCTTCTTGCGCAGCCAGGAGATGTGCATGTCCAGCGTCTTCGTCGAGGACCACCACGTGGTGTCCCAGACCTCCCGCATCAGCTGGTCGCGGGTGACCACCCGGCCCGCGTCGCGGACGAGGACCCGGAGGAGGTCGAACTCCTTCGCCGTGAGCTGGAGCTCCTCGTCGCCCATCCACGCGCGGTGCGACTCGACGTCGATCCGGACGCCGTGCGTGGCCGGGGCGACCGCCGGCTCCGTGGAGCCGCGCCGGAGCAGGGCCCGGACGCGGGCGAGGAGTTCGGCGAGGCGGAACGGCTTCGTCACGTAGTCGTCGGCGCCCGCGTCGAGCCCGACCACCGTGTCGACCTCGTCCGCACGGGCGGTCAGGACCAGGATCGGAACCGTGTGTCCCTCGGAGCGCAGCCGCCGGGCCACCTCCAGGCCGTCCATGCCGGGCAGCCCGAGGTCGAGCACCACGAGGTCCACGCCGCCCTGGAGTCCGGCGTCGAGCGCGGTCGGTCCGTCCTCCCGCACCTCGACCTCGTACCCCTCCCTGCGCAGCGCGCGAGCCAGCGGCTCCGAGATGGATGCGTCGTCCTCGGCGAGCAGTACACGGGTCATGGAGTGATGGTAGTCCGCACGGTGGACAGCCAGGGGCATGATCCACAGGCTCACGGAGGCTCCTGCGGATCAAGGTGGGTAACCTGCACATGACCTTCGAATAGCGGCTGTTGGTTCCTTCCTCACCTGTGATCCATCTCTCAAGTCCTTCCATTTCAGGCACTGTCGTGTCGTATGGTGGCGAGACGTCTGTAGCGGTAATCGGGGACCTTTGGCTCGCTAAGTGCGCCAAGGGTCTCTTTTCTGCACGAGGTAGGCATCGCCAACCTTGAGACGGTGAACGACCTGTGGGCCGGGTTCCGTGGCGCGATACGGCGTCCCGGGGCGTGGATCCCGGTGGGGTGCGACCACTCCCGCCGGTGCCGGCCTCCCCCACCGGGCGCACCACGCTCACAAGGCGCGCGTCCCGACAGAGCAAGGATCGACATGGCGTCCAGCCTGACGACGGCTTCGGCCGGAACCCCTGGTTCCGAGAAGACGTTCCTCGGCCACCCCCGCGGCCTGGCCACCCTCTTCTTCACCGAGATGTGGGAGCGCTTCTCCTACTACGGCATGAGGGCCCTCCTCGTCCTGTACCTGGTCTCCGGAGGCGCGGACGCCGCGACCGGCAGCCAGGGTGGCGGCCTCGCGATGACGGCGGCCACGGCAACGGCGATCTACTCCGTCTACGTCTCGATGGTCTACCTGATGGCCATGCCGGGCGGCTGGTTCGGCGACCGCGTCTGGGGCGCCCGGAAGACCGTCACGATCGCCGGTTTCGTCATCATGGCCGGCCACGCCTCACTGGCCCTGCCCGGACAGGCGATGTTCTTCGTCGGCCTGGCGCTCGTCGCCGCCGGCTCCGGTCTGCTGAAGGCCAACATCTCGACGATGGTCGGCCACCTCTACAACGGCCCGGACGACCCGCGTCGTGACGGTGGCTTCACCCTCTTCTACATCGGCATCAACCTGGGTGCGTTCGTGGCGCCCTTCGTCGTCGGCACCGTCGGCGAGAAGGTCAACTGGCACCTGGGCTTCGCCCTGGCCGCCGTCGGCATGGGCCTCGGCCTCGCCTGCTTCCTGGCCTTCACCAAGAGCCTGAGCCCGACCAGCAACATCGTCCCGAACCCGCTCTCCTCCGAGGAGAAGAAGCGGATCCTGGTCAAGGCCTCGCTCGTCGTCGTGCTCGCCGCCGTCTTCTACGGCGTGATCGTCGCCCTCGACGTCTTCACTCTGAACTGGGCCCTGGTCCCGCTCACCCTCGCCGGTCTGCTCATCCCGGTCGCCGTCCTGGCCCGCATCAAGCGCGACAAGGACCTCGACAAGTCCGAGCAGTCGAAGATGAACGGCTACATCTGGTTCTTCGTCGCCGCCGCCATCTTCTGGATGATCTACGACCAGGGTGGCTCCACCCTGTCGCTGTTCGCCGACTCCAAGACCGGCACGCTCTTCGGCTTCGACCCGTCGGCCACCTGGTACCAGGCGCTCAACCCCATGTTCGTCATGGCGCTGGCCCCGGTCTTCGCCTTCCTGTGGCTGTGGCTGGCCCGTAAGAACCAGGAGCCGAACACCATCGTGAAGTTCGCGATGGGCCTGGTCCTGGTCGGCGCCTCCTTCTTCGTCTTCATCGTCCCGATGGGCATGGCGGGCGACGGCTCCCTGGTCTCCCCGATGTGGCTCGTCTCGATCTACATGATCCAGACCATCGGTGAGCTGTGCCTCTCCCCCGTCGGCCTCTCCGTCACCACGAAGATGGCGCCGAAGAAGTACGCCTCGCAGATGATGGGTGTCTGGTTCCTCGCCGTCACCGCCGGTGACTGCACCACGGGTCTGCTCTCGCTCGCCGGTGTGGACCTCAACGGCACAGGGATCATCGCCCTGCAGGCGGCTCTCGCCGTCGGCGCCGGCTTCGCGGTCTACATGTACCGCAAGAAGGTCCAGGCGCTCATGGGCGGCGTCCACTGACGCCTCGCACCCCGCGCGCCTGAGGGCCGCCGCACCGGTTTCGGTGCGGCGGCCCTCAGCAGTTTCCGTGGGTACCGGTAGGTCAGCGCCTCAGCCGGGCCCACGGGGTGAACGTGAACACCGCGCCGCCGAGCAGGATCACCGTGCCGGCGACCAGGGCGAGGGCGCGCAGGGCGCCGTCGTCCTCGGCGCCCGTCTCGGCGAGCCCGCCGCCCGAGCCGGCCGAGCCGGAGCCGCCGCCGGACGCCGCGTCACCGCCGCCCGCCGCGCCGCCGTCCTGCTTGGTCGTGTCGAGCTCCAGCGAGGCCTGGACGGCGCCCTTGACCTGGCAGGGGATCACGATCGGCGAGCCGCCGAGCGAGACGTTGATGGTCAGGGTGCCGGGGCTGAGCGTGGACTTGCCGCTCGCACCGGGTTTGTACGTGCCCTTCATGTCCGGCAGGTCGACCGGCTTGCCCTGCTCCAGCGGGGCGGCGTTCGCCGGGCCCTCGACCTTGACCGTGCCGCTGTCCGCGCCGCCGATCTTGACGGCCATGGACGGCTTGAGCGCCCCCGCGGGCAGCGGGGCGGGGCTGTTCATGACGCCCTTGGCGGTCTTGACCGTGAGGTCGTAGGAGCCGCCGTTCTTCTTGGCGTTGATGGTGACCTTGGAGGTGATGTTCGCCGGGCCGGGCGACTGGCAGGCGAACTGGACCGAGACCTCCTTGCCGGTGAAGTCGGTCTGCCCCCCACCGCCTCCGGAGGTGCTCCCGCCGGACGTCGTCGTGCCGCCGGACGAGGTCGTGCCACCGGACGTGGTCGTGCCGCCGGACGTCGTGGTGCCGCCCGTCGTGGCTCCCCCGCCCGCCGACACCTTGATCGTCGCCCCGACCGGCACCGTCTCCTTCGGCGAACACTTCGTGTCCGTGGACATCGGCTTCGAGACGTTGATGGTGTATTTGTCCGGCGTCAGCGTGATCTCGCCGGCCTTCTCCAGCTTCAGCTTGCCCTTCATGTCCGGCAGCACCATCGGGCTGTTCTTCGGGATCGCCGGGTTCTGGCGCGGTCCTTCCATGTTCAGCGTGCCGCTCGCCGCGCCGCCGACCTTGATGACACCGGTCGGCTTCACCGTGTCCTTCTCCAGATCGAGGATGTCGGGGTTCTTCGACGCGGCCGCGACCGTCTTCCAGACGACCTCGACCTCGTCACCGACCTTCGCCTCCGCGGGTGCGGTGATCTGCACCTTCGTGGTGCCCTGCACCGGCGGGAGGCCGGAGATGGACGGCGGAATGCACTCGGTCCTGTACGAGACCTCGGCGGCCTGAGCGGGGCTGGCGGCCAGCATGATCCCCGCGCCGCCGAGCATCAGCGCGACTCCCGCCGCGCTCATCCTCCGTTGCGTGCTCACTGATGTCCCTTCGTCGTCGGGCTGTGCTCTGACGGTGCGGACGGTGCGGAGTCCGGGGTGAACCACGGCAGGACCGCGGTCGTCGTGGTTTCGTCCCGCTCGGGGACGCGGCCGGGTCGGGAGGTACGTACGAGAGCGCGTCGGCGGCGGTGTCCGGAGCGGGCCCCGGCGGAGCCGCCCGGGCGGACCCGGTCCACCACCGCCATGCCGGCCCGGAAGAGCGCGGCCGGGACGACCACGGCGAGGAGCAGCCAGAAGAGCGTCACGCCCCAGGGCCGGCCGACGCCCCACGGCTGGTCGACCAGGACCTTGCCGGCGTACTTCACCGACACCTCGTAGTCGCCGTGCGCGCCCGCCGACAGCTCGACGGGCAGCCTGATCCGGGCCTTCTGGCCCGGCTCGATCGTGCCGCGCCACTGCCGTTCCTCGTACTGCGGCGAGAAGACGCCGTGGCTCGTGCCGACCTGGAAGACCGGGTCCTTGACGGGCGTCTGGCCGAGGTTGCCGACGGTGAAGACGACCTCGCGGCGGGGGGGCGCGCCGAACCGGACGAGGACGCCGCTGGAGCCTTCGAGGCGTACGGAGGCGAGCACGGCCAGCCTGCCGACGCCGGAGGCCTCCGGGAGCGGGGCGGTCGGATGGCCGGCGACCGTGAACGCCACGTCCACGACGTCCTGTTGGCCGGTGACGCCGGCGACGTGCACGACGCAGGGGCACGGCTTGGGCGGCTCGGCGACCGGCATCTTCTGGCTGAAGGCGCCCTTGGCATCGACGGTGGCGGCCCGGCCGAGGGTGTTGGCGCAGGAGTTGGTGCCGCCGATGACGCCCTTCCCCGGCGCGCCCTGACCGCAGATCAGCAGCATGAGCAGCGCGCCCGGCTTCCACCCGGCCCCGCTCACGGTGATCTCGCCGCCCTTGCCGCCCTCGGTCTGCGACAGCGCGACGGTGGGCCCGGGAGCGGACGCCCGGGCGGCGGTCGGCAGGAGGGTGAGCGCGAGCGTGGCGAGGATCAGTCCCACGCCCGCCGTCGCGCGAAGGCTCAGGGCCGCCGCCCGTCCCGTACCGCTCGTCCTCATCGGTCCGCTCCTGCCGTCACGTCCACCAACTGGGGTTGCTCCACAGGGAATCCGGGCTCCCGTACGGCCCGGGCGCGGCGTCTTCGGACGGCGAGCGCCGCCGCCACCGCCGCCGCGATCAGGGCGGCCGCGCCGACGGCGAGCGCGCCGCCGGAGACGAACACGCGCTCGGCGCCGGCTTCCGCCGCCGGTGCGCCGGGGGCCTCCGCCCGGACGCGGACCGTGACCGAGTCGAGTGCGGGCGGGTCGGACCAGGCTTCGGTGCGGGTGAGGCGTTCGCCGGGGCGGAGGGTGAGCCCGAGGGGCCGGGCGGGGCGGTCGAGCACCGTCCCGAACGCGCCGTCCGCGCGCAGGGACAGGCGCGGCGCGATGACCGTGCTGCCCCGGTTGACCAGGGTGTAGTGCACGGTGCCCGAGTCGTCGAGCCGTACCTGCTCGACCGTGAGCGCCGCGAGGCTCGGCCCGCTCACCCGTAGGTGCACCGGCACCCGCACCTCGCGTCCGCCGGCCGCCGCGGTCACCGAGCCCCGGTGGTCGCCGGGGGCCGTGTCCGCCGTGACGGTGAGGGCGAACGGCACGTCCGCCCGCGTCCGCGCCGGGACCGTCACCGTCCGCGCGGCGAAGGCGAGCGGGGCGCCCTGCCCGCTCAGCCGTACGGTGAGCGGTCGCGCGCCGGGGTTGCTCACGGAGAGCGTGTCCTGGAGGACGCTGCCCGCGGCGCCTTCGAGGTAGACGTACGGCCGTCCCGCCGCCGCCTCCGCCGTCCATGCCGGCGGCGTGGGCGTGGGCGCGGGCATGGGGGCCGCCGCCACCGCCCCGATCAGCGCGGCGACGGCGGTCAGGGCCCCGGCCCACGCCCTCCGCATCAGCGTGCCGTGCGCCGCGTGAGCCAGAGCACGCCGGCCGCGCCGGTCAGGAGCACCGTGCCGCCGAGGGTGCCGAGCGCCGTGGCGGAGTCGAGCGGGCCGGTCTTCGGCAGCTCGCCCCCGCTCGTGGACTCCGTTCCCCCGGAGTCGGAGCCGGTGTCCGAGGAGCCGCCGGCGACCGTGACGTCGAGTTCGAGCGACGGCGCGGGGTTGTTCTTCGGGGTGCAGACGGCCGCGTCCATACCGAGCGCGTGGACGGTGAGCAGCCCGGCCGTGAAGGTGACCTTGCCGCTCTTCATCGGCGTGTACGTGCCCGTCAACTGCCCGATCTTGATGGGGGTGTTGGGCGGGATGGCCGCCGTGTTCGGCGTTCCCTCGACCTTGAGCGTCCCCGTGTCGGCGCCACCGAGCTTCAGCTCGGCGCGCGGGGTCATGACGCCCTTGGGCAGTTCGATCGGGCTGTCCGAGACGCCCTTCTCGAAGGACATGGTGATGGTGTACGAGGAGCCGTTCTTGACGGCTTTGATGTCGACGGGCGAGACCGCGCCCTTGGGCCCGATCTTCGTCTCGCACGCGTAGTTCACATCGACCACGGCGGCCTGAGCGGCGGGGGCCGAGGCCAGGACCGCCGAGCCCGCCACGGCCGCTGCCAGCGTGAACGCTGCTCTCCTCCGGTACGGCACGATCCATGCACCCCTCACCGCAAAGTTACTGACGGCATATCAGATTGCGCGTCAAGGTACGCCTGGGGCGTTGAGGAGGGAAGACAAAGGGCGCACCGAAGTGCGCCCCTGATGGCCTGATCCGTGGGCGGTCGCTAGGCGGGGGCGGCCAGTTCGGCCCAGACCGTCTTGCCGGGGGCGCCCGTCGTGCGGTCGATCCCCCAGTCCAGGCAGAGGCGCTGCACGATGAACATGCCGTGGCCGCCCGGCCGCCCGGCGCGGTGCGGGGTGCGCGGTGCGGGCTGGCCGGCTCCGCGGTCGGTGACCTCCAGGCGCAGCACCTTGGCCCGGCGCACCACGCGCAGCGCCTCGGGGCCCTCGGCATGCAGGCAGGCGTTGGTCACCAGCTCGGAGACGACGAGCAGGACGTCCTCGGCGGCGGCTCTGGCGTCGGCGGTCGCGGCCGGGAGCCAGCCCCAGTCGTACAGCGCGGTCCTGGTGAAGTCGCGGGCGAGCGGAACGGTGCCGCTGGTGGCGCCGAGCGCGAGCGTGCGTACGTCGAGAACGGCGGCGTCCACGACCGGACCCACCGACTCCTCGACCTCCCTGCCACCGGCAGCAGTGTCCATCAGCGCTTTCACCTCACCGATTCACCAGACAGATTCACCAGACAACGGACCAAACCGGGGCTCTCCTGCCCGGTCCTCGGCCGACGACACCCGCCGCTCAGTCGGGCAGTGCCGCCGCCAGCGACTCGTGCACGGTGAAGACGACGTCCGCACCGGTGATCTCGAAGACCCTGGCCACCACCGGACGCATCCCCGTCAGATGGACGCCGCCCCCTGCGGCGTCCGCCTTCAGCCGTGCCCCGAGGAGCACGTTGAGACCCGTGGAGTCGCAGAACTCGAGCCGTGAACAGTCGACCACGAGCCGTGAGCGTCCTGCGTCCAGTGCGTGGTCGAGTGGCGCACGCAACACCTCGGCCGTGTGGTGATCGAGCTCACCCACCGGAGTGAGGACCTCGGTCGCCCCGACGGTGCGGACCTCGACCCGCAGCCGTCCTGGCTGCGTGCTGCCGATGTGCTGGCGGTCCATGCCCGTGCCTCTTCTCGCTCTCGCGGATGCCGGTTGACGTGCCTGAACCATACAAGCGAGACGTCAAGCCGTGCACCCGAACACTGCAACATACTGCCCCAAAACAGACAATTGACACTTGCAACCATGTGCGTCGAGCGGGTAGGCCTAGTAGAGAACACCCGGAACGGCCGGCTTGGAGGCGCCGCAAACCGCAGCAGGAAGAAACGATGGAGGAGACCATGTCACCCCGGCTCGACGCCCCGCGTACCCACGACGCGCCGTCGGCAGAAGCAACTCCGCCCCCCACCCTCGCAGAACTTCCCGGGATCACCGCGATCCCCGAGCTCCCCGAGATCGGGCCCTTCGACCAGGTCGACCCGCTGGACGCGCGGGCCCTGTCGAAGACGCTGTTCGCCCGGCTCGACGCCCTCGAAGAGGGCACCCACGAGTACGCGTACGTCCGCAACACCCTGGTCGAACTCAACCTCGCCCTGGTCAAGTTCGCCGCCTCCCGGTTCCGCTCCCGCAGCGAGCCGATGGAGGACATCATCCAGGTCGGAACGATCGGCCTCATCAAGGCCATCGACCGCTTCGAGCTGGCCAGGGGCGTCGAGTTCCCCACCTTCGCGATGCCGACGATCGTCGGCGAGATCAAGCGCTTCTTCCGCGACACCTCGTGGTCCGTGCGCGTCCCGCGAAGGCTCCAGGAGCTCCGCCTCGACCTCGCCAAGGCCGGTGACGAACTCTCCCAGCGGCTCGACCGCGCACCGACCGTCGGCGAACTGGCCGAGGAGCTGCACCTGAGCCGCGACGAGGTCGTCGAGGGCATGGCGGCCAGCAACGCGTACACCGCGAGTTCGCTGGACGCCCAGCCCGAGGAGGACGACGGCGAGGGCGCGCTCGCCGACCGGATCGGCTACGAGGACCACGGCATCGAGGGCATCGAGTACATCGAGTCCCTCAAGCCGATGATCGCCTCGCTGCCGGCCAGGGACCGGCGCATCCTCTCCCTCCGCTTCGTCGCCGGCATGACCCAGTCGGAGATCGGCGAGGAGCTGGGCATCTCCCAGATGCACGTCTCCCGGCTGCTGTCGCGGACACTGGGGCGGCTGCGCAAGGGGCTGACCCTGGAGGAGTGACCTCCGCCCCCAAGAGCCTTGTGGAAAGGGCCTATTCCTCACGGAACGGGCCCTTCTGCGTTATTGACGGGCCGCCCGGAATGGGACACATTGAGGCCGGGGTTCAGGGGGGAATCGCATGGTTTCTGCGTACGCGGAACTGGAAGAGCGCATGCGCGGCCGGCTCGGGGGCAGAGAGTGCCTCCATGTGCCGTCGTGCCGCTTCGGTCTCTATCTCGCGCTGCGCCACTGGTGCAGACCCGGCGGCCGGGTGCTGATGTCGCCGGTCAACGACGACGTCATCTTCTTCGTCGTCCTCGCCGCCGGACTCCGTCCGGTCCAGGCGCCGCTCGACCCGCGCGACGGCTCGATCGACACGGCCGCCGTGCCCGAGTCCCTCTGGAGCGGACTCTCCGCCGTCCTGACCACGAATCTGTACGGGAATCCCGACCCGGCTCCCGAACTGCGGGCCCGCTGCGACGCACGGGGCATCCCGCTCCTGGAGGACGCGGCGCACGCCATCGGGTCGACTGTCGGCGGCCGTTCGGTCGGCACCTGGGGCGAGGCGTCCGTGTTCAGCCTCTCCAAGCACACCGGGGCGAAGACCGGGGGCTTCCTGGCCTTCGACGACCCGGCCCTGCGGGACGAACTGACCTCCGCCCGGGACGAGTTGCTGCACCCGTCCCGTACGACCGCCGAACTGGCCTATCTCGTACGGCCGTACGCCGAGGCCACCGTCCGGGGGCTGCGCCTGGTGAAGGCCGCACACGCCACCCTGCGGCTGCTCGGGCAGCAGGAGCGCGAGGAGATCCGGATGCCGCTGCGGGCCGGCGAGCTGAAGCAGGCCCTCGCCGCCGCGCCGGGGCTCGCGCCCTTCCACTCATGGGTCCGCGTCGACATGCACGACTACCGCCTCGGGCCGGGCCCGGGCCGGCTGCGCCGTACGGGACGGCTCCTGGCCCGCCTGGACGCCACGCTCGCCGCACACCGGGCGGGAACGGAGCGACTGCTCGCGAGCGAGTGGGGCGGGCTCGACACGGGCCAGCCGCTCTTCCGGGTCCCACTGCTCGTCGAGGACCGGGAGGCGGCCGTCGCCGCGCTCGCCCGCCGCCGGATCGTCACCGGCTACCTCTACGACCCGCCGCTCGACACCTACGCGGGCGAGCTGTTCACCGACCTCTCGCCCGCCCCGGAACCGGCTGCCTGGTTCGCCCGTCACGCCCTGCCGGTGGATCCACGGCGGGCCGGCGAGGTGATCGAGACGCTGCGCGCCACGGGCGTCCGGCCGGTGCGGCACGGCGACCGTGGCTGAGACCGTCCGGCTGCGCAAGCCGGAGGGGGAGGAGCGGGACGGAAGCGGCTCGGACGGCTCGGCCCCGGGCGGCTCCGAGGGCCGGGAACCCGACGGCCGCGGCTCCGGCCGCCCCGGCGAATCCGGCGGGGACTCCATGTTCCGCAACGCGTACGCGCTCATGCTATCCACCGGCGTCTCGGCCGCGCTCGGCCTCGGGTTCTGGCTGGTCGCCGCCCGGTACTACTCCGAGGAGGCGGTCGGGCAGGGCTCCGCCGCCATCGCCGCGCAGCGCCTGCTCGCCTCCATCACCGCCACGACCATGATCGGCGCGGTCGTCCGCTACGTGCCCCGGGCCGGCCGCGCCACCGGCCCCCTGGTCGGGCGGATCTACCTGGTCAGCTCCGTCGTCGTCGCCCTGGCCTGCGGGGTCTTCCTGCTCACCCTGGACTGGTGGGGTCCTTCGTACGCACCGCTCGGCTCGCTCTCCGCCGGGCTCTTCTTCACCGCCTCCTGCGTCGGCTGGGCGCTCCTCACCCTCCAGGACGGCGTCCTCACCGGCCTCAGGCGCGCCTTCTGGGTGCCCGTGGGCAACGCCGGCTTCTCCATCGGCAAGCTGCTCCTGCTGGCCGCCTTCGCCACCACGATGCCGGTCCTCGGCGTCTTCGTGTCCTGGTCGGCGGCGATCGCCCTCTCCGTCGTCCCGCTCGGCTGGCTCGTCTTCCGGCGCCTCATCCCCCGCCAGGCCCGCGCCGACCAGGACCGCGAGCCGCCCGCCATGCGCGAGATCGGCCGCTTCATGGCCGGGGACTCCGTCGGCGCGCTGTTCAGCCTCGCCATGATCAACCTGCTGCCGGTGATGGTCGCCGTCCGCTTCGACGCCGCGCACAACGCGTTCTTCTACACCGCGTACACCGTCGGCGGCACGATGGAGTTCATGGCCATCAACATGGCCTCCTCGCTCACCGCGCACGCCTCCCACAGCCCGGAGTCGCTCGCCGAGGGCGTACGCGGGGCGCTGCGGCGCATGGCGCTGCTGCTCGTCCCCGTCGTCCTCCTCCTGCTGGTCTTCGCGCCGTACATCCTCGCCCCGTTCGGCCCGGACTACGCCGACCACGGCACGACGGTCCTGCGTCTGCTCGCCGCCGCCGCGCTCCCCCGCGTCGCCGTCGAGCTGTACATCGGCGTGCTGCGCGTCCAGGGGCGTACGGGCGCGCTCGCCGTCCTCCAGGGCGCGATGTGCCTTCTCGTCCTGGGCTCGGCCGCGCTGCTCCTCGGCCCGGTCGGGATCTCCGGCGCCGGGCTCGCGATGCTCGGCTCGATGACGCTGATGGCCGCGGCCTCGGCTCCCGGCCTGCGGGCGGCGTTGCGGGGCGGCCGGGAGGAGATCGAGTACGGCACGACCTGGGCTCGGCGCGCCGCCGAGCGGGAGTGGACGCCCCGGGGGGCCTCGGCGGACACGGTCACACCGGCCTTCGGCCTCCCCGTGTACGTACCGCGGCCGCCGCGGCCCGACCCGCGGGCCGGGGAGGACGGGGCCGGGACCTGGCTGTGGCTGCTCCTCGGCCTGACGACCGGGCTCTTCTGGATCCCGCTCGTCCGCGCGGAGGGGCTCGGCCTGGACCGGCTGTCGGGTACGGGGCTGATCGCCGCCCTGCCTCCGGTGACCCTCGCCGCCGGAATCCTGCTGGTCGTCCTGCACGGCGCCGTGGTGTCGCCGCGCCGGGTGCGGCCCCTGCTCGCCGCGACCGTCCTGCTCGCCACGTTCCTGGCCCTGCACACCGCGCCACCGCTGCTCGGCATCCACCCGGACGCGGCGGCCGGCCCCGGCGCCACCCTCGTGCCCGCCGGCGCCCTGGAGGCCCTGCCGATCGTCCTCCAGGCGCTGTGCCTGGGGCTCGCGGCCGTCCTGCTGCGTGTCCTCGGCGCGGGCGTCCGGGTCACGGCGTGCGCTGTATGGGTCCTGGTGTGGGCGGGCTGGGCGGCCCAGCACGCCTTCGCGGCGGCCCCGCTGCCCGTCCTCCTGGGGGTGTGCGGAGCCACGATGACGGCGGTGGCGGTACGGGGACTGCGACGGCGCTGAGGCCTCGTACGCGGGCCTCGGACCGCCCCGGAGCGGACCGGGTTCCGGGGCGGTCCGGGTGGCTAACCCGCCGCGGGGAACACGAAGAAGCCGGCCTCGGTGCTGAAGTAGCCGTAGCCGGACTGCTTCGAGGACAGCGGGACGCTGTCCTCGGGCAGGTCCTTCGCGAGGACCTTCTTCGTGGCGGCGTCGACCGCGAGCGCGGTCTCGTCGCTGTCCTCCGTCGTGCCGTACAGCACGCCGCCGTTCGGGGAGAAGCGCAGCGGCGTCATCGCCTTCTCGCCCTCCTTCTGCGCCCAGACCTCCTTGCCGTCCGCGAGCTGCCACACGGTGGAGCCGCGCTCGGTGGCGGCCGCGGCGAGCCGGTGGTCCGGGGAGAAGACGGACGAGCCCTCGGTGTTGATCGTGTCACCGGGGAAGTCGGCGTAGGAGTACTTCGTGGAGCCGCCGATCTGCTTCCCGCTCGCCAGGTCGTACGTCGCCGTGACCCAGGTGTCGGTCGCGAAGGCCCCGGCACCCCACGCGGTGAGGACCCGGCCGTCGCGGACGTCGAGGACGCGGATGCTGCCGCTGGTCCGCACGCCCTCGTCGTCCAGCTCCACGCCCTTGGGCGGCGTGACGTCCGCCGTGCTCCACACCTTCTTGCCGGTGGCGAGATCGGACATGACGAGCTCTTCCGGCGCCGTCTCGTACGTGGATCCGTTCTCCACGTGGAAGGTGTACTCGCCGGTGATCAGCGGGGCGTGGCCCTGGCCGCCGTCGATGTCCTTGTTTCGGGGGTCGAACGAGCAGCTCGCCTGGTTCCCGCCGCAGGTGACCTTGCGGGGCTGTCCGCCGCCGATCGGGGTGAGCAGGAGGCTCGCCTGCTCCGCCTGCTCGATCAGGTGGCCCTCGTGGACGTGGAACGGGGTGTCGCCCTTGTGCTCCGCCTTGCCCAGCTCGGCGCCGTCGCTTCCGTACACGGTGATGGCGACGGTGGTGCCCTCCGCGCTCAGCCCGTCGGACTCCGTGGTGGTGCTGGTGCGCACCTCGAACGCGGGCACGCCGTCGCGCCAGGTGGTGGCGGCGACGCGGTCGGCCGTCACCTTGAGGGTCTTCTGTACGGCGCCGGTCCTCACATCGCGGAACTCCAGCTCGAGGGGCTCCGGTTGGCTGCTGGAGTGGAGGGTGCCCGTGGTGCCGTCGAGCGGTTCGTTCTCGAACTGCCCGCCCCGGGCGTACTCGCCCGAGGCGTTCTTGACGAAGAGGAAGCTGTCACCGAGGTCGATGGGGTCGGCGGCCGGCAGGCTCCACGCCTGCTTCGCGGCCAGGCCGGGTATCGCGGTGCCGCGGTAGACCGGGCCTTCGGCCTCCGGCGCCTTCTCGGGCGCCTCCGAACTCCCCTTCTCCGCCTGCTTGCCGGCCTCCGGACCGTCGGAGGATCCGCAGCCCGTGACGAGCCCGAGCGACAGGACGAGGCCCGCGGCCATCACTGTGTACTTGTTCATATCCCCGTTGCTTTCCGCCTGTTACGCGTGGATGAGGGTGTTTCCGCAGGTCGACCCGCGTGATCACCACGCAGAAGCATAGGCGGGCGCCTCATGACACCCCTCAGCCGCGTGGCACCGGCTGGTTGAAGTACGGGGCGGCTCCGGCGGCCTTGTATCCCTCCAGGGCGGGGCCGGAGTTGACGGTCAGGTCGCAGTTCGGTCCCGGCACGGGGCGGTTCCAGTGGACGTACGCGCGGACCTTCGGCAGCTTCGGGGCGACCTCGGGGATGTCGGCGTACCACTCCCGCTGCCGCTCCGGCCGCCGTGGGTCGGGCGCGGTGGAGAACTCCGACAGCATGATGGGCTTGTTCGCGGAGATGTTCGCCCGCAGCCACTCGTAGCTCGGCCGCTGACTGGCCTCGAAGTCCAGCCAGTTGGGCGACTTGTGGCACAGGTAGTAGTTGTACTGGTCCATGCCGATCCAGTCGACGTACGCGTCCCCCGGGTAGAGCGCCTTCATCGTGTCCTTGTTGCCGAGATAGCCGGACACGGTCCACACCCACACCACGTTCGTCACGCCCAGCCTGTCGAAGCGGTCGCGCAGATGACGGTAGGCGGCGACGTACTCGGCCGGGGTCCCCGCGCCCTCCTTGATGCGGAAGTCGGTCTCCTGGTCGAAGGAGAAGAAGACCCGCTTGCCGTACGCCTTGATGCGTTTCGCCTGCGGATCGATGATCGACCCGTCGTACATCCCGGAGGCGATGTTCTTCCAACCGAGCTGGTTCTCGCTCCAGTTGGCGTGGTGCTTCTCCTTCCAGACGGTGGACTCCCAGGCCAGCATCAGCAGCCGGTCGCGGCCGAGCTCCTGTTCGTCGGCGGTGAGCAGTTCGCCGTCGACCGGGTTCCCCGACATGTCGTGGTAGGTGTAGACGAGGTCGAGCCTGCGGCCGATCTTCCTCTCCAGGGCGTACACCGGCTCGGTGAGCGAGCTGTCCTTGTCGTACGGGACGTAGGCGCCCCACCACGCGCCGCACGGCGTGACGAGCTTGGCGTCGGGGGCGCAGCGGTCGTCGGCGCCGCCGGTCCGGCTGCTGTAGACCCCTATCGCGGCGGCGAGCGCCCCGACGGCGGCGAGGGCGACGGCCATGTGGGCGCGCCGCTGCGGTATCGCATGGCGTCCCGTCATCGCCCGTCACCGGGCTTTCGTTTGGCCCGCGGCCGGCTCCCGGCCCAGCCGAGCCCCTTCCGGGTGCGCGGTCCGCCGGTCCGCCGGGGCTCGCGCTCGACGGCGCCCCGCGTGGCGGCGGGCAGCGGCACGCCCGGCAGGGCGGCGACGACGGTCACGAAGACCGCGAGCGAGACCAGGAACGCCGTCGTGGAGAAGCCCTCCACCAGGAAGAGCGAGGTCGCGGCGAGCGCGGCCAGCGACAGGCTGACGGGCGCGGCGAGCGCGAGCGCCTCCAGCCGGGCGCCGGGCCGCAGCCCGCTCGGCTGCGGGTGGAGCAGCGCGAGGCCCGGCACGAGGGCCACGAAGGCGAGGACGGGGATCCAGCGCAGCGGGGAACCGCCCGGCAGCGCGGTGGCGCCGAGCGCGAGCCAGCCGGAGGCCGCCAGGCCCGCTCTGAGCCGGAGGTGTGCGAGGGGCATGGCGTACTCCCGTGATCGGTCGGGTCGGGAAGCGTGGGGCGGGCTGGAAACGGGCGGCGGCAGCGGGACGGTCGGTGGCGGGGCGGTCAGGAGGTTCGGGACGGCGGGCGGTACTCCAGGACCAGCCCGTGGTCGCTCTCCTCCACCACGCGGAACAGCGGCGAGCGCTTCAGGTCCTCGCTCAGGATCCGGAAGCTGCCGGGCGGCAGATAGCCCTCGCCGATGACCGCCTTCTCCTGCGTCGGGGTGAGGACGACGAACGCCGGGCGGTCCTCGGGGATGCCCCGGGCGAGATAGCCCGCCGGATCCTTCAGCATCTTCAGGTTCTCGGGGACTTCCTGCTCGGTGAAGAACCAGCGCTCGTAGTGGTCGTAGCGGTAGTAGGCGCCCGGGAAGGAGCCGGTGGTGGCGAGGATCAGCGCACCGTCCGGCGCCCGGTCGTAGGCGCGCCGGGTGAGGGCGAGCTCGGCCGGCGGGGCGTAGTGCATGCCTTCCTTGCCGTAGTACGAGGGCAGGAAGCCGGCCAGCAGGGCGGTGACGGCGAGCGGCAGCGCGACGGCGGCCGTGCGCCGGGCCACCCTGGCCGCCCTGCCGGCCGCGCCCGCCGCTGGGACGAGCGCGGCGGCGGCGAAGAACGCGGTGCCGGGGAGCCCGAACAGGTAGACGCGGAAGAGCATTTCGCCGCCGTAGTCGTTGACGGCGAACATCGGCACCGGCGCGGCGGCGGCGAGCAGCAGCGGCAGCGCGCTGCGGACGAGTCTGCGGCGCAGCAGGACCGCCGTTCCGGCGAGCACGGCGAGCGCGAGCACCATCAGGATGTTGGCGGCGCCGACCAGTTCGGGTCCCGGCCCGGTGGGCTCGCCCGCGTATCCCGCGCGGGAGTTGGAGAGCAGGTCGCCCGCCGAGTCCTTCAGGGTGCTCATGGTCTCCAGGAAGAGGACCCGGCCCATGGTGAGGTCCCAGGCCAGCATGATGAGGCCGGTGACGACGAGCAGCCCGATGTTGCGGTAGCGGCGGGTGAGGCAGAGCGCGAAGAGCGTGGCGCACAGCATCACCGGCGTGAGCTGGTGCGAGGCGTTGACGGTCGCGATCAGCGGGGCGACGATCAGTACGGCGATCGCGCGCTGCTTCGGTGTCGTGGGCGGCGGAACGGCGGCCGCCGCCGGGTCGAGGACGGTACGGTCCCGCAGCCGTCCCGCCGATCCGGGCCGGACGAAGTGCCGGACGACGACGGCGAAGACGGTCAGATAGAGCAGGTACGAGAAGCCCTGCGGCGACAGGTAGTCCTGGCCGACCCAGTTCGCCAGCTGGAAGATCCACACCCCGGTCCACACGAGCCGCCAGTCGTCGCTGAAGGTGCGGTAGATCAGCAGCAGGACGGGGAGCGTGAGGACGCCCAGGGCGATCGGCGCCCAGTTGATGAACGAGGCCGCCGACTCCACGCCGAAGGCGCGTACGAGCGCGGCGTCGAGCGAGAAGAACCCGGGCCACTGGTCGTACGCGGACATCCCGCCGGACAGCTCGCGCTGCGGGTACACCGTGCCCTCGACGAGGAGCCGGCTGATCACGGCGTCGTGCTTCGAGGCCCAGGCGTAGCGCACGGAGTCGTAGAGGATCGCCGGCGGCGCCTTGAGCGCCACGAGCATGGCGACGCTGTACGCCGCCGGCCACCAAGGAGCCGTACCGGCGCGCCGCAGGGTGACCAGGAAGCCGCAGGTCAGGACGGCGAGAGAGGCGTAGAACGCGGGCGGGAAGCGGTCGAGGAGTCCGTAGTCGGCGATGTCCCGGAAACCGATCCGCGGCAGCGCGTACACCCAGAGGGCGGCCGCCACGAGCAGCGGCAGCGCGCTGAAGAGGGTCTGCGGGGCGGGGCGGCGCGGTCCGCGGGGCGGCGCGGAGATGTCCGCGTCCGCGTGCGGGGCGGCGTTCGAGGACGCTTCCGCGTCCGGGTCCGCCTCCGGCCTTTGGGCGGAGGGAAGCGGCGGCACGTCGCTTCCCGTGGCCGGTGCGGGCACACGCTGTTGCACGGTGGAACTCCCCTTCGAACTCTTCGCCATCAGGTCACGCCCATCGGGTTCTGCGGCCCTCGGGTCCCACGGCCCTCGGATGCACGCGGTGACGCCGTCTCCGTCGCGGTCAGCCCGCGAACTCCGGCCCTCTGACCAGCGCGCGGGCCCTGCGGTACATCCGCCAGCCCACCGTCGGCAGCGAGTCCGGGTACGGCGCCGCCTTGGCGCCCCGGCCGTCCATCCAGTGCTCGACGTCGGCGACGGTGTGCCCGCGGCGGACGATGAGCCGGGCGATCCGGTACCGCTCGTCGGTCTCGGAGCTGAGCGCGTGCCGTACGGCGACGGCCGAGGCGTACCCGGCGGTGACGGCGGCCCTGCGCACGGCCGGACTGTTGTAGCCGTGCGGGTAGGCCAGGTGCCGGACCTCGTGGCCGAGGACGTCCTCCAGGGCGGCCTTCGGCTCGCGCAGCTCGCGTCCGAGCTCCTTGGGCGGCAGCGTGTCGAGCTGCGGATGGGTGCCGGTGTGCGCGCCGACCTCCATCCCGTACTGCTCCAGGAGCGGCGCCTGCGCCAGCGCCATCATCGGCGCGGGCGGCAGCAGGGAGGTCCCGCCCGGGGTGATCGCCCCGGTGGTCAGATACGCGGTGGCGGGCAGCTCGCGGGCGGCGAGCGCCTCGGCGGTCGGACCCGGCAGGTCGGCGAAGCCGTCGTCGAAGGTGAGGACGACCGGCCGGGGCGGCAGCGGGGCGCGCCGGGCGAAGTGGTCGGCGAGGGCGCCGATCGTGACGGGTGTCCGTCCGCTGTCGACGATCGCGTCGAGCTGGGCCTCGAACTCCTTGGGCGTGACGGTGAACTCGGCGATCCAGTCGGGCGGATCGTCCATCACGGCGTGATAGAGGAGGACCGGTATACGGGTGTGGGCGGGTGCGCTCATCTCGTACCCCGCATCCGCAGCCGGGCCTTGGCGTAACCGAACGGTCCGTAGAGCATGCCGCGTCGCTCCAGTCGGGAGAGGCTGCGAGGCCAGGGGTGGGTGTGGGTGCCGTGCTCGCCGGGAACGCCGCCTTCCTCGGCGGGCCGGCTCGCGGTCATGTTCGTGGCGTGGACCAGCCCGCGGGGCAGCCGGGCGAGGAGCGCGGGCAGCAGGGCGGGGCGGCGGACGAGGGTGGCGGTGAGGTACGCGGTGAGACCGGCGCCGTACCCGAACGCCTGGTTCCGCAGGTCCTGCCGGCTCTCGCGGTGGTGGTGCCAGACGAGGGCGTCGGGGGTGTAGCGGAGCCGGAACCCGGCGGAGAGGACGGCGACGAAGGCGTACAGATCGTCCCCGCCCCGGGCCGCCGTCCCGGTGCCGGTGGCCGGATCGAAGCCGCCGGCGGAGGCGAGCGCCCGTGTGCGGAAGGCCATGTTGGCGCCGGAGCCGAAGCTGCCGGCGGTGAACGGGAAGAGCGGCTCGTCGGCGGGCGGCCGCGCCGGGTCGTAGAGCCGGGGCGCGAAGCCCTTGGCGAAGCCGCCGTGGGATTCCAGGAGGATCTGGGCGGGGGTCCGAAGCCGGGCGGGCAGGATGAGGCCGGTGACGCAGCCGAGCCGCGGGTCGGCGGCGAAGGGCGCGGTGAGGGCGGTCAGCCAGTGCGGATCGGCCACGACGTCGTCGTCGGTGAAGGCGACGACCTCCGTGCGGGCGTGCGCGAGCCCGGTGTTGTGGGCGACGGCGAGCCCGGGGGTGTCCTCGCGGACGTAGGTGACGCGGTCGCCGTACGTGCCTCGGACCAGCTCTTCGGTGTCGCGCGTGACGGGCGCGTTGTCGACGACGAGGATCTCGTAGTCGGGATGGTCCTGGTCGAGGAGGGAGTCCAGGGCGCGGGCGAGCTGGTCGGCGCGCTCACGGCTGGCGACGACGACGCTCGCGCGGGGCGGGACGAGGTGGTCCTGGCCGAGCCGGGACCCGGTGAGCCGGGCCCCGGGGAGCCGGGACTCGTCGGGACGGGACTCGTCGAGACGGGCCCGGGCGAGGGCGGCGAGCGTCTCCGCCGTGTCGGCCCCTTCGGGTACGTGCCCGAGCACGGTGGCCGCGGGCCTGCCCCTGAGCCGTACGAGCGCGTAGACGTCCCCGGGTCCGGGCGGCGGGCCGCCGGGCGCGGGGCGGAGGGAGCGAACAGGTCCGTCGGGCGAGTCGAGGTCGAGGTCGACGACGGAGAGGGCGTGTGGTGGTCGCATGTGCGTGTCCCCGCTGTCGGCTCAGGCCTGGCCGGCGCCGCGCAGGCGGGCGATCCGGTTGAGGGTGCGGCGGCCGCGCGCGGCGAGCGCCGGCCGGTTGCGTACGAAGCTGTGGGCGCGGCGGGAGGGCTCGCGGGAGAGCCAGTAGAGCCCGGCGCGTAACCCGGGGCGCGTCACCGACCCTTCGTACACGGTCAGTTCGCCGGTCTTCAGCGCGTCCTTGTACTCGGCGTCGCCGCGGCCGAGGTCGAGCATGCCGATCCCGGCCGCGGCGGCGGCCTCGGCCATCCGCAGATGGAGGACGAGGCCGGGCGAGTACTTGGCGAACTCGGGGTCGTAGGAGGGGAACCAGCAGGAGAGGACCGTGCGGGAACGCAGCCCGAAGTGGGCGGCGACGGGCCGGTCACCGGCGTAGAGCACGGACAGGACGCCGGTGCAGCCGGGCGTGCGCAGCTCGTGCAGCCGCCGGACCAGGGTGTTGATCCACTCCTTGGCGAAGCGGTCGCGCCGGCCGGTCCTGCGGTACTGGGCGGACTTCCATGCCATGAGGGTGCGCAGGGCGGCCGGATCGCGCTCGTCGAAGACGAACCGGGTGGGGCCGACCTGGCGGCCGAGGCGGCGCTCCTTGGCGAGGGTGGTCCTGAGGAACTTGGGCGACTGGGCGCGCAGGACGTCCTCGTACGCCCCGTAGCCCTCGCCGACGTCGATGACGGGCGAGGCGAACGACTCGGCGGCTTCGTCGAGGAAGGCGGCCTGGCCCGCCTCCAGATTGTCGAACTCCCAGGCGGAGAGACCGCAGAGGCGCAGGAGGGCGCGGGCGGAGGGCGCGAGGCCCGGCCGCGTGACGGCACCCTGGCAGTCGGACACCCCGAGCCCGACGGCCCGCCCGCGCCCGAAGGACCTCTTCTCGTACGGGAAGAACCCGACGGGCTCCCCGTCCTCCCACCAGACGGCCACCCTGACCCGGGGCCGCACGTCGGCGACGGCGCGGGTGAACTCGGGCCCCATGAAAGGGTTCTCGGGCGCCCCGGACTTCCCCCGTAACTCCCGCCACGCCTCGTCCTCGCGCGCGGTCAGCTCCCCCGGTTTCACGATCCGTACGAACTGCCTACGGCCCCCGCCCTGTTCGCGGACAGCCTGACGACGGACAGCGCTCAACTCCGACCCCCCGGTCTTCCCCCTGAGTCCTGCCGCTACAGGACGGTACCGGTCGAAAACCCTCCGGGACAGGGCACTCGGCCTATCTGTGACTCAGGGGAATTCGTGATGATCAAGCGACCAATGGGGCATGCCGGTTGAGGGCGTCGGACGGCTGCCCGCTCCCACGGGTCCGCTCGTCCTCGGGCGTCAGTCCAGGGACTGGGTCAGCTCGCTGCGCGTGGAAGTGTGGACGACGCGGGCGCGCGCCCCGTTGACGAGGGGCAGGTACGGGGGGACGTGGCCGCACTCGACGTCGGCGATGATCGGCACGTTCAGGGGGCCGAGGGCGTCCAGCACCGCTTCGTGCTGGGTGAGTGAGGCCGCGGCGGGGGCCGAGGTCCGTCCGACGAGAACGGCGTTCGCGTGGTCGAAGAAGCCGGCCATCCGCATCCCGTGCAGGTTCCCGCAGATGGTGAAGGCTTCGTCGCCGGCCGCCTCCACGTAGACGAGGAGCCCTTCCGGGGCGTGCGTCCGCGCGAAGGCGGACACGTCGAGATACGGCGTGCCCGTGAGATTGCGCAGGGTCTCGATGCAGCCCCCGATCAGGCGCCCCTCGACATCCACGTCACCGTCGCCGTCGAGCCGGGTCCACCGGCCGGGTGTGTCGAGCGTGAACTCGGCGACCTCGGGGTGACGCTGCCAGTCGTCCCACCCTGCCGCGCGGTGCCGGTTCGGCGGGATCTGGGTGAACGGCCGGCCCTGCGGAGCGGCGGCGATGTCGAGCCACGTCAGCAGCCCCTCGGGCGCCCGGTACGGGGTGTCCATCAGGTTGTTGCCGTGCAGGGTCGCCACACCGGCGAGGAGGGTCAGCGGGGTCATGAGGGTCGACATGTCCGAGTACCCGACGAGCCACGTCGGCTCGGCCTCGCGCAGCCGCTGCCAGTCGAGCAGGGGCAGGACGTCGAGCCCGGTCTCCCCGCCCCACGGCGGCACGACGGCCCTGATGGCGGGATCGGTCAGCATCTCCATGAACTCCCGCGCCCGCTCGGCGGCGGGAGCGCTCACATGACCGGTCCCGTCCATGCAGGACCCGACGACGACCTCGTACCCGCGAGCCTCGACATGACGGATCGCCGTCTCCAGACGCGCACGCAGGTCCTTGCCGACCCCGCTGGAGGGAGAGGTGACGCCGACACGGTCACCAGGACGGAGGGGGCGCGGGTGTCGAACTGACATGCGCCGAATTCTGGCACGGGACCCCTGTCCGCCTCGACGGAGTTCCCGCGACCGTCAGATCACGCGCTTCCCCCGCCGCCAGACCTCCGTCACCAGGGGTACGCCCGGGCGGTAGGCCAGGTGGACGTGGGACGGGGCGTCCAGGATCGTGAGGTCGGCGGCGGAGCCCGGGGTGAGGTGGCCCACGTCCGCGCGGCGGAGGGCCGCCGCGCCGCCCGCCGTGGCCGACCAGACCGCTTCGTCCGGGGTCATGCCCATGTCCCGTACCGCCAGCGCGATGCAGAACGGCACGGACGAGGTGAAGGACGAGCCCGGGTTGCAGTCCGTGGACAGGGCCACCGTCGCGCCCGCGTCCAGCAGGCGGCGGGCGTTCGGCCACTCGGCGCGGGTGGAGAACTCCGCGCCCGGCAGGAGCGTCGCGACCGTCGACGACTGCGCCAGGGCGTCGACGTCGGCGTCCGTCAGGTGCGTGCAGTGGTCCGCGCTCGCCGCGTCGAGCTCCACCGCCAGCTGGACGCCGGGGCCGTACGAGAGCTGGTTCGCGTGCACCCGGGGGTGCAGGCCCCGCTCCTTGCCGGCCGTGAGGATCGCCCGCGCCTGGTCCCCGTCGAACGCGCCCTTCTCGCAGAAGACGTCCACCCAACGGGCGTACGGAGCACAGGCGTCGAGCATGTCGCCCGTGACGAGGTCGACGTACGCGGCCGGGTCGTCGGCGTACTCCGGCGGGACGATGTGGGCGCCGAGGTAGGTGACCTCGTCGGTGTGCGCGGCGGCGATGCGCAGCGCTCGGGCCTCGTCCGCGACCGTCAGGCCGTAGCCGGACTTGGTCTCGAAGGTGGTCGTGCCCTGGGCGAGGGCCTCGCCCAGGTATCGGGCGACGTTCGCCGAGAGCGCCTCGTCGCTCGCCGCGCGCGTCGCCGCCACTGTCGTACGGATGCCGCCCGCCTTGTACGGCCGGCCCGACATCCGCGCGTTGAACTCCGTCGTGCGGTCGCCCGCGAAGACCAGGTGCGAGTGGGAGTCCACGAAGCCCGGGATCACGGCCCGGCCGCCGGCGTCGACCCGGTTGTCAGTGGCGGGTGCTTTGCTGGATTCACCGACCCAGACGACTCGGTCGCCTTCGATGACGACGGCCGCGTCCTGGATCAGACCCAGGGGAGATCGATCACCGAGGGAGGGATCGTTGGTGACCAGGCTTGCGATGTTGACGATGGCGGTCGCGGCCGTCGCCACGGCGCTGTTCGCGCTCGTGGGGCCGGAGGTCGCCGCCGGGTTGTTCCTCGCCGCGGGGCCCGTGTTCATGATGAGAGGTCTCTCCTTCAGCCGCTTCAGCCGCGCAGGGCGGCGATCGAGTCCGCGAGGGCACGGGGCACGTCGGGCACGGACCGGTGGACCCCGTCCCGTACGACATGGCGGCCGCCCACGACCGTGTGCCGCACATCCGCGGCCGACGCTGCGAATACCGCCGTCTCGGCTGCCAGACGCGGCACCGGTCCCGCTGTCCTGACCGAGTCCAGGGCGATCGTGGTGAAGTCGGCGAGCGCGCCGGGCTCCAGGGTGCCCGCCTGACCCCAGCCGAGGGCCGCGTGGCCGTCGGCGGTCGCGGCCCGCAGCAGCGCGGCGGCCGTCCAGTGGCCGCGCGTACGGGAGCGCAGGCGTTCGTTCAGCTCCATCGCCCGGGCCTCCTCCAGGAGGTCGATGACGGCGTGGCTGTCGCTGCCGAGCGAGAGCGGGGAGCCCGCGCGCTGGAGGGCGACGGCCGGGCCGATGCCGTCCGCGAGGTCGCGCTCGGTCGTCGGGCACATGCACGTGCCCGTCGCCGAGGAGCCGATGAGCGCGATGTCCGTGTCCGTGAGGTGGGTGTTGTGGACGCCGGTCGTCAGCGGGCCGAGGACGCCGTGGTCGGCGAGCAGCTGGGTCGGGGTGCGACCGTGGGCCACGAGGCAGGCGTCGTTCTCGGCCGTCTGCTCGGAGAGATGGACGTGCAGCGGTGCGCCCCGCTCGTGCGCCCAGGTCGCCACCGTCGACAGCTGGTCGGCCGGGACGGCGCGTACGGAGTGGATCGCCGCGCCGATGCGTACGCCGTCGCTCTCCTTGAGCAGCGAGACGCGCTCCGCCCATGCGTCGGCCGTGCCGTCGGAGAAGCGGAGCTGGTGGCGGTCGGGGGCGGCGCCGAAGCCGGAGGAGAGGTACGCCGTGTCGAGGAGGGTGATCCGGATGCCCGCGTCGGCCGCCGCCTGGACGAGGGCCTCGCCCATCGCGTTGGGGTCGGCGTAGGGGGTGCCGCCGGGGGCGTGGTGGAGGTAGTGGAACTCTCCGACGGCCGTGATGCCGGCGAGCGCCATCTCCGCGTACACCGCCCGCGCGAGCGCGTGGTACGTCTCCGGGGTCAGCCGGGACGCGACCTGGTACATGATCTCGCGCCAGGTCCAGAAGGTGCCGGAGCCGACCTGGACGGTGGAGCGCAGGGCGCGGTGGAAGGCGTGCGAGTGGGCGTTGGCGAGGCCGGGGATCGTCAGCCCGCGCAGGACGACGGCGCCGGGCGGCGGAACGTCGCCGCCCGCCCCCGCGGTCGCACTCGTGCCGGCCCCCGTGCGTACCGCCGTGATCCGGCCGTCCGCGACCTCCAGCACCACGCCGGGCTCGACGTTCGTGTCGAGCCAGGCGTGTTCCAGCCAGTACGTCGTCACCTGCACGCCAGTCCTTCCAGTACGTCGGCGAGTGCGAGCACTCCGGCCACGCAGTCGTCCTCGGCCGCGAACTCGGCCGGGGAGTGCGAGACGCCCGTGGGGTTCCGTACGAACAGCATGGCGGTCGGGATCGATTCGGACAAAATGCCCGCGTCGTGTCCGGCGCCCGTGCCGAGGACCGGGGTCTTCCCGCCCAGGAGGGAGGCGATCTCGTCCCGCAGGGCGTGGGCGAACTCGACGACCGGCGTGAAGGACTCCCGCACGACGGTGAGGTCGATGCCGTGGCGTGCCGCGTGGTCCCGGGAGGCCGTCTCGATACCGGCGATGACGGTGTCCAGGGCGTCCTGGTCGGCTGCGCGGGCGTCGAGCCAGCCGCGGACCAGGGAGGGGATGGCGTTGACGCCGTTCGGTTCGACGGCGATCTTGCCGAAGGTGGCGACGGCGCCCGCGAGTTCGGCCTCACGACGGGCGGAGAGGACGGTCTCGGCGTAGGTGAGCATCGGGTCGCGGCGGTCGACGAGCCGGGTGGTGCCGGCGTGGTTGGCCTCGCCCGCGAAGTCGTACCGCCAGCGGCCGTGCGGCCAGATCGCGGACGCGATGCCGACGGCGTCGCCGGAGAGGTCCAGGGCGCGGCCCTGTTCGACGTGGAGCTCGACGAAGGCGCCGATCCGGGCGAGGCGCTCGGGGTCGGGGCCGATGGCGTCGGGGTCGTGGCCCGCGGCCTCCATGGCCTGCGGGAGGGTGATCCCGTCGGCGTCGCGGAGCTCGTACGCCTGCTCCTTCGTCAGCCGGCCGGCGGTGAGGCGGGAGCCGACGCAGGCCAGACCGAAGCGGGCGCCTTCCTCGTCACCGAAGTTGGTGATGGCGAAGGGGCGCTTGAACTGGACCTCTCGGGAGCGGAGTTCGTCGAGCGCGGCGAAGGCGGAGACGACGCCGAGGGGGCCGTCGAAGGCGCCGCCGTCGGGCACGGAGTCCAGGTGGGAGCCGGTGACGACCGCGTCACCGGCCGCGGGGTCGCCGAGCCAGGCCCACTGGTTGCCGTTCCGGTCGACCTCGTAGTTCAGCCGGCGGGCCTCCGCCTGCATCTGGAACCAGAGCCGGCAGTCGGCGTCGGCGCCGGTCCAGGCGTGGCGGCGGTAGCCGCCGGAGGCGTCGCTGCGGCCGATGGGCCGCAGCGAACGCCACATGGCGTGGAAGGTCTCGCTCACGCGTCGTCGCCCTCGCGCATCGGGACGCGGACGCCCTTCTCGTCCGCGACGCGCTCCGCGATGTCGTAGCCCGCGTCGACGTGGCGGATGACGCCCATGCCGGGGTCGTTGGTCAGGACGCGGCGGATCTTCTCGCCGGCCAGCGGCGTGCCGTCGGCGACCGTGACCTGGCCCGCGTGGATGGAGCGGCCCATGCCGACGCCGCCGCCGTGGTGGATGGAGACCCAGGAGGCGCCGGAGGCGACGTTGACCATGGCGTTGAGCAGTGGCCAGTCGGCGATCGCGTCGGAGCCGTCGAGCATGGCCTCGGTCTCGCGGTACGGAGAGGCGACCGAGCCGCAGTCGAGGTGGTCGCGGCCGATCGCGAGGGGCGCGGCGAGGGTGCCGTTGCCGACCATGTCGTTGAACATGTCGCCGGCCTTGTCGCGCTCGCCCTGGCCGAGCCAGCAGATACGGGCGGGCAGGCCCTGGAAGTGGACCCGCTCGCCGGCCATCTTGATCCAGCGGTGGAGGGACTCGTTCTGCGGGAAGAGTTCGAGCATCGCCTTGTCGGTCTTCGCGATGTCCGAGGCCTCGCCCGAGAGGGCGGCCCAGCGGAACGGACCCTTGCCCTCGCAGAAGAGCGGCCGGATGTAGGCCGGTACGAAACCGGGGAAGGCGAACGCGCGGTCGTAGCCCGCGAGCTGGGCCTCGCCCCGGATGGAGTTGCCGTAGTCGAAGACCTCGGCGCCGGCGTCCATGAAGCCGACCATGGCCTCGACGTGCTTGGCCATGGACTCACGGGCGCGGGTCGTGAAGCCCGCCGGGTCCTTGGCGGCGGCGCTCGCCATGTCGTCGAAGTCGACGCCGATCGGCAGGTAGGAGAGCGGGTCGTGGGCCGAGGTCTGGTCGGTCACGATGTCGATCGGGGCGCCCTCGGCGAGCATCTGCGGGAGCAGTTCGGCCGCGTTGCCGAGGAGGCCGATGGAGAGCGGGCGACGGGCGTCCCGCGCCTCGGTCGCCAGCGCCAGCGCGTGGGCGAGGTTGTCGGCCTTCACGTCGAGGTAGCGGTGCTCGATGCGGCGCTCGATCGCGCGGGGGTCGACGTCGATACAGATCGCGACGCCGTCGTTCATCGTCACGGCGAGGGGCTGGGCGCCGCCCATGCCGCCGAGGCCGGCGGTGAGGGTGATCGTCCCGGCGAGGGTGCCGCCGAACTTCTTCGCGGCGACGGCGGCGAACGTCTCGTACGTGCCCTGGAGGATGCCCTGGGTGCCGATGTAGATCCACGAGCCGGCCGTCATCTGGCCGTACATGGTGAGGCCGAGGGCTTCGAGGCGCCGGAACTCCTCCCAGTTCGCCCAGTCGCCGACCAGGTTGGAGTTGGCGATGAGCACGCGCGGGGCCCATTCGTGCGTCTGCATGACGCCCACCGGGCGGCCGGACTGGACGAGCATCGTCTCGTCCTGCTTCAGGGTCCGCAGCGTACGCACCATCGCGTCGAAGGAGCGCCAGTCGCGCGCGGCCTTCCCGGTCCCGCCGTAGACGACGAGCTTGTCGGGGTGCTCGGCGACCTCGGGGTCGAGGTTGTTCTGCAGCATCCGGAGGGCGGCCTCCTGCTGCCATCCCAGGGTGCTCAGTTCCGTACCGCGCGGGGCCCGTACGGGGCGGGGTCCTGACATGGGTGCCTCCTCCGATGTGACGTAACTATTCACATCCTGACCTGATGAATAGTTGTAGTCAACAGCTGCGGCGCCACCCGTGCCGGTGGTCCTATGGATCCATGGCATCCCACCGTCGCGATCAGGCCGTCCGCGCCGCCGTCGAGCAGGGCCTCCTCACCCCTTCCTCCGGCCAGGTCGTCGGACTCCTCGACACCGCCGGCATCCGCGCGTCGGCCACCGCCCTCGTCTCCGCCTTCGCCGCCGTCACCGACGCCCCCGTCCTGCACGCCTTCGCCGTGAAGGCCTGCCCGCTCGTGCCCGTCCTGCGCCTCCTGGACGCCTGCGGACTCGGCGTCGAGGTCGCGAGCCCCGGCGAGCTGGCCCTCGCCCGGGCGGCCGACGTCGCCCCGTCCCGTACCGTGCTCGACTCGCCCGCCAAGACGCGCTCCGAGCTGCGCCAGGCCCTCGCGCTCGGGATCGCCGTCAACGCCGACAACCTCCAGGAGCTGGCCAGGCTCGACGCGCTCGTCACCTCCGCACCGACCGCCTCACCTCTCGGGATCCGGGTGAACCCGCAGGTCGGAGCCGGTTCGATCGGGGCACTCTCGACCGCGACCGCCACCTCCAAGTTCGGGGTGGCCCTCCGGGACGAGGGGGCGCGGGAGGCCGTCGTCCAGGCGTACCTCGACCGGCCCTGGCTGACGCGACTGCACACCCACAGCGGCTCGCAGGGCGTCCCGTTCTCCCTCATGGCCGAGGGCGTCGCCGCCGTGTACGAGCTGGCCGAGGAGATCAACACCAAGGCCGGGCGGCAGCAGATCGACACCGTCGACATCGGCGGCGGACTGCCCGTGAACTTCGCCTCCGACGTGGAGACACCGACGTACGCCGCGTACGCGGCGCTGCTCGCCGAGACCGTGCCCGGTCTCCTCGACGGGCGCTACGGCCTGGTCACCGAGTTCGGCCGCTCACTGCTCGCCAAGCACGGCACCGTCCTCGCCCGCGTCGAGTACACCAAGACCTCCGGCGGACGCCCCATCGCGGTCACCCACGCGGGCGTGCAGGTAGCCACCCGCACCGTCTACGACCCGGCCTCCTGGCCGCTGCGCGTCCTCGCGTACGACTCCGAGGGCCGGCCGCACGACGGGGAGGAGACCGTCCAGGACGTGGCCGGCCCCGCCTGCTTCGCGGGAGACCTGCTCGCCACCGCGCGCCCGCTGCCGCTGCTGCGCCCGGACGACGTCGTGGCTGTGCCGGACACCGGCGCGTACTACTTCGCCCACCACTACGCGTACAACAGCCTGCCCCGGCCGGCCGTGCACGGCTTCACCGTCTCGGACGACGACGGCCATGTCTCGTTCTCGACCGTGCGGACGGCGCAGAGCCTGGACGAGATCGTCGCCGAGGCGGGCGGCGACCGGGCGGACGCCCTGCTGCCGTAGCACTGCGGGCGCTCGTCCGCCCCCGGTGGTTCGATGGAGCCATGGCTACGAAGAGCGTCACCGTCGAGCGCCGGGTCGCGGCATCTCCCGGGCCCGTCTGGGAGGTACTGACGGATCTGCGGGACATGCCACGGATCCTGAGCGGCGTGGAGCGGGTCGAGGTGCTCACCGAGGGCGCCTTCGGGGTGGGCACCCGCTGGCGCGAGACCCGGCGGATGATGGGCAAGGAGGCCACGGAGGAGATGACCGTGACCGAGGCCGAGCCGCCGGACCGCTATGTGACGGTGGCCGAGTCGCACGGAATGCGCTACGTCTCCGAGATCGCGCTGCGGCCGGACGGGCAGGGGGCGACGACGGTACGCATGACGTTCTCGGCGACCCCGGCCGCGGGCAGCCGCACGGGGTTCCTGGCCAAGCTGCTGAGCGGCCTCGGCGCCAAGGCGGTGAGCCGGGCGCTGGCGAAGGACCTGGACGACGTGGCGGCCTCGGTGGAGCGCCGCCACTGACCGTCGCCGGCACCCCGCGTCCGCACCCGGCACCCCCCACCCGTCGCCCGTACGCATGTTCGCTCGCACGAGTGACGGTACGGCGGGCATCAGGTGACGGACGCCCGGGCAGGCACTCTCTCGACGACGCACGGGAGGCCGCCCATGACCACAGCACCACAGACCGACGAGCCCGCGGCCGAGCGGCCCGGTCCGACCGGACAGCCTCCGCTCAAGCGCGCCATCGGGCCCAAGCTGCTGATCCTCTTCGTCATCGGCGACATCCTGGGCACCGGGATCTACGCGACGACCGGCAAGGTCGCGGGCAAGGTCGGCGGCGCGCTCTGGCTGCCCTTCGCGATCGGCTTCGTGGTCGCGCTGCTGACCGCCGCCTCGTACGTGGAGCTGGTCGGCAAGTACCCGAAGGCGGCGGGCGCCGCGCTCTACACGCAGAAGGCGTTCAAGGTCCCCTTCTTCACCTTCATCGTCGCGTTCATGGTGATGTGCTCGGGGCTCTCCTCCGCGAGCGCGGCGGCCCGCGCCTTCAGCGGGGACTACTTCCAGGAGTTCACGGACGCGATCCCGGCCACGCTCATCGCGATCCTCTTCGTCCTCGCCCTCGCCTGTCTCGCGCTGCGCGGGGTGTCGGAGTCCGTGAAGACGAACGTGGTCCTCACGCTCGTCGAGGTCACCGGCCTGCTGATCATTCTCGGGATCGGCGCCTGGGCCGTCCTGAGCGGTGACGGGGAGCCGTCGCGGCTCGGCGAGTTCGAGGCGTCGGGCAGCGGCTACGCACTGATCACGAGCGTGCTGGGGGCCACCGCGCTCGGCTTCTTCGCCTTCGTCGGCTTCGAGGACTCCGTCAACATGGCGGAGGAGACACAGGATCCGGTCCGCACCTTCCCCCGGGCCATCTTCATCGGCGTCGCCGTCACCGGCACCGTCTACGTCCTGGTCGCCCTGGTCTCCTCGCTCCTCGTCGACCACGCGACCCTGGAGAAGTCCAGCGGGCCGCTCCTGGAGGTCGTGAAGGCCGGCGGGGTCGACTTCCCGCCGAAACTCTTCGCGCTGATCGCCCTGTTCGCGGTCACGAACTCCGCGCTCATCAACATCATGATGGCCTCCCGGCTCTGCTACGGCCTCGCCAACGAGCGGGTGCTGCCGCGCGTGATGGGCAGGGTCCTGAAGAACCGCCGCACGCCCCTCACCGGAATCGTCTTCGCCACCGTCCTCACCATCGGTCTGGTCTCCACGGGCGAGATCGAAGGCCTCGGCGACACGACGGCCTTCCTGCTGCTGTGCGTCTTCGCCGTGGTCAACATCGCCGTCCTGGTGCTGCGCAGGGATCGCGTGGAGCACGCCCACTTCCGGACGCCGACGGCGCTCCCGGTCCTCGGCGCCGTCACCGCGCTGGTCCTGGCGAGCCCGCTCGCCGACCGCTCGGCGGACGTGTACGTCCGGGCCGGGGTGCTGCTCGCCATCGGGATCGGGCTGTGGGCGGTCAACAGGGCCGTCCTGCGCGTGCGCGGGGAGGACTGAGGCGCGCGCGGAGCCCTCAGGGGACACCCCCTGGGTGCCGGGGGCGAATTCAAGCAAGCGGACGGCATGTTCCGATGGAAAATGCCAGAACTCCTCCCCATCACCGGAACGTTGAGTAACGTCACGGTCACTGCCGTACGTCCGCGCGCTGCATCGGGAGGGGAATCCGCGTGCCTGGAATCGACGAGTGCCTGCTGGAGGCCATGAGCCTGCCGGGCGCGCGCGGGGCCTGGCTGGTCGACTGGACCAGCGGGCTCGCCCTCGGCGCGGCGGGCGACTCGCCGGTCGGTGACCACGAGACGACGGCGGCCGAGGCGGCCGAACTGGCGCGCGCGGCAGCGGAGTACGACTCCTTCGCAGGTGTCCCTGCGCCGACGACGGCCATCGTACTGGCCACGGCGAACGCGAGGGCGTCGAACGCCCGGGCCACGAGCCCCGGTCCGGAAAGACCGGCCCGCGAAGGCGGGTTACCCAAGGGACCGCCCGTCGAAGATCTGATCGTCACCACCCGCAGCGGCTATCACGTCCTGCGTTTCGTCGACACCGCCTTCGACAGCAGCGTCTTCCTCCACCTGTGGCTTGACCGGGACACCGGCAACCTCGCGCTCGCCCGTCTCAGACTGCGCGACCTCGCCGAGAGGCTGGTGCTCGGATGACCGTCTCCCCCATGCTCGTCCGGCTCGCCGCCGAGCGGGCGACCGGCGCCCTGCTCCGCGACCACGGCACGCTCTACCTCGTCGACGGCCGCGTCGTGCACGCCGAGAGCCCCGCCGCCCCCGGGCTGGACGTCCTGCTGACCACCGGCGGACGGCTGCCGCGCGAGGGCTGGGACGAGGCCGTCGACCGGGCCGGCGCGCGCCGCGAGGTCGGCAGGTTCCTGGTGGAGAGCGGCCGGCTGCGCGACGGCGAGCTGGAGATCTGCCACCTCGGCGCGGTCTTCGACGCGGCGTTCTTCGCCCTCGCCCCCGCCACCGGCCCGACCCGCTTCCGTTACGGGGTGGCCCACTGGTTCGGCCCGGTGCGCCCGGTCTCCACCGAGGCCGTCGAGCGCGAGACGGTACGCCGCCGTGAACTGCTCGACAGCGTCTGGCCGTACGGAACGGTGGACACGGCCCCGGTCGTCGTCCGCGCCCCCGCCCCGGGGCAGACGGTGAGCCTGCGTCAGCGGGCGCTGCTGGCCGCAGCCGACGGGAGGCGTACGCCCGCGGACATCGCGCGCCTGCTGGGGCGCCCGGCCTTCCACACGCTTCTCGACGTCCGCCGGCTCGCCGCCGCCGGCCTCGTGGAGACCCCGCCCGACCCCATGGCGGCCGCCCCGCCCACCGTCCCTGCCTGGGTCGGCGAGTTCGCGGCCGATCCGGACATCGCCCTGCTGCGCCGGCTCCGCGACGCCCTGGAGGCAAGTCTGTGATGAGGCGTGCCCTGCGCCTGCGCGCCGAGAGGAGATTACTGATGTCCGCAGAAGCCGAGGTACTCGGCGAGCTGAGACGGCTGCGGGCCCGACTGCCCCAGCTCACGGGGGCGCTCGCGGCGAGCGCCGACGGCCTGGTCCTCGCCCATGACACGGCCGACACGGGGGCGGAGGGAGTGGCCGCGCTGACCGCGGCGGCCCTCGGCGTGGCCCAACGGCTGACCGAGTCCACCGGGCAGGGCGCCTTCCGCGAACTGCTCGTCCGGGGCGAGGAAGGCTATGTCGCCACGTACGCGGCAGGAGGCTCCGCCGTGCTGACGCTGCTCGCCGAGCCCCGGATCAACGTGGGCCGGCTCCATCTGGAGGCCCGGCGGTCCAGTGCCCGGATAGGCGAGCTGGTCGACGGGGCGCTGGAGCGCAAGGACCTGAACCGACACCAGGCGTAGCCGCACCTCGAGTGCGCACCGCGATGCAGACCGAACGAAGACCGAACGAGAACCGAAACCGAACCGGAAAAGGAAGTGCGACACCCATGGCGAACACCGAGACCGCTCTGAAGGAAGCCGCGACCATCGAGGGCGCCATCGGCGCCGCGCTGGTCGACTACACCAGCGGCATGGCCCTCGGCACTATCGGCGGCGGCAAGGATCTCGACCTGACCGTGGCGGCGGCCGGCAACACGGACGTGGTCCGCGCCAAGGTCAGGACGATGGAGATGCTCGGCCTCCAGGAGGACATCGAGGACATCCTGATCACGCTCGGCACCCAGTACCACCTGATCCGACTGCTGAAGGGGCGCGGGACGAACGGCCTGTTCCTGTACCTGGCGCTGAACAAGGACCGGGCGAACCTGGCGATGGCGCGCCACCAGCTGAGGAAGATCGAGGCCGAGCTCGAGGTCTGAGAGCCCGCTACTCCACGAACAGGCCGCGAGCCGCCGCCTTGGTGTCGAACTCCTCCAGGCGGGCCTGGGCGTCGGGCAGTTCGTCCGCCATCGCCTCCAGGAGCACGCGGCCGAGCAGCATCGGGGCGCAGGCCGTGTCGAAGGCGAGCCCGGTGCCCACGGCGGCCGGGATCAGCAGGTCACTGTGGGCGGCGACGGGCGCGAACGCCGACTCGGCGACCGTCACCACGCTCACTCCCGCTCCCTGGGCGTACTCCAGGGCCTCGACGACCTCGCGCGGGTGGCGGGGCAGCGCGAAGCAGAGCAGGGCCGTGGCCCCGGCCCGTACCGCCGCGTCGATGCGGTCGGTGAGCATCGAGCCGCCCTCGTCGAGGAGGCGGACGTCGGGATGGACCTTGGCGGCGAAGTACGCGAAGCCGCGCGCCTGCGAGGAGGCGGCCCGCAGCCCGAGGACGGGCAGCGGCCGCGAGGCGGCGAGCAGCCGCCCGGCGCGGACGACGGGACCGGGGTCGGCGAGGAGCTCGGCGAGGTGGCGGAGGTTCTCGATCTCGGCGAGGACGGCCTGCTGGTACTCGTTGTGCTCGCCCGCCTCCCCCGACGCCTCCCCGGCGGGGGCGACCTCCCGCAGGTGGCGGCGCAGGGCGGGATAGCCGTCGAAGCCCAGGGCGACGGCGAAGCGGGTGACGGAGGGCTGGCTGACGCCGGCCAGGTCCGCCAGCTCCACGCTGGACAGGAACGCCACGTCACCGGCGCGGCGCACCATGCAGTGCGCGATCCGTCGCTGTGTCGGTGTCAGCCGGTGCCCCTCGAAGAGCGCCTGCAGCCGTCCGGCCGGGCTGTCGCTCACGCCGTCCCCCTTCCGCCTATTCATTCACCTTGAACTCTGCATGAAGATATGCAGGAGGGCAAGAAATGCGGGGGTACCCCTACTGACACGTGGGGTGGGCGCTCCCTACGGTGACGAGTATGGACAGCCGCGACCCCGCCCGCACCGACGAGTTCAAGACCGAGCTGGACGCCACTCTGCACGCCCGGCGGGAGCTGGGAGCGGAGTACGAGTCCGCGCTCATCGAGTCCTTCCTCGGCAAGGTGGAACAGAGCCTGGAGACGACGATCGACCGCCAGGTCCGTCGCCGCACGGCCGAGCAGCAGGTGGCGACGGCCCGCGGCGTCCGCCCGCCGGGATCCGGGCCGGAGGGCTTCGGCGAGCGCTACGGCTTCGGGATCATCTCGCTGCTCCTCGCGATCCCCCTGTCCGCGATCGCCGTCGCGCAGGCGGACCTGGAAGGCCTGATCGTGGCCTGGCTCGGCATCGTCGGCGTGAACTTCGTCCACGCCACCCGGGGCCGCCTTCAGCTCGGCCCGAAGCGCGACGACGACCGGGACGCCTTCTGACGCCTGAGGCGGGGCGGCCCAGCGCCTGAGGCGGGGCGGCGACGAGCCCGAAAAAGAGGAAGGCGGGGACCGCCGCACCCCCATTGCTGGGGGGCGGGACGACGGCGGTCCCCGCGAGGGACACGGGCCCGGGTCAGGGCCGGTCTCGCGTCCGGAAGGCGTCGTCAGGAGGTCCGGGAGCCGCTCCGTTGTCCTTGACGCCGACAGAGAACACTGTGCCGGACGCGTGTTAAGCGGGTGCTGCGCGTACGTGTCGCGCTCGTACCGATTGCGCGAACGCCCGCTCGACCACGCGTCGCGCTACTTCGTGGCGCCCTTCGCCCCGCCGTTCGCCAGGAACGCGAGCAGGTCCTGACGGCTCACCACACCCGTCGGCTTGCCCTCGACCAGCACGATCGCCGCGTCCGCCGACTCGCCGAGCACGGACATCAGGTCGGCGACCGGCTCACCCGAGCCGACCTGCGGCAGCGGCGCGCTCATGTGACGCTCCAGCGGGTCCTCCAGGTTCGCCCGCTTGGTGAACAGCGCGTCGAGGAGCTCGCGCTCGACGACCGAGCCGACGACCTCCGCCGCCATGACGTCCGGGTGACCGGCACCCGGCTTGACGATCGGCATCTGCGAGACGCCGTACTCCCGCAGCACCTCGATGGCCTGGCCGACCGTCTCCTCCGGGTGCATGTGGACCAGGGAGGGCAGGCCGCCCTCCTTGTGCCGCAGCACGTCGGCGACGGTGGCGGAGGAGGTGTCCTCCAGGAAGCCGTAGTCGGCCATCCACTCGTCGTTGAAGATCTTGGACAGGTAGCCGCGGCCGGAGTCCGGCAGGATCACGACCACGACGTCGTCCGGGCCGAGCTCCTTGGCGACCTCGAGCGCGGCGACGACCGCCATGCCGCAGGAGCCGCCCACCAGGAGGCCCTCCTCCTTGGCGAGGCGGCGGGTCATCTGGAAGGAGTCCTTGTCGGAGACCGCGACGATACGGTCCGTGACGTTCCGGTCGTACGCGGTGGGCCAGAAGTCCTCACCGACGCCCTCGACCAGGTACGGCCGGCCGGAGCCGCCGGAGTAGACCGACCCCTCGGGGTCGGCGCCGACGACGGTGACCTTGCCGCCGCTGATCTCCTTCAGGTACCCGCCGGTGCCGGAGATCGTGCCTCCGGTACCGATGCCCGCGACGAAGTGGGTGATCTTCCCGTCCGTCTGCTCCCAGAGCTCGGGACCGGTGGTCTCGTAGTGGGAGCGGGGGTTGTTCGGGTTGGAGTACTGGTCCGGCTTCCAGGCGCCCGGGGTCTCACGGACGAGGCGGTCGGACACGTTGTAGTACGAGTCGGGGTGTTCGGGGTCGACGGCGGTGGGGCAGACCACGACCTCGGCGCCGTACGCCCGAAGCACGTTGATCTTGTCCGTGGACACCTTGTCGGGGCAGACGAAGATGCACTTGTAGCCCTTCTGCTGGGCCACGATCGCAAGGCCGACACCGGTGTTCCCGGATGTGGGCTCGACGATGGTGCCGCCGGGCTTGAGCGCCCCGCTCTCCTCGGCCGCCTCGATCATGCGCAGGGCGATGCGGTCCTTGACCGAGCCGCCGGGGTTGAAGTACTCGACCTTGGCCAGGACGGTCGCCTGGATTCCCGCCGAGACGTTGTTGAGCTTCACCAGCGGGGTGTTGCCGACGAGGCTGATCATCGAGTCGTGGAATTGCACCGTAATCTCCGGGGTCTCCGTAATGGTGCGTCCAGCGTATGCGTAGTCGGAGCGGGTTACGGGGCAGTTACATCCTGAACGGCTTGAAGGAGGTGACTGCCCCCATGTCGAGGGCGAGGGTGGCACGGCGGATCGCGGCGGGCGCGGCGTACGGCGGCGGGAGCATCGGACTGCTCGGTGTGGCGGCGGTGGGTGTGGTCCTGGCCGAGGTGCAGCTGGCGAAGCGGAACGTGGGGGGCGGGGTGGCACCCCTGCCACCGGGGGCGGAAGGGCTGTACGGGCGCTCGTTCGCGGCCTCGGATCCCGGCTCGGACCCTCTTCGACTGGCCCTTCTGGGTGATTCGACGGCGGCGGGTCAGGGCGTACGTCGCGCGGGACAGACCCCGGGAGCGCTGCTGGCCTCGGGGCTCGCGGCGGTGGCCGAGCGGCCGGTGGTGCTGCGGAATGTGGCACTGCCGGGTGCACGCTCGGACGATCTTGAACGTCAGGTGTCACTGTTGCTGTCCGCTCCGTCGGGCCCGCCGGACGTGGGCGTGATCATGATCGGCGCGAACGACGTCACCCACCGGATGCCGGCCACGGAGTCGGTGCGGCTGCTCGCGGCCGCGGTGCGGCGGCTGAGGACCGCCGGGGCGGAGGTGGTCGTCGGGACCTGCCCGGATCTGGGGACGATCGAGCCGGTCTACCAGCCGTTGCGGTGGATGGCGCGGCGGGTGTCGCGGCAGCTGGCGGCGGCGCAGACGATCGTGGTGGTGGAGCAGGGCGGGCGGACGGTGTCGCTGGGCGATCTGCTGGGCCCGGAGTTCGCGGCGAACCCGCGGGAGATGTTCGGGGCGGACAACTACCACCCGTCGGCGGAGGGGTACGCGACGGCGGCGATGGCGGTGCTGCCGACGGTGTGCGCGGTGCTCGGCGTGTGGCCGGAAACCGACCGTCTGGAGCCGGACCGCCACGAGGACATGCTGCCGGTGGCGAAGGCGGCGGCGGAGGCGGCGAAGGAGGCCGGTACGGAGGTCACGGGCGCGCGGGCGCCGTGGGCCCTGCTCAAGCACCGCCGTCGCCGGCGGCTCGCGGAACCGGCCCCGGCCCCGGACCCCGCCACCTCCCCGGAGGAGGCCCACCGGCCCTGAGAGACCCCCGCCCCCGCCCCCGCGGGACCGATCGACTGAGCGGTCGCTTAGAAAAGAGGTCCGCGTCACACCGCTCGGGCGGTGACCCGTGCCGTACGTGCAGGTAACTTCCCTTTCAGTCCGTCCACCCCGCCGCATCCTTCTGGAGCCGTGATGCCCGAAGCCGTCATCGTCTCGACCGCCCGCTCCCCGATCGGCCGGGCCTTCAAGGGCTCCCTGAAGGACCTGCGGCCCGACGACCTCACCGCCACGATCATCCAGGCCGCCCTCGCCAAGGTCCCCGAGCTGGACCCGCGCGACATCGACGACCTGATGCTCGGCTGCGGCCTCCCCGGCGGCGAGCAGGGCAACAACCTGGGCCGGATCGTCGCCGTCCAGATGGGGATGGACCACCTCCCCGGCTGCACGATCACCCGCTACTGCTCGTCCTCCCTCCAGACCTCCCGTATGGCGCTGCACGCCATCAAGGCGGGCGAGGGCGACGTCTTCATCTCGGCCGGTGTCGAGATGGTCTCCAGCTTCGCGAAGGGCAACTCGGACTCCCTGCCCGACACCCACAACCCCCTCTTCGCCGACGCCGAGGCCCGTACCGCCGCCGTAGCCGCGTCGGAGGGCTCCACCTGGCACGACCCGCGCGAGGACGGCCTCGTCCCGGACGCGTACATCGCCATGGGCCAGACCGCAGAGAACCTGGCGCGCTGGAAGGGCATCAGCCGCCAGGAGATGGACGAGTTCGGCGTACGGTCCCAGAACCTCGCCGAGCAGGCCATCAAGAACGGCTTCTGGGAGCGCGAGATCACCCCGGTCACGACCCCGGACGGCACCGTCGTCAGCACGGACGACGGCCCGCGCGCCGGCGTCACCCTGGAGGGCGTGCAGGGCCTCAAGCCGGTCTTCCGCCCCGACGGCCTGGTCACCGCCGGCAACTGCTGCCCGCTCAACGACGGCGCCGCCGCGCTCGTGATCATGTCCGACACCAAGGCCCGCGAGCTCGGCCTGACCCCGCTCGCCCGCATCGTCTCCACCGGCGTCTCGGGTCTCTCCCCCGAGATCATGGGCCTCGGCCCGGTCGAGGCCTCCAAGCAGGCCCTCAAGCGCGCCGGCCTGACGATCGGCGACATCGACCTGGCCGAGATCAACGAGGCCTTCGCCGCCCAGGTCATCCCGTCCTACCAGGACCTGGGCCTGGACCTGGACAAGGTGAACGTCAACGGTGGCGCCATCGCCGTCGGCCACCCCTTCGGCATGACCGGCGCCCGCATCACCGGCACGCTGATCAACAGCCTCCAGTTCCACGACAAGCAGTTCGGCCTTGAGACCATGTGCGTCGGCGGCGGCCAGGGCATGGCCATGGTGATCGAGCGGCTGAGCTGAACCCGTCATGGGGGCGCTCGACAGCGCTCCCATGGCCTTCTGACGCGGATTCCAACCGTCCCGCGTCCCAGCCGTGACCGAATCTCCCCCAGGATGTGACCTATGTCCCGGGGGAGAGTCGTTCCCGCAGGTCACAGCAGTTCCGGGGTTAAACACCGGGCCCAAATACCTGTCCATTTCGTGACGTAATGCACTGACAGGGGGCGCACTCCCAGGACAAGCTGATGTAGGAAGTCGGGGGGATCGACTCGGAATCGGGAGTACGTCAGTGAGCGCCATGTCTCTTGCCCTGCTGGTGACCACGGCCGCCGCCACGGCCGTGGGCGCCGCCGCCCTGCACGCCGCCCACGGTCTCCGTAAGCAGGTCGTCGCCCTGCGTGGCGAACTCGCCGCCGCGCGCGGAGTGTCCGTCCCGCACGCCCGCGAGACGCCCGCCTCGGAGATACGCGCCGCGGTCGCGGAGGCGCTCGCCGAGGAGCGCGAGCGCGAGCTCGCCGAGGCGCGTGCCTTCTGGGCGGCCCAGGAGGCCCGTGACGCGGCCGACGCACCCTCCCTGCTGGGCGGCCTCGGCGGCCCAGCCGAGGACGGCGGCCCCTTCTACGTGCCGCGCCAGGCCGACTTCGCGGGCCTGGAGGCCATGGCCCTGGAGGCGATGGAGGCCGAGGCCGCCGCGCTCGACGGCACCGGGGTCGACAGCGTCCTGGAGGAGTTCCCGGAGCTGACCGAGTACGCGGAGGACTCCCCCGAGCTCGCCGCGGCCCGCCGCCGCCACCCCTCGCACCCGGACTTCGTCCCGGTGCAGACGCCCGTCGTCACCGACCACGAGCGCACCGTGGCCCGCCTGGAGGAGCTCGCCGACACGCGCACCGCGCTGACGGACGTACGCCCCGGCCCGCTCGGCACGCTCGACGTGTACGTCTTCGCCGACGGCACCACGCTCTGCATGACGCCCGGCCACCGGGAGACCGCGGAGCGCCTCGCCGAGGCCCTGCGCGCCGGCCGTACGCCGGTCCTGCTCGGCGGCTCCGGCGTATCGGGCGCGTACGCCCTGACGTTCTCCTTCGGAGAGGCGGACGACGAGAACGTCTACATCCTCGCCGACCGCGTGATCGCCTCGCTCTGACCCGGCCCGGCGGCCGCACGGCCGCCACGGGCACCGGCGGTCCCGAGCCGGCGCCGGCACCGGCGCCCAGCAGGCGCCTACAGTCCCGAGCGCCCCACCGCCTCACGTACCAGCCTCACGGCCTCGCCCAGTTCCCGTTCCCGGGGGCCGGCCGGGGCCGTTCGCAGAGCCTCCGCCAGATCGGTTCCCGCGACGAGCAGTTGGTCGGCGACGGTGAACACGCCCGCGTCCGGCATGATCCGGCCCTCGTCCCGCACCGCCCCCGGCTCCTCGATCCGCTGCGCCCACAGCGCCAACTCCCTGGCCAGCGCCAGCCCTTCGGCGGCGGCGCCACGCTGGAGGCGGCTCTGCGGGGCGGCCCGCAGCCGGTCGGCGAACCGTTCGACGGCGGCGGTCAGTTCAGTCGTATCGAGCACTCCGCGACCCTACGCGCCCTCCACGCACTGTTGCCAACGCGCCGACGCTCGGGCACGGTGTCGGGAAGGAGCACACGGCAACACGCGTCCGGAGGCGCCGATGTCCCACGCATTCTCCGAAGAGACCCACCGCAACCTGCTCGCCCGTATCCCGCATTGCACCGGTCGTGAGATCTCCGACTGGCTCCGCACCGTCGAGGAAGGCCCCTCCCTCGTCCGCTTCGAGGAGAAGGTCAGCTGGCTCCGGGGCGAGCACGACCTCGCGTACGGCCACGCGAAGGCGATCATCCACGAGTACGACCTTCGACGAGCGGCCCGCAGACTGCTCTGACGGCGCCCCGGGTAGAGTGGGAGAACGATGGATCTCCCACCCCCGGGGGTGAAGCGACGATGGACACCGAGACCGCCGAGGCGCGGCTTCTGGAGGCCGCCGAGGAGCTTTTCGACGAGCGCGGGGTGCAGGCGGTCGGCATGGACGCCATCCGTACCGCGTCCGGCGTCTCGCTCAAGCGCCTCTACCAGCTCTATCCGTCCAAGGACCATCTGGTGTGGGCCGTCCTGAACCGTCGCGACGTCGCCGTGCGCGAGGCCATCGCCGCCCACGGAGCCGCCCGCGCCACCACCCCGTACGAGCGCGTCCTGGCGGTCTTCGACTACCTCGGCGAGTGGTTCGCCGACCCCGGCTTCCGAGGCTGCGCCTTCATCAACACCTTCGGCGAGATGGGCGGCATCTCACCGGACGTCGCCGGCATCGCCCGCGGGCACAAGCAGGCCCTGCGGGGGTACTTCGCCGAGCAGACCGTCGCCCTCGGGGCTCCCGGGGAGCTGGCCGACCAGCTGGCGCTGCTCGCCAACGGCGCCATGGTCGTCGCGGGCATCGACGGCTCCCCCGAGCCGGCCGCCCGGGCGAAGGACGCGGCACACGTCCTCCTGGACGCGGCGCTCAGGGGCTGACCGTGCCCACGTGACACGGAGACGCGGAAGGGCCCGCCCGGCGGAAGCCGGACGGGCCCTTCGTCACACATGGGTGTGCGCACGCGTCGTGCGTCAGTCGTTGCCCTGCAGGATCGACAGCACACGCAGCATCTCGAGGTAGATCCACACCAGGGTCAGGGTGAGGCCGAAGGCCGCCAGCCAGGACTCCTCGCGCGGGGCGCCGTAGTTCACGCCGTCCTCGACCTGCTTGAAGTCCAGGGCGAGGAAGCAGGCACCGAGGATGATGCCGATGACACCGAAGAGGATGCCGAGGCCGCCGCTGCGGAAGCCCAGGCCGTCACCGGCGCCGTCGAAGAGCGAGAAGAGCGCGTTGACCGCCATCAGCAGGATGAAGCCGATCGCGGCCGCCATCACGAAGCCGTAGAAGCGGCGCGTGACGCGGATCCAGCGCATCTTGTACGCGATCAGCACACCGGCGAAGACCGCCATCGTGCCGAGCACCGCCTGCGCGACGACACCGGGCGAGATGTACGTCGAGACGGTGGCCGAGATCACGCCGAGGAAGACACCCTCGAACGCCGCGTACGCCAGGATCAGGGCCGGCGAGGGCTTGCGCTTGAAGGACTGCACCATCGCCAGGACGAAGGCCACCAGGGCGGCGCCGATGGCGATGCCGTAGGACTTGCCGAGGTTCGCCTCGTCGACCGGCAGCAGGAACCACGCCAGGGCGGCGGTGACCACGACCGTGCCGAGCGTCATGGCCGTACGGCTCACGACGTCGTCGATCGTCATCACATTGCCGCGTGCCTGCTGCGGGGCGCCGAGCTGGGTGTCCTGCGCGTACGGGTTGGTCGCGTACGGGTTCGTCGCGCCTTCGGCGTACGGGTTGGTTCCGACGGCGGGGCCCCCGGCCTGCGGCTGCGGCGGCGCGCTGAAGCCGGCGTGGCCGTTGTCGCGGCTGAACCCCCGTCGCGAGAAGACCGGGTTGCTGCTCCTCATCTCACTCCTCCATGGCCGCACTGCGCGGCCTTGCGTCAAGAGTAATGCGCAAGCAAAAGAAACTCCCTAGTGCTCGGGGAGGATCTTTCCGAGATCGTTAGGGAATCGCCGGGGTGACAGCGGTCGGCTGTCCCTCGGACGGGCCCGCCCGGCCGGGACCCGGCCGGAGCGTCCGCTCCGGCTCCGTTCGGCCGGTGATCTCCCCGTTCCGCCTGCCCGGGATGAGGCCGCGCATGCCGCCGCCCTCGGGGGATGAGGCACTCGGTGCCGTGTCACGCACCGTTCTCGCACGTCACGCCGTGTGTCCACGTGAGTGCCCGGAACCGGACTCGAACCGGTACGGCCCGAAGGCCAGCGAGGTTTAAGCTCGCCGTGTCTGCATTCCACCATCCGGGCATGGCGCGCGGCTCCGCGTCGGCACATGAGCCTATCGGGATGCTTCGCCCGTTCAGCGGAGCGCCGGCCCGATGTTGTCTTATTTTATTGACGTCTGAGTGTGCGTCAGCGCAGGTGGAGCCTGGTCTGACGGAGTGTGACAGGGCTCGCGGCCGCAAAGGCCCGCCCACCGGAATGACGGAAAGTCGCCGCCTCGACACCGCCGGGAGCGGCACTCCCCCGGGGGGTACCGGTTCTCAGGGACCCCGTCATACCTCAGGAGGAGGGCAGGGCTCCCCGGTCCGACTCCAGTCGCCCCCGGGAACGGGCATGTGGGCGGACGACCCGGCCCTCAACGCTCGACAGGATGGAGTGGTTCCCGAACATCCCGCAGTGACAGGAGTCCCTCGTGACCACCACCCCCACCGTGTCCCGCGCCACCGCGGTGGCCGCCCGCGCCACGGATCTCTCGAAGGTCTACGGACAGGGCGAGACCCAGGTGGTCGCCCTCGACCAGGTCACCGTGGACTTCCGGCAGGGCGAGTTCACCGCGATCATGGGCCCCTCCGGCTCCGGCAAGTCGACCCTGATGCACTGCGTCGCGGGTCTGGACTCCTTCAGCTCCGGATCGGTCCGGCTCGGCGAGACGGAGCTCGGCACCCTCAAGGACAAGCAGCTGACGCAGCTGCGCCGGGACAAGATCGGCTTCATCTTCCAGGCGTTCAACCTGCTGCCGACGCTGACGGCGCTGGAGAACATCACGCTGCCGATGGACATCGCGGGCCGCAAGCCCGACAAGCAGTGGGTGGAGAAGGTCATCGACCTGATCGGCCTGTCCGGCCGGCTGCACCACCGCCCCACGCAGCTCTCCGGCGGCCAGCAGCAGCGCGTCGCCGTCGCCCGCGCGCTCGCCTCCCGCCCCGAGATCATCTTCGGCGACGAGCCGACCGGAAACCTGGACTCGCGCTCGGGCGCCGAGGTCCTGGGCTTCCTGCGCAATTCGGTACGGGAGCTGGGCCAGACGGTCGTCATGGTCACCCACGACCCGGTCGCCGCGTCCTACGCGGACCGCGTGATCTTCCTCGCGGACGGCCGGATCGTCGACGAGATGATCGCCCCGACGGCGGACGGCGTGCTGGACCGCATGAAGGCCTTCGACGCCAAGGGCCGTACGAGCTGAGGCAGCGGCGCCGCCGCGCCGCCCGGGCCCCGGCCCCGACGCCCCGCCCGCGCGGCGAAACGTCACGCCGACCGACGCCCCCGCCCGCGGGCGAAACGTACCGGCGCCCGACGCCGGGCACCCCGGCACCCCGGCGGCGACCGGTGAACGGCCTCCGGCCGCGTGCGCCCCCGCCCTTCCAGCCCTCTCCCTCCCGGCCCGCCCCGCAGGCGCCGGCCACCACCCCAGGACACACACATGTTCCGTACCGCCTTGCGCAACGTGCTCGCGCACAAGGCCCGGCTGCTGATGACCGTGCTCGCCGTCATGCTCGGCGTCGCCTTCGTCTCCGGCACCCTGGTCTTCACCGACACCCTCTCCCAGGCCTTCCGCAACCAGTCCGCGAAGAGCTACGACGACGTCGCCGTCGCCGTGAACCTCTACCCGAGCCAGGAGGAGGCCGCGAAGACGCCCGGCCTCTCCCAGGCCGTGATCGACCGCATCGAGAAGCTCGACGGCGTCACCTCCGTCACCGGCCGGGTCGACGGCTTCGCCGGCGTGCCCGACAAGAACGGCAAGCTGATCGGCGTCGGCTGGTCGAACAAGGGCACCAACTTCGCCCCGGGCGCCGACGGCAAGGACCGGGCGTACGACTTCACCCAGGGCGCGGGCCCGCTCCAGGACGGCCAGATCGCCCTGGACAAGGAGACCGCGGCCAAGGGCGGCTACAAGGTCGGTGACACCGTCCGCGTCGCCACCAACGGCCCGGTGAAGGAGTACACCCTCTCGGGCATCTTCACCACGGACGACGGCGCGGTCAGCGCCGGCGGCAGCCTGGTCCTCTTCGACAACACCGTCGCGCAGAAGCAGTACGTGAAGCCGGGCTTCTACCGGGACGCCATCGTCGTCGCCGCCCCCGGCACCGACGCCGACAAGCTCCTGGACGAGGTCCTGAAGGTCGTCCCGAAGGCCGCCACGGCCCAGACCGGCCAGGCGCTCGCCGACCAGCAGGCCAAGGACATCGAGGCCGGGCTCGGCGCGCTGAAGCAGGTGCTGCTCGGCTTCGCCGGCATCGCCCTCTTCGTCGGCGTCTTCCTGATCGCCAACACCTTCACCATGCTGGTCGCCCAGCGCACCAAGGAGCTCGCGCTGATGCGCGCCGTCGGTGCCTCGCGCAAGCAGATCACCCGCTCCGTCCTCGCCGAGGCCGGTCTGGTGGGCCTGGTGGCCTCTGCCGTCGGCTACGGCCTGGGCATCGCGCTCGCCGTGGGGCTCCGCGCGGGCATGAACGCCTTCGACCTGAAGGTTCCGGGCGGCCCGCTGGTCCTCGGTGCGACCCCGCTCGTCGCCGCGCTCGGCGTCGGTGTCCTGATCACCATGTTCGCCGCCTGGCTGCCCGGCCGCCGCGCCGCCAAGATCCCGCCGGTCGCCGCCATGAGCAGCGTCCACGCCGCCGCGACGACCAAGTCCCTGGTGGTCCGCAACTCCATCGGCGCCGCGATCACCGCGCTCGGCGCGGTCCTGATCGTGCTCGGCGCCGGCAAGGGCGGCGACGACGGCCGGATGTTCATCGCGGGCGGTGCGTTCACCACCCTCATCGGTGTGATCGTGCTGATCCCGCTGCTCTCCCGCCCGGTGATCGCCCTGATCCGTCCGCTGTTCGTGGGTCTCTTCGGGGTCTCCGGCAAGCTCGCCGGCCTCAACGCGGTCCGCAACCCGCGCCGTACCGGCGCCACCGCCTCCGCGCTCGCCATCGGTCTGACCCTGGTCACCGGTCTGACCGTGCTCGGTACGACCGTCGGCGCGGCCCTGGACAAGATGACGACGGATCAGATCCGGGCCGACTACATGATCACCATGGCCGACGGCGCGGGTGACGGCCTGGACGCGTCGGCCCTCGAGGCGATCAGGAAGACGCCGGGCGCCACCGCCGTCTCGCCGCAGCTGGCCGGCTGGTTCACGCTCAAGGGCAAGGACGTCTCGGCCTCCGGTGTCACCCCCGGCGACATCGAGAAGCTCATCAAGCTCAACACCGTGAAGGGCTCGCTCGGCTCGCTGGGCGAGGGCCGGATCGCGATCGCCGAGAAGACCGCGACCAAGCAGGGCTGGAAGGTCGGCGACACGCTGCCGGTCGAGTTCGGGGACAAGAAGAAGGGGAATCTGACGGTCGGCGCGATCTTCGAGGACAGCGAGTTCGTCTCGCCGGTCGTCATCGACGCGAAGATCGTCACCGCCCACGAGCAGCAGTCCTACATCCCGCAGATCTTCGTCTCGATGGACGGCGGCTCCTCGGCGGCCAACGACAAGGCGCTGGCGAAGGCCATGGGCGACAACCCGGCCATCACCGTCATGGACCAGAAGGACATCCGTGACCTGTTCGGCGGCCAGATCAACCTGCTCCTGAACATCATGTACGGCCTGCTGGCTATGGCCCTGATCATCGCGATCCTGGGCGTCGTCAACACCCTGGCCATGTCCGTCTTCGAGCGTCAGCAGGAGATCGGCATGCTGCGGGCGATCGGTCTCGACCGGCGCCGCGTGAAGCGGATGGTCCGTCTGGAGGCCGTGGTCATCTCGCTCTTCGGCGCGGTGGTCGGCATCGGTCTCGGCTCGTTCCTGGGCTGGGCGATCGGCGAGACGTTCAAGAACAGCCTGCCGGGCTACGCACTGGTCCTGCCCTGGGACCGGATCGGGATCTTCCTGGTCCTGGCCGGACTGGTCGGCGTGCTGGCCTCCCTGTGGCCGGCCCGCAGCGCGGCGAGGCTGAACATGCTGACGGCCATCAAGACCGAGTAGCGGCGCCTCGAAGCGAAGGGCCGGGCTCCCCCACGGGAGTCCGGCCCTTCGCCGTTCCCACGGTTACGCCTCCTCGTTCCACACCCGCGGCCGCAGCGCCACGCCCGAGGTGCCCGACTCCGGCGTCTTCACGGCGAGGAACTGGTTCACGCCGATCCGGTTGCGCTCGAAGGAGACCGCGGAGGCCGCCATGTAGAGCCGCCAGATCCGCGCCCGGCCCGGCGAGGTGCTCCGTACGGCTCTCGCCCAGTCGCTCTCCAGGTTGGCCACCCAGCGGCGCAGCGTCAGGGCGTAGTGCTCGCGGATGGCCTCGACGTCGCGCACCTCGAAGCCGGCGTCCTCCAGCGTCGTCAGCGTGCGTCCCATCGGGGCGAGTTCGCCGTCGGGGAAGACGTACGCGTCGATGAAGGCGTCGACCTGGTAGGCCTCCTCGTCCGGCTCGGGGCGGCGGGAGATCTGGTGGTTGAGCAGCCGCCCGCCGGGCTTGAGCAGGGCGTGCAGTACGTCGGCGTACTCGCGGTAGCGGGCCTCGCCGACGTGCTCGGCCATGCCGATGGACGAAATCGCGTCGTACGGCCCGTCCTTGACGTCCCGGTAGTCCTGGACCCGGATCTCGATCCGGTCCGTCAGGCCCTCCTCGGCGATCCGCTTGCGGGCGTAGAGGGCCTGCTCGCGGGAGAGGGTGATGCCGACGACCTGGGCGCCGTACTCGCGGGCCGCGTGCATGGCCATCGAGCCCCAGCCGCAGCCGACGTCGAGGAGCCGGTCGCCCTCCTTCAGGTTCAGCTTGCGGGCGATGAGGTCCAGTTTGTCGCGCTGGGCGTCCTCCAGGGTCCCGCCCTCGGTCCAGTACGCGCACGAGTAGACCATCGACGGCCCGAGGACCAGCGCGTAGAAGTCGTTGCCCACGTCGTAGTGGTGGCTGATCGCCTGTTTGTCGCGGTGCTTGCTGTGCCGCGACCCGGTGCGCCGGCGCACCTCCTCGGCGGGCGGCGCCGGGGGCGGCAGCGGCCCGGCCAGCTTCAGGAACGCCGCCGCGGCGGCCCGCAGCTTCGGGTCGCGTACGGACTCCAGGGCGCTCCTGGTCCCCTCGCCCCGCTCCCAGAGCAGCCCCGCGAGCCGGTCCAGGACCTCGTAGAGATCGCCCTCGACGTCGATCTCACCGGCCACCCAGGCCCGTGCGAGGCCCAGTTCGCCGGGCTTCCACAGCAGCCGGCGCAGGGCGCGCCGCTCCCGGACGATCAGAACGGGGCCGTCCGCGGGGCCGGCTTCGCTGCCGTCCCAGGCTCGCAGCCGCACCGGGAGCGGGGACCCCAGCAGATCCTCCGCGAGAGTGGTCAGCCGCAATGCGGCGTCGGCCATGGTGCACACCTCCGTGATGTCGTGCCCCAGAAATGCTCGTCACCACGTAAACACCGTCCGTAGGCGAAAACAGTCCCGCCGCCGCACAACGACTCCGCAAAACACGCGAAAGGGCCGTCCGCACCACGGATGGCGGACGGCCCTTTCGGTGAACGTCGGGTCCTGCTGTCAGCGCGTCAGGAGGCCTTGGCCTTCTCCTGCGCCGGGGTGGCGGGAGCCGGGGCGGGCTTGGCCGCCTCGTAGAACTCCTCGCGCGGCGTCTCCATGGCACCGAGGGAGACGACCTCACGCTTCAGGAACATCGCGAGGGTCCAGTCGGCGAAGACGCGGATCTTGCGGTTCCAGGTCGGCACGGCCATGCCGTGGTAGCCACGGTGCATGTACCAGGCGAGCCGGCCCTTGAGCTTGATCTTCATCTTGCCCATGACGATCATGGCGACGCCCTTGTGGAGGCCGAGGCCCGCCACAGCGCCCTTGTTGGAGTGCGAGTACTCCTTCTGCGGGAAGCCCCGCATGCCGGAGACCACGTTGTCGCCGAGGACCTTCGCCTGACGCAGCGCGTGCTGGGCGTTCGGCGGGCACCAGGCGTTCTCCACGCCGGCCTTGCGGGCGGCGAGGTCCGGGACCTGGGCGTTGTCGCCGGCGGTCCAGATGTAGTCGGTGCCGGTGACCTGGAGGGTCGGCTGGGCGTCCACGTGGCCGCGCGGGCCGAGCGGGAGGCCGAAGCGGGAGAGCGCCGGGTTGGGCTTGACGCCGGCGGTCCACACGATCGTGTTGGAGTCGACCTCGAGGCCGTTCTTCAGCACGACGTGGCCGTCGACGCACGAGTCCATGGACGTCGAGAGGTAGATCTCGACACCGCGGCCCTCGAGGTGCTCCTTGCCCCAGCGGCCCAGCTCCGGGCCGACCTCGGGAAGGATCTTGTCGGCGGCGTCGACCAGGATGAAGCGCATGTCCTCGCGCTTCACGTTGGTGTAGTACTTCGCCGCGTCGCGGGCCATGTCCTCGACCTCGCCGATGGTCTCCGCGCCGGCGAAGCCGCCGCCCACGAAGACGAAGGTCAGCGCCTTGCGGCGGACCTCCTCGTTGGTCGTGGAGTCGGCCTTGTCGAGCTGCTCCAGGACGTGGTTGCGGAGGCCGATGGCCTCCTCCACGCCCTTCATGCCGATGCCCTGCTCGGCCAGGCCGGGGATCGGGAAGGTACGGGAGACCGCGCCCATCGCGATGACCAGGTAGTCGAACGGCAGGTCGTACGCCTCGCCGACGAGCGGCGCGATCGTGGCGACCTTGCGGTCCTGGTCGATGCTGGTGACGCGACCGGTGAGCACCTCGGCTCCGCGCACGACGCGTCGCAGCGGGACGACGACGTGGCGCGGGGAGATGCTGCCTGCGGCGGCTTCGGGGAGGAAGGGCTGGTACGTCATGTACGAGCGCGGGTCGACGACCGTGACGGTCGCTTCCGCATAACGCATCTTCTTGAGGATGCGTCGAGCTGCGTACAGGCCTACGTACCCACCGCCTACTACGAGGATCCTGGGACGCTCCGTGGTGCTCATGCATCCGAGTATCCACCCCTCCCAGGGGGGTCGCTCGTGCGCCCCTTCACAAGCTCTTCGGGTACCTCTGCTACACTCCGCCGCCCACGTGACCCAGGTCATGGTCGTGCAAAGGAACCAGGATGCAGGGGTGAACGTTGTTCACCCCTACTGAACTGGCCCGGAGAGCCCCCGTTAACGCGGAACCACGGGGTGCATTCACACGATGGAAACATCGAGCGAACCGGGCTCCCCGCCTACGAAAGAGCCCCGACAGGGGTGTTGGAGGCCCCAATGGCCCTCCACAGCCCCCATCAGGGCCCTTTTCCTTGTGAAGAACTTCACGAACTTTCTCGGCGGACCGATTCCGGACGCGTCGCCGTGTGCCCGTTATGCCACGGACAGTGCGATTCCGTCGAGGATGTCGTGCTCGCTGACGACGACCTCACGGGCCCCGGTCCGCTCCATGATCTCCAGCAGGACGAGCGCCCCGGCGACGATGACGTCGACCCGCCCCGGGTGCATCACGGTGATCGCGGCGCGCTCGGCGTGCGTGGAGCCCAGCAGCGACCCGGCGATCTCCGCGACCTTCTCGTACGGGACACGGGAGTGGTGGATCCGCTCCGAGTCGTACTCCTCGAGCCCCAGCGCGATCGCGGCGACCGTGGTGACGGAGCCCGCGAGCCCGACCAGGGTCTCGGCCGAACGGATCGGGACGGTCTCCTCGGCCAGGTCGAGCGCGGCCCGGATGTCGGCGCGGATCGCGGCGACCTCCTCGGCGGCAGGCGGATCGCTGCGGACATGGCGCTCGGTGAGCCGTACGCAGCCGATGTCGACGGACCGGGCGGCCTCGACGTGCTTGTTGCCGACGACGAACTCGGTCGAGCCGCCGCCGATGTCCACGACCAGGTACGTCTCGGTGCCGTGCAGCTCGCCCGTGGCTCCGGTGAAGGAGAACTCGGCCTCCTGGTCGCCGGTGATCACCTCGGGCTCGACGCCCAGGATGTCCAGGACGCCCCGCACGAACTCGTCGCGGTTCTCGGCGTCACGGGAGGCGGAGGTGGCCACGAAGCGAAGCCTCTCGGCGCCCAGTTCCTTGATGACGGCGGCGTACTCACGGCAGGCGGCGAAGGTCCGCTCCAGCGCCTCGGGCGCGAGGCGGCCGGTCCGGTCGACGCCCTGCCCGAGCCGGACGATCGTCATCCGCCGGTCCAGCTCGATCAGCTCACCGGTCTCGGGGTGGACGTCGGCGACCAGCAGGCGGATGGAGTTCGTACCGCAGTCGATGCCCGCGACCCGGGTCACTCCGCCGACTCCTTCTCGTCCGTGCACGGCGTGACGCAGGGGCCCTTGGCCCACCACTCCGGCAGCATCGCGATCGCCTCGTCGCCCAGCGGGTTCACGCCCGGTCCCGCGGCCAGCGAGTGGCCGACGAGGACGTGCAGGCACTTCACGCGGTCGGGCATGCCACCGGCGCTCGGGAAGCCCTCGAGGACCTCGATGGCGTCACGGCGGGCGATGTAGTCCTCGTGCGCGGCCCGGTAGGCGGCGGCGAGCTCCGGGTCGGTGGAGAGCCGGGCCTGCATCTCCTTCATGACCCCGTTGGCCTCGAGCGTGCCGATCGCGGAGGCCGCGCGGGGGCAGGTCAGGTAGTACGTCGTGGGGAACGGGGTGCCGTCCGGGAGCCGCGGCGCGGTCTCGACGACGTCCGGGTTGCCGCAGGGGCAGCGGTGCGCGATGGCGCGCAGACCCCGGGGCGGGCGGCCGAGCTGCTGCTCGAAGGCGGCGACGTCCGCCTCGGTCGGCTCGGTGCGTGCGGTCTGCGGAGGGGGCGTTTCCATCGTTACGTCTTGTCTTCTCGTCGGAGTGTCGTCGGGGGCGGTCGGTGGGGAGGTCTGCTTCGGTACGGGTCGGCTCCGGTGTGCGGGTCGCGCGCGCTAGCGGCGCGCGTCCGCGCGGTCGACGCCGTCCCAGAGGTCGGAGTACCAGGGGTGCTCGGCGGCGCCCTGCTCGGTGCGCCGGGCGCGCTCGGCCTCGGGGTCGTTCAGGGTGAAGCCGGTCTCGCCGGGCATCACGTAGTGGAGGTGCTCCCGGGCCAGCCGGCGGACGTAGGCGGGGTCCTGGAGGCGGGCCTTCTCGTCCCGCAGCTCCTCGACGCGCGCGGCGGCGTCGGCGGCCTGGCGCTCCTGCTCGGCGATCTCGCCGCGCTGGGAGACGTACTGGCGCATGGGGTACGCGAGCGCGACGACCAGCGAGCAGACCACCAGGGCGAGGAAGGCGGCCCGGCCGGTGAGCCGGGAGCGGCGGGCCTGACGGCGGGTCTGGGAGCGGTAGACACGGGCGGCGGTCTGCTCGCCGAGCAACCTGATCCTGGTCGCGGTGGAGAACCGGTCCCGGTCCTTCGCGGCCATCTCCTGTCGCCTCCCCTGTGTCGTCCCGTAACAAGTGCGTCCCCGCACACGGTACGGGACCGGGTGCGGGGACGTACGTAACCGAGGGTTCCCCGGGATCAGCTGATCAGCCCTTGAAGCGCGGGAAGGCGCTGCGGCCGGCGTAGACGGCCGCGTCGTCGAGGATCTCCTCGATGCGCAGGAGCTGGTTGTACTTGGCGACGCGCTCGGAGCGGGCCGGGGCGCCGGTCTTGATCTGGCCGCAGTTGGTGGCGACGGCGAGGTCGGCGATGGTGACGTCCTCGGTCTCACCGGAGCGGTGCGACATCATGCACTTGAAGCCGTTGCGCTGGGCCAGCTCGACGGCGTCCAGGGTCTCGGTCAGCGAACCGATCTGGTTGACCTTGACGAGCAGGGCGTTGGCGGCGCCGTCCTCGATGCCGCGGGCCAGGCGCTCCGGGTTGGTGACGAACAGGTCGTCGCCGACGATCTGGACCTTGGAGCCCAGCTTGTCGGTGAGGACCTTCCAGCCGGCCCAGTCGTCCTCGAACAGCGGGTCCTCGATGGAGACCAGCGGGTACGCGGAGACGAGCTCCTCGTAGTACTCGGTCATCTCGGCGGCCGAGCGGGACTTGCCCTCGAACTCGTACGAGCCGTCCTTGTAGAACTCGGACGCGGCGACGTCGAGCGCGAGCGCGATGTCCTTGCCCGGGACGTAACCGGCCTGCTTGATGGCCTCCAGGATGAGGTCGAGCGCCTCACGGTTGGAGTCCAGGTTCGGGGCGAAGCCGCCCTCGTCGCCGAGGCCGGTGGACAGGCCCTTGGTCTTCAGGACGGACTTGAGGGTGTGGTAGACCTCGGTGCCCCAGCGCAGGGCCTCGGAGAAGGACTCCGCGCCGATCGGCGCGATCATGAACTCCTGGATGTCCACGTTGGAGTCGGCGTGCGAGCCGCCGTTCAGGATGTTCATCATCGGAACGGGCAGCAGGTGCGCGTTCGGGCCGCCGAGGTAGCGGAAGAGCGGGAGGTCGGAGGCCTCGGACGCGGCGTGCGCGACGGCGAGGGAGACACCGAGGATGGCGTTGGCGCCGAGGGAGGCCTTGTTGTCCGTGGCGTCCAGGTCGAACATGGCCTGGTCGATGAGGCGCTGCTCGGTGGCGTCGTAGCCGACGAGCTCCGGGCCGATCTGCTCGATCACGGCGAGGACGGCCTTCTCGACGCCCTTGCCCTGGTAGCGGTTCTTGTCTCCGTCACGGAGCTCAATGGCCTCGAAGGCACCGGTGGAGGCACCGGACGGAACAGCAGCACGGCCGGTGCTGCCGTCGTCGAGGCCGACCTCGACCTCGACCGTGGGGTTGCCTCGGGAGTCCAGGATTTCCCGGGCTACGACGACGTCGATGGACGGCACGAGCATCTCCTTCTGGGATGTGACGCTAGATGTGACGCTTGCGGTGCAGGGTCGCTTTGGCCTTGCGACAAGAGCCTAACCGGCTCCAGGGCTCCCGTCGGCCGGGCGCCCGCCCCCTGGGACGAAAAAGGACCCAAGGGCATGCATCTGGGGCCAAAGACCCCCAGAACTACTCGGCGGTAACCCCGAGCGGTCCTCTTTCCGGGCCGCCGCCGGGCCGTCGCCGGGGCCCTCACCCCGGCCTGACAGGGCCCCTGGCTCCGGGAACGCGGAACCCCGGCCCGGAGCGTACGGGGGAAGAACGCTCCGGACCGGGGTGGTCACCGCGGGAGGGTCGTCGGACTCGCGTGAGCCGCCGGACTCACGCGAGCCGCGGGGCTCACTTCAGGTGAAGCTGCTGGCCCGGGTAGATCAGGTCGGCGTCCTCGACGACGTCCTTGTTGAGCTCGAAGAGCTTCGCCCAGCCGCCCTTGACGTCGTGGGCGGCGGCGATGGTGCTCAGAGTGTCACCGGCGACGACCTTGTACTCGCCGTCACCCTTCTTGACCTTCTTGCCGGTCGGGGTGGTGACGGTCTTCTTGGACTCGGCCTTCTTCGGGGCGGTCCGCGTCTCGCTGCGGGTCGTCGGCTGCTCGGCCTGACGCTCCTGCTGCTTCGGGGCGGCCGGCGCGGTCTCGGCGGCACCGCCGGTGTAGGCGGCGCTGGAGAGGCCGACACCACAGCTCGGCCAGGCACCCTTGCCCTGGCCGGCGAGGACCTTCTCGGCGATGGTGATCTGCTGCGACTTCGAGGCCTGGTCGGCGGTCGCGGCGTACGCGGTGCCACCGTAGGCGGCCCAGGTGGAGGCGGAGAACTGCAGGCCGCCGTAGTAGCCGTTGCCGGTGTTGATGGACCAGTTGCCACCGGACTCGCACTGGGCGACGGTGTCCCACTCGGAGGCCGTGGCGGCCGAGGCGGACCCGGCGGTCATCAGCGGGGCGGCGACGGCGACACCGGCGACACCGGCGAGGGCGACGGCGCGGGTGGCCTTGGAGGGACGACGGTGTTTGCCCTTGGTGGAAAACAGCATGGAACTTCTCCTCACCGACGCCTGCGAGGTGAGCTGTCGGGTTCGGGCCATGTGAGTTGCCCGGCCGCGCGACCTTGCGCGCGGCTTCACCCCAAGCCGGTCCGTCGGCCGTCTGTCTCAACGGCCGGGGGCGGCACTTACCTTGGGTCCCCCGCTCCTGCCTACGGCGCTTGACGCGACGACTGTTCCCATCGGCCGACGGCAGGATTCGGCGATTCGGTCGACGGGGCCCGCGGTGGCGAGCGGTCCTGACCGTAGACACAGACCCGGGGGAAGTTCAAAGAGGCCCAGGTCGGACAAATCATCCCTACTTGCCTCGGGACGAAGGGTATTTACGCAGGTGAGAGGTGACGGAAGCAGAGTTTGCGGACGGGAAGCGCCAGTTGAGACAAAGAGACCCATGTCTCACTGGCGCAGAACCGGACATACGGCCCCGAACTATCCCTGGTTCGCGGTCGACCCGAGGCTGAGGTCGAGGCTCTGGCCAGGGAGGATGAGGTCCGGATCGGCACCCACCGTCGAGCGGTTGGCGTCATAGAGGGCGCCCCAGCCGCCCGGGAGTTCGTTCTGCTGGGCGATCACCGAGAGGTTGTCGCCCGGCTTGACGGTGTATTCACCGATCGCGTCAGCGATGTCCTGAGCAGCCGTGTTGTCCGGGTTGCCCTTACTGCCCTGGTTGCCCTGATCTGCCGCATCCGCACCGGCGTCCGCGCCAGGTGCCGGGATGTCAGTCGGCGCGTCGGTCGGGGAATCGGTCGGCGAGGCATGCCGACCCTTTTCGCCACCCTTGCCCGGATTGACCGACTCCTCCGGGGCTGCGTCACCGCGGTGCTTCCCGGTGCCCGGGCTCGACGGAGCGGTCGGCGCGGTGGGCGTGCCGGACGTCTCGGGCGTCGCGGTCGACCTGTCGTTCCCCCGCGAGGTGGTCTCGGGGATGTCGGCCTCGGGGGACGCCGTCTCGGATCCGGCCGGAAGGCCCGCGGTCCGGTTCGACTCCGGGAGGGGACCCGTGGGCTCCGCCGGCTTCACGGCCGGGCCCGGGTCGACATCGGGCGTGGCGCCGTCGTTCGTCAGCCCGGCGATCGGGGCGCAGGTGGCCCACTGCGTGTCGCCCGCGGCGAACGCCTTCTCCGCCACCGCGATCTGCTGGGCGCGGCTGGCGAGGTCCGCACTGGTCGCGTACGCGAGGCCGCCGTGCCGCTCCCAGCTCTCCTGGGTGAACTGGAGTCCGCCGTAGAGCCCGTTGCCGAAGTGGGCGCTCCACAGGCCGCCCGACTCGCACTCGGCGACCCGGTCCCAGGTGGCGGCGTCGGCGGCGGACGCCGAGCCCGCGCCGAGGAGGGGAAGCGCCAAGGCCGATCCCGTCACGCCTGCGGCGACAACGATGGCGGGGGCCTGGCGGGGTCTGCGGTGTCGTCCGTTCCCGGAGCGCATGGGGAGGGCCTTTCGCGTGACTGCTGAGGTGACGGTGAACGTAGCGGCATTCGAACGTCAGTAACAAGTCGATGCAGCGGAGATCACGCGAAAGTCACAGTCTTGACGATCCGTCAGCCACCCAAAGGGGAGAACTCGACCGGAAGCGTGCGCAATCCCCGCATGATGAGCCCTCCGCGCCACCGCAGATCGGCCGGATCCGCGGCAAGTCGTAGGTCCGGCAGGCGAGTCAGCAGCGTCGCGAGCGCGATCTGCCCTTCGAGCCGGGCGAGCGGTGCGCCGATGCAGTAGTGGATGCCGTGCCCGTAGCCGAGGTGCTGGTTGTCGCGCCGGGACAGATCGAGCGTGTCCGGCTCGTCGAAGCGCGCCGGGTCCCGGTCGGCGGCGGCCAGCACCACGAGGACCGGGTCGCCCGCCGGGATCTCCTGCCCGCCGATCGTCAGCGGCTCCATGGCGTACCGCCAGGTCGCCAGCTCCACCGGGCCGTCGTATCGCAGCAGCTCCTCCACACCGGTCTCCAGGAGTCCGCGCTCCCCCGCCGCGAGCGAGGCCTGGAGCCGCTCGCGCTGACCGGGATTGCGCAGCAGGGCGTAGACCCCGTTGCCCACCAGGTTGACCGTCGTCTCGAAACCGGCGAAGAGCAGGATGAAGGCCATCGCGGCGGCCTCGTTCTCGGTGAGGTGCTCGCCGTGGTCGGAGGCCTTGATGAGCCCCGAGATCAGGTCGTCGCCGGGATCGAGCCGCTTGCGGTGGATCAGCTCCGCCAGATATCCGCGCATCTTCTTGACCGACCGTGCCACCCCGCCGCGCGGCCCTCCGCCGTGCCGGATCATCATCCCGGCCCAGTCCCGGAAGTCGTCCTGGTCCTCGGGCGGTACGCCCAGCAGGTCGCAGATCGCGTAGATGGGCAGCGGGAAGGCGAACTCGTGGATGAGGTCGGCCTCGCCCTTCGCCGCGAAGGAGTCGATCAGCCGGTCCGTCAGCTCCTGCACCCGGGGAGCGAACTCGGCGACCCGGCGCGGGGTGAACGCCTTGGAGACCAGCCGCCGCAGCCGGGTGTGGTCGGGTGGGTCGATATTGAGCAGATGTGTCATCAGCTCGGCCTTGCGCTCCCCCGGGATCCCCGTCTTCCCCTTGGCGTGCGCGGGCTCGTCGTGGTGCGCCGGGTTCTTCGACAGCCGCTGGTCGGCGAGGGCCTGCCGGGCGTCCGCGTACCGCGTCACCAGCCAGGCCTCGACCCCGCTGGGCAGCTTCGCCCGGTGCACGGGCGCGTGCTCGCGCAGCCAGGCGTAGGCGGGGTACGGATCGGTCGCGAACTCCCAGGTGAAGAGGTCGGGAGCGGGGGGCTGGGCGGGGGGCGTACTCACCCTGAGACGGTACAAGGTCGGCGTCGCGCCGGCCTCCGGGCCGACCGGTCCCCCAGATGTGATCGTCCTGTGAAGGCGCGTGGCCTAGATTCTCCCGCGTGGATGCCCAGTTACTCAGAAGCACGTTCGCCGTCGTCGAGCGGCGGGCCGAACATGCCGTCACCTTCTTCTACTCCCATCTGTTCTGGCACAACCCGGGCGTCCGCGAGCTCTTCCCCGAGGACATGCGGGCGCAGCGCAACCGGCTCTTCGCCGCGCTCACCCATGTCGTGACCCACCTGGAGGACCCCGGGCTGCCGGAGTACCTCGCCCATCTGGGACGCGACCACCGCAAGTTCCTGGCCACGCCCCCGCTCTACGCCGCCCTCGGCTCCAGCCTCACCGCCGCCTTCGCCCACGCCGCCGGGGCCGCCTGGACCGTCGAGGCCGAGAAGGCGTGGACCGAGGCGTACGGGTACGTCGCCGAGCTCATGATGCGAGGCGCCGACCAGGCCGAGGCCGAGGGGCAGCCGGCGTGGTGGGACGCCGTCGTCGTCCGGCGCAAGCTGCTCGGTGAGGACCTGGCGGTCCTCACCCTGAAACCGCGCCGCCCCTTCGCCCATCGGCCCGGGCAGTACGTCGGCGTCAGCTCGCTGCGGGTCCCCCGGGTGTGGCGGACGTACTCCCTGGCCAACGCCGTCCGCGCGGACGGGACGGTGGACCTGCACGTCAGCCGCATCCCGGGCGGTGCGATGAGCACGGCGCTCGTCGACGACACGCGGGAGGGCGAGTGGCTGCGGCTGAGCGCGCCCGGCGGCGCGCTGACCGCGCGGACCGCGCCGTCGGTCCCGCGCAGCTACATCGCGGCCGGGACCGGCTGGGCGCCCGTCAAGGCGCTCCTCGAAGAGGTGGCGGAGAGGCCGGAGGACGTCGAGGCCCGGCTCTTCCTCGTCGCGCGCGCGAAGGAGTACCTGTACGGGAAGGAGGACGCCGAGCGCCTGAGGGAACGGATACCCGGGCTGCACGTCACGTACATCACCTCCGCGCCCCGCCACCCCCGCGACCAGGCGACCGAGCGGCTGCTCCACGCGCTGTACACCTGTGGCAACTGGCCGGCCCACGACGTGTATCTGGCGGGCCCGCCCGGCTTCCTCGCGGAGGCCCTGCCGGTCCTCGACCACCTGGGCGCTGCACGCGTCCACCACGACCGCCTGCCGGCCGTGGCCGGCTTCGGCACCCGCCGGATCGGCACGGCGGAGTGGTTCATCGACCCCCCGGAAGTCCCCTGGCACGACCCGGCGGCACGGGCACCGCACCACCCCTGATCAGGGCCCGGCCGGCGCCCGGGTGCTCCCGGTGCTCTCGCGTGTCCCGGTGGCCCCCGTGCTCCCTGCGATCACGCCGTCCTGAGGGCGGCCTCCGCCGCGAGGATCGTGTCGCGGTAGACGCGGGCGGCCGCGCGCAGGGCCGCCTCCGGGTCGACGCCGGACGTCTCGGCCCGTGCCGCGAGATCGAGCAGCTCGTAGCCGATCCCCTCGCCCTTCGGCAGCTCGACGTCCAGGCCCGCCGTCCGCACCCGGCCCGCCAGCTTCGCGGCGAGCGCGAGGCCGGGCTGACCGAGCGGCACCCCGTCGGTGACCGAGTCGCGCTGCTTCTCGATCGCCTTGGTGCGCAGCCAGTGCTCCTTGACCTCTTCCGGCGTCTCGGCCTTGGCGTCGCCGAAGACGTGCGGGTGGCGGTGGATCAGCTTCTCCACGATCGTCCCGGCGACGTCGTCGACGGAGAACGGTTCCTCCTCGTCCTCCTCCGCGATCCGCGCGTGGAAGACGACCTGGAGCAGGACGTCCCCGAGCTCCTCCCGCAGCTCGTCGCGGTCGCCCTCCTCGATCGCCTCGACGAGTTCGTACGCCTCCTCGATGCCGTACTTGGCGAGTCCCTTGTGGCTCTGGCGCGAGGACCACGGGCACTCGCGCCTGATCCGGTCCATGACCTGCACCAGGTCGAGGAGGCGGGCGCCGGGCAGGTCGTACGAGCCGGGCAGCAGCTCCAGGTCGGGCATCGTCACGCGGCCCGAGCCGGCCAGCCGGGCGAGCCCGTCGGTGAGCGCCTGGTCGCCCTCGCCGGAGGGCAGGACGACGACGGTCCGGCCCCCGGCGCACGCGTCGACGAGGTCCTGCGCGGCGGGGCGGGCGTGCTCGACGGCGACCCCGGCCTCGCGCAGATACGGCAGCTGCGGGTGGTGTTCGTCGGCGCACAGCACCCGGTCGGCGCCGTGCAGCGCCTGCCACGCGGGCCAGGACAGCAGTCCGGGCGCCACGCGGTGGCTGGCGGTGAGCAGGACGATACGGCCGGGCTCGACGGGTGATTCAGCGTTCACCCTTCGACCTTACGTGGACGCCGTGGCGGCTACGCACCCGCTTCGGCGGCCGCGGGGTCCTGGCTGATCTGGCGCACCCAGGGGGCCGTGAAGGTGCCCAGCTGGATCTTGTCGTCGTCCCACGCGCCGAAGCGCGGGTTCACATCGATGTCGAGGTCCTTGGAGGCGGCGGTGAAGACCTCGGTGAGCTTCTTCTGACCCGCGGGGGTGTTCGCGATGCCCAGCTTGGCGGCGATCTTGTTCATCAGGACCGTGCGGCGGACGACCCCGTCGATCTGGTCCGGCGCGACGCCCTGCTGCTGGAGCAGCGTCGCGGCGAGCTGCTCCCGGCCGCCGCTCTGCTGGGTGAACTCGTCCCTGGCCTTCTGGATCTCGGCGCGCGAGGCCGTGATCCCGTTGTCCTCGGCGACCCGGTCCACCACCCGGTCGAAGATCATCACGTTGAGCTTCTCGCGGCTGAGGTCACCGGTGGCCTCGATCAGCTGCGCCGCCTGCGGCGAGGCCTCCTGCGCGGTCCGTACGTCCCGTACCTGCGCCTGGAGACTGGACACCTCGATCCGTTCGCCGTCGACGACGGCCGCCGCCCCTGGGTGGGCCTCACCGCCGCAGGCGGTGAGCAGCGGCGCCGCGACGAGGAGCGCGGCGGAGACGGAGAGCGCAGTGCGGCGGTGCAAAGGAGCCTCCCGGCGTGGGTCATTCAGCAGGTGCGGCGCGAAGCGCCTCGTTGAGGGGTGGTGGTCGGGTGACGGGCGGGTGGAACGACCTTGCGGTGATCGATGTTAGGCAGTCACCGGAGCCTGGGCCACTCCTTCGCGGCCACTACTTCGTCGTGACTGTCTCGACCAACGACGTAACGGTTCGGCTGGTGGCGGCCCTGGGCCGGGGAACATCGGCGTTCGTGGCCTTCACCAGGAAGTGCGGCCGCCGCTTCACCTCGTAGTAGATGCGTCCGACGTACTCGCCGACGAGCCCGAGCATCACCATCTGGACGCCGGCGAGCGCCGTGACGATGACGAGCAGCGTGACGTATCCGGGGGTGTCCACGCCGTTCACCAGCGCGTCGCCGACGATCCAGGCGGCATACGCCAGCGCCACCGAGACCAGGATCATTCCCAGGTAGACGGCGGCCCGCAGCGGCTTGTTGTTGAAGGAGAGCAGCCCGTCGAGTCCGTAGTTGAGCAGCTTTCCGAAGGTCCATTTCGAGCGGCCCTGCTCGCGCACCGCATTCTCGTACTCGAATGTGGTGGTGCGGAATCCGACCCAGGCGAAAAGGCCTTTGGAGAAACGGTTGTACTCGGTGAGTTCGAGGATCGCGTCGACGGTACGGCGCGAAAGCAGCCGGAAGTCGCCGACGCCGTCCACCAGCTCGACGTCGACCAGCCGGTTGATCGCCCAGTAGTAGAGGCGCGCCGTCATGGTGCGGGTGACCCGGTCGCCCTTGCGGGTGCGCCGGGCGATGACCTGGTCGTACCCCTCGGCGTGCAGGGCCACCATGCGGTGCACGAGCTCCGGCGGGTGCTGGAGGTCGGCGTCCATGATGACGACCGCGTCGCCCTCGGCGTGCTGGAGGCCGGCCAGCATCGCGGCCTCCTTGCCGAAGTTCCGGCTGAAGGAGACGTAACGGGCGCGGGGGTCGGAGGCGGCGATCCCCTCCAGGAGAGGGAGAGTCCGGTCGTGACTTCCGTCGTCCACATAGACCAGCTCGAATTCTCCGTCGAAAGCGGAGAGTTCGGCGGTCACATGGTCGTGGAAGCGACCGATGATCTCCTCTTCGTTGAAACACGGGACCACGATCGAGAGCAGCACGAAGGACACGACAGCCCACTCGGATGTCTCCGGCCGATTCGAGACATGACGGCCAGGCGACCATTCGGTGAACTGGCCCTGCTCGATCACCATTTCGTGTTCCGTACTGGCATATTCACACCATCATGCCTGCTCAGACCAGACCGGCCGTGGGCCGGTCCGCCGGCCTCGCCTCGTTCCTCACCGTCCTCGCGGTGTTCGCGGGCGACGCAGTCGCCCGTACGTTCCCCTTCGGTCCGGAACGCCGGAGCGTCAACGACCTGGCCAACCAGTTCGTCCCGTACCACGCCCACCTGTGGGACCTGCTGCACGGACGGGGGGACGGCGGGCTGCTCCTCAACTGGCAGTCCGGCTGGGGCACCAGCTTCCTGCCCGACCTCGGGACGTATCTGGGCAGCCCCTTCGCACTGCTCGTGGCGCTCTTCCCGCGCGAGGACATCGAGTACGCGGTCTACGCCGTCACCGTCCTGAAGACGGCCGCCGCCGCGGCCGCCATGACGGTGGCGCTGCTGCGGCTGCGGCCCGGCCCCTGGTGGGCGGCGGCGGTGCTCGGCGCGTCGTACGGACTGTGCGGCTGGTCGGTCATCGAGGCCACGTACAACCCGATGTGGCTCGACGGGCTGATCGCCTTCCCGCTGCTGGTCATGGTCGGCGAGTGGGCACGGCAGGGCCGCCGCCCGCTGCTCGGTCCACTGGTCGTCGCGCTGTGCTGGGTGGGCAACTTCTACACCGCGTACATGGCGACCATCGGAGCCGCCCTCGTGCTCCTGGTCCGGCTCGCGGCCGCTCGCGAGCTGCGCGTCCGGGTGGTGGTCCGGGCGATGGCGACCGTGCTGCTCGGGATCGGGCTCGCCGCGCCGGTCCTCGTACCGGTGTTCCTCGGCTCCACGCACGCGTACCCGGGCTGGACGAACGAGTTCCGGGCGGCCGGCTGGCCGGACTTCCTCGCGCGGCTGCTCCCGGCGACGTACGGCTTCTACACCCCCGCCGCGTTCGTGGGCACCGGCACCCTGCTGCTCGCCGGGGCGCTGCTGTTCCACCGGAAGGTGCCGCGCCGGGAACGGTGGCTGTGGGCCGGGTTCGCGATAGCGGTCGCGCTGTCGCTGCAGTGGGCGCCGACGCATCTGGTGTGGCATGTCTTCGCCACCCCGAACGGCAGCCCGTACCGGCAGACGTTCGTCTTCTCCGGAGTCCTGGTCCTCGCCGCCTGGACCGTCCTCTCGTACGGCTGGCCCGGGCGGCGCGCGCTGCTCGGCGGCGTCGGCGTGGTGGCGGCGGTCGGGGTCGGCGCGGTCGCCAGCGAGCTGGTGACCGGCTGGTCGTACCCGCTGTTCGCCCTCGGACTGGCCGCGGCGGCGGGCGCGCTGTGGCTGGCCGCGCGCGGGAGGCTCCCGGTGGTCGCGGCGGCGCTCCTGGCCGGAGCGCTCGTCGGGCAGGCGGCGGCGACCACGGCGTACGCGGACCGGGAGCGGCTCGGCCGGCTGGACGACTATCCGGCCTGGGGCGCGGAACAGGACCGGCGGACGGCGGCGCTCGCCGAGGCCGACGGCTGGCCGGCGTACCGCACCGACTCCGGCCGCGAGCAGATCACCGGCAACGAGCCGATGCTCTTCGGCGGCCAGGGCGCCGCGTACTACAGCAGTCACACGCCGACGGTGCTGACGGAGACGCTGGCCTCGCTCGGCGGCGGCTGGACCTCGCGCGGGCGCAATCTGCAGAGCCTGGACAACCCGGTGACGGACGCGCTGTTCGGCGTCGGCGCGCGGTGGCGGGGCGACCGGGTGGTACGGACGGACGCGGTGCTGCCGCTGGTGACGGTACGTCCGGAGGGAGCGGCCGTACCGCGGTACGGGGCCTCTCCGTTCCGCAACCAGGAGATGCTGCTCGGCTCGTCGGTGTACACGCTGCCGGGGAAGGCGGCCTGTCCGGTCGGCAGCGAAGTCTTTCTCTGGGCCCCCGACTTCAGGGGGACGGCCCGGCTCGGCGCGGGCGGCGCGCCGGTGAGGATGAGCGGCCAGATGCCGAAGCGGCGGGCCGCGCTGACCTCCCTGGGCGTTCAGGAGACGGCGGGCACGGTCGTGGCCCTGAAGGGCGAACGCGGCGGTGACCACGAGGTCGGCTGTCTGGACCGGGGGCGGCTGACGGCGGCGGTGGAGGGCCTGCGCGCGAAGGCGGCGACCTCGGTCGACGTCACCGACAGCGGTATCCGCGCGGAACTCCCGCCGGGGACGAGGGGGACGGCGCTGATCGCGGCCCCGAGGATCGCGGGATGGAGCTGCGAGGGCCGCCCGGCGGCTTCGTACGGGGGCCTGGTGGCCGTGCCGCTCGCCGGCCGGACGTCGGTGAGCTGCTACTTCCGCCCGCCGGGCCTGCGAGCGGGCCTGGGCCTGGGCGCCGGAGCGGCGGTGCTGGTGGCGGGATGGGTGTGGTGGTCGGCCCGCCGCGGACGGCAGGGACGACAGGGGGGCTCCTCTTCGAAAGCCCCACCGGAGACGGACGTGCGGGCGGACGCGCCGGTGCGGACGGGCTGAGCCGGAGCCAGATCGCCGTCAGGCCGCGATCAGGCCGTCGTCCGGTTCGACGTGACGTCGAGCCGCCAGCGGACCTCGCCCTCGTGCCGCTCCCCGGTGGGCATGAGCCCGACGGCGGTGGCGACGGCGGCGGACGCGGCGTGGTCGGGGTGGATGTGCGCGACGAACGTCCGCACGCCGTGCTCGGTGAGCCGGGCGACCATCCCCCGGACGGCCTCGGTGGCGATCCCGCGCCCTTGCCAGGGCGTCCCGACGACCCAGGCGATCTCGGCGGTCCCGGCGCGGTGGAGGGTCGCCTGGACCGTACCGACGAGCGGCCCCTCGTCCCCCTCCCGGAGCCGGACGACCCAGTTGCACCAGGTGACGCCGTCCTCGGGCGATCCCGCCGTCTGGCGCTCGTAGCGGGCACGGAGCTCCGGCACGGTGGGCGGCGCACCGCCGATGAAGGTGTGGAGCCCGGGGTCGCCGAGCACTCCGGCCATCTCCCCGGCATGCGCAACGGCCAGGGGAAGGAGGGCGAGCCGGGGGGTAGGGAGGCTCTCGGTATCAAGGGTCACCCGAACGAGTATCCGCCTCCGGCCGCAGGGGTGCGGGCCTCCGGCCCACACGCCGAAACCTGAACTGCGCCTGATACCCATCGGATTGAGTACGGGTGCTCATGTCGGCGGTTGTCAGCAACCTGCAGAGTGCGGACATGCGATCGAACCTCTTCCCGAAGTCCCTGCTGGCGGCCGCGCTCGGCGGCGCCGTCGTCCTGGCCGGCTTCGGCTCGCAGAACGCCACCGCCGATCAGACCTCCATGGTCAACACCGCCGCAGCGAGCGACGCCATGGAGGCACGGTTCCTCGAGATGGCGGACCTCTTCTCGCAGAGCTGTGCCCCCGACGTCTCCAGCGGCGTCGATGGCGTGGCGTCGCCCTCCGGGGTCGACACCACGGCAGTGGAGCCGACCCCCGACTCCACCCTGCCCGTCCTGGTCGACGCGGTGCCGCTGACCTCGACAGAGGAGTGCGTCGCACAGAGGCACCGCCTGCGCATCAGCAGGGCGTTCGCGGGGGCGGACACGGCCACGTACGAGCAGTTGCGGCAGAAGCTGGCGAGCCTGAACTACCCGGCGGCGCGGATCCACCGTATGCCGGACTTCTCGGGGGAGCCCGTGGCAAGGCTCGACCTTCGCGTGGGAGCCGAGCACGTGGCTCTGGAGGTGACCGACATCGACAACGGCGTCATGGTCGAGGCGTTCGGCGCTCCGGAGGGCGTGAGCGTCACCGAGGTGCGGCCGGCGCCGCAGCTGGACGCGCCCACATCCTGATGCCGGGCCGTCCGGGGATCGGGCTCGGGTTCCGAGGCCTCCGGGTCCGGCTCGGGGTTCGGTTCGTCATCGCGAAAGGGCCGGACCCCGCCGGGTCCGGCCCCCTTCACATGGACACGCGTCAGTTCTTGACGGGGTTCAGGCAGAGGACGAACTTGTACGACTCCAGCTGCTGCGCGAGGGCGACCTCACCCGCGTCGCCGCACTTCTCCACGTCGAAGGTGTCGTCGACGACCTTCACGACCTTGTAGAGGTCGGGCACCTTCTCGCCGCAGGGCTTGGTGCTGACCTCGGGGTCGTTGTCCGGGCCGGTCACCGTCACGCACTCGCCGACCTTGGCGGACACGGGCGCCTCACCCGTCAGGTACGGGAGACCGAGCTTCCAGAACAGGATCGCGGCGATGGCCACGACGACGCTCAGGATCGTCTTGCCTATGCTGCGCTTCTTCTTCGCCGGCTCGGCGGGTGCCAGGGGCTGCTCGGCGGGCGCGATGGGCTGCTCGGGGGAGGCGGGCGGCTGCGTCGTCATGAGGGATTCCTTGGGGACGTGAACATGATCAGACGCGAACGCTACAGCGCACGGAAAGGGCAAAACGGACCCGGAAGATCCACTTCCTCATCAGTTGTGGACTCGTGATTCTGGCGCCCCGTCAGGCGAAGCGGCCCATCTGCTGCTGGCGCGCCAGCGCCCGGCGCAGGTCCGTCGGAAGCGCGTGATAAGGGCCGTATGCCCGTTCCGTGTCGTACAGGAGTCCCTGGAGCTGCTGATGGGCCGCCGTGTGGTCGCCCATCGCCAGGAGCAGGTTGCCGATCCGGCGTCGGATGTCGAAGAACCGGCTCTGGTCCGCGCCGTGTTCGACGAACGGGAGCAGGGACCGGTACTCCGTCAGCGCGGCGGCCGTCTCCCCCAGCTGCTCCAGACACTGCGCCGCCTCGTAACGGAACTGCAGGGTCTGCGGGTCGGCCGGGCCGGACTCCGCCGTGCGGTCCTCCGCGAGCCGGCGGAGCTCCGGGAGGGCGCGGCGGTACTGGCCGTCGTCCATGAGCGTCGTCGCGTACTGCTTGCGCAGGATGCGGACGACCGGCGAGTGCTCGCCGTGCTCCGCGGCGGCCGCGGGCAGGATGGATCCGAGCAGGTCGACGGCGCGGGTCAGGGAGCCCTCGCCGAGCAGCCGCTTGACCTCGTCGACCGTGGCGGCCACGTCCGGGCGGGCGACCGGCGGCGGCACCGGAGGGGCCACCGGCGGGGGCGGGGTGGAGGCGCGGTCGGGCCAGGGCGCGTGCGGGCGCAGGAAGGGGCGCGTCGGGTCGAGCGGCCCGGCCGGGGCGCCGCGCGCGGGAAGCATCGGCAGCAGGGCCTCGTACACCTCGTGCGCGCCTGCGGGGCGGTGCTGCGGGTCCTTGGTGAGCAGCCGCAGCACCAGCGCCTCCAGGGCCTCCGGCACCTCGGGGCGCAGCTGGCGGACCGGCAGCGGCGGCTCGTACAGGTGCCGGTGCAGCACACCGAGCGCGGTGGATCCGGCGAACGGGACGTTGCCGCTGAGGAGTTCGTGGAGCAGGACGCCGAGCGCGTACAGATCGGTGTACGGGCCGACAGCGCCGCCCATGGCCTGCTCGGGCGCCATGTAGGCCGGGCTGCCGATCGGCGAACCGGTGTGGGTGAGACGGGTGGTGTCGGTGTCCAGGACGGAGGCCACACCGAGGTCGAGGACGGTCACCGTGCCGTCCGGACGCACCATCACGTTCCGCGGCTTCAGGTCGCGGTGGACGATCGGCACCGCGTGCACGGCGGCGAGCACCGCGCACAGCTGGGCGGCGACGGAGACGGCCCACTCCCAGGGGTACGGGTCGTGCTCGGCGAGATGGTCGGCGAGGTCCGCGCCGTCGACGTACTGCATCACGAGGTAGAGGTCGTCCCCGTCGCTGCCCGCGTCGTGGACGGTGACCAGGCCCGGGTGGTCGACCTGGGCCGTGACCCGGCACTCGCGCACGAAGCGGCGGCGCAGCTCCTCGGCGGCGGTGGCGGGGCCGGTCATGGTGGCGGGGCGGAGCAGCTTGACGGCGACACGGCGGTCGAGCCGTCCGTCGTACGCCGTCCAGACCTGGCCCATGCCGCCCTGGCCGATGACGGTGGACAGCTCGTACCGCCCGCCGATGACGCGTCCGTTCACCGACCGCCCTCTCGCGGGTCCCTCTGGTCCTTCGGCTCCTTGCGGAGGAGGTCGCTCAGCTCGTCCAGCTCGGCGCGGACCTGGTCGATCCGGGGCGCGGGCTGAGGGGTCTGGACCGGCTGGTGCGGGGGCTGGTGCTGCGGCTGCGGCTGGGCCTGCGGCGGGACGGCCGGCTGGGGCGGCACAGCCTGCCGGGGGTAGCCGTAACCGGTCTGGGGTCGCGGCACGGTCGTCCCGTACGGGCTGTACGCGCCGGCGGCAGCCGGGGACACGAGACCGAGGCGGACCTTGTCGTGCTTGATGTCGACGACCAGGAAGTAGACCGTGAACGCCGCCGCGTTGAGGAGGATCATCCCCATGGCGACGTCCGCCTGCGTCGTCTCGATGTCCTCCGGCAGCAGCACCATGCCGGTGATCATGACGGCCGCGGAGACCCCGCACAGGATCCAGTCGAGCGTACGACGGGTCACGACGGCGAGCCGGATCATCGTCCCCCACGTCAGGAACCCGATGCTGAACAGCGGCAGCATGGCGAAGAGCACGCGGAGCACGATCACCGACGCCGGAAGGGCACGCGGTGGTGGCGGAGGCACATAGCCGTGGCCGTACATTCCTGCTCCTGTGCGTTCGGTTCGGTTGCGGAGACGAGCGTATACACCGACGGGGACAACGGCTCGGGGATGTACCGAACCGTTGCCGGACCGATCACGGTGCCACCGCTCAGGGCGCCACCGTGCCGTCCGCCAGCCCGTCGTACAGCCCTTGCACCAGCTGCTCCCCGAGCCGGCCCGCGAGCCGCAGCGCGTCCTCGAACTCGGCGAGGGCCCTGAACCGCTCCCCGTACCGCTGCTGTTCGGCGAGCGGCAGGCGCGGGAGCTGGAGGCGGCGGACGTCGAGCCGGGTGGCGGTGGAGGCGTAGCTGCTGGCCTGACGGGTGTTGGCGGTGCCGCGCAGGAACCCGGCCAGGAACCAGGGGTCGAGCGCGGCGGGGTCGGGGCGCAGGAGCTGGAGGTTGCGGCCGAGGGCGGCCCCTGCGGTGGTCGCGTCGACGACCCGGGCCAGGGAGCCGCCGCCGAGGACGGGGACGACGACGTCGCCCTCGGCGAGGACGACGGGCTCCTCGGGGGCGCCGTCGGGGAGGGATCCGGAGGGCGGCTGGGCGGAGAAGACGTCGTTCTCGCCGAGGACCCGGAGGGGGGCGCCGGTGAAGGAGGCCGTGCCGGTGCCGCCGGCGCGCAGTTCGAGGGCGCCGGTGCGGGCCAGTTCGCCGACGGTGACGCCGGTGGGCCGGGCGGCCGCGGCCGGGTCGGCGGCGGTGTCCGCGGGCAGCGCGGGGGGCGGGGTGAGCGTGACGGTACGGCCCAGGGTCTCGGCCAGCCGGTCGCGGACCGCGAGGAGTTCTCCGGCGCCGCCGCCCGCGGCCGGGGGCGGCAGATGGCGGGCGGGGGCCAGGTCGACGTCGTCGTCGAGGAGTTCGATGACGGGCACGGCCCTGCTCGCGCCGGGGGTCTCGGTGACGGTGCCCTGCCTGTCGAAGGGCAGCCAGGCGTCGAGGACGGCGGTGTGGACGGCCTGCCAGTCGAGCTTGTCCCGGCCCGCGCCGCCGATGTGGTCGCCGGTCGTGTCGACGACCAGGAGCTCCGGGGAGGGGGTGGCGCCGGGGGCCGGCTTGCGCAGCACCCACAGGTGGAGCGGGATGCCGTACGGCGGGGCCGCGCCGGCGGGCAGGGCGACGACGGCCCGCAGGGCGCCCCTGCGCAGGAGGTCGGCGCGGATGCGGCGGCCGGAGCGGCGGGAGGCGGCGGCGGGCGGCATGAGCAGGACGGCGGTGCCGCCGGGGCGGAGCCGTGCCAGGGCGTGCTGGACCCAGGCCAGTTCGGATTCCGTACGGGCCGGGAAGCCGTACTCCCAGCGGGGGTCGTAGGCCAGTTCGTCGTGGCCCCAGTTGCGCTCGTTGAACGGCGGGTGGCAGAGCACGGTGTCCGCCGTGAGGTGCGGGAAGGCGTCGGCGCGCAGGCTGTCCCCGGTGCGTACGCGGATGTCGGCGTCGGAGGCGAGGGCGAGGCGCAGGGCGGTGAGCGCGGCCAGGTCGGGGTCGGCGTCCTGGCCGTGCAGGGCGCCGGGGTGGTCGACGGCGCGGAGCAGACCGCCGGTGCCGGAGGCCGGGTCGAGGACCGTGGGGCGGGGGCCCGCGCCGGGGGCGGCGAGCGCGGCCATCAGGGCGGCGGGGCCGGGCGGGGTCAGCGTGTACTGGCGCGGGTTGGCGTCGAGGTGGCGGCCGAGCAGGAACTCGAAGGCCTGGCGGGCGCCGATCTCGGCCGCGAGGTCCGCTGCCCCGCGCAGGAGGGGTACGGCGGGGGCCAGTTCGGCAGCGGCTGGCGTACGGACCGCCCGCTCGACGCCGAAGCGTTCGGTGAGGACCTCTTCCAGGGCGACCGGCAGGGTCTCGGCGAGCCGTTCGTCGGAGACGGCGGCGAGCGTCGGCCAGGCGGTGGAGCGGTCCCGTACGAGCAGCAGGACGGAGCCCGCCTGGGCGAGGGCGGTGACGGCGCCCGCCGGATGGCCGGCGATCTGCTGCCAGACGCGCTCGCGCAGGGGGACCTCGGCGAGCTTGCCCTGGGCGCGGAGCCAGCGCTCGACGTCGGCGAGGGCGAAGGAGGGGCTGGTCTCCGTGCCCCCGACGGGCCGGGGGAAGTCGGCGTGGCGGCGCCGCCAGTTGCTCACCGCGGCCCGTCCGACTCCGGCGAGCCGGGCGATCCCGGCGGCGGTCACCTCTGCTGCGTGCTCCGGCACCTGGCTGCCTCCCTTGGCTGTCCGCACGATTCCCCGCGTACCCGTGCTGTGACCCCGGATCTTACCGATGAACGCAAGACCCACCCTTTCACAGCGTGAGCCGATTCAAATCCCGTGAACCGTGTTGACTCGGTTCACAGGCTCTGCTGTTATTGATTCATCGCTCCACGGGGTCCGGAAGGGCCTCGGTCAACCATCGGCACGTCATGTCCGGGAGGACACCCATGTCGTACGACACCCAGACCCCGCAGGTCCCGCAGGTCCCGCACGTGGCCGTGCGCAACGGGCTCGGCACCGCGGCGCTGGTCCTCGGCATCATCGGCACGATCTCCGGCGTCATCCCGCTGCTCTTCTGGCTGGCCGGCATCCTCGGCCTGATCGCGCTGATCCTCGGTCTCGCGGGCAGAGGCCGGGTGAAGCGCGGCGAGGCGAGCAACAAGGGCGTGACGACGACCGGTGCGGTCCTCGGCCTCGCGGCCCTGATCCTCTCGGTGGTCGGTGCGGTCATCACGTACACCGTCGTGAACGACGCGGTGAACGAGCTCGACAAGGTCATCGAGGAGTCCGCCCCGAAGGACCCGTCGAGCAGCACGGGCAAGGGGGGCGCGGGCAAGGAGAACGTCGGCAAGGGCCTCGCCGCCGGTGACACCGCGATCTACGACGACATCAAGGTCACGGTCTCCGAGGCCAAGGAGTACAAGCCCGGCGAGTTCGCGTCCGGCCACACCAAGGGCAACAAGGCGTACCAGGTGACCGTCGTCATCGAGAACGGCGGCACGGAGAAGTTCGACGCCGCGCTGGCGACGGTGACCGCCCGCGCCGGCAAGGAGGGCGTGACCGCCGAGCAGATCTACGACGACAAGGTCGGCACCGGCTTCAGCGGCACCATCCTGCCCGGCAAGAAGTCCACGGTCGTCTACGCCTTCGACGCCGCGAAGGACGCGAAGGACCTCACGGTCGAGGTCAGCGCCAGCCTGGACCACGAGGCCTCCCAGTGGGAGCTGAAGGTCGGCTGACCTTCCGGCCCCCGCCTCCGCCTCACCCCGCCGCACCCGGCACCGCCGGCCCCGCCGCACCCCCCCACCGCTCAGCCCTTCGTACGCCCGCCATCCTCCCCACCCCCGGAGAACCCACCATGTCTGCCGCCCGCCGCCCCCGAACCCGTCGCACGGCCCTCGTCTCCGTGCTCTGCGCCACGGTCGCGCTCGGCGCCACCGCCTGCGGCCCCTTCTCCGACGACACGAAGGCCGCCGCGTCCGGCCCCTTCGGGGACCTGACCGGACCTCAGATCGCCAACAAGGCGATCGCCGCGACGAAGAAGGCCGATTCCCTGACCCTCGACCTCGCCACGAAGACGACCGACGGGCCGATGAAGGCGTACCTCGCGATGGACACCGGCGGGAAGTGCGCCGGCACCCTGACCGTCGGCACGACGGGCACGGCCGAGCTGATCAAGGCCGACGACAAGGACGTCTACCTCCGCTTCGACGAGGCGTTCCTGCGGGCCCAGGGGGAGGGCGAGCCGGCCGAGGTCCAGGCGGCGATCCTCAAGGAGCTGAAGGGCCGCTGGGTGAAGACGCCGGTGACCGACCCGGACGCCAAGGACAACCTGGAACTCTGCGATCTGGAGTCGCTCCTCGGCGACTTCGAGCAGGGGATCAACTTCGCGGCCAAGGGCAAGGAGACGACCGTCGGCGGCAAGAAGGCGCTGACGCTCACGGAGAAGTCCGGCGGCGAGACGACGACGCTCTACGTGGCGACGCAGGGAGAGCCGCACATCCTGAAGGTCGTGACGGCGGGCGGCGAGGAGCCGGGGACGATGACGTTCACCGACTACGGCAAGCCGGTCGAGGCGAAGGCGCCTGCGGCCAAGGACGTGGTGTCCGAGGAGAAGACCGGCTGACCCGCACGGACGCGGGCGCGGCAGCGAGGGTGTGACGGCCACCGGAGGGGGGCGGCCGTCACACCCTTCGCGCTGTTCACAGGGTGCCGCTGTTCACAGCGTGTGGCGGACCCACACGTTCGGCTCGACGTAGACCGCGTAGCCGCGGGAGAGCTCGCAGTGCACCGGGACCAGCGCGCCCTCGACCTCCACCGGGCCGTCCGTGTCGAACGGCAGACCGGTCCAGGCACGCCACTGCTCCACCGAGGCGGCGACGGTCATCGAGGCCGGGCAGACGGCCTCCACCGTGGCGCCGGCGCGGACGTGGACGCGCAGCCACGGGTCCTGGGGCAGACCGTCCGACTCGCGCGTACGGAAGGCGTACTCGTGGATGGAGGACGCGGCCTCCAGGTGCTTGCCGTTGGGGCGGACCGGGGCGACGACCTCCGAGAAGCCCAGACGCCGGGCGTTGTCCCGCATGGCGCCGAGCATCTTCGCCGACAGCCCCTGACCGAGCGCGCTCGTGTCCACGGTGACCTCGATCGCGCTCACCGTGTCGGGGACGCGCCCGTGCCGCCGGTCGGAGAACGCCCAGAGCAGCACTTGGTCCCAGCCGGTGGCGGGCAGTTCGCCGCGGCCCTTGGCGTGGAGCTGGAAGGGGACGCTGAGCGCGCGGGCGACGACCTTGCCTTCGGGGTCGGTGGCGACGAGGACGTACTCCGGCAGTTCCGCGACGATCCGGCCGTAGTGCGACCAGCCCACCGGGTCGTTGAGCGTGAACTCCGGCCAGAGGTCCTTCATCGCCCACATCGGGCCTTCGAGTTCGGGGCGCTCGGCGAGGGTCGTTATGTTCAGCTCCATGATCGCAGGCTAACGACCGTTCGCGTCCCGGAGAAACGATTTACGGAAGCCTCTGCTCCGGGCAGCGGCCGAGGACCTTCTTCATCGCGTCGCGCTCGCCGCTCGTCACCCAGACCCCGTACTTCTTCTTCACCGCGACCTGCGCGGCGACGTACGTGCAGCGGTACTCCTTGTTCGGCGGCAGCCAGGTCGCCGCATCCCCGTCGGACTTGCGCCGGTTGGCGCTCGCCTCGACGGCGAGCAGGTTGAGCGGGTCGTTGGCGAACCGCCGCCGCTTCTCCGCGTCCCACTTCTGCGCGCCCTTCTGCCAGGCGTCGGACAGCGCGACGAGATGGTCGATGTCGACCTTGCTGCGGCCACGGACGAAGTCGACGCGGTCCCCGGTGTACGGGTCGTCGGCGAGGACCCCGGAGGCGACCTTGCAGCGGCCGTCCTTGAAGCGGACGTCCGCGAGGTCGCGCTTGAGGATGTCGTCGCGGGTGCCGCAGCCGTTGCCGTCGACGTCGACCCAGGCCCGGCCGAACTTCTCCCGGTCGTACCCGGTCTTGGGGGCGCGGCCCTTGACGGTGAGCGTGTCCACGGCGGCGAGGGCGGAGCCGCGCGCGCCGGGGGCGCCCTCGGCCGGGGAGTCGTCAGGGGACGGCGTACAGCCGGAGGTTATGAGGACGGCGGAGGCGAGGGCGGCGAGGGGGAAGGTCCCGCGATAGCTGAGCACGCCGGGATCCTAGCCAGACCCTCCGTGGTCCAGACCATTGAGCCGTTCGGCGCGCGGAAACGACAGGGGGCGCGTAGCGTCGAATGAGCCGTATGTCCCTTTCGAAGGAGTCGCGCACATCATGGGGATCATGGACAAGCTCAAGGGCATGATGGGCCAGCACCCGGACAAGGCCCAGCAGGGCGTCGACCGAGGCGGCGACATGATCGACCAGAAGACCGGCGGCAAGCACGCCGGCCAGGTCGACCAGGGTCAGCAGAAGGCCCAGGACTACATCGACAGGCAGCGGGGCCAGGACCCCCAGCGGGGACAGGACCAGCCCCCGACCACCTGAGGCTCGTCCGCACACGTCCGGCCGTGGGGCGCGCGTCACACGCGCCCCACGGCCGCGGTGCGTCCTGACCGCCCGGTCCGCACACGCCACCACCCACGTCACAGACGTCACGGAATAACCGGAGCCCATCTCCGATTGTCCCCTGCATGACGACCTTGACCCGGATCACAACACCCTTACGACGTACGACCGTTGCCGTCCTGACCGCCGCCGCGCTCACCGCCCTCCCCCTCGGCGGCTCCGTGGCCGCCGAACCCCGGCACGACGGCGGCACATGGCGCGGCGCCTGGGCCGCCTCGCCGCACGCCCCGACCGCCCCCTTCGGCCCCAACTGGTCCCAGGCGGGCTTCTCCGACCACACGGTCCGCCAGGTCGTCCGGGTCACCACCGGCGGCACCAAGGCCCGGATCGAACTGTCCAACCGTTACGGCACGACCCCGCTGCGGATCACCGGCGCGACCGTGGCCCGCACGGACGAGGGCGCCTCCGTGAAGGCCGGTTCCGTCCGGCAACTCTCCTTCGGCAAGGGCCGCTCGGTGACGATCCCCGCCGGCGGCACGGCGTACAGCGACGGCGTGCCGTTCACCGTGAAGGCGCTGGAGTCGGTGACGGTCACCCTCTACCTCGCCGCGCCCACCGGCCCCGCCACCTTCCACCACATGGCGTCCGCCACCAGCTACCGCGCGGACGGTGACCACCGCTCCGACCGCGCCGCCACCGCGTTCAAGGAGAGCAGCGGCTCCTGGTACTACCTCTCCGGTCTGGAGGTGAGCGGCGGCGCTCCCGCCCGCCGGGACGGCATCGTGGCCTTCGGCGACTCCATCACCGACGGCGTCGGCTCGGGCCTGGAGGCGAACAACCGCTACCCCGACGAGCTGGCCGAGCGCTTCGCCGCCGCGGGCAGGCCCCGCGGCGTCCTCAACCACGGCATCGGCGGCAACCAGGTCACCAACGACACGAACTGGGCGGGCGAGAAGGGCATCGAGCGGTTCAAGAAGGACGTCCTCACCGAACCGGGCGTGCGGACGGTCATCCTCCTCGAAGGCATCAACGACTTCGGCGGCAGCGGCCCGGCCTTCCCCGGCGGCCCCACCCCCGAGGTCTCGGTCGAGCAGCTGATCGAGGGCCACCGCTCCCTGATCCGCCAGGCCCACGCCCGGGGCATCAGGGTCGTCGGCGCGACGCTGACCCCGATCAAGGGCTCGTTCTACGACACCCCGGTCAACGAGGCCAAGCGGGACGCCTTCAACCACTGGGTCCGCACCTCCGGCGCGTACGACGCCGTGGTCGACTTCGACCGCGCCGTCGCCGACCCGGCCGACCCGGACCGGATGCTCCCGGCGTTCGACTCGGGCGATCACCTGCACCCGGGCGACGCCGGATACAAGGCGATGGCCGAGGCGCTCGACCTCGACCGGCTCTGATCACCCCGTCGGCCGTGCCCTGGAGCGGGCACGGCCGACCCGGAGCCGCTACGACCCCCGGACCGTGGTCACGATCCCCGGACCGTGGTCACGACCCCAGGATCGTGGTCAGGAACTCGCCCGTCCACGCCAGCAGTTCGCGCCCCACCACCGGCTTCCCGCCGATCTTCCCGCTCGTCGGACGCGGCACCAGGATCTGGTGGACGGCCGGCTTGATGACCGTCCGCGGGTAGAGGCGCTTCAGCCGCAGCTCCTGCGACTCCCGCAACTCCACCGGTGCGAAGCGGATGTTCGGGCCCTGGAGCACGATCTCGCCGACGCCGCACGCACGGGCCAGCATCCGCAGCCCGGCGACCAGGAGCAGGTTCTCCACCGGCTCGGGCAGCTTGCCGTAGCGGTCGGTGAGCTCCTCCCGTACCGCCTTGATGTCCTCCTCCGTGTTGGCGGAGGCGATCGCGCGGTACGCCTGGAGGCGCAACCGCTCGCCCGGCGCGTAGTCGTGCGGGACGTGCGCGTCGACCGGCAGCTCGATCTTGACCTCCAGCGGCGGCTCCTCCTCGACACCGCCCTCCAGGGAGGCCCGGTAGTCGGCGACCGCCTCGCCCACCATCCGTACGTACAGGTCGAAGCCGACGCCCGCGATGTGGCCCGACTGCTCGCCGCCGAGCAGATTGCCCGCGCCGCGGATCTCCAGGTCCTTCATCGCCACGTACATGCCCGCGCCCATCTCGGTGTGCTGGGCGATCGTCGCGAGCCGCTCGTGCGCGGTCTCGGTCAGCGGCTTCTCCGGCGGGTAGAGGAAGTACGCGTACCCGCGCTCGCGCCCACGGCCGACACGGCCACGGAGCTGGTGCAGCTGCGACAACCCGAAGTTGTCACCGCGCTCCACGATGAGCGTGTTGGCGTTGGAGATGTCGATGCCGGACTCGACGATCGTCGTGGAGACCAGCACGTCGAACTTCTTCTCCCAGAAGTCGACGACGACCTGCTCGAGGGCCGATTCCGACATCTGGCCGTGGGCGGTCGCGATCCGCGCCTCCGGGACGATGTCCCGCAGCCGCGCGGCCGCCCGGTCGATCGACTCGACCCGGTTGTGGATGTAGAAGACCTGGCCCTCGCGCAGGAGTTCACGGCGGATGGCCGCGCCGATCTGCTTCTCCTCGTACGGCCCCACGAAGGTGAGGACCGGGTGCCGCTCCTCCGGCGGGGTGGTGATCGTCGACATCTCGCGGATGCCAGTGACCGCCATTTCGAGCGTACGGGGGATGGGGGTGGCGGACATCGTCAGGACGTCGACGTTGGCGCGGAGCTTCTTCAGCTGCTCCTTGTGCTCGACGCCGAAACGCTGCTCCTCGTCGACGATGACCAGGCCCAGGTCCTTGAACTTGGTCTCCGAGGAGAACAGGCGGTGGGTGCCGATCACGATGTCGACGGAACCGTCCTTCAGACCCTCCATCGTCGCCTTCGACTCGGTGTCCGTCTGGAAGCGGGAGAGCGCGCGGGTGACGACGGGGAACTGCGAGTACCGCTCCGAGAACGTGCCGAAGTGCTGCTGGACGAGGAGCGTGGTGGGGACCAGGACCGCGACCTGCTTGCCGTCCTGGACCGCCTTGAACGCCGCGCGGACCGCGATCTCCGTCTTGCCGTAACCGACGTCACCGCAGATCAGCCGGTCCATCGGGACCGTCTTCTCCATGTCCTCCTTCACCTCGGCGATGGTGGACAGCTGGTCGGGCGTCTCCGCGTACGGGAAGGCGTCCTCCAGCTCCCGCTGCCAGGGGGTGTCGGGGCCGAAGGCGTGGCCGGGGGCCGCCATCCGGGCGCTGTACAGCTTGATCAGGTCGGCGGCGATCTCCTTGACGGCCTTCTTCGCGCGCGCCTTCGTCTTCGTCCAGTCCGCGCCGCCGAGCCGGTGCAGGGTGGGCGCCTCGCCGCCGACGTACTTGGTGACCTGCTCCAGCTGGTCGGTCGGGATGTAGAGCCGGTCGCCGGGCTGGCCGCGCTTGGCCGGGGCGTACTCGACGAGGAGGTACTCGCGGGTGGCGCCCTGCACGGTCCGCTGGACCATCTCGATGTACCGGCCCACGCCGTGCTGCTCGTGCACGATGTAGTCGCCGACCTCCAGGGTCAGCGGATCGATCGTCTTGCGGCGCTTGGCCGGCATCCGCTGGCCGTCCTTGCCGGCCGCCTTCTGGCCGGACAGGTCGGTCTCGGTGAGGACGGCGAGCTTGAGCACCGGGTCGACGAAGCCGTAGTCGATGGAGCCGGTCGCCACGTGGACGACCGACGGGGTGACCTCGGCCAGGTCCGCGTCGAGCCGCGCCGCGATCCCCTCGCCGCCGAGGACCTCGACGGTGCGGGTCGCCGGGCCGTGCGCCTCGGTGACATAGACCGTGCGCCAGCCGTCGGCCAGCCAGCCCTTGGTGTCGGCGAGCGCCCGGGCGGTGTCGCCGCGGTACGACTCGGGCGCGTGCATGCCCAGCTTCACCGTGTCGGCGTCCAGCGTCTCGTCCGCCGCGAAGGGGGAGACCGACCACCACATCATGTCGAGCTCGCGTGCCCGGTCCCGTACGTCCGCGATCCCCCACAGGGAGGCCGCGCCGACGTCGATCGGCGCCTCGCCGCCGCCCGCGGTCGCCGCCCAGGACGCCTGGAGGAACTCCTGCGAGGTCGCGACGAGGTCGGCGGCGCGCGTACGGACCCGCTCCGGGTCGCACACGACGGCCATCGAGCCCTTCGGCATGACGTCCAGGAGCAGCTCCATGTCGTCGACCAGGACCGGGGCGAGGGACTCCATGCCCTCGACGGCGATCCCCTCGGCGATCTTGCCGAGCAGCTCGCCCAGCTCCGGGTGCTCCTCCGCGAGGGCGGCGGCGCGCCGCTTCACCTCGTCGGTGAGGAGCAGCTCGCGGCAGGGCGGGGCCCACAGGCCGTGCTCGGCGACCTCGAGGGAGCGCTGGTCGGCGACCTTGAAGTAACGGATCTCCTCGACGTCGTCGCCCCAGAACTCGATCCGGAGCGGGTGCTCCTCGGTCGGCGGGAAGACGTCCAGGATGCCGCCGCGGACGGCGAACTCGCCGCGCTTCTCGACCAGCTCCACCCGGGAGTACGCGGCGGCCGCGAGGCCCTCCACGATCTCGTTCAGATCTGCCGTCTGCCCGGTGCGCAGGGCCACGGGCTCCAGGTCGCCCAGGCCCTTGACCTGCGGCTGGAGCACGGACCGTACGGGCGCGACGACGACGGAGACCGGGCCGGCGGACGGGTCGTCGGCGGACGGGTGGGCGAGGCGGCGCAGCACGGCGAGGCGCCGGCCGACGGTGTCGGAGCGGGGTGAGAGCCGCTCGTGCGGGAGCGTCTCCCAGGAGGGGTAGTCGACGACCGTGTCCGGGTCGAGGAGGCTGCGCAGGGCGGCGGCCAGGTCCTCGGCCTCCCGGCCGGTCGCGGTGACCGCGAGGACGGTCCGGCCCGCCTCGCGGGCCAGCGCGGCGACGGCGAAGGGCCGGGCGGCCGGCGGGCCGACCAGGTCCACGTGCGTGCGGCGACCGTCGGACGCGGCCTTGACCGCTTCGGCGAGGGCCGCGTCCTTGACGACGAGGTCGAGCAGACCGTGCAGGCTCATGGAGCTTTCCATCCCGGGTTCGGACGACGGGGGCGGGCAACGCGAACAGCCCGACACGTGTAACGGGCCGGGGGTCCCGGCGCGGCGGCCGGGTGGGACCAGCCTACGACGTGGGCGGGACGCGGGCGCGGGGGACGGCCTTCACCCCGAGGGGTGAAAAGAGCGGATCGGGTGGCGCCTCGGCAGGCTCGACGGCCCCTGCGGGCGCATCCCGCTCCACGACGCGCCGGTCCCGTCCGTCCGTGCTCCGTCATGTCCGCCCGCCGGCCCTGTCCGCCCGCCGGTCCTGTCCGTCCGAGCACGTGACGGCCCCGGTGGACCGGACCGGTCCACCGGGGCCGTACAGCCCGTGGGGGGCACCCCCGTGACTCCCCTGGGGTCTACTCGGTCGCGATCGGGTTCAGGATGTTCATCCTGCCCGCCCTGAACGCCGGGACCAGCGCCGCGAACAGGCCCACGAACGCCGAACCGACGAAGACCGTCAGGATCGTCGGCCATGGGATCTCCAGGACCCCGAGGCCCTCCAGGGCCAGCAGCTTCTGGGCCGCCGTGCCCCAGCCCATGCCCAGGGCGAGGCCGAGCAGCGCGCCGAAGAGGGCGATGACCACCGACTCCAGGCGGATCATGCGGCGCAGCTGGCGGCGCGAGAGGCCGATCGCCCGCATCAGGCCGATCTCCCGCGTCCGCTCGACCACCGACAGCGCGAGCGTGTTCACCACACCGAGCACCGCGACGATGATCGCCAGCGCCAGCAGGCCGTACACGATGTTGAGCAACTGGCCGACCTGGTCCTTCAGGTCCTGCTTGTAGTCGGCCTGGTTCTGCACCTTGTACTGCGGGTAGGCGACGAGCGAGTCCTTGAGCGCCGCGTACGCCTCCGTCTCCTTGCCGTCCTCGGCCGTCGCGAACATGATCATGCTCTGCGGCTGCTTGTCTACGGGCAGGAACCGCTCCATGGTGGTGATGTTCGTGTACATCACGCCCTTGTCGACGTTGTTCTCGTCCGACGTGATCGCCGCGACCTTCAGCTTCGCGCTGTCGCCGCCCTTGAAGGCGACGGTCAGCTCGTCGCCGACCTTCACGCCGTGCTCCGTGGCGTAGTCGCTGCCCACCGACATCGCGTTCGCCCCGTACGCGGCGGACAGCTCGCCCGCCGTCGTGTCGCGCCGCAGATCCTCCGCGTACGACGGCTCCGCGGCGACGAGCCCCTTGTCCACCGGCTTGCCGGCCGGGTCGGTGATCGTCGCCTCGACCCAGGTGTACTCGGTCACGTGGGCGAGACCGGGCGTCTTCTCCAGAGCGGCCTGCGCCTGCGGCATGATCGGCTGACCGTTGGCCGACTGCACGATGAAGTCCGCACCGACCGAGCGGTCCAGCTCCTCCGTCGCCGAGGCCACCATCGACGAGCCGACCACCGACAGACAGGCCACCAGCGCGAGCCCGATCATCAGGGCGGCGCCGGTCGCTCCCGTACGCCGCGGGTTGCGCAGCGCGTTGCGCTCGGCCATCCGCCCGACCGGTCCGAAGACCCGCAGGACGACGACGCCCAGGGCCCGGACGACACCGCCCGCGAGCAGCGGCCCGACGACGATGAAGCCGATGAGGGAGAGGACGATGCCGAGGCCGAGCCAGAGGGAGCCGGCCGAGGCCTTCTCGGCCTGGGTCGCGGTCCACAGCGCGGCACCGCCGCCGAGCGTGAGGAACAGGCCGACCGCGCCCCGCACCAGACCGGCCTTGCCGTCGGCCGGGGTGCCGGCGTCGCGCAGGGCGGCCATCGGGGAGACCTTGCCCGCCCGCCGCGCCGGGATGTACGCGGCGAGGACGGTGACGACGATGCCGAGGAGGAGACCGACGGCGGGCGTCGTCCACTTCACGGTCAGGTCCTCGGTGGACAGCTCCATGCCCATGGAGGACATGAGCTCCATCAGGCCGACGGCGAGTCCGACGCCGGCCGCGACACCGGCGATCGAACCCACGACGCCGAGGAGGACCGCCTCGACGAGGACGGAACGGTTCACCTGCTTGCGGCTGGAGCCGATGGCCCGCATGAGGCCGATCTCGCGGGTGCGCTGGGCGACCAGCATCGAGAAGGTGTTGACGATGAGGAAGATGCCGACGAGGAAGGCGATCCCGGCGAAGCCGAGCATCGCGTACTTCATGACGTCGAGGAACCCGGCGACGTCCTCGCGGCCCGCGTCGGCGACCTCGGCCGCCGTCTGGAGCGTGTAGCCGCCGCCGACCGCGGAGACGATGTTGCTCTTCAGCTTCTCGTCACTGACCCCGGGCGCGGCGTCGGCCGTGATCTGGGTGAACAGGCCTTCCTTGCCGAGGAGTTCACGCTGTGCGGTGGCGGTGTCGAAGTAGACGACGGTGGCACCGGGGTTGGTGACCTTGAACTCGACGATGCCGGAGATCTTCGCCGTGAAGTCGCCGGTGACGGCGATGGTGCGCAGCTCGTCGCCGATCTTCAGCTTGTGCTTCTCGGCGGTGCCTGCGTCGACCATCACCTCGGTGGGGCCGCGCGGCTCATGGCCGGAGGCGACGTCCACCGAACGCAGCTCGTTGGCGCTCCAGTTGGCGGCGATCGTCGGGGCGCCGCTGGTGGGTCCGACGTTCTTGTCACGGGAGTCGACGACGGTCACGCTCAGGGAGATGACCGCGCCCTGGGCGGCCTTGACGCCCTCCGCCTTGCGGACCTGCTCCACGAGGGAGGCCGGCAGGGTCTCGGGCCGGCCGGACTGCGGGGTCTCGTCGTCGACCGCCGCGTCCTTGGGGCTGAGCGTGACGTCCGAGGCGGTCGAGGCGAAGAGCTTGTCGAAGGTGGTGTTCATGGTGTCCGTGAACACCAGCGTGCCGCTGACGAACGCCACGGAGAGCAGGACGGCGACGGCGGAGAGCGCCATGCGGCCCTTGTGCGCGAAGAAGTTGCGCAGGGAGGACTTGAGGACGGTCATGACGTCCGCCCACGGGCGTCGAAGTCCTTCATACGGTCGAGGACGGCGTCGGCGGTGGGCCGGAACATCTCGTCGACGATCCGGCCGTCCGCGAGGTAGAGCACACGGTCGGCATAGCTGGCGGCGACCGGGTCGTGGGTGACCATCACGATGGTCTGACCGAGCTCGTCCACGGACTGCCGCAGGAAGCCGAGGACTTCGGCGCCGGCACGGGAGTCGAGGTTTCCGGTCGGCTCGTCGCCGAAGATGATCTCCGGCCGGGCGGCCAGCGCGCGAGCCACGGCGACGCGCTGCTGCTGACCGCCGGAGAGCTGCGTGGGCCGGTGCCCGAGACGGTCGGCGAGACCGACGGTCGACACGACGCGGTCGAGCCACTGCCGGTCCGCCTTGCGGCCGGCGATGTCCATCGGCAGCGTGATGTTCTCGAGCGCGTTGAGCGTCGGCAGCAGGTTGAACGCCTGGAAGATGAAGCCGATCCGGTCACGCCGCAGCTGCGTCAGCCGCTTGTCCTTCAGCCCGGTGATCTCGGTGTCGTCCAGGAAGATCTGGCCGCTGGTGACGGTGTCGAGCCCGGCGAGGCAGTGCATCAGCGTCGACTTGCCGGAGCCCGAGGGGCCCATGATCGCGGTGAACTGCCCACGGGCGATGTCCACGTCGACGTGGTCGAGCGCGACGACGCGGGTCTCACCGGCTCCGTACGCCTTGACGACCTGCCGCGCCCGCGCGGCCACGGCCGTCCTCCCTGCGGTCTCCCCGTGCTGGGTGATGGTCACAGCCGAAGTCACGGTATGTCTCCTATGCCTGGTACGGATCCGACTCGTGTCCGAGTCTGCGAGAAAGGGGGGCGCGGATCACTGGTGCTGGGCGCACTCTTCGCCCTGGGGTTATCCGTAAGAACAAGCTAAAGACAGAGGGGCCCCGTTCTCCTCCTCCGCCGGGACGAACAGCCCCTGCCCTCTATGGGGGAGGGACCCCTAGGGGTTCTCCACCCGCGGTTCGAGTGGGAGGCTAGGCCGACGGAATTAGATGTACGACCCATCGGATGGAGGGGCCGGAGTGTCACGGACGACGACGCGGCAGGCCGCGGCAACGGCGACGACTCCGCGCGGGCGCGGTCCGGTCGTCGCGGCGCTGATGCTCGGCATGGCGCTCGCCGCGCTCGACGGCACGGTCGTCTCCACCGCCGTACCGCAGATCGTCGGCGACCTCGGCGGCCTGTCCGTCTTCTCCTGGCTGTTCTCCGGCTATCTGCTCGCCGTCACGGTCACCCTGCCGGTGTACGGAAAGCTCTGCGACACCTTCGGCCGCAAGCCGGTCCTGATCGCCGGAACGATCCTCTTCCTCATCGGCTCACTGCTGTGCGCCATGGCCTGGAACATGGGCTCGCTCATCGCCTTCCGCATCGTGCAGGGCCTCGGCGGCGGGGCGCTCCAGGGCACGATCCAGACGATCGCCGCGGACCTCTACCCGCTGAAGGAGCGCCCGAAGATCCAGGCGAAGCTCTCCTCCGTCTGGGCGACGGCCTCGGTCGCCGGTCCGGCGGCCGGCGGCCTCCTCGCCGGATACGCGGACTGGCGCTGGATCTTCCTGATCAACCTCCCGGTCGGCCTGGTGGCGCTGTGGCTCGTCGGCCGCTACCTGGTCGAACCGGAACGGAAGGCGGCCGGGGCGGCGGATTCGGCGGCGCAGGTGGACGGGCAGGGGGACCCGCAGGCGGCGCGTGGGGACGCGGGGGCGCCGCGCAAGGCGCGCTGGTACCGGAAGATACCCGTCGTACGGAAGGCGCCCGTCGTACGAAAGGCGCCCGTCGTACGGAAGGTGTCGGTCGACTGGGCGGGCGCGGTCACCATCTTCGCGACCGGGTCCCTCCTGCTCACCGCCCTCGTCCAGGGCGGCGTGGCCTGGCCGTGGCTCTCCGCGCCCTCCCTCGGCCTCTTCGCGGGCGCGCTCGCCCTCGCCGGAGTCACCGTCCTCGTCGAACGCCGGGCCGCCGACCCGATCATCCCGGGCTGGATCTGGCGCCGCCGCACCATCTCCGCGGTCAACCTGGCCCTCGGCGCGCTCGGCCTGCTGATGGTCGCCCCGACGGTCTTCCTGCCCACCTACGCCCAGTCCGTCCTCGGTCTCGGCCCGATCGCCGCCGGCTTCGTCCTCTCCGCGATGACCCTCAGCTGGCCCGTCACGGCCGCCCTCTCCAACCGCGTCTACAACCGCATCGGCTTCCGCCAGACCGCCGTCGTCGGCATCACCCTCGCCCTGCTGGTGCTGCTCGCCTTCCCCTTCCTCCCCTTCCCCGGAGAGCCCTGGCAGCCCGCCCTGCTGATGCTCCTCCTGGGCGGCGCGCTGGGCCTCTTCCAGCTCCCGCTGATCGTCGGCGTCCAGTCGACCGTCCCGTACGAGGAACGCGGCACGACCACCGCGTCCGTCCTCTTCTGCCGCCAGGTCGGCCAGAGCGTCGGCGCGGCCCTCTTCGGCGCGATCGCCAACGGCGTCCTCGCCTCCCGCCTGGGCACCGGCACCGATCTGGACAGCCTCGCGTACGCCCTGGACCACGCCGACGACACCCTCCGCCGCGCGGTCGACGCGGCCGTCGACTACGTCTACCTGGGCGCGGCGGGCGCCGCCGCCCTCGCCCTGCTGGTCCTCCTCACCCTGGCCCCGCGCCGCTTCCCGGTCCTGACGGAGCACCAGGACCGCGGTCAGTCGGCCTGATCACCGTCCCCTGCCGCCGCCTCCCCGTCGACGTCCTCGTCCGTACCACCCTCCTCGGCGGGCCCGCGACCCGTGAGCGAGGCGAGCGCGGCGCGGATGTGCTCCATGTGCGCGTGGATCTCCTCACGCGCCTCCTCGTGCTCCCGCAGTACGCGCTCCGTCTCGCGCTCGACGCGCTCCCGCCGGGACCGCGCCTCCACCAGGAGTTCCGCCGCCCGCGCCTCCGCGTCCTCCTGGCCGTGCCGGGCCTCCTCCTCCGTCCGCGCCAGCGCGCGTTCGGCCTCCGCGACCTCCGACCGCGCAGCCGCGACGAGCTCCTCGTGGTGGGCGTCCAGTTCGGCCGCCCGGGTCACCGCCGTCCGCTCCGCCTCTTCCCGTGCCGCCGCCTGCTCCACGCGCTGGGCCTCCAGCAGCGCCGCCGCCCTGCGGGCCCGGTCGTCGAACACCACCCCCGCCGCGGCCCGGCGCCCCGCCGCCTCCTCGCGCGCGGCCGACCGCAGCGTCTCGGCCTCGGCGCGCGCCGTCTCCAGGGTCTCGGTGGCCGTGGTCTCCGCCTCCGCGAGCAGCGCGTCCGCGTACGCGCGGGCCTCCTCCGTCGCCGTACGCGCCGCTTCCTCCGACGCCTCCACGAGGGACTGCGCCTCCGCCTCCGCGGCGCGTACGAGGCTCTCGTCCTCGGCCTCCGCGAGCTCCAGGATCTTCTGCGCCCGCCCGCCCAGCGACTCGTACCGCTGCGGTTCCCGCGCCTCGATCTCCGCCCGCAGCCGGGCCGCCTCCTCCTCCATCTCCCTGGCGAGGACCGTCAGCCGGGCCGCCCGCTCCCATCCGGCGTCGCGTTCGCCGGAGAGCGCGGCGAGGTGACGGTCGACCTGCCGGGGGCGGTATCCGCGCCCTCGCGCGACCACGGCGAAACTCATTCCTGACGCTCCTTCCGCAACGGCTCAAATGCCAGGATGCGCCATCAGACACGACAAAAGGCGCCCGACGTGTCGTGCACGTCGGGCGCCTTCGGTCACACGCGGCCTACAGCAGTCCGTCCCACATCTGCTCCAGGAGCACCGACCACCAGTTCTCCGGCGACGCCAGCGCCGCCGGGTCCAGCATCGCCAGCTGCGCCTGGAAGTCGACCGTCCAGCGACCCGCCTGCTCCGGGTTGAGCCCGAAGCGCAGCCGCCACATCCGTCCCAGCAGCGCCATCGAGCGGGCGAACTCCGGGAGCCCGCTGTTCACGAACTGCGGCGCCACCGGCGCACCGCCCGGACCGGCCTCGACCGGTACGGCGACGATGTGCGCGGTCCCGTACTGGACGCAGATCGCCCGCCCGAAGTCGGAGCCGATCACCAGGTACGAGCCCGCGTCCGACGCCGGCTGGATCTGGCGCTGCGCCGCGAGCTCGGCCAGCGTCGGCACCACCGGCTGTGCCGGCTGCGCCCAGAAGAACGGTCCGAAGTCGGCCGGCAGACCCGCCCATACGAGGGTCAGCGCGACGACCTCCGGCACACCCTGCCGGGACACGGCCCGCTGGTCGAACCGGCAGATACCGGGCCCGAAGGCACCCGCCATCTCCTGCGCGATCCCGTCCGGGGGGATCGGCGGAGCCGGCTGCACCTGCGGCAGCGGGGCACGCACCGGCGCCGGGCGCGCGGGACCGTCCGCGACCTGGTGCAACTCGCCCTGGTGGGTGAGGAGCTGCCGCATGCCCTGCTGACGGCCCGCGTGGTCCTTGCCGTACGGCGCGATGTTGGTGATCCGCGCCTGAGGCCAGGTCTCCCGGATCATCCGCGCGCAGTAACCGCCCGGCAGCTCACAGGACTCCAGCTCCGTGTGCAGTTCGAGCACCTGCTGCGGCGGCACGTTCATGGCGCGCAGCTCGTGCAGGATCTGCCACTCCGGGTGCGGGGTGCCGGGGGCGGACCGCCGGATGATCTGTGCCTCGGAACCGTCGGGAGCGCGGTAGCGCAGCACGGCCTGGTAGCCGGGGCCGACGGTCGGCTGACCGGTCGGCTGCTGCGGGTATCCGTACGCCGGCGGGGCGCCGGGCACCGACGGCGGCGGCATCGGCGGAGCCGGCGGTCCACCCGGACCGGGCTGCGCCAGCATCGTCGCCGCGTGGTGCACCCCACCGGGCGGCGTCCCGGGACCACCGGGAGCACCCGGGGCACCGGGAGGTCCGGGCGGGGCGACGGGGGCGCCGGGAGGTCCGGGCGGCGCGATGCCGCCCGGCCCTGGGTGGGCCAGCATCGTCGCCGCGTGCGCGACACCCGCACCGTCGGACCCGCCGGGCGCACCGGGAGGCGCGGGCGGAGGCGGCGGACCGCCGGGCCCACCCTGGCTCGGGTGCGCCAGCATGGTCGCGGCGTGGTGGACGGGCTGCGGAGGTGTCGGCGGAGAGGGAGGTCCGGGCGGCAGGGGCCCGTCGGGCCCGAGCTGCGACACCATCTGCGTCGGTACGTATCCCCCGGCGGGCGCACCGGGAGCACCCGGCGCCTGCGGCGGCGGAGGAGGATTCCCCCCACCTCCGCGCGCGGCACGCGGAGGCAGCGCGGCCTTGCTGGTCGCGGCGTCCGCGATGTCCCCGGCCCCGGGAGCCCGAGGCGCGGGCGGAGGCGTGGGCGCGCCGGGGGCACCCGGCGGCGGCGTGGCACCGGAGGCGCCGGGAGCACCCGGGGTGCCGGGAGCACCGGGCGGCGGAGGAACGGCGGGGCCGCCGGCCGGCGCGGACGCGCCGGGGGTGCCAGGGGCTCCGGGAGCTCCCGGAGCCGACGGCGCGGCGGGGCCACCGATCGAGCCCCCACCACCGGGGGCCGAAGGCGCACCCGTACCACCCGGACCGCCCAGGGAGGCCGGGCCGTGTGACGCGAACGGGTCACCGGCACCGGGCGGCGGCGGGGCCTTCGGGTCGAGGGCCCGGGCGATCGCCGTCGGCGGCAGCGCGCTGCCGCCCGACATCAGGGCCGTCGGAGCGTCCGCGCCCACCACCGGAAGCGGCGTGTCCTCGTCGTCCGCGCCCGACAGCGGCGGCGCGAAGACCGTCGCGGGCAGCGGCACCGAACCGTCCGCACCGCCCGAACTCGCGTTGGCGTCCGCCCACGGGCTGCTCGACGGAGCCTTCGCCGGAACCCCGTCCGAGGCCGTCGGTTCGTAGTCGACCGACCGCCCCTCCGACGCGTCCGCGGAACCGGCGGCCGCATCGGAGGGCACCGCGTCCGAAGGCGCCGGACCGGACGGCACCGAGGCGGACGGCACCGCATCGGAAGGCGCCGCGTCGGAAGCCATCGAACCGGAAGGCACCGCTTCGGAGGGCGCCGGACGGGAAGCCGGAACGCTCACCGGCTCGGCGGACGGCGCACCGTCAGCCGTCGCCTCCGGCGTCGACGAACTCCCGCCCGCCTGCGACGCGTTCGGCCCCTTCGGCGGCAGACCCAGCTTGTCCGCCGCGTCCTGCAGCCACTCCGGCGGAGTCAGCAGGAACGACGTCGCGTTCAGATCGACCCGCTCCGGCGGCGCGGGCGTCGCACGCGAACCCGCCTCGTCGGCAACGGCCCCGTACTCCTCCTCGTACCGCCGGATCACCTCGCCCACCGGCAGCCCGGGCCACAACGTCGCCTCGCCGCTGTCCCGGGCGATGACCAGACGCTGCCGGCCACCGTCCGAGATCGGGCCTCCCTCACGGTCCTCCGCCCACACGACGAAGCCGAGCCCGAACTCCCGTACCCGCACCTCCCGGTGCTGATACGCCGGCACATCACCGTTGATCCATTCCTCGGCGCGCTCCTGCGCCTGCGCGAACGTCACCACAGCCAGTTCACTCCCCCACCGGAACCACGGGCACGGCGCGCGCGAAGCCGCCGTCCACCATCAGGTTCGCCACCGTCTCCAACTCCGGCGGATTGCCGGCCAGCCGCTGGAGGAACGCGTCGAAGTCCTCACCGCACGGCAGCAACAGCCGCTCCACGCGCTCGCCCACACTCCACCCGGCCGTGTCGTGGGAGTCCCGCGCGTCGTCGTACGCGCAGAACCACACCGTCCCGATCCGGTCGCCCTTCACCTTCACCGCCAGGATCCCGCCCTGGACGAAGCCGACGCCCAGGTAGTCCTTGGTCAGATGGTCACGCAGACACTTGTTGACGTAGACGAGGTCGTTGACCCCCGCCTCGTCGCGCACCGTGAAGAACGGCTGGTCCACCAGCAGACCCAGCTCCGCGTCCAGCGCCGCGCCCACCGGCGCGCAACCGCCCGCCGCCTTCAGGAAGGAGCGGTACGCGCCCGGCAGGCGGTACCCGAGGTCCTCCTCCACCCCGAGCAGTTGCTGCTCGGTCACCGACACCAGCCCCTTCGGCACCCCGAAGTGGGCCGGCCGGGTCTCCTGCAGCGGACGCGTGCCCCGCTTGCCGTGATCGACGGCGGCCGTCGCGACCCCGCCGTGATGACGCAGCAACGCCTTCACCTCGACCGGGACCAGCTCCATCCGCCGACCGCCCGCCACGTGGTGCCAGGTCCAGCCGTGCGGCGTCGCCACCGAGGGGATCGTGTCCCACAGCTCGTGCCCCGTCGCGGCGAGCGCCGCGTTCGCCGACACGTAGTCCGTCAGCCGCAACTCGTCGACGCCGAAGCCCTCGGGCGGGTCGGCGATCTCCGCCGCCGCCCTGGCGTACGGCGAGAAGTCCGGATAGCCGTGTTCGTCCACCCGCACCCCTCTGGGGTGCCGGGAGGCGCGGACCGGGTCCGGGAAGTGCACGACCTGCCCGGCGTAAGCCGCGTTCGGCGGTGCGGCTTTCCCGAGCCGACCTGTCGTCATGGCGGTTGCCCCCTGCGCTGGCTGCTGGCTGATTCCGCACAGCCTATGCGCTGCCACAAGCCCGCCACCCGGCCCGATGCGTCCACCGCCACAGTCCGTGACCAACTGTCACGAGCGGATGACGCACCGGCGATAGTTCCGACACACCGACGCCCGTTTGTGTACCCCGCTTCCACATGAGGCGTCCCATTTGGCAGTCTGTTCCCGCAACTCGGGGGATTGCAGGAGGGGAAGACACGCACCATGTACGCAGCACCGACGCCCACGCAGGGTGACCCACGCCTCAACTGGAGCAGCACCGAGCCCACCCGCGCCCCGTTACTGCGCTTCCGCCGCGACGGCATCCTCCCCACGGTCGGCGCCGCGCTCTCCGTACGTGGCGAAACACTCACCTGCACCGCGGGCCGCGGAGACCGACCGCCCACCCTGCACCCACTCGTTCAGGACTTTCTGGACACCCTCACCAGCGGCCAGCGCGAACGCTTCACCGGACGCTGTCCCGAGGCGATCCTGCTCTCCCGCCATCTGACCGCCACCGAGACGGGCCGCTCCAAGCGCGCCCAGCGCAAGGCACTCACCCACAGCGAAGCACGCCGCTCGCTCAAGCACGCCAAACTGACCGCACGGCGCATCCGCGAGGACGGCGACCCGCTGCACGGCAGCTACGCCGCACCCTGCCGTTCCTGTACGGCGATGCTCGCGCACTTCGGTGTACGCACCGTGGACCCCACCTCGACTGTCGAGAACGGCTGACCGCACCTACATGCCCGACCACCTGAGCACCACCCGGTTCCCGGTCAACGTCGACGCCGCCCTCCGCGAGGCGGGGTGGCAGCCGGGCCGCTGGGACATCAAGCTCGCCGAACAGTGGGCCGACGCGCTGCGCGCACACGTCTCACCGGCCGGCCACCGGCACAGCGTCTTCCCCGCGGCCGTGGAGGCGTGGGCCGAATTCGGCGGCCTGCACGTCACCGCCCCCGGCGCGGGCCGCCAGATCGCCCCCGCGACCCTCCGCTTCGACCCGCTCGCCGGCCTGCACCTGGCCCGCACCCTGGCGGACCTCGGACGCGCGCTCGACACGGAGATCTCCCCACTGGGAGAAGAGGTCGAACACCAGGCGGTCCTCGCCATCGACCTGGACGGCCGCGTCTACAGCCTGGACCACACGGGCGACTGGTTCCTCGGCCAGGACATCGACACGGCACTGGCGACGGTGATAACGGGGGTGCAGCCGGGGCGGCTGGTGACGGGGTAGACGCCGGACCGAGGGTCGGATCCCACCTCCGGCCGGCCTACGACGCGACCCGGTCCGCCACCGGCAACACCGCCGACACCCGGAACCCGCCCCCGTCCGTCGGCCCCGACACGAAGACACCACCCAGCCGCGTCACGCGCTCACGCATGCCCACCAGACCGTTCCCGCCGCTCGGGAGATGCGCGTCCGCCGCCTCCGCGTCCGAAGGGCCGTTCTCCACCTGCATCGCGACCTCCGCCTCGCGATGCGCGAGCCGGACGACGACCTTGGCGCCCGCCGCATGCTTGTGCACATTGGTCAGCGCCTCCTGGACCACCCGGTACGCCGTCCGCTCGAGCTCAGCGGCATACGCCCGCGCCTCACCGAGCACCGTCAGCTCGACCACCGCACCCGCCTGACGGGACTGCTCGACCAGATCCGCCAGAGCGTCCAGACACGGCCCGTCCTCCGAAGCCGCCTCGGCCGCCGCGGCCGCCGCCCGCCCCACCGCGGCCAGCGGGACGGGAGACACGGAGGCACCCACGGCCGGACCCGCGTCCTCCCGCAGTACCCCCAACATCTCGCGCAACTCCGTCAGCGCCTGCCGGCCCATGTCACCCACCAGCGCCGCGTTCTTCACCGCCTTCTGCGGATCCTTCAACGCGACCGCCTGCAACGCCGCCGCGTGCACCACCATCAGCGACACCCGATGCGCGACCACGTCGTGCATCTCCCGCGCGATCCGCGTCCGCTCCTCCTGCCGCGCCCACTGCGCCCGCTGCTCCGCCCGGTCCGCGAGCAGCGACAACTCCTGCTCCAGACTGTCCGCACGCTCCCGCAGGCTCTCCATGAGCCGCCGCCGCGCCCCTATATAGAGCCCGAAGAGAACGGGGGGCGCGTTGAGCCCCAGCGTCAGGAAGATCGCGAGGACCGGCACGTACCAGTCACTGGGCTGCTGATCGGGATCGCCCTGGGTGACGTCCTGCCGCACGCGCACCACCGTGACGATGAAGACGGCGACCGACGACATGCCGGCGAGAGCGGCCGTGATCCGCCGGGGCACCTCGGAGGCGGCGAGCGAGTACAGCCCGACGATCCCCATCAGGTAGCCCATCTCGGCGGGCGTCACGGCGATCGAGACCAGGACGACGACGATCGGCCACCGCCGCCGCACGAGCAGCACGGAGCCGACCACCAGCCCGAACAGCACCCCCACGGGCACGGGCAGCCCCGCCTTGTCGGCGAAGCCGACCCCCTCGAGCCCGCACTCCAGCGCGGACACCGCCGCCAGCCCGATGTCGAGCACCGCGCTGCGCCGTCTCCCCCACCACCACCGGCCACTGGGCGTCATGCCCGTCGCGTCCTGGTGTGCCCCCGTTGTGGTCATGCCCTCCAGCGTACGGGCGGGGGCGAATCATTTTCCGGAGTCCACGGGACAGGGGAGGGACGCACGTCACCGGCGAACGGGGGGCTGGTCATCGAGCGCAGAGCTCCACCGTCGCATCGAGGGGGCTTGGTACGGCATAGTGTTGGGTGCCGATCCGACGGCCTGACCGAATGTCCGGTTTAGTTGGATATTATCCCCTGTGGTGTAATTGGCAGCACTGAGGCTTTTGGTGCCTTATGTCCGGGTTCGAGTCCTGGCGGGGGAGCTTCTGGTTCCGGGTTCCGACCTCCAGCGTCGGGACCCGCACTCATTTCCGCTCCAGAACCCCCCGGTATCCTGCGGGTGTCCACCACCCGAAGCCGAAGGGCATTCCCGTGAGCGCCAACCGCCCGGCCGCCGTCGTCGTCCTCGCAGCGGGTGAGGGCACCCGCATGAAGTCGAAGACCCCCAAGGTCCTGCACGAAATCGCCGGACGCTCCCTTGTCGGGCACGTCGTGTCCGCCGCGCGCGAGCTGGAGCCCGAGCACCTCGTCGTGGTCGTCGGGCACGCCCGTGAGAAGGTCACCGCGCACCTCGACGCGCACTACGCCGGCACCCGCACCGCCGTCCAGCACGAGCAGAACGGCACCGGTCACGCCGTCCGCATGGGTCTCGAAGAGCTGGGCCAGGTCCCCGACGGCACCGTCGTGGTCGTGTGCGGCGACACCCCGCTGCTGTCCGGGGAGACCCTCAAGGCCCTCGCCTCCACCCACGCCGCCGACGGCAACGCCGTCACCGTGCTGACCGCCGAGGTGCCGGACTCCACCGGCTACGGGCGCATCGTCCGCGACGCCGCGTCCGGTGCCGTGACCGCGATCGTCGAGCACAAGGACGCGACCGACGAGCAGCGCGCCATCATGGAGATCAACTCCGGTGTCTTCGCCTTCGACGGCCGGCTGCTCGCCGATGCCCTGGGCAAGGTCCGGACGGACAACAGCCAGGGCGAGGAGTACCTCACCGACGTGCTGTCGATCCTCCGTGAGGCCGGTCACCGGGTCGGCGCGTCCGTCGCCGGTGATCACCGCGAGATCCTGGGCATCAACAACCGCGTGCAGCTGGCCGAGGCGCGTGCCCTCCTCAACCGGCGTCTCCTCGAGCGGGCGATGACCGCCGGCGTGACGGTCGTCGACCCGTCGTCCGTGCTCGTGGACGTCACGGTGACGTTCGAGCCGGATGCCGTCATCCACCCGGGTACGCAGCTGCTGGGCGCGACGCACATCGGCGAGGACGCCGAGGTCGGCCCGAACACGCGCCTGAAGGACACGACGGTCGGCAAGGGCGCCCGGGTGGACAACACGGTCGCCGACTCCGCCGTGATCGGCGAGAGCGCGTCCGTGGGGCCGTTCGCGTATCTCCGTCCGGGCACGAACCTTGGCCTGAAGGCCAAGGCCGGTACGTACGTGGAGATGAAGAACGCCACGATCGGCGAGGGTACGAAGGTTCCGCACCTCTCCTATGTGGGTGACGCCACGATCGGCGAGTACACGAACATCGGCGCGGCGAGCGTCTTCGTGAACTACGACGGTGAGGCGAAGCACCACACGACGATCGGGTCGCACTGCCGGACCGGGTCGGACAACATGTTTGTGGCACCCATCACGATCGGGGACGGTGCGTACACCGCCGCGGGGTCCGTCATCACGAAGGACGTACCGGCCGGTTCGCTCGCTGTCGCCCGTGGCCAGCAGCGGAATATCGACGGTTGGGTGGCTCGGAAGCGGCCCGGTAGCGCTGCCGCCCAGGCTGCTCAGGCGGCTGCGGAGGAGCCCGCCGGCGAAAGCTGACCGGAAACGGGTACGTCGAACTCGGCGTACCGTGATACGTGCACATAAATTCGGCTGGCTCGCACACGCGCACGGGAGCGCTGTGGTCGCGACCAGAGGACACGTCTGAGGAGACAGTGCTGTGACCGGGATCAAGACGACCGGCGAGAAGAAGCTGATGCTCTTCTCCGGCCGCGCCCACCCCGAGCTGGCCGAGGAGGTCGCGCACCAGCTGGGTGTCGGCCTCGTGCCGACCAAGGCTTTCGACTTCGCGAACGGTGAGATCTACGTCCGTTTCCAGGAGTCGGCTCGTGGCGCGGATTGCTTCCTGATCCAGAGCCACACGGCTCCGATCAACAAGTGGATCATGGAGCAGCTGATCATGATCGATGCTCTGAAGCGGGCTTCCGCCCGGAGCATCACCGTGATCATCCCGTCGTACGGCTATGCACGCCAGGACAAGAAGCACCGTGGCCGTGAGCCGATCTCGGCCCGTCTGGTCGCGGATCTGCTGAAGACGTCGGGCGCGGACCGGATTCTCACGGTCGACCTGCACACGGACCAGATCCAGGGCTTCTTCGACGGTCCGGTGGACCACCTGTCGGCGCTTCCGGTCCTGGCGGACTACGTGGGCAGCAAGGTGGACCGTACGAAGCTGACGATCGTGTCTCCGGACGCGGGCCGTGTGCGGGTGGCGGACCGGTGGTGCGACCGTCTGGACGCGCCGCTGGCGATCGTGCACAAGCGTCGTGACAAGGACGTCGCCAACCAGGTGACGGTCCACGAGGTCGTCGGTGACGTGAAGGGCCGGGTCTGTGTCCTGGTCGACGACATGGTGGACACGGGTGGCACGATCTGCGCCGCTGCGGACGCGCTGTTCGCGCATGGCGCGGAGGACGTCATCGTGACGGCGACGCACGGCATTCTTTCGGGGCCGGCCGCCGATCGCCTGAAGAACTCGAAGGTGAGCGAGTTCGTGTTCACGGACACGCTGCCGGTGCCGGGTTCGCTGGAGCTCGACAAGATCACGGTTCTGTCGATCGCGCCGACGATCGCGCGTGCGGTGCGCGAGGTGTTCGAGGACGGTTCGGTGACGAGCCTCTTCGAGGAGCACTGAGCGGCTCGTAGGCCCTGAGCAAGGCCCGCTTCCCTTCGTGGGAGGCGGGTCTTTCTCGTGCCCGGCGGGGTCGGCGGGGTGGCTCGGGTGATCCAATTGGGTGGCGCGGCGGGGGACGAGTAGACTGCCGTAGTTGCTCGGCGAGGGAGGCCGTACCGGTGAGGTGCGGCGGTCCGTTATCGACGCGCTCTTCGTAGCAGGCCAGTCGTGGCCGGGTAGCCACACTGTTCCGTTTCTGCTTACGAGGAGTGCATATGTCCGAGGTGAAGATCTCCGCCGAGGTTCGTACCGAGTTCGGCAAGGGCGCCGCCCGCGCCGTCCGCCGCGAGAACAAGGTTCCCGGCGTTCTCTACGGTCACGGCACCGAGCCGGTCCACGTGACCCTTCCGGGCCACGAGCTGCTGCTCGCGCTGCGTACCCCGAACGTCCTGCTGGCCCTGGACGTCGACGGCAAGAGCGAGCTGGCGATCCCGAAGGCCGTCCAGCGTGACGCCATCAAGGGCTTCCTGGTCCACGTCGACCTGCTTCTCGTCAAGCGTGGCGAGAAGGTCACGGTCGAGATCCCGGTCCAGGCCGAGGGCGAGCTGGCCGCCGGTGGCAACCTGCTGGAGCACGTGCTGAACACGCTCTCCGTCGAGGCCGAGGCCACCCACATCCCCGAGGCCGTCTCGGTCTCCGTGGAGGGCCTGGAGGCCGGTGCCTCCATCCTCGCCAAGGACATCGCGCTGCCGAAGGGCTCGACCCTGGTGACCGACGCCGACGCCGTCGTCCTGCAGGTCCTGGCCGCGCAGGCCGAGGAGCCGGCCGCCGAGGGTGAGGGCGAGGCCGCCGAGGCCGCCGAGGGCGCCGAGGCCTGAGCCGTAGGCTCTGCTTGACGCGGACGGGGTGGTGGGCTGCGGCCCGCCACCCCGTTCCTCTGTGCCCCTGTTGCCCTGTTCCTTTGTTCCCCGCCCAGTAGTACGCAGACGAGGAGACGCCCCACGATGACGGACGACGCGAACGCCCCCTGGCTGATCGTCGGTCTCGGCAATCCGGGCCCCGAATACGCCGCGAACCGCCACAATGTGGGCTTCATGGTGGTGGACCTGCTCGCCGAGCGCATCAACGGGAAGTTCAAGCGGGCGCAGAAGGCGCAGGCGCAGGTGGTGGAGGGCCGGATGGGTCCTCCGGGGCCGGCCAACCGGCGGGTGATCCTCGCGAAGCCGATGTCGTACATGAACCTGTCGGGCGGCCCGGTGACGTCGCTGCGCGATTTCTACAAGGTGCCGACGGCGCACATCGTGGCGATCCATGACGAGCTGGACATCGATTACGGGGTGCTGCGACTGAAGGTCGGCGGTGGCGACAACGGCCACAACGGTCTGAAGTCGATGACGAAGGCGATGGGCGCGGACTACCACCGGGTGCGGTTCGGCATCGGGCGTCCGCCGGGGCGGATGCAGGTGGCGGATTTCGTTCTGAAGGACTTCGCGTCGTCGGAGCGCAAGGAGCTCGACTATTTCGTGGACCGGGCGGCGGACTCCGTCGAGTGCCTGGTGGCGGAGGGTCTGGAGCGGGCGCAGTCGGCGTACAACTCCTGACCGTTCCCTCGTCGCCGTACGACTGTACGATCGCGGGTCATGACGCACGCCCGTAACGCCGCCATGGCCCTGGTCGCCCTGCTGCTCCTCGTCGCCGGAGCCTGGTCGTCGTGGGGTACGGCGCAGCACGTCCTGCTTCCGAAGGGCCGTGAGCACGGCACGTTGACGGTGACCGGCTGCAACGACGAGACGTGCAGCGGCCGTTATGTTCCGGACGGTCCGCCGTCGTCGCATGCCACCCTGACCATCGCCCGCTCGGTCGCGGCCGAGAAGGGGCAGACGCTGCCCGTGGTGGTGAAGCCGGGGACGAGCGAGGCGGTGCGTGTGGGGTGGGGCGGCGGCCTGCACGCCTGGCTGCCGCTGGGCGGGGCACTGCTGTTGGCGGCACCGCTCATCGGAGGCGGTCTGCGGCTGACGCGAACGGCGTGGTCGATGGCGGGCGTGGGTGGGGCGTTGTTGGTGGGGGCGTTCTTCGCCCTCTGATCGGCATTTTCCGGACATCGTGGCGCGATCCGTCCGGATCGTTATGAACCTTTGGGTTAAGGGTGACTTAAGCGTGCGGATAGGCTGCGTCCGCCACCTCCCACGGCAACCCTCTCATCTCCCAGATGGACGACTGCACATGCGACGATCCCTCATCCCCGCAGCCGCGCTTGTCGCGGCCATGGCGGGCTCCCTGGCCCTCGCCCCGGCGGCCTCGGCCACCGACGGCCCGACGGTCCTCCCCCTGCACCAGGCGAAGGACCTTCCGCTGACCGCTTCGGAGTGGACCGGCGACAAGGAGAAGGTCTGCGGCGACATCCCGACGGGCCAGGACGGCTGGCACTTCGTGCTGCCGGGCAGTGGCAAGGGTGAAAACGCCGTCTTCACCAAGCTGACGGTGGAGTTCAAGCCGGGTGGCGTTCAGACCATCACGGTCTTCGGCCCTCCGTCCGACAAGCACGCCTACGTCGGCTCCGCACCGGGCGCCGAGCTCATCTCGGCATCGGCCGAGGTCAAGGGCACCGCCAAGAAGGAGTGGTTCAACCTCTCCCACACCTGCCCCGCCAGCACCACCCCGACGCCGACGGACACGCCGTCCGAGACCCCGTCCGGCACCCCGTCGGAGACCCCGTCGGAGACCCCGTCCGAGACGCCGTCCGAGACCCCCTCCGGCACGCCGAGCGAGAGCGCCTCGACCGGCACGCCGAGCGAGTCGCCGTCGTCCTCGGAGTCCCCCTCGACGGGTGCGACCCCGTCCGCGTCCACCGGCAGCTCCGACGGTGACCTCGCCGAGACGGGCTCCAGCGCCCCCGTCGGCATCATCGCCGCCGTCGCCGTCGCCCTCGCCGGTGCCGGTTCCGTCCTGGTGATGCGCCGCCGCAAGGCCCAGCAGCACTGAGCACGGTGAAACGAAGTGCCCCCATCGGTCCGGCCGATGGGGGCACTTGTCGTTCACGGGACGGGCGTCAGCCGGTGTTGCGCAGGCCCGCCGCCACGCCGTTCACCGTGAGCAGCAGGGCCCGGGCGAGCAGCGGGTCCGGGTCCTCGCCGCGCTCGGCGGCGGCGCGCTGACGGGCGAGGAGGGCGACCTGGAGGTAGGAGATCGGGTCCAGGTAGGCGTCGCGGATGGCGAAGGTCTGCTGGAGCACCGGGTTGGAGTCCAGCAGCTTCTGGCCGCCCGTCACCTTCAGGACCTCGGCGACGGTGAGCGCGTGCTCCTCCTCGATGGTGGCGAAGACGTGCTTGAGCTCGTCCGGCACCAGCGTGTCGACGTAGTGGCGGGCGATCCGCAGGTCCGTCTTGGCCAGCGTCATCTCGACGTTGGCGAGGAAGTTGCGGAAGAAGTGCCAGCGTTCGTACATCTCGCCGAGGACCGCGTCCAGGCCGGCCTCGCGCAGGGCCTTGAGGCCCGAGCCCACGCCGAACCAGCCGGGGACGATCTGCCGGGACTGCGTCCAGCCGAACACCCACGGGATGGCGCGCAGTCCGTCGAGGCCGGCGCCGGAGTCGGGGCGGCGGGAGGGCCGGGAGCCGAGGTGCAGGTCGGCCAGCTGGTCGACGGGGGTGGCTGCGAAGAAGTACGAGGGCAGGTCGGGGTCCTCGACGAGCCTGCGGTACGCGGTGTGGGCGGCCTCGGAGACGGTGTCCATGGCCGCGTCCCAGCGGGCCAGGGCCTCGTCGGACTGGCGCGGCGCGGTGTGCAGGGCGGAGGCCTGCAGGGTGGCGGCGACGGTCAGTTCGAGGTTCTCGCGGGCCAGGGACGGGATGAGGTACTTGTCGGAGATGACCTCGCCCTGCTCGGTCACCTTGATCTCGCCCTCCAGGGTGCCCCAGGGCTGGGCGAGGATCGCGTCGTGCGAGGGGCCGCCGCCGCGGCCGACGGTGCCGCCGCGGCCGTGGAAGAGACGGAGCCGCACGCCGTACCGGTGGGCGACGTCGCGCAGCCGGCGCTGGGCGCGGTGGATCTCCCACTGGGAGGTGGTGATGCCGCCGAACTTGGAGGAGTCGGAGTAGCCGAGCATGACCTCCTGGACGTCGCCGCGGAGCGAGACGAGGCGGCGGTAGGAGGGGTCGGCCAGCATGTCGTTGAGGATGACGTCGGCGGCCTTGAGCTCGTCGGTGGTCTCCAGGAGCGGCACGATGCCGATCTTGGCCCAGCCGGCGTGCAGGTCGAGCAGTCCGGCCTCGCGGGCGAGCACGGTGGCGGCGAAGACGTCGTCGGCGCCCTGGCACATCGAGATGATGTACGACTCGATGACCTCGGGGCCGAAGCGCTCGAAGGCTTCCTTGATGGTGCCGAACACGCCGAGGGTCTTCTGCCCCGCGGCGTCCAGCGGGGCCGGCGTCGGGCCGAGCGGGCGGCGGGAGCGCAGCTCCTTGGCGAGCAGCTTCTGCCGGTAGTCGCGGGGCATGTCGGCGTACCGCCAGGACTCCTCGCCGAGCCGGTCGAAGAGCTGGCCGAGGGCGTGGTGGTGGGCGTCGGCGTGCTCGCGGACGTCCATGGTGGCGAGCTGGAGGCCGAAGGCGGACAGGGTGCGGATGGTGCGGTCCATCCGGCCGTCGGCGAACAGCGCGCCGCGGTGCTCGCGCAGCGAGGTCTGGATCAGGGCGAGGTCGTGGACGAGCTCGGAGGTGCCGAGGTAGTCGCGGCCGTCCTGGTGCGGGGTGCCCTTGGCGAGGCGCTCGCGGGTGTTGACGAGCTTCTGCCGGATGCAGGTGGCCTTGAGCCGGTACGGCTCCTCGGCGTTGAGCCGCTTGTAGCGGGGGCTGATCTCCGGCAGGCCCTCCAGATCGCGCTGGAGGGAGGTGAGGAGTTCCTCGGTGGCTCCGGCGTAGCGGATGGAGTTGGAGAGGAAGCCGCGCAGCTCGTCGATGAGTTCGAGGGCGTCGGTGATGCCGTGCTCGTGCTGGAGGATCAGCACGTCCCAGGTGACCTGGGGGGTGACGTTGGGGTTTCCGTCGCGGTCGCCGCCGATCCAGGTGCCGAAGGTCAGCGGGCGGGTGCCGGCGGGCAGCTCGACGCCGACGCGCTCCAGTTCCGCGGCGAGGTCCTCCAGGACGTCGCCGACGGCGCCTGCGTGCAGCTCGTCGAGGTAGTAGATGGCGTTGCGGGCCTCGTCGGCGGGCTCGGGGCGGACGACCCGGAGTTCGTCGGTCTGCCAGACGAGGTCGATGTTCTCGGCGAGCCGCAGGTCGTGGCGGCGCCGGTCGGCCTCGATGACCGGGGTCTCCAGGAGGGCGGCGATCCGGCGCAGCTTGTTGAGGACCGAGCGGCGGGCGGCCTCGGTGGGGTGCGCGGTGAAGACCGGCCGTACGTTGAGGTTCCGTACCGTGTCGCGGACGTGCTGCGGGTCGCCGTCCTTGAGCATGTCGGCGGTGCGGGCGAGCAGTCCGCCCTCGGCGGCGCGCTTCTCGCGCATCTCACGGCCACGGTGGACCTGCTCGGTGACGTTCGCCAGGTGGAAGTACGTGGAGAAGGCGCGCACCAGCTTGGTCGCGGTCTCCAGGTCGGTCTCGCCGAGCAGCTCGGCGGCGGCCTCGGTGTCCTCGCGGGTGAGCCGGCGGACCTTCTCGACGAGGTCGAGAAGCTCGTGGCCCTCCTGGCGGACGAGCGTCTCGCCGAGCAGATCGCCCAGTCGGCGGATGTCGGAACGCAGCTCGGCGCTGGCGGTGGGGGTCTGGTCGGCACTGCTCACAGGTGCGGCTCCTTGCAGTGTTCGGGCACATCTGGAGGGGTACTGAAGGCTTGCGGACCGCGCTGTCCGACGCCAACAGGATAGGTGTCCATTCCTTGGACACTCGCTAGCCCCTCGTGTGCCCTCTTGCCGCGCGCCACGGCGCTGCCATACTTACGTCGCCGTAGGTTACGGTCCCGTAGGCGCGGCTCCATTCCCTCACCCTCACCCCCAGGGGACACCCATGACCTCCAGCCCCGAGGTACTCGAACCCACCGGCCAAGACCTCTCCGAACTGCCCTCCGCCACGCTCGGCGGCGACAGCAAGCGGTCCATCGAGCAGATCACGCTGCTGCTGTTCATCACGGTGCCCTTCGTGGCCCTGCTCGCGGCGGTGCCGCTGGCCTGGGGATGGGGGGTGAGCTGGCTCGATCTGGGCCTGCTGGTGGCCATGTACTACATCGGCTGTCACGGCATCACGATCGGTTTCCACCGCTACTTCACGCACGGCGCGTTCAAGGCGAAGCGTCCGCTGCGGATCGCGCTGGCGATCATGGGCTCGCTGGCGGTGGAGGGTCCGCTGGTGCGGTGGGTGGCGGACCACCGCAAGCACCACAAGTTCTCCGACGCGGAGGGCGACCCGCACTCGCCGTGGCGGTTCGGCGAGACGGTGCCGGCGCTGATGAAGGGCCTGTGGTGGGCGCACATCGCCTGGATGTTCGACGAGGAGCGCACGCCGCAGGCCAAGTACGCACCTGATCTGATCAAGGACCCGGCGATCCGCCGCATCTCCCGTGACTTCATCTACTGGACGATGCTGTCGCTCATGATCCCGCCGCTGGTCGGCGGCCTGGTGACGATGTCCTGGTGGGGCGCGTTCACCGCGTTCTTCTGGGGTTCGCTGGTCCGGGTCGCGCTGCTGCACCACGTCACATGGTCGATCAACTCGATCTGCCACGCGGTCGGCAAGCGGCCGTTCAAGTCGCGTGACCGTTCCGGCAACGTGTGGTGGCTGGCGGTCCTGTCGTGCGGCGAGTCCTGGCACAACCTGCACCACGCGGACCCGACGTCGGCACGCCACGGTGTGCTGCGCGGCCAGATCGACTCCAGCGCGCGGCTGATCCGCTGGTTCGAGCAGCTGGGCTGGGCGTACGACGTGCGCTGGCCGAACGCCTCCCGGATCGAAGCCCGGCGCCGGGGCGAGCCCGTCGACGCGGCATGATGGAGAACGTGGCGATCGACGGCAGTACCAGCAGCGAGAACAAACCACGGCGTGGCCGCCGGGTGAGGATGACGGGCGCGGAGCGCCGCGAGCAGCTGCTGGACATCGGCCGGACTCTCTTCGCCGCGAAGGGCTTCGAGGGCACGTCGGTGGAGGAGATCGCGGCGAAGGCCGGGGTCTCCAAGCCGGTGGTGTACGAGCACTTCGGCGGCAAGGAGGGCCTGTACGCGGTCGTGGTCGACCGGGAGATGCGCCAGCTGCTCGACATGGTGACGGGGGCGCTGACGGCGGGGCATCCGCGGGAGCTGCTCGAGCAGGCGGCGTTCGCGCTGCTGGACTACATCGAGCGGTACACGGACGGCTTCCGGATCCTGGTCCGTGACTCGCCGGTGGCGCAGTCGACGGGCACGTTCGCGTCGCTGATCAGTGACATCGCCACACAGGTCGAGGACATTCTGGGTCTGGAGTTCAAGGCCCGGGGCTTCGACCCCAAGCTGGCGCCGCTGTACGCGCAGGCGCTGGTGGGCAGTGTGGCGCTGACGGGCCAGTGGTGGCTGGACGTCCGCAAGCCGAAGAAGGCGGAGGTGGCCGCGCATCTGGTGAACCTGGCGTGGCACGGCCTCGACGGCCTTGAGCAGAAGCCGCGCCTGATAGGCCACCGCAAGTCCTGACCGTCGCGGCCGGGCCCCGGGCCGCCGGCCGCCCGGGCCCTGATCGCCCCGCGGTATTCGTGGGCCCGTTGTCGGTGATCGGCGGTATGCTCCCCTCCACATCCGGGGGGGTGTTCGCCCTTCGTACGCGCGTACGCGTCGTACGGAGGCGTCGCGGACCCCTGCGCCCGGTCCGAAGAATTTTCTGATCCCTGGGGGGGATCTCTTGCGTTCTGTGCACACCACGCGTGCGCGCCTCGCGGCATGCACCGCTCTCGTCCTCTCCGCGGGCATGCTGCTCGCGACCCCGGCGTCGGCCGATCAGCCCACGCCGCACACCGCCGTCGAGAAGCCGGCCTCCGCCTTCACCCCGCCGACGCTGACGCGTCCCTCGTCCGACGCCGCCCGTGCGGGCGGCGCGGCCGCCGACGGTGCCACCGCTGCCGCCCCGCAGCTGTCGGACTTCGACGGCGACGGCATCAGCGACCTGATCTACCGCGCCTGGAGCGGCGACGTGTACACCGCCACGTCCACGGGCGCGGGCGGCCTCGTCACCCTGTACGAGGCGGAGCTGACGAAGGACATCGTCCCGATCGGCAACCAGGGCGGGGACACCAGCGGTCCCGAGGTCCTGATGCTGTCGGAGCAGGGTGTGCTCTCCCTGTACCGGGACATGACCCCCAGCGGCCCGGCGGACGTGCCGTGGCGGGGCACCGGCTGGCAGACGTACAACAAGATCGTCTCGCCCGGTGACGTGAACGCCGACGGCCGCGCCGACCTGCTGGGCCGCGACCACGGCGGCAGCCTGTACCTCTACCTGGGCACCGGCGACCCCACCGCGCCGTTCACCGCGCGCGTGCGGGTCGGCGGCGGCTGGAGCATCTACGACCAGCTCGTCGGCGTCTCCGACAACAACGGCGACGGCAAGGCCGACCTGTACGGCCGTGACACGGCCGGCACGCTGTGGTTCTACGCCGGTACGGGCGACCCGGCCGCGCCGTTCGCCTCGCGCGTGAAGACCGGCAGCGGCTGGAACGTCTACAACCAGATCTTCGCCGTGGGCGACGACAACGGCGACGGCCACACCGAGCTGATCGCCCGCGACACGGCCGGCACGCTCTGGTACTACCTGGGCAGGGGCGACGGCACGCTGGCGCCGCGCTCGCAGTCCAGCGACCCCGGCGGCTGGGACGGCGTCCCGCAGTTCGGCGGCGCGGGCAACATCCCGGTCACGGGCAACAAGGAAGGCCTCCTGGCGCGGGACAAGGCCGGGACGATGTTCTGGTACGGCAGCAGGACCACCGGCAAGCTCGCCTCGCGCAGCCAACTCGGCGACCCGGGCGGCTGGGCGGGCGCCAACTTCACGCACCTGTCCTCCCTGAACCCGGACGGCTCGTCCGACATCGCGGAGGTCTACGAGGGCGGCCTCTACATCCAGGGCGACTACATCGGCGCCGGCTGGGGCGTGTACAACACGCTCGTCGGCGCGGGTGACCTGAGCGGCGACGGCAAGGGCGACCTGCTGGCCCGTGACGGCTCCGGCACGCTCTACCTGTACCGGGGCAACGGCCAGGGCACGGCGTTCGCGTCCCGCGTCAAGGTCGGCGGCGGCTGGGGTGTCTACAACAAGATCATCGGCGCGGGCGACTACACCAACGACGGCCGCACGGACATCGTGGCCCGCACCTCGGGCGGCGACCTGTACGTGTACCCGGGCACGGGTGTCGCGGCCACGCCGTTCAAGGCGCGGGTGAAGGTCGGCAGCGGCTGGAACACGTACGCCAAGCTGGTCGCGCCCGGCGACCTGAACGCCGACGGCAAGGGCGACCTGCTGGGTGTGACGTCGGCGGGCGACCTGTACAGCTACCTGAACACCTCCGCGAGCAAGTTCACCGCGCGGGCCAAGATCGGCAACGGCTTCGGCATCTACAACACGATGTCCTGACGCCCCCGGGGCGGACACGGCACGCGAAGGCGCCCCGCACCGGTCTGCCGGTGCGGGGCGCCCGTGCGTCACGACGCCGTTTCACCGCGCCGCCGTCACGACGGCTTCGTCGCCATCGCGAAGATCCGCCGGAACGGGAAGACCGTGCCGCGCGGGCCCGGCGGGTAGGCGGCGCGCAGCAGGTCGCGGTACTGGGCGAGGAAGGCGTCCGTCGCCTCCTGGTCGCCCTCCAGGGCCGTCAGGACGGGCCGGAGAGCCGTGCCCTTGACCCAGTCGAGGACGGGGTCCTCGCCCTGGAGGAGTTGCGAGTAGGTGGTCTCCCAGACCTCGGTCACGCAGCCGAGGTCGGTCAGGCGCAGGAGATAGTCGGCCGGGTCGAGGATGTGGACGAAGCGGCGCCCCTCGCCGGCGAGACGGGCGCGCCACTGGGGCGTGTCACAGAGTTCGCCGAGCAGTGCGTGGCTGGGCGCGGTGAAGTTGCCGGGGACCTGGAAGGCGAACGTTCCGCCGGGCTTGAGGGCGTCGATCCAGGCGGCGAAGGACTCGGGATGGTTGGGGACCCATTGCAGGGCGGCGTTGGAGACGATCAGGTCGTAGGGCTCTTCCGGGGTCCAGTGCGCCGCGTCGGTCGGGCGGAAGTCCAGCCAGCCGCCGCCGGCCGTGGTGCCCGCCCAGTCCTTCTCGGCCCGTTCCAGCATGTCGGGAGAGAGGTCGAATCCGGTGATGTGGGCGTCGGGCCAACGGTCGGCGAGGAGCACGGTCACATTGCCGGGACCGCAGCCGAGGTCGGCGATCCTGGCCGGGCTGCCCACGGAGGGAAGACGCGGTATTCGGGAGAGCATGTCGAGAAACGGACGGGTGCGGTGGCCGGAATGCCGCAGGTACTGCTGCGGATCCCACGTTGGCGCGGCGGAAGCGGAAGATGGTGCGGAATGCATGTTCGAGCCCCCTTGCTGGAACGAGCTGCCGAAGCGGAACTAGGTCCCGGCCCGGTCCTTCCCCATAGTCCATCCGAATATATCTTGACGTCAAGAGACTTTATGTCAACAGACCCTCTACACTGATCGTCATGGAGGACGAGGTCGACCGGTTGGTCGCTGCATGGCGCCGCGAGCGCCCGGACCTCGACGTGGAACCGCTCGAGGTGCTCAGCCGCGTCTCGCGGCTCGCCCGCCATCTCGACCGCGCACGTCGGCTCGCCTTCGCCGAGCACCAGCTGGAGCCCTGGGAGTTCGACGTCCTCACCTCGCTGCGCCGCGCGGGAGCTCCGTACCAGCTCTCCCCCGGCCAGCTCCTCACCCAGACGCTGGTCACCTCGGGCACCATGACCAACCGCATCGACCGGCTCACCAAGAAGGGCCTGGTGGAGCGGCTCCCCGACCCCAGCGACCGGCGCGGGGTGCTCGTCCGTCTGACGCCCGAGGGGCGTGACCGGGCCGACCAGGCACTCGCCGGACTGCTCGCCCAGGAGCGGGCCATCCTCGCGCAGCTCTCCCGCGCCGAGCGCGGCGAACTGGCGGGGCTGCTACGCCAGCTGACCGCCCCGTTCGACAACATCCCCGGATAGCTCGGCGGGTCCGACCCCGGCGCGGCGCGCCAGCGCGACCGCGGCGAGCGTGGAGTGCACGCCCAGCTTCCCGAGCACGTTCTGCATATGCGTACGGACGGTGTGCGGGGAGAGGAAGAGCCGCTCGGCGACCGCCTTGCGGCCCAGCCCGGCCACCATGCAGCGCAGCACCTCGCGTTCACGCGGGGTCAGCGACTCCACGAGCTGCTCGCTCTCGGTGCGGTGTTTCCGGGCCGCCGTCAGTTCCCGCAGGACGCCGGTCAGCAGCGCCGGCGGCAGATGCGTCTCGTCGCGCAGGACCCCGCGGATCACGGCGAGGAGCCGCTGCAGCGAGCAGTCCTTGGCCACCCAGCCCGAGGCCCCGGCCTGCAGCGCGAGCGCGGCCCGGTGCGGGTCGTCCTTCTCGGCGAGGACGACCGTGCGGACGGAGGGCTGGGTCGAACGGACCCCGGCGACCAGCGAGATGCCGTCGACGACACCCCCGCCGTCGTCCGGTACGGCCTGGGCGACCGTCAGGGAGGCGGCAGGTCCGGCGACCGTGCCCAGGTCGGCGTCGACCAGCATCACGTCGTACCGGCGCCCCTCGGCGACCGCGCGGTCCAGACAGCGCGCGGCGGCCGGACCGCTGCCCGCGGCGGACACGTCGACGTCGGGCTCCGCAGCGAGCGCGGCGGCCAGCGACTCGGCGAAGATGCGGTGATCGTCCACCACCAGGACCCGGATACGAGCCACGGACACCCCCAAGTGTCGAGGAACGGACCGGCGCGGGTACGGCTCCGGGGACGAGGGTCCGTCGATCGCGCGGCCGCCGCCGTGCAGTGACAGTTACCCCGTCCCGGGCGCCGTACCCGACTGGTCTCGCCCCCTGATCAGCACCGGCCCCCACCGGCGCTGTGCATCAGAGTACGGGTGGGGGGCCACAGGGGAAGCCGATTGGGAGAAGTGGCCGAACACGATGGGACTGCTGTGTCACAAGGACACCGTCGCGACAGAAGTCGACAATTCCGAAGGCGTTCTCACCATCCGGCCGCCGGGCACTCCGCCTACGACTCCCGGCGGGCCCCCTCGGAGGGCACGGCGGGGAAGACACGCGGTGCGGTGAACCCGGCCTCGGCGAAGGCCTTCCCGACCGCCGCGGCCACGGAGTCCGCCCGCTCCTGGGCCACAAGGACGACCGCCGAGCCACCGAAACCGCCGCCCGTCATCCGCGCCCCCAGCGCGCCGGCCGCGTTCGCCGCCTCGACCACGAGGTCCAACTCGGGGCAGGAGACGCGCAGATCGTCCCGGAGCGAGGCATGGCCCTGATTGAGGACGGGACCGACGGCCGCCGCGTCCCCGGCGTCGAGGAGGGCGATCGTCCGCTCGACCCGCTGATTGTCCGAAACCACGTGCCTGACATAGCGGCGAACCGATTCCTCGCTCAAACGCGCGAGGGTGTCGGGCAGTTGCACGTACGGGACTTCGCGCAGCGTGCGCACACCGAGCGCCCGCGCGCCTGCTTCGCACCCGGCGCGTCGCTCCGCGTACGCGCCGTCCCCGAGCGCGTGCCTCACCCGCGTGTCCACCACGAGGAGCCGCAGCCCCTGCGCGGCGAGGTCCAAGGGCACCTGCCGGTACGAGAGGTCCCGGGTGTCCAGGAAGAGGGCGTGGCCCTCGATCGCGCACGCGGACGCCATCTGGTCCATCACCCCGCACGGGACGCCGACGAAGGCGTTCTCGGCGCGCTGGGCCACGACGGCGAGCTCGGGGCGGGAGAGCCCGAGGCCGAAGAGGTCGTTCAGGGCGAGCGCGGTCACGACCTCCAGGGCGGCGGAGGACGACAGGCCCGCCCCGGTCGGCACGGTCGACGCGAGGTGGATGTCCGCCCCGGTGACCGGGTGCCCGGCCTCGCGCAGGGCCCACAGGACACCGGCCGGGTAGGCGGCCCAGCTCGCGCCGGAACCGCCCGCGAGCGGGGCGAGCGGTTCCAGCGCGTCCAGGTCGAGCCGGGTGATCCCGCCCCCGACGTCGGCGGAGTGGACCCGCAGCACCCCGTCGTGGCGCCGGGAGACGGCGGCGACCGCGGTGTGCGGCAGGGCCAGCGGCATCACGAAGCCGTCGTTGAAGTCGGTGTACTCACCGATCAGGTTGACGCGTCCGGGGGCGGCCCAGACCCCCTCGGGCGCCGCCCCGTACAGCGCTTCGAACTCGCCCGCCACGCTCATCCGCGCTCCCGTTCCCGCTCCTGGGCGAACGCCCAGGCGTCCGAGACGATGTCCGCCAGGTCCGGGCGGGACGGAATCCAGCCGAGCCGCTCACGCGCGGCCTCGGCCGAGGCGACGAGGACGGCGGGGTCGCCGGCCCGGCGCGCGGCCATGATCTCGGGGACCGGGTGGCCGGTCACCTTGCGGACGGTCTCGACGACCTCGCGCACGGAGAAGCCGTTGCCGTTGCCGAGGTTGCAGATCAGGTGCTCGCCGGGGGTCATGGCGTCCAGGGCGAGGAGGTGGGCCTCGGCGAGGTCGGCGACGTGGATGTAGTCGCGCACGCAGGTGCCGTCACCGGTCGGATAGTCGTCGCCGTACACGCTGATCGCCTCGCGCCGGCCGAGAGCCACCTCCAGGACGAGCGGGATCAGGTGCGACTCGGGCTCGTGCCGCTCCCCGCAGGCGCCGTACGCACCGGCCACGTTGAAGTAGCGCAGCGAGACCGCGGCCAGCCCGTGGGCTGCGCACTCGCCGCCGATCATGTGGTCGACGGCCAGCTTGGAGGCGCCGTAGGGGCTCGTCGGGGCGGTCGGCGCCGACTCCGTGATCGGGACGGACTCCGGCTCGCCGTAGGTGGCGGCCGTGGAGGAGAAGACCAGCCTGCCCACGCCCGCGGTGCGCATGGCGGCGAGCAGGGCCATCGTTCCGCCGACGTTGTTCTCCCAGTACTTCTCGGGCTTGGCGACCGATTCGCCGACCTGGGAGAAAGCGGCGAAGTGCAGCACGCCGTCGTAGGAGCCGTCGAGCCACGTGGCGGCGTCCTGGATGCGGCCCTCGATGAACTCCGCGCCGGCCGGGACGCCTTCGGCGAAGCCGGTGGAAAGGTCGTCGAGGACGGTCACCTCGTGACCCGCCTCGATCAGATGGCGCGCGACCGTGCTCCCGACGTATCCCGCGCCGCCGGTCACCAGGTATTTCGATGTCGCAGCCGTCACTTGCCTGCCACCTCTCGGAGTCGTTCGGCCGCCGCCTCCGGCGGTACGTCGTTCATGAACGCGCCCATGCCGGACTCGGTGCCCGCGAGGTACTTCAGTCTGCCGGGCGCCCGGCGGACGGTGAAAAGCTCCAGGTGCAGCCCGAACTCCTCACGGTCCGCGCCGGTGAACGGCGCCTGGTGCCAGGCGGCGATGTACGGCGTGGGCGGCTCGCCGGGTCCGAAGATCCGGTCGAAGCGCCTCAAGAGTTCCAGATAGATCTGTGGGAAGGCTGTGCGGGCCCCCTCGTCGAGCGCCCGCAGGTCGGGCACCCGGCGGGTGGGGTGGAGATGGACCTCGTACGGCCAGTGCGCGGCGTACGGCACGAAGGCGATCCAGTGCTCGCTCTCCAGGACCACGCGGCCCCCGTCCCGCCGCTCACGGGCGACGACGTCGTCGAAGAGGTTGCGTCCGGTGCGGGCGCGGTGCTCGGCGGCCTGGCGCCGCATCAGGGCCGTACGGGGGGTGACGTACGGGAACGCGTAGATCTGGCCGTGGGGGTGGCCGAGGGTGACGCCGATCTCGGCGCCGCGGTTCTCGAAGCAGTAGACCTGCTCGACGCCGGGCCGCTCGGCGAGTTCGGCCGTCCGGTCGGTCCAGGCGTCGAGGACGAGCGCCGCCCGCTCGGGGGTGAGATCGGCGAAGGAGGCGTCGTGGTCGGAGGTGAAGCAGACGACCTCGCACCGGCCGTTCTCCCCGGCGAGCGAGGGGAACCGGTTCTCGAAGACGGCGACGTCGTAGTCCGCGGCCGGGATCTCGCTCAGCAGGCCGTCGCGGGACGGGCAGAGCGGGCAGGCGTCGGCCGGCGGGTGGTAGGTCCGGCCTTGGCGGTGCGAGGCGACGGCGACGAAGTCCCCGAGGAGCGCGTCGTACCGGATCTCGGAGGCGGAGGAGACGGGGTCGAGCTCTCGGGCGTCTACGGCGTCCCGGACGGCGTCGTCCCGCGCGTCGTAGTAGATGAGCTCGCGCCCGTCGGCGAGGGTGGTGACGGTCTTCTTCACGGGGTGTCCTCAGACGGGGAACCAAACAGAACCACGCACAAGGAACCACAATCAAACATCATGAGTCAACGGTGAGCGCGCATCGCGCAGGTTGACGTCGGATGCGTCAGGCCGCGGACGCGGCTAGGGGTACGCGCGACAGATGACCGTCACGGATACTCGCTGCGGGCTCCCGGCACCGGGGCGCGGTCCAGCAGGCCCGTGCGCGCGGCCAGCGCCGCCGCCTCGAGCCGCGACCCCACACCCAGCTTCATCAGCACCCGCTGCACATGGGTGCGCGCCGTGCTCGGCGCGATCCCCATCCCGGCGGCGATCAGCCGGGTGTCCTCGCCCTCCGCCACCCGGACCAGGACCTCGACCTCGCGCGGCGTCAGCATCCGCAGCAGCCGCTGCCCCTCGTCGTCGGGCTGCGCCGCCGGGTTGAGCAGCTCCGTGAAGGCCCCCTGGAGGAGCTGCGGCGCCACCGCCGACTCCCCCGCCCGCGCCTTGATCAGCGCCCGCTCGACGCCCTCGATGCGCTCGTCGTGCCGTACGTATCCGGAGGCGCCGGCCGCGAAGGCCGCCGCGATCCCGCGCGGCGAGGGCACAGGGCCCAGCACGACCACGGCCACCTGCGGCCGCTCCCGCTTGATCCGTACGATCGGGTCGAAGGCCCCCGGCTCCGCCGGGGCCGCCGTGCCCAGCAGGCACACCTCGGGCGCCCGGCTCACCACCAGCTCCGCGGCGCCCGCGACCGGGGCCGCCGCCGCGAGCACCCGGTGCCCGCGCAGTTTCAGTGCCGAGGCCAACGCCTCGGCGAGCAGTCGGTGGTCGTCGACCACCATGAGCCGCACGCCCATCGAGCAACCCCTCAGTTCCCCCCTGGAGCCGTCCCCCGGCCCCAGCCACTCCGATGACCCGGCAAACTACACGCTTGTCCCCCCAGACTGTCGAATACTCACCCAACAGGGGCCCACGCAAACAGCCCGGCGCGTCGAGTGATTCGACGCGCCGGGCTGTGCTGCCGTGCGGCACGGGTCAGCTGGTACCGAACGCCAGTGCCAGGTACTCCTTGTCGCTCGTCGAGGACGACTCGCGCGGCTTGCTCAGGTTGACGGCGGAGATGAACATCCGGCCGTTCGCGTAGAGCATCTCGGAGTAGTCCGCCGAGAAGCTGCCCTCGGCGTCCCGCACCGTCTTGTCCGACGGGTTCTCCAGGAGCAGCGTCGACTTCATGGTGCCGCCGTCGATGGAGACGATCTGACCGCCCTTGTCGTACGGCGGGGCCTTGTACGCGATGATGTTGCCGCCGTCCATGCGCAGCGGGATCAGCGTGTACCGGTCACCGGCGTCGGCCTTCTCGGGGGCCTGCTTCCCGGTGGTCAGGTCGAACGACAGGATCTCGTTCGTCTCGTCGCCGTACTCACCGGTGGAGCCCTCGTGCTCCTCGGTGGGCAGGTAGAGCCGGCCGTTGCCGACGACGACCTTGCTGCACGTCTCGACCTCGGTGGAGCGGCAACGGCCCGCGAAACGGTCCGCGTTCGCCGCGATCTTGACCTTCAGCTTGCCGGTCTTCTCGTCGATCGAGAAGAAGTCCGAGATGCCGCTGCCGTCACCGGCGGTGTCGCCGACGTCGGCGGCGACCACGAGCGGCTTGGTCGAGACGACCGCCGCGTACTCCACGCCCGTGGGCATCTTGTACTGGGAGATGGGCTGGCCCGTCGTCGGGTTGAGGTTCTGGATGACGACGTACTGGCTGCCGTACGAACCGCACTTGCGCGCCGCGACGAGGCCCTCGCCGCCGCCGTAGCCCATGTCGTAGCAGTCCTGGGCGTTGGCCTGGGGCTTCCAGCGCGGGTTGCCGTTGGCCAGGTCGAAGGCGGCGCCGCCGTCGGTGCCGCCGGCCGCGACGGTCGTGCCGCTGAGGGTGACTTCGCTGAACTTGGCCTTGTCGTCGCCCGCGTTGCCGCCGGTGACGGAGGTGGACCACACCAGCTTGCCGGTGGTCAGGTCGATGACGCCGACCTCGGTGCACGGCTGGTAGAACTTCGGCCCGACACGCTTGGTCGCCTCGAAGAGGATGGCGGTCTTGTTGTCGGCGGTGGTGTGGCGCGAGGTGCCGCAGACCTGACCGGGCAGGGGCAGGGTCCAGACCGGGGTGCCCTTGTCGAGGTCGTAGCCGACGATCGAGTTGACGCCGGTCTTGACGTACGCCTTGTCGGTGATCCAGGAGCCGCCGACGTCGGTGATGTCCTCGACCTTGGGCTCGGGGAGCTGGAACTTGAGCGTGGCCTGCGTGTTGCCCGGCACCTTCTCCTTGCCGTTGCCGCCGAGGCCGTTGCCGCCCTTGTTCTGCTCCTGGGTCGAGCCGGTGGTCCCTCCCGCGGTGTCGTTCTCCTCGCCGCCGCCGGAGTTGGCGTACCAGATCCCGCCGCCGACGATCAGGGCGACGGCGACGACGGCGGCGATGACGATCTGCATCTGCGCGGACAGCTTCTTGCCGCCACCGGGGGCCACGGGCGCGGGCTGCTGCGGATAGCCGTACGGCTGCTGCGGCTGGGTGGGGTACCCGTAGGGCTGCTGCGGCTGCTGCGGGTAGCCGTACTGCGGCTGCGTCGGCGGCTGCTCCGGCTGCGGGTAGCCGTACTGCGGCTGCGTCGGCGGCTGCTCCGGCTGCGGGTAGCCGTACTGCGGCTGGGTCGGCGGCTGCTGGGGGTAGCCGTACGACGGCTGGTTCGGCGGCGGCGTGGGCGCGCCGAACCCCCCGGGCGGCGGGTCCTGCGGCGCACCGAACCCGCCCTGCGGCGGCTGGTTCGGCGGTGGGCCCGGGGGCTGGCTGGGCGGGGGCGGCGGCTGCGTCATGGTGTGGATACCTCTGAGGTGTGGGAGGACGGGCGGGGGTCGGTGTCACTTGCCGAAGGCCAACAGCGTCTCCCTCTTCATCTCCTCGGAGTCGTTCGCACCCACGACGAGCTGCTGCACAAGGATGTACCGGCCGTCGACGTACAGCGCCGGGGAATCGTGGAAGCGCGACTCCAGGCGCCCGGTCACACGCGGCAGCCGGAGCGTCTCGACGGGCTCGGTCGCGCCGGGCGCGACGGTGGCCAGCGAACCGGGCTCGTCGAGCAGCGCGGCCCTCCGGACGACCAGTGAGCCGCCCTCCATCCGCAACGGCCAGGACCTGCGCCCCTCGACTCCCCCGATGCGCCGCACGATGGTGCCGGTGTCGAGGTCGAAGGCGGCGATCTCGTTGCCCTTGCCCTTGGGCGCTCCCTCGATCGCGATGTAGACGTGGGTGTCGTCCGCGACGACCTGGCATCGCTGCAGGTTGCCCTGCTGGGCGGTGTCGTCGTCGCACCCCTCGTCATAGAAGCCGGGGCCCTTGAGCGACGTCCGCTTCGTGCCGTCCTCGTTGAGGACGACCATGCCGTGGGTGCCCTGGGCACGGTTGTCGGCCGAGACGACGAGCGGGCGCACGGACAGGACGTGGTCCACCCGGTAGCCGACCGGGAGCCGGTACTTCCAGCGGGACTTCCCGGTCACAGGATCGACCTCGTGGATCTCCTCCTGCGGCTTGTTCACGTCCTTCGTGCAGGAGACCGCGGCGATGAGCTTCGGGCCTCCGGCGTACGCGTACGGCTGGCACTCGCTCTTCTCCCACCGGCCGAACAGCTGCTTGCCGTCGCTCAGGCGGTACCCGGTCGAGTAGAGGTCCCGGCCCGCGGTGACGGTGCCGCCGCTGATCGCCAGCGAGAAGTCCGTACCGAAGTCGAAGTCGCCTTCCTTCGTGATCTTCCGCTGCCAGCTGGACCTGCCGGAGCGAAGGTCGATCGCCTGGAGCTGACGGCACTCGTCGACGTCCGCGTGGAGACGGTCCTTGCGGGCGAGGACGATCTTCCCGTCGGCCGAGACGTCGTGCGACGCACGGCAGATCTCCGTGTCGAGCATCATCCGCCACTTCACCGTGCCGTCGACGACCGAATGGGCCGTGACCGTGCGGTACATGGCGGTGACGAGGGTGTCACCGACCAGCCAGGGGCCGAAGACGTCCCCGGTGAGCGTGGTGACGTCGATGTCGTTCTTCCGGACCCACAGGACGGAGGCCTCGCCGGGAGCGCGGCCCGCGTTGTAGCGGGCCGCGTCGGCGGCGTCCGGGGCGGGCGGACCCGAGGGCCCGGCGGACGGGGTCGCCGCGCCCGAGGCGGTGGGGGCCGGCGACGCCTTGGCGTCGTCGGTGCCCCGAGAGCCCTCGTCGCCCCCCAGGGCGTACCAGGCCACGCCGCCTGAGGCGAGCAGCAGCGCCACGACCGCCGCGATCACGGCGGTCGTACGGCGGCGCTTCCCGCGAACGGGTGGTGGCGGTGCCTGAGGCGGCACGGCGGGGCCGGAGCCCCCGCCGCCGTACGGATTGAGTCGTCCGTACGGCCCGTACGTCGGCGCGGGCGGCTCCGGCTGTCTAGGTGTCGTCATCGGATTCGGCCGGCCCTCACTTGCTGAAGGCCATCATCGTCTTGGTCTCCTTCTCCTCCGCGTCGTTCCGGGCGCTGACGCGGCCCGCCGCGACGACGAAGGTGCCGCCCGAGTAGACGTAGGCCGGGTTGTAGTAGTCGTCCTCGATCTCGGCCGTCGCCAGCGGGTGCTGCTGGAGGATCTTCGGGGTGCCGCCGGTCGGGGCGATCGTGGCGACCGCGCCGCCCTTGTCGTACATCGCCTTCATGTAGACCACGACCTCCGAACCCTCCATGCGCAGCGGGGTGATCGTGCGCTCGGCGGGGGCGGCGGCGCGCCACTTCTGCTTGCCGGTGTTCAGGTCGAACGCGACGACGGCGTTGGCCTGGCGGTACTCGGAGTCCGTCGCCATGTAGAAGGTGCCGGCGTCGGCGGCCACGCCCTGGCAGCCCTGGAGGTTGCGGCCGAAGATGACGAACGCGCCTCCGCCGCAGTCGGGGGCGTACTTGTCGTTGCCGCCCTGGATCTGCGAACGCAGCTTGCCGTCGGGGGTGACGGCGAAGACGGTCCACTTCTTCTCGTCGCGCTGCTGGGCGGAGACGACGAGCGGGTTCACCGAGTAGACCTTGTCGACCTCCCAGTTGGGCTGGAGCTTGAAGGTCCACCGGGGCTTGCCGGTGTTCGGGTCGACCTCGCTGATCTGCTCCTGCTTCTTGTTGACGTCGCTCGTACGGCAGCTGGCGGCGGCGATCAGCTTCGCGCCGCCCGCGAAGGCGTACGGCTGGCACTGGCCGGTGGCGGGCTTGCCGAAGAGCTGCTTGCCGTCGCTGAGCGAGAAGCCCCAGGAGTTGTTGGTGCCGGCCGCCGTCACGGTGCCGCCGCTGATGGCGAGCGTGATGTCGGAGAGGGAGCTGAAGCCGGTGCCCTTGTCGAGGGTCTTCTTCCAGCCCGCCTTGCCCGTCTTCAGGTTGACCTGCTGAAGGACGGTGCAGTCGGCGCGGTCACCGGCCTTGTCGTTGATGCCGATGACGGTCGTGCCGTCGGCGGCGGGCTCGGGGGCCGCCGCGCACACGTCGAAGGGCAGGTCGAGGTGCCACTTGGAGGCGCCGTCGCCGAGGGCGTAGCCGCTGATGCCCTTGTACATGGCCTTGGCGACGACATCGCCGACGACCCACGGACCGAAGACGTCGGCGCCGTTGCGGGGGAGGTCGACGTTGTTCTTGAGCAGCCAGTTGATCTTGGCCTCGCCGGGCTTGCGGCCGGCGTTGAGGTCGTCCTCGCCGTTGCGGCCTCCGCCGTCACCGTTGCCGTCACCCTGGTCGACGGACTCGGACGGCTTCGGAGTGTCGCTGGTGGCGGTCGGCTTGGCGACCGGCTTGTCCTCGTCGCCACCGCTGAGCGCGAACCAGCTGCCGCCGCCGATGACGAGCGCGGCGGCCACGGCCGCGGCGACGATGACGGCCGGCTTGCCCTTGAAGGGGTTCTTGCCGCCGGGCGCGGGCGCCGGGGCGGGGTAGCCGCCGTAGGGACCGGGCTGCTGCTGGCCGTAGGGGCCGGGCTGCTGACCGTACGGCCCGGGCTGCTGGGGGTAGCCGTAACCGGCCTGCGGCGGCTGGTTGTACGGGCCCGGCTGCTGCTGGGGGTACCCGTAACCCGGCTGCGGCGGCTGGTTGTACGGACCGGGCGCGGCGGGCGGCGGCGTCTGCGGGGCCGGGGCCTGCGGAGCCTGCGGCGGGACCGGCGGAGCCTGGGGCGGCATCGGCGGGGCCTGCGGCGGCATCGGCGGCGGGCCCTGGGGCGGGCCCTGAACCGGGTTCTGAGCCGCATTCGGATCCGGATTCTGGTTCGGGTCCGGATTCGGTGCGCCGAAGCCCGGCGGCTGGTTGCTGGGCGGCTGGGTCATCAGCGCGTTCCCCCTTGGTGTGAGCGGGTTTTCTTTCTACCACTCGCGGGATGGCGCAAAAGCGACCGGTCCACCCCTTGTTCCCAAGGGAGGACCGGCCCGTGATGCCCTCGTTACGCGTTTCGCACGGCTTCTCTACGCATCCTCCGCCAATTCCAGCCAACGCATCTCCAATTCCTCACGCTCACCCGCGAGTTCCCGCAGCTCGGCGTCCAACTTCGCGACCTTCTCGAAGTCGGTGGCGTTTTCGGCGATTTGCGCGTGCAGCTTGGCCTCCTTCTCGGAGACCTTGTCCAGCTGGCGCTCGACCTTCTGGAGCTCCTTCTTCGCGGCGCGCGCGTCCGCGGCGGAGAGGCCGGGCTTCGTCTGCGCGGTCGTGGCGGCGGCCGGGGTGGGCACCGACGCCTCGATCATCTTCTGGCGCCGCTCCAGGTACTCGTCGATACCGCGCGGCAGCATCCGCAGGGTCGCGTCGCCGAGCAGCGCGAACGTGCGGTCGGTGGTGCGCTCGATGAAGAACCGGTCGTGGGAGATGACGACCATGGAGCCCGGCCAGCCGTCGAGGAGGTCCTCCAGCTGGGTCAGGGTCTCGATGTCCAGGTCGTTGGTGGGCTCGTCGAGGAAGAGGACGTTCGGCTCGTCCATCAGCAGGCGCAGCAGCTGGAGCCTGCGCCGCTCGCCACCGGAGAGGTCGCCGACCGGCGTCCACTGCTTCTCCTTGGAGAAGCCGAACTGCTCGCACAGCTGACCCGCGGTCATCTCGCGGCCCTTGCCGAGGTCGACCCGGTCGCGGATCTGCTGGACGGCCTCCAGGACGCGCAGCGTCGCGGGCAGCTCGGTGACGTCCTGGGAGAGGTAGGCCAGCCGTACGGTCTTGCCGACGACGATCTTCCCGGCCGCCGGCTGCTGCTCGCCCTGGCTGACGGCCGCGTCGGCGAGCGCCCGCAGCAGGGAGGTCTTGCCGGCGCCGTTGACACCGACCAGACCGATGCGGTCGCCGGGCCCGAGCTGCCAGGTGAGGTGCTTGAGCAGCGTCTTGGGGCCGGCGGTGACGGTGACGTCCTCCAGGTCGAAGACCGTCTTGCCGAGCCGGGCGTTGGCGAACTTCATCAGCTCGGAGGTGTCGCGCGGCGGCGGCACGTCGGCGATCAGCTCGTTGGCCGCCTCGATGCGGTAGCGGGGCTTGGAGGTACGGGCGGGGGCGCCGCGCCGCAGCCAGGCGAGCTCCTTGCGCATCAGGTTCTGCCGCTTGACCTCCTCCGTCGCCGCGATGCGCTCGCGCTCGGCGCGGGCGAAGACGTAGTCGGAGTAGCCGCCCTCGTACTCGTGCACGTCACCGCGCTGCACGTCCCACATGCGGGTGCAGACCTGGTCGAGGAACCAGCGGTCGTGGGTGACGCAGACGAGCGCGGAACGGCGCTCCTGGAGGTGCTTGGCGAGCCAGGAGATGCCCTCGACGTCGAGGTGGTTGGTGGGCTCGTCGAGGACGATCAGGTCCTGGTCCTCGATGAGCAGCTTGGCGAGCGCGATCCGGCGCCGCTCGCCACCGGAGAGCGGGCCGATGACCGTGTCGAGGCCCTGGTCGAAGCCGGGCATGTCGAGCCCGCCGAAGAGGCCGGTGAGCACGTCGCGGATCTTGGCGCTGCCGGCCCACTCGTGGTCGGCCATGACGCCGATGACCTCGTGCCGGATGGTGGCCTTCGGGTCGAGCGAGTCGTGCTGCGTGAGCACTCCGAGCCGCAGCCCGCCACTGTGCGTGACCCGGCCGGTGTCGGCGTCCTCCAGCTTGGCGAGCATCCGGATGAGGGTGGTCTTGCCGTCGCCGTTGCGGCCCACGACGCCGATCCGGTCACCCTCGGAGACGCCGAGCGAGACGCCGTCGAGCAGGGCACGTGTGCCGTACACCTTGCTGACAGCCTCGACATTGACCAGGTTGACGGCCACTTTGACTCCTGTACGGGGGGATGGATCGACGTCCAAGGGTAGACGCCGGGCCGGCAGGGCGGCGTCCGGCGAGATCCTCGGGGCCTAGCAGCGGGCGAGGGTGCCGCTCCCCCCGGTGGTTTTGTCGGCGAACACCCATCCCTCGGTCTCGGTGTTCTGGATTCGGGCGTAGATCCACTTGTTGCCGTGGGCGTTGGTGACGTAGCAGTGGTAGTAGATCTTCACGCCGTCCTTCACCGCGGTCACCCAGCCGCACTCCGCGTACGGCCCGGTGTAGAGGTGGGAGTTCTGGGCCAGGTATCCGTAGCCGTCGCTGCGGTTCGAGTGGGCCCAGCCGGTGCACGCCGTGGTGGCGGGGGCGGGCTCCTTCGTGGAGCTGGGTGTGGGCTTCGTGGAGGCGGAGGGGGACGCGGACGGTTGCGCGGAGGGCTTTTCGCCGCCGTCGCCGGACGCCGTCGGGGTGGGACCCGGCTCCCCGCCCGCGCCCGAGGGGGTGCCGCCAGGCGTCGCGTCGGGGTTCATGGACGTCAGGTCCCCCGGGGAGGTCGGGCCGTCGTCCGAACCGCCGCTGCCGGACATGTCTCCGTCGGCCGGGGCGCTCGCCGTGGGAGGTGCGGCCGCCGAGCCGCCGCCGGCCGGCTCGTTCTCCGTGTTCATCAGCCCGTAGGCGACTCCGCCGCCCACGAGGACGGTGGCGACGGCGGCCGCGACGACGGTACGGCCGCCGCGCCGACGCTCACGGACGGCCGCGGTACGGGTGTCGGCACGGCTACCGGGGCCGGCGGGTGCGCCGGGCTGCGGGGCGGGCTGGAAGTGCGGCTGCGGGGTGGGGTGCGGGGCGGGCTGCATGCCGGGGTGCGGGGCGGGCGGGAGGCCCGGCTGCGGGGCGGGCTGCTGGAACGGTGCCGCGGCCGGACCGAAGGCACCGGGCGGTACGGCGGGACCGGGGGCCGGTGCCTGTACGGGAGCAGGCGCGGGGGCATGTACGGGAGCGGGGGCGGGGGCCGGTGCCTGTACGGGAGCAGCGGCGGGGGCCTGTACGGGCCCCGGCGCGTGGGTCGGCGTCCTGCCCGCGGCGACCGCCTCCAGCATCTCGCGGGCCCGCGCGGCGTCGGGGCGCTGCCCCGGATCCTTGGCCATCAGCGCCCGCAGTACGGGAGCGAGCGGTCCGGCGCGCACGGGCTCCGGCAGCGGCTCGCCGACGATCGCCGCCAGCGTGGACCAGACCGAGGTGCGGCGGAAGGCCGAGGCGCCCTCCACGGCCGCGTACAGCGTCATGCCGAGCGACCAGACGTCCGAGGCGGACCCCGGCTCCTGGCCCTGCGCGCGCTCCGGCGGCAGGTAGTCGAGGGAGCCGACGATCTGGCCGCTCTGGGTCAGCTTGGCCAGGGCCTCGTCGCCGCCGGTCTCCATGCTGGCGATGCCGAAGTCGGTGAGGACCACGCGGCCCCCACGCTCGAGGAGCACGTTCCCCGGCTTGACGTCCCGGTGCAGGACGCCCGCCCGGTGCGCCGCGTCCAGCGCGTCCATGAGCTTGGCACCGATCGCGGCCGCCTCGCGCGGGTCCAGCGGGCCGTGCTCCGCAAGGACGTCGTCGAGGGAGGGCCCGTCGACGAGCTCCATGACGATGACGGGCAGCCCCCGCTCCTCGACGACGTCGTGCACGGTGACCACACCGCTGTGCCGGATCCGGGCGGCGGCCTGCGCCTCGCGCTCCATGCGGACCCGCAGATCGGCCAGTTCGGCCGGGGACGCGTCGGTGTAGGCCCGCAGGACCTTGACGGCGACCTCGCGGTTCAGCACCTGGTCCACGGCCCGGGCGACCACACCCATGCCACCGCGCCCGATCGTGGCGGTCACGCGGTACCGCCCGCCGAGAACCTCGCCGACCAGCTCTCCGCCGTTCGCCCCCGTCACGTGTCACGCTCCGATCCGTCGTACCTCGCCGATGCCGCCCTGTCGCGTGCACCAGCGTAGGCGTACGCGGAGGGGCGCCGTCCGACGCCCTGGTCCGGCCGGTCGAAGGCCGTCACGACGCGCCAACTTCATTGGAACGCAGCCGACCTGACGAATAATCAGTGCGAGCGCTGTCCCGGAATCCGTGCGCGGCCCGCCCGTTCGACGAGCAGCCAGCCCACGAGGGCCATCGCGACGGCCGCCGGGGCGGTGACACGGACGGCTATGAGGGTGGCCGCGTGGCCCTCCAGGAGGCCGCCGAAGCCGGTCATCGACAGACCGAGGACGCCGAAGAGGGCAAGGGTGACGCCGACGGCGGCGAGCGGGGCCGAGCCGGCGGGCGGGCGCTGGGCGGCCGGGCGTTCGAAGCGGCGGAAGGCGGCGACCAGCAGGCCGGTGAGGGCGGCCGCGGCGGCGATACGGAGGGGGACCTGGGCCCACCAGGCGCCGGTCGCGGGCGCGGGCAGCGTCACGTCGAGCGCGAGGAACGCCCCGTACACACCGAGCATCGCGGTCAGGTGCCACAGGAACGCGGTCATGGCGATCCCGTTGGCGGCGACGATCTTGTGCCAGACGCCGGCGCGGGCCGCGAACCGGGCGCCCGGGCCCTTCAGCAGCTCCACCGCGCCGACGAGCCAGAGGCCGTGCGCGAGCAGGGCCAGGGTCGGCGGGGCCATGTTGGAGACCTTCTCGCCGGGCATCCCGACCATGGAGAGCGGGTACGGCCCGAGGGCGACGAGGAGGCCCGCGCCGAGCAGGCCGCCGGCGGCGAGGGCGCCGGGGAGGCGGATCATGCCGTCGGCCCGGAGGAAGCCGAGCTGATGGACGGCCAGCCAGACGAAAGCGAAGTTCAGGAACTCGACGAAGGGCACGTCGAACGCGAACCGCAGCACGTCCACGGCGACCGCCCCGCCCGCGAGCACGGCGAAGGCGCCCCAGCCCCACCGCTCGTGGAGCTTCAGGAGCGGCGGCGTGAACGCCACCATGGCGAGGTAGATCCCGATGAACCAGAGCGGCTGGGTGACGAGGCGCAGCGCGACGCCGGTCAGCCCTCCGTCCGCGCCGAAGAGCTGGATCACGAGTGCGGCGCTTCCCCACACCCCGACGAACACCATCGTCGGGCGCAGGAGCCGCTGGAGCCGGGCACGCAGGAAGGCGGCGTAGGCGGGGCGGGAGCGGTGGGCGAGGGCGTGGGCGAACCCGCCCACGAAGAAGAACACCGGCATGACCTGGAGCGCCCAGGTCACCACCTGAAGCTCCGGCACGACGGCCAGCAGGTTGCCCACCGACCCGTCGCCGGTCACCGCTGCCATCAGCCAGTGGCCGAGGACCACGACGCCGAGCGAGGCGACCCGAAGCAGGTCGACGTACCGGTCCCGCGTCGCGGGCGTGGCGGCGGCGAGTTCCCGCGCGCCGACTGCGCTGTTTCCCATACGGGTACGGTCCCGCCCGGCGGCGGGCCCCCGGCAGCGCTCGGATACTCAACTCGGCTCTGAGTACGGGCCGACTGGCCCCAAGTCGTCGGCCCGTACGGGCGACCACCCGGCCAGGCACCCCGCCCCTCACCTGACGGTTCGTCATGTTCGTGGGTGTTCACGGCTGCCGCACCGGCACCGTACAACCCGACCCCCGTCACCCTCTACGTCACGTACGCGACCGGGACGACCGAGACCGGCGTCTGGCGCGTCGACCCCGACGGCGGCGCGCCCGTGCAGATCGCCCAGCTGCCGGCCGACGGGTTCCCGAACGCCCTCGCCCTCGCCCTCGACGAGAAGTGCCGCACGCTGTACGTCGCCGACTCGGTCCACGGCATCGTGTGGAGCGTCCCGCAGGAGGGCGGTACGCCCACGGCCTGGGCCACCGGCACCGCGCTCCAGCCCATCGCCCCGCCCGCCGGCGCCGGCGTCGGCCCCAACGGCCTCAAGTTCCACAACGGCGCCGTGTGGGTGTCCAACACCGACCGCCAGACGCTGCTGCGCATCCCCGTACGCGCCGACGGAACCGCAGGCCCGATCGAGACGCGGGCGACCGGGCTCGCCTGGATCGACGACTTCGGCTTCACCGGGAAGGGCGACACCGTCCTCGCCGCGCTGATCATGAGCGACGACGTCGCCCTCGTACGCCCCGACGGGACGCACACGATCGTGCTCACGGAGCGGGACGGGCTGTCCAACCCGACGTCCGTGGCAGTGCGCGGCAAGACCGTCTACGTCACCAGCGCGTCCTTCTTCAAGGAGGTCCCGGACCCGAATCTGCTCCTGGCCACGCTGAAGAAGGGCTAGGGGACGGCCCCTGGAGGGCTACAGGACCGTCGCGCCGGGCGCCGGCGACGTGGCCACGCGGGCCGTGCGGCAGGTGCCGGAGGCGGTCAGGGCGTCGGCGACCGCGCGGGCCGCGTCCTCGTCCTTCACCAGGAAGGCGGTCGTCGGCCCGGAGCCCGAGACGAGGGCCGCCAGGGCGCCGGCGGCCGTGCCGGCCTCCAGCGTGGCGTTCAGGGCGGGCCGCAGGGAGACGGCGGCCGGCTGGAGGTCGTTGGCCAGCGCACCGGCCAGGGTGGTCACGTCCCCGGTGCGCAGGGCGTCCAGGAGCGCCGGGGAGGCGGCGGGTTCGGGGACGGTGACGCCCTCGGTGAGGCGGTCGAACTCGCCGAACACCACGGGCGTCGAGAGTCCGCCGTCGGCGACGGCGAAGACCCAGTGGAACGTGCCGCCCACCGGAAGCTCCGTCAGCTTCTCGCCGCGGCCGACGCCGAGGGCGGCGCCGCCGACCAGGCTGAACGGCACGTCGCTGCCGAGCTCGGCGCAGATCTCCAGGAGTTCGGCGCGCGAGGAGTTCAGGCCCCAGAGGGCGTCGCACGCGAGGAGCGCGCCCGCGCCGTCCGCGCTGCCGCCCGCCATGCCGCCGGCGACGGGGATGTCCTTGGCGATGTGCAGGTGCACGTCCGGGGAGATTCCGTGCCGGGCGGCGAGCAGCTCCGCCGCGCGCGCGGCCAGGTTGGTCCGGTCCAGCGGCACCTTGTCCGCGTCGGGGCCCTCGCAGGTGACGGTCAGCTCGTCGGCGGGCGTCGCGGTCACGTCGTCGTACAGGGAGACGGCGAGGAAGACGTTGGCCAGGTCGTGGAACCCGTCGGGCCGCGCCGCGCCGACGGCGAGCTGGACGTTGACCTTGGCGGGCACCCGCACGGTGACGCTCCGCGCGACGGACTTCACTCCGTCCACGTCCTGCTCCGTCATCGCGCCCTGCCCCGTGCCCGGACCCGTGCCGCTCACGCCTTCGCCTCCGCGATCCTCGCGAACTCCTCCACCGTCAGGGCCTCACCGCGGGCCTGCGGGGAGATGCCCGCCTTGACCAGGGCCTCCTCCGCCGCCGCGGGCGAGCCCGCCCAGCCGGCGAGCGCGGCCCGCAGGGTCTTGCGGCGCTGCGCGAACGCCGCGTCGACGACCGCGAAGACGTCCTTCTTCGACGCGGTCGTGGCGACCGGCTCCGTACGCCGGACCAGGGAGACCAGGCCCGAGTCGACGTTCGGCGCCGGCCAGAAGACGTTGCGGCCGATCGAGCCCGCCCGCTTCACCTCGGCGTACCAGTTCGCCTTCACCGACGGCACGCCGTACACCTTGTTGCCGGGCTTGGCCGCCAGCCGGTCCGCGACCTCCGCCTGGACCATCACGAGCGTGCGCTCGATCGTCGGGAAGCGGTCGAGCATGTGCAGCAGGACCGGCACGGCCACGTTGTACGGCAGGTTCGCGACGAGCGCCGTCGGCGCCGGGCCCGGCAGCTCCTGGACGTCCATCGCGTCGGAGTGGACCAGCGCGAAGTGGTCCTTCTTCGCCGGCAGCCGGGCGGCGATGGTCGACGGCAGCGCACCCGCCAGGATGTCGTCGATCTCGACGGCCGTCACCCGGTCCGCGGCCTCCAGGAGCGCCAGGGTCAGCGAGCCGAGCCCGGGGCCCACCTCGACGACCACGTCGTCGGGGCGCACCTCCGCCGTGCGGACGATCCGCCGCACGGTGTTGGCGTCGATGACGAAGTTCTGGCCCTTCTGCTTCGTGGGGCGCACGCCGAGGGCGGCGGCCAGTTCACGGATGTCGGCGGGGCCGAGGAGGGCGTCGGGGCCGTCGGGGCCGGTGGTGGTGCTCACCGGTACAGCCTACGGCTCACCGGGTGAGCCTTCGGCCGCAGTGCGGCCAGGGGCTCGCGCCCCGCTGCACGTAGAGCTTCTTCGCCCGGTACGTCTGCTCCGAGGCGGACGCGTTCTGGGCGACCCCGGTGCCGCCCAGCGAGCGCCAGGTGCCGGGGTCGAACTGGTAGAGCCCGCCGTACGTCCCCGAGGGGTCGACCGCGTTCGGCCGGCCACCGGACTCGCAGGCGGCGAGCGCGCCCCAGTCGAGCCCGTCCGCGCCGGCGACCGACGTGGGCAGCGGCCGGCTGCCGACCCGCACCTTCTGGGTGACGGGCTCGCGGACGATCTCCTCGCCGGTCCTCCTCGGCTTCTGCCGGACGCCGTTGACGGTCCGCAGGCTGTACGTGACGCGGCGCACGCCCTGCGCGCCCTGCCGCTCGACGACCTCCGTGCCCGCGAAGAGCTCGGGGTCGCGGGTCCGCTCGACCGCGTACGGGATCGGCTCCTCGCGGATCTCCTGGGTGCCGGTGATCCGCAGGACGGTGATCGTCTGGCCGTCGCGCGGGAAGGAGCCGGGCGGTACGGACGTGGTGTCCTGGCCGGAGAGGGTGATCCCGGCCTCCTCGACGGCCTCGCGGACGGTCGCGGCATTGGTGCGCAGGGTCCGCTCGCGGCCGTCGGCGAGGAGGGTGACGGTCCGTTCGGTGCGGACGTCGAGGGAGAGGCCCCGGCGGGAGATGGGGGCGTTGCGGGAGACGGAGAGGAACGCGCCCTCGGCCCGTACACCGAGCTGGCGCAGGGCGCCGTCGACGGTCCTGGCGGTGGTCCACACCTGGCGGCGCTGTCCGTCGAGGGTGAGGGCGACGGGCCGCCCGTAGCGGACGACGACCTCGTCGCCGCTGGTCAGGACCGCGCCGGGGGCGGGGGCCACGATGTCGTGCGAGCCGACGGCGAGGCCCTCGTCCGCGAGCAGCTCGTCGACGTCGTCGGCGAAGGTGTGCAGGGTGCGCGGGACGCCGTCGACGGAGAGCCGGATCGCCTTGTCGTTGGCGACGAAGGCGCTCGTGCCGCCGGCCAGGAAGGCGACGACGAGGGCCTGCGGGACGATGCGCCGCAGGCTGTCGCCGGGGCCCGGCCTGGCCTTGCGGCGGCGGGCGGCGCGCCGGGCCTCGGCGCGGGAGCCCTGTCCCGGCACGAGGACGGCCTCCTGCGTCGGCTGCTCGTGGACGGACACGGGCGGCGGCACGGTCGGCGCCGACCGCCGTCCGGCTCGGTGACTGCCCTGGGAAGTGCTCACGAGGCCGGGACCCTAGCCTCGGCGGCGATCACTCTCCAAAACGACTCGACTACAACACGTAACCGTTATGCATCGGTGATCGAAGTCAGTAGTCGAAGGCGCGGGCCGTGTTCACGGCGATCGCCTCGCAGAGCTCCTCCTCCGCGATCCCGCGCACGGCGGCCATCGCGCGGACGGTGACCGGGATGAGGTACGGCGCGTTCGGCCGGCCGCGGTACGGCGCCGGGGTCAGGAACGGGGCGTCCGTCTCGACCAGGACGAGCTCCAGCGGGGCGACGGCGAGGGCGTCGCGCAGCGGCTGCGCGTTCTTGAAGGTCATGTTGCCGGCGAAGGACATGTGGTAGCCCTTCGCGGCGCAGATCTCCGCCATCTCGGCGTCGCCGGAGTAGCAGTGGAAGACGGTCCGCTCCGGCGCGCCCTCCTCGTCCAGCACCCGCAGGACGTCGGCGTGGGCCTCGCGGTCGTGGATCACCAGCGCCTTGCCGTGCCGCTTGGCGATCTCGATGTGGGCGCGGAAGGAGCGCTCCTGGGCGGCCATGCCCTCGGGGCCGGTGCGGAAGAAGTCGAGGCCGGTCTCGCCGACCGCGCGGACGTACGGCAGGGCGGCGAGGCGGTCGATCTCGGCGAGGGCATCGTCCAGCGCCGCGTCCCCGCCCGCCTCGCGGGCGCCCTGGCGGGACCAGCCGTCCGGGTCGCCGAGCACGATCCGGGGCGCCTCGTTGGGGTGCAGGGCGACGGCGGCGTGCACGTTCTCGTGCGCGGCGGCGGTCTCGGCGGCCCACTGGGAGCCCTTGATGTCACAGCCCACCTGGACGACGGTGGTGACCCCGACGGCGGCGGCCTTGGTGAGGGCCTCCTCGACGGTGCCGGACTGCATGTCCAGGTGCGTGTGGGAATCCGCCACCGGGACCAGGAGCGGTTCGGGCAGCGGCGGCGGGGCGTCCTTCGAACTCATGGCCCCGATCGTACGAGGGGCCATGGGTTCGCTCGCGGTGGGAGTCCGCGGCTAGGACGCCGGCGGTTTGCGGTGGAACAGGTCCGACAGGCGGCGCCGGGACTCCCGTACGTACACGGGGCCGGGGGCGTCCGCCTCCGGTGCGGCCGGGCCCTCCTCCCGCTCCAGGTCCTGCCCGATCGGCCCCGCCAGGCCGATCGGCCCGGCCGGGGTGACCGGCCGGTGCGGCGTCCCCGCCACGTTCCGGTGATAGGCCTGTTCCCACGAGTCCAGGACCGAGGAAACCTGACCCGCGCGCATGATGCGGACGACGTGGCCGCCGCAGTTCATGCAGGTCGGACTGGACAGCGGTGAGGGAACCCGCTCACCACCGGCCTTGTAGACGACGAATTCCTGGCCGGCGGCGTCGACGTGGTGCTCGATGTCGTACGCCTGCTCCCAGCCGTAGCCGCAGCGCATGCAGGCGAAGGCGTACGCCTCATGGGCGACGGATATGCCGGTGCCGGTGATCTCACTCATGCCAGCTCCTCTCCACCGACCAGTGGACGCCTTTTCGGGCCGGAGCGCATCAGCGCCGGACGAACCGTGGAACGTCCTTGGGCGTTCCCTTGCTCTCAGGCCCTCAGGAGGCCCGCCGCGCGGGGTTTGGCTTTGCTTTTCACGATAGCTCTTTACCTTTTCCGGGGCCCGTCACAGCCGCGTTCTTTGCCGCGACGACGGCATCGAACACCTCGCGCTTGGGCAGGCCCGCGTCGGCGGCGACCGCCGCGATGGCCTCCTTGCGCCGCTCCCCCGCCTCCTCGCGCACCCGCACCCTGCGCACCAGCTCCTCGGCGTCGAGCTCGGCGGGCGCGGCCTCGGGGGCGCCCTCGACGACGACGGTGATCTCGCCCCGTACGCCCTCGGCGGCCCACTCCGCGAGCTCGCCGAGGCCGCCGCGCTTGACCTCCTCGTACGTCTTGGTCAGCTCGCGGCAGACGGCGGCGCGGCGCTCGGCGCCGAAGACCTCGGCCATCGCGGCGAGCGTGTCGTCGAGCCGGTGCGGGGCCTCGAAGTAGACGAGGGTCCTGCGCTCGTCGGCGACCTCGCGGAGCCGGCCGAGCCGCTCGCCGGCCTTGCGGGGCAGGAAGCCCTCGAAGCAGAAGCGGTCCACGGGCAGCCCGGACAGGGCGAGCGCGGTCAGCACGGCGGAGGGGCCGGGGACGGCGGTGACCTTGATGTCCTGCTCGACGGCGGCGGCGACCAGGCGGTAGCCGGGGTCGGAGACGGACGGCATGCCCGCGTCGGTGACCAGAAGCACGCGCGCGCCGCCGGCGAGCGCCTCGACCAGCTCCGGCGTCCGGGCGGACTCGTTGCCCTCGAAGTACGAGACGACCCGGCCCGAGGTGTGCACGCCGAGGGCGCGGGTCAGGCCGCGCAGCCGCCGGGTGTCCTCCGCCGCGACGATGTCGGCGGTCTCCAGCTCGGCCGCGAGCCGCGGCGGGGCGTCCGCGATGTCCCCGATGGGAGTCCCTGCAAGTACCAGCGTTCCTGTCACATGGGTCATCCTCGCAGGGCGGAGAGGCGACGCGCACAGGCGCGTTCCCTACGATGGCGCGGTGACCAGTACCGCACCCGAGACCCTGCAGGGTCAGCGCGCCGTGGAAGAGCCCCCGTCGTGGCAGCAGCGTCTGCGGCGCTTCGGCTACACGCCCCCCGCCGGGCGCGCCGCCGGACCGGGGCTGCGGGAGCGTCTCGTACCGTCGTACACCCGGCCCTCGCAGCGGATGTGGTCGCTGCTCGGGCTCTCACCGGGCTCCGGCGACCGGGTATGGCGGCTGGCCGCCTGGGGCGGTCCGCTGCTCGTCGCGCTGCTCGCGGGGGTGCTGCGGTTCTGGAACCTCGGCAAGCCGCACGCGGTGATATTCGACGAGACGTACTACGCCAAGGACTCCTGGGCACTGATCAACCAGGGCTACGAGGGGGCGTGGCCGAAGGACGTCGACAAGTCGATCCTGGCCGACCCCGACGCGGTCGCTGTCCCCACCGACCCGGGCTATGTGGTCCATCCGCCGATGGGCAAGTGGGTCATCGGCCTCGGCGAGAAGATCTTCGACTTCACACCGTTCGGCTGGCGCTTCATGGTGGCGCTGCTCGGCACGCTGTCCGTGCTGATGCTGTGCCGGATCGGGCGGCGGCTGTTCCGTTCGACGTTCCTGGGGTGTCTGGCCGGTCTGCTGCTCGCGGTGGACGGCCTGCACTTCGTGATGAGCCGGACGGCGCTGCTCGACCAGGTGCTGATGTTCTTCGTGCTCGCGTCGTTCGGCTGTCTGGTGGTGGACCGCGACTGGGCGCGGCGGAAGCTGGCGGGGGCCCTGCCCGTGGACGCGGAGGGGGTCCTGCGGCCGGACGCGGTGGTCGCGGAGACGCTGCGGCTCGGCTGGCGGCCGTGGCGGATCGCGGCGGGCATCTCGCTGGGGCTCGCGGCGGCGACCAAGTGGAACGGCCTGTACGTGATGGTCGCCTTCGGGCTCCTCACGGTGCTGTGGGACGTCGGCGGCCGGCGTACGGCGGGGGCGTTCCGCCCGTACGCGGCGGTGCTGAGGCGCGACCTGATCCCGGCGTTCGTCTCGGTGGTGCCGGTCGCGATCGTCACGTACCTGGTCACGTGGACGGGCTGGATCGTCACGGACAAGGGGTACTTCCGCAACTGGGCGGCGGAGCAGGACAAGGTGAACGGCGGCGGCATCTGGTCGTGGCTGCCGGACTGGCTGCGGAGCCTGTGGCACTACGAGAGCGAGGTCTACACGTTCCACGTGGGCCTGAACTCGCCGCACACGTACGAGTCGAACCCGTGGAGCTGGATCGTCCTGGGCCGCCCGGTCTCGTACTTCTACGAGTCCCCGGCCCCCGGCCAGGCGGGCTGCCCGACGACGGCGACGGAGAAGTGCGCCCAGGAGGTCCTGGCCCTGGGCACGCCGCTGCTGTGGTGGGCGGCCTGTTTCGCGATCCTGTACGTCCTGTGGCGCTGGTTCTTCCGCCGTGACTGGCGAGCGGGCGCCATCGCGTGCGGGATCGCGGCGGGCTGGCTGCCGTGGTTCCTCTACCAGGAACGCACGATCTTCCTCTTCTACGCGGTGGTGTTCGTGCCGTTCCTCTGCCTCGCGGTGACGATGATGATCGGCGCGATGATCGGCCCGGCGGGCTCCTCGGAAAGGCGCCGGACGTTCGGGGCGGTGGCGTCGGGAGTTCTCGTTCTCCTCATCGTGTGGAACTTCATCTATTTCTGGCCGCTGTACACGGGAACGTCGATCCCGCTGGACCAGTGGCGGAATCGGATGTGGCTCGACACGTGGGTCTAGCAGGGCTTGAGCATCAAGAGGGCGCGGCCGTCGGCCGCGCCTTTTTGGTGGTTGTTGGCGGCCGGCGGTGACTCTCGGCGGCCCTCAGACGGCCGCAGTCGTCGCAGGTGACCGGCAAACCGGTCTACTTGACGTCCTTCGGCTTCTTCGGCTTGTCCACATGGTCTTGAAGGACCACTTGTCCGGTGTCGCTTACGGCCGAGGCCGCCTCGATGGCTGCTGGTGAAGGGCTCCGCAGAGGGCGAAGGCCGAGCTCCGTTGCTGGTCAGGTCCGGTCTACCCTTGATCCGCGAGGCTTCATCGGGGTCACTGGCGGGCCATGTGCATGCGCATCTCGCTCTCGGCGTCGAGGATGAGGTCGCCGGACAGGTCGAGGGTGACGCTGTGGAGGGTGCCGGTGAAGCGGAACGGCGCCTGGTAGTCGGGGGTGACGGCAGACCCGGGGTTGGCGCCGCAGGCCATGCCGCCCGGATTGAAGGTGATCGGGGTGGTCACGGGCATGTCGCCCTGTCCGACCAGGCGTCCGTCGATGTAGAGCTGGGCGCGGCCGGGTGCACCCTTGCCGTGGGCGATGTCCGGGGCACCGGTGGGCTCGAACTCGAAACGGAGCGCGTGCCGCCCCTCGGGCAGGGTCTCGCCGGAGGCGACGTGGTGCAGGGTCCGCTGGACGTAGTTGTGGGCGTAGTGCAGGCGGCCGTCCTTGACGTAGAGGGACCAGCCGCCGGCGTTGGTGCCCTGGCAGAGCAGGACGCCCTGCGCGCCGCCGGGCGGGATCTCGACGTCGGCGGTGATGCTAGTACGTTCGGCGCACCCGCCACCGCCCGCACCGGCTGCGGCCACGCCGGACTCGACTCATCGGTCGTCCGGCCGATCACCCCCGGGAAGCGCTGCCCCGGCCGGTACTCACTCCACGACGACTGCGCCATCTGTCTCCGTCCCAACCAGCGGCGCGAACCCCGGTGGTGTGTGTGCGGCTGTGCGGCCTCCTATGCCCCAGAGCCCTGCCGCCGAAGCGGGATCCGAATCGGAAGCCGGGCAGGAAGCCCTGGCCCCGGCAGGGGCCAGAGCCGAACTCCTCCACGCTAGGCCGCCGCCACCCCGCTCGCCGTGGGGGTACGCAGGCCCATGCTGTGCGGCGGGCGGACGCGCCCTTTCGCCTACTCGGAGTGCGCCCATTGGACGGCGGTGCCGTACGCGAGGAACATGTCGGTGTGCGTCCCGACCGCGATGATCGACACGCCCAGCACCCCGTCGGCGCCGATGTCACTCGCCCGGCGCTGCATGCTCAGCACCGCTTCCATCGGGGTCGCCCTCTTGTCTCCTGCGGCTATGCCCAGGACGGTGTGCGGGTGAGGCGGTGCGTCGACCGTCGCCGTGTAGAAGCTGATGCTGGCGTCACCGGCGGCCTGGTCCCTCCGGTCGAGTTCCTCGAGTTCTTTCCTGATCTTTCGGTCCATCGCGCCATCTTCTCGCGGCGCGAACGCGCGACCGGCGGATGTCGGGTGACAGCAACTGTGGCGAGTGCTTGACTGTTCGGGCTCTGGGGCGCCTGGGGCTTCTGGGGAGGGGGATCCACAGAGATGCGCGGTGGTACGAAAGTTGCGATCGTCGGCGGAGTCTTCGTCGTCGTGGCGGGTGGGGTGTCCTACGGGGGCTACAACCTCTGGCAGGGGATCAGCGGCGCCTCCGGTGGGGGCGTTTCCGCTGCCAGTTCGCAGGAGAAGCGGTCCGGGCCCGTCACCGAGGACGAGGTCACCGACACCGCCGAGGAGTTCCTCGCCGCGTGGGCGGCGGGTGAGCCCGAGCGGGCCGGGCAGCTGACCAACAACCCCGTCGACGCCGGGCCGGTCGTGGCCGACTTCGGCGTGGGCGCGAAGGTCTCCAAGGCCGAGATCACCGCGGGTACACCGGTCGGCCCGAAGGTGCCGTTCACGGTGAAGGCGACCGTCACGTACGAGGGGCAGTCGAAGCCCTGGACGTACGACTCCGAACTGACCGTCGTGCGCGGCCTCTCCACCGGGCGGCCGCTCGTCGACTGGAAGCCTGCGGTCATCCACCCGAAGCTCACCGACGGCGCGACCCTGCACACCGGCGCCGCGAAGACCGGCGCGATCACGGCCGTCGACCGCAAGGGCCTGGAGCTGACGGCGGAGAAGTACCCGTCCCTCGGGCCGATCCTGGAGCAGCTGCGCCAGAAGTACGGGGCGAAGGTCGGCGGGCAGCCGGGGGTCGAGACCTGGATCGAGTCCGGCCCGGAAGGCACCCCGAACACCACGCTCGTGACCCATGTGAAGGGCAGGCCCGGGCGCCTGGAGACGACCATCGACGCGCAGGCGCAGGCGGCGGCCGAGCAGGCGGTGAAGCAGTACGGCCAGGCGTCGGTGGTGGCGGTCAAGCCGTCCACGGGCGAGATCCGGGCGGTCGCCAACAGCCCGTCGGGCGGCTTCAACGCGGCGTTCGAGGGCCGGCAGGCGCCGGGCTCGACCCTGAAGATCGTCACGGCCGCGATGCTCCTGGAGAAGGGGCTCGTCACGGCGAACGGGGTCGCCCCCTGCCCGAAGGAGGTCCGGTACTACACCCGGACCTTCCACAACCTCGAGTACTTCGAGCTCGGGAACGTCCCGTTCTCGCGGAGCTTCGCCAAGTCCTGCAACACCGCCTTCATCAAGCTGATCGACGATGTGGACGACGACTCGGCGCTCGGCAAGGAGGCCCAGGACGTCTTCGGGATCGGCCTCGACTGGAAGACGGGCGTCCAGTCCGTCGACGGGTCCGTCCCGCCGGCGGTGGAGGGCGAGGCGGCGGCGCAGTACATCGGGCAGGGCACGGTGCAGATGAACGCCCTCAACATCGCCTCGATCACCGCCACCGCGAAGTACGGGACGTTCAAGCAGCCGTTCCTGGTCTCCCGGAAGCTCGACGGCCGGACGTTCGCCGAGGCCTCGCGCTCCCTGCCGGACTCGGTCTCCCGACAGCTGCGGGCGATGATGCGGGCGACGGCCACCGGCGAAGGAACCGGCGCGAAGGCGATGGGGTCGGTCGGCGGGGACAAGGGCGCGAAGACGGGCTCGGCGGAGGTCGACAACCAGGCCACGTCCAACAGCTGGTTCGCCGCCTACTCCGACGACCTCGCCTCGGCGGCGGTCGTGGGCGAGGGCGGTCACGGCGGAGACTCGGCGGGCAAGGTCGTGGCGAGCGTGCTGCGGGCGGGGTGAGGCGGGGGCCGGCGCGGCGACCGGCGCAGGGGCTCAGCGCGGCGGCCCGGCGCGGCGACGCGGCGCAGGGGGCTCGCTCGTGGCAGCGTGCGCGAGGGGCGGCTCGCGGGGGCAGGCTCGCTCGCGGCTGCGCGCTGCTGGAATCGAGTCGCGTGGCCCGTACACGGAACGCTAGCGTGCGGGCCATGACGTCTCCCTCAGCTCCCCCGTCCCCCGGTTCCCCCGCGCATCCCCAGTTCGCCGCCGCCCTGCGGGAGCTGGGCCTCGATGTCGAGATCCGCAGCTTCCCGGACGAGACCCGCACGGCCGCCCAGGCCGCCGAGGCCATCGGCTGCCAGGTGTCCGAGATCGTCAAGTCGCTGATCTTCTCGGCGGACGGCGTCCCGGTCCTCGTGCTGATGGACGGCTCCTCGCGGGTCGACGTGGAGCGGGTGCGCGCGGAGCTGGGCGCCGAGGCGGTGACGCGGGCCGACGCGAGGGTCGTACGGGAGACGACCGGGTACGCGATCGGCGGCGTCCCGCCGTTCGGGCACCGCACCCGGACGCGGGTCCTCGCCGACCGGGGGCTGCTCGACCACGCCGTGGTGTGGGCGGCCGCGGGCACCCCGCACACGGTCTTCGCGCTGGACCCGAAGTCCCTGATCGCCCACGCGGGCGGGGCACTTGTGGACGTGCGCGAGCGGTCGGCCGCGTGACGCCGCTGGTCGTGGCGGCGGTCCTGCTCGCCGCGGTGACGCACGCCGCCTGGAACGCGATGGCCCACACCATCCGCGACCAGTTGCTCTCCTTCACACTGATATCCGGCGGCGGTGCGCTGATCGGTGGTGTCGCGGCCCTCTTCGTACCGATGCCGGCGGCCGCGGCGTGGCCGTACCTGATCGCCTCCGCCGTGCTGCACGTGGGCTACATGGTCCTGCTCATGCGGTCGTTCACGCTGGGCGACTTCGGGCAGATGTACCCGATCGCCCGCGGTACGGCCCCGCTTGCGGTGACCCTGCTCGCGGCGGTCTTCGTCGACGAGATCCCCGACTCGTGGCAGCTCACGGGGGTGGCCGTCGCCTGCGCGGGCCTGACGGGCCTGGCCCTGTGGGGCATCCGGGGCTCGGGCAGACGCCCGGACTGGGCGGCGCTGCTCGCGGCCGGGGCGACGGGCCTGGCCATCGCCGGGTACACCGTCGTCGACGGCGTCGGGGTGCGCGCCTCGGGCACCCCGCTCGGCTACATCGCGTGGCTGATGGTCCTGGAGGGCCTGGCCATCCCGGCGTACGCCCTGTGGACCCGCCGCGCCGCCCTGCTCCCCCAGCTGCGCCCGTACGCCGCACGCGGGCTCCTCGGCGCGTGCCTGTCGGTCGCCGCGTACGGACTGGTCCTATGGGCGCAGACGAAGGCGCCGCTCGCCCCGATCGCGGCGCTGCGGGAGTCCTCGATCATCGTGGGGGCGGCGATCGGCGCGCTGTTCTTCAAGGAGCGCTTCGGGGGTCCGAGGATCGCGGCGGCGGGGCTGATGGTGGTGGGCATCGGGCTGATGCTGACCACGGCGTGACCGGCCGGCGGGCGTACGCCGCAGGGAGCCGGGCCCGCCGTGCACGCGGGTGTCAGCTCAGGTCGAGCCGCATCAGGACCCGGGGGTGACCGGCCAGCACCGAGGTGGTGTCGGCGGCGTGGACGAACCCGGCCCGCTCGAAGTTCTTCCGCAGCCCGGCGTACGCCATGGTCAGGTCGACCTTGGCGTCGCCGTTGTCGAGGGGGTACGCCTCGATCGCCGGTGCGCCGTGCGAGCGGGCGAGGTCGACCGCGCCGGCGATGAGGGCGTGCGAGATCCCCTTCTTCCGGTGACCGGGGCGCACCCGCACGCACCAGAGCGACCAGACCGGAAGATCGTCGACGTGCGGGATCTTCCGGCTGCGCGCGAAGGAGGTGTCCGCCCGCGGCGCCACGGCGGCCCAGCCGACCGGCTCGTCGCCGTCGTAGGCGATGACCCCGGGCGGGAGCCGGCCCCGGCACAGCTCGGCGACGTACTCACCGCGCGCCGGCCCGCGGAGCTCGTTGTTGAGCTTCGACGGGATCCGGTAGCTCAGACACCAGCAGACGTTGGCCCCGGGCGACTTGGGACCGAGCAGGGTCCGGACGTCCTCGAAGACGGACGCCGGACGAACCTCGATGGCCATACCCCACGATGGCACGGCCCACGCGCGCCGGGTCGGCTCACGTCACTCCCCGAGCACCTCGGCGAAGTGGGAGTTCACCGCCAGCAGCCCGCCGTCCACGCGAAGTGTCGTGCCGGTGATCCAGGCCGCGTCCCTGGAGGCGAGGAAGGCGACCGCGGCGGCCACGTCCTCGGGGGTGCCGACGCGGCCCAGGGGGTAGACGCGGTCGGCGAGGGCGGCCAGGCGGTCCTCGCGGGACTCCCAGCCGCGCGTCGCGATCGTGCCCGGGGTGACCTGGTTGACGCGCACGCCGCGCGGGGCCGCGTCGCCCGCGAGGGTACGGGTGAAGGAGGCGATCCCGGCCTTGGCCGCGCTGTAGGCGTGGTTGCCGAAGTCCGCCTCGGCGTTGACGGACCCGATGTTGACGATCGCCCCGCGCCCGCCCGCCGCGAGCAGCGGGAGCGCGGCCCGGGCGCACCGGACGGCGCCCATCAGCGTGACGTCGAACTGCTGCCGCCAGCCGTCCTCGGGTTCGTCCTCGAAGGGCCCGACGTCCGGCCGGTCCCGGGCGAAGGCGTTGTTGACCAGCACGTCGAGTCCGCCGAACGTCTCCGCCGCGTACGCGACGGCGGCGGCCACGGACTCCGGATCCCCCACGTCGCACCGCACGGCCCGGGCGCCGGGCAGCGCGTCGGCCGTCTCCCTGGCCACGTCCTCGTCCACGTCGGCGACCAGGACCCGCGCGCCCTCCTCCGCCAGCCTCCGCGCGCTGGCCGCCCCGATCCCCCGAGCCCCACCGGTGACCAGCGCCGCGTACCCCTCGAATCTGTCCATGCGCCGATCACACACCGCCCGCCCGGCGCGCACCAGACGTACGACGGCTCAGGCCCCCTGGTCGAGGCAGGTTCGGACCGCGCGGACCAGGGACTGGGCCCGGGGGTCCGCCGTCACCGTCTTGCGCATGCCGTTCGTGACGTAGCCGAACGCGACGGACGACTCCGGGTCCGCGAAGGCCAGGGAGCCGCCTCGGCCCGGGTGGCCGAAGGAGGTGGGGCCGAGGAGGGGGGAGGCCGGGCCGTGGAGCATGTGGCCCAGGCCGAAGCGGGTGCCCACCATCAGGACGCGGTCCGGGCCCGCGGACTCCTCGGTGCGGGCGAGGGTGAGGGTCGCCGGGGCGAAGAGGCGGGGTCCGCCGTCGACCGGGCCGAGTGTCGAGGCGTAGAAGCGGGCGAGGGCACGGGCCGTGGAGACGCCGGCCGAGCCGGGCAGTTCGGCCGCGCGGTACGCCGGGTCGTTCTCGTCGGGCTTGGGGTCGACCGCCCCGAAGGCGCGCCGGGTGAGGGAGTCGGGGTTGCTGTAGGCCTCGGTGACCGAGCGCTTGGGGCGGAGCTTCAGGGCGCCGCTGTCGGAGGGCTCCCGCTCCTCCACCGGGCCCAGGCGGCCGACCCGCGCCGCCTCGTCGGCCGGCAGGCCTATCCAGAGGTCGAGGCCGAGCGGGCGGGCGATCTCCTCGGCGACCCAGCGGCCGATGGTGCGGCCGGTGACCCGGTGGACGAGGCCGGAGAGCAGCCAGCTGAAGGTGTGCGCGTGGTAGCCGTGGGCCGTGCCCGGTTCCCAGACCGGGGCCTGCGCGGCGATCGCCGCCTGGGCGGTCACCGGGTCGATGGCCTCCGCGAGCGTCAGCGGCCGGTCCAGGACCGGCACGCCCGCCCGGTGCGCGAGGAGCTGCCGTACGCTCACCCGCTCCTTGCCCGCCGCCTTGAACTCCGTCCAGTACGTGCCGACCGGCGCGTCCAGGTCGAGCTGGCCGCGCTGGTGGAGCAGCAGGGGTACGGCGGCCGCGACGCCCTTGGTGGCCGAGCGGACGACCTGCGCGGTGTCGATGGCCCAGGGGGTCTCGCCGTCGACGTCGCGGGTGCCCGCCCACAGGTCGACGACCTTGACGCCGTCGCGGTAGACGGCGACCGCCGCGCCCCGCTCGCCGCGCTGCTCGAAGTTGCGCAGGAACGCGTCCCTGACCGGCTCGAATCCCGCCGCCACCGTGCCCCGGACGTCCACGTCCCACACTCCTTCTCGCTCGTACCCCCATGGTGCAACGTCGTTCCGGGACCGCCGATTCCGGGGTCGGAACAGTCAGGTCACGGGGCGGGGAACGAAGCCGTACGGGAGTTCCAGGCGGTTGCGCGTCATCAGATCCTCGTCGGCGAGGACATCGGCCGTGGGGCCGTCCCCGGCGATCACGCCCTCGCTGAGGATCACCGAGCGCGGGCAGAGCTCCAGGGCGTACGGAAGGTCGTGGGTGACCATGAGGACGGTGACGTCCAGGGAGCGCAGGACGTCCGCGAGCTCGCGGCGGGACGCCGGGTCGAGGTTGGACGACGGCTCGTCCAGGACGAGGATCTCCGGCTCCATCGCGAGGACGGTCGCGACCGCCACCCGCCGCCGCTGCCCGAACGACAGGTGGTGCGGCGGCCGGTCCGCGTACTCCGCCATGCCGACGCGCTCCAGGGCCCGGTGGACGACGGCCTCGAGCTCCGCGCCCCGCAGCCCCGCCGACGCCGGGCCGAAGGCGACGTCCTCGCGGACGGTCGGCATGAAGAGCTGGTCGTCCGGGTCCTGGAAGACGATCCCGACCCGGCGCCGGATCTCGGCCAGGTTCCGCTTCTCGACCGGCAGCCCGGCGACGGCGACCGTGCCCGCGCCGCCGGTGAGGATGCCGTTGAGGTGGAGGACGAGGGTCGTCTTGCCCGCGCCGTTGGGGCCGAGCAGCGCGACCCGCTCGCCGCGTTCGACGGTCAGGTCGACGCCGAAGAGGGCCTGGTGGCCGTCGGGGTAGGCGTACGCGAGGCCGCGGACTTCGAGCGAGGGGGCGTCGTTCATAGCGTCCATCCGAGGAGGCAGATCAGCAGAGCGGTGAGCGGCAGGGCGGCGGCACGCGCCCACTGCGCCCGGGTCGCGGTCACCTCGTCGATGACCGGCATGGATCCCGTGTACCCCCGGCTGACCATCGCGAGATGGACGCGCTCACCCCGCTCGTACGAGCGGATGAAGAGCGCGCCCGCGGACTTGGCGAGGACGCCCCACTGGCGCACGCCCTTCGCCTCGAAGCCGCGCGAGCGGCGGGCGATGGACATGCGGCGCATCTCGTCCGTGATCACATCGCCGTACCGGATCATGAAGGAGGCGATCTGGACGAGGAGCGGCGGGAGCTTCAGCCGCTGGAGGCCCAGGAGCAGCTCACGCAGTTCGGTGGTGGCGGCGAGCAGCACGGAGGCGGCGACGCCGAGGGTGCCCTTGGCGAGGACGTTCCAGGCGCCCCACAGGCCGGGGACGGAGACGGAGATCCCGAGGACCTCCGTCTGCTCGCCCGGGACCACGAAGGGCATCAGGAAGGCGAAGGCCACGAACGGGATCTCGATCAGCAGCCGTCGCAGCAGGAACCCGGCCGGGACGCGGGCCGCCGCCGCGACGGCGCCGAGCAGCATCGCGTAGAGGGCGAAGGCCCAGACCGCCTCGCGGGGTGTGGAGGCCACGACCACCACGAAGGCGAGGACGGCGGCGAGTTTGGTGTGCGGGGGCAGCGCGTGCACCGGCGAGACGCCCCGCCGGTACAGCTTGTGCGTGTGCCCCGCTCCCACGTCAGACCTGCGCTCCGGTCGATTCCGCACGGCGCCGGCGGACGAGCCAGAAGGCGCCCGTGCCGACGGCGAGCGTCGCGCCGACGCCGATCACGCCCGCGAGGCCGCCCGAGAGCCGGGCGGTCTCGATGCCCTCGACGCCGTAGTCGGCGAGCGGGGAGCCGGCGGCGTCGTGCTCCTCGACGTTCTTGTCGAAGCCCTTGTCGGCCGCGACCTTCTCCAGGCCGTCCGGGCTCGCGGAGGCGTAGAAGGAGACGAAACCGGCGAGGAGCAGGGCGGCGGCCAGGCCACCGAGCCAGAACTTCTTCGGCGAGCGGGCGGCGACGGGCGCGAAGTCGCGGGCCGGCGCGGCGTCGACCAGCTCGCCGTCGATCCGCAGCTTGAGCGGGGCGGTGAGCCCTCGGGCGCCGTACACGAGGTCGGGGCGGACGGCGACGACCGCGCCGACGGTCAGCATGGTGATGGCGGCCTCACCGATGCCGATGAGGGTGTGCACGCCGACCATCGCGGTGAACACCTTGCCCAGCGGTACGGCGGTGGTGCCGCCGATCGCGTAGACGAGGGTGAAGGCGGCGGCCGACGCGGGTACGGAGACGAGCGCGGCCACGAAGGAGGCGACGGTCACCGAGCGGCGGGTGCGCGGCAGGACGAGCACGAGTCCGCGGAAGAGCGCGTACGCGACGACGACCGTGACCACGCCCATGACGGTGATGTTCACGCCGAGCGCGGTGAGTCCGCCGTCCGCGAAGAGGATGCCCTGCATCAGCAGGACGACGGCGATGCAGAGCACGCCTGTGTACGGCCCGACGAGGATCGCGGCGAGCGCGCCTCCGAGCAGATGTCCGCTGGTCCCGGCGGCGACCGGGAAGTTCAGCATCTGTACGGCGAAGATGAACGCCGCGACGAGACCGGCGAGCGGGGCCGCCCGCTCCCCGACGTGGCCTCCGGCACCGGAGGTGTCGCCGAGCTCGCGGCGGGCTCCGCGCAGGCTGACGGCTACGGCGCCGGCGGCGACGACACCGGCGACGGCCGATACGGGGGCGTTGATGAATCCGTCAGGTACATGCACGTCCCGAATGATGAGCGCTCCTGCAAAGTGCTTGCAAGAGCGCACAGGTCACAGAAAGGCGGCTTCCCCCGCGCGGGCGCCTCAAAATATGGGACATTAGGGTGTAAATAAGACGAGTGTGAGGAGTGGCTCGATGTCCCCCACCGCGGAAGGCCATGAGATCCAGGACCACGCCAAAGGCCGGATCATCAGCGATGCCCCCCTCTCCCGTCCCGTCCCGGTCGCCCTGCGCTACGACCCCGGGTTCGATCCCGCCACCGTGCGCTTCGTCTTCCCCGGCAACATCGAGTGGTCCTTCCCGCGCGAGCTCCTCGAAACGGGGATGCGGGCTCCGACCCGCATAGGCGACATAGGCGTCTGGCCCTGCGGCCGGGTGCAGACGGTGGTCGAGTTCCACACGGCCGACGGGGTCGCGGTCGTCCAGTTCGACACCACGGCCCTCCTCCGTTTCCTGAAGCACACCTACGCCGTCACCGCGTCGATGGCCCCGTAGGCCCCGCCTCCACCAGGTCGCTCGCCCCGTAGAGTTCCGGTCGTCAGTAAGACGATCATGGGGGATCCACGTGAAGAAGCGACTGTGGGGCGCGCTGGGCGCTGCCCTGCTGGCCCTGTCCGGGGCATCGGTCTCCGGCGCGTCGGCGCAGGCCACGGAGGCACCGGCACCGAAGGCGACATCGGTGGCAGGGTGGGCGTCGGTGGCGGCGACACCGCCGCCGGGAACGAACCTGCAGGTCATGAGCTGGAACATGTGCGGCGTCGAGCGGTGGGGCTGCACGGGCACCGGCACGGCGGCGGAGAAGGCCGACGTGGTCAAGCAGTACGTGCAGAGCCACTACGTGCAGGCCGTCCTGCTCCAGGAGGTCTGCGCGAGCGGCCTCGACGACCTGATGACCAAGCTCGGCGCGGGCTGGAGCAAGAGCTTCGCGCCGTACCACTGGTCCCAGAAGGGCGTACGGACCGCGAGCCCCTGCGCGACCGGCGCCGGGTCCGACCCGAACGACCTCGTGGGCACCGCGATCGTGGTCAAGGCCGGCCTCGCGGACGCCCAGCAGTACCCGACGACCCAGCCGTGGACCGGCCTCAACCCGCCGTTCCAGTGCGCGACGGCGACGTACTTCGGCGTACGGCTCTGCAATGTGCACGTGTCGACGAAGAACGCCAACCCCGAGCACCCGGACTGGGACTACCGCGACGACCAGCTCGCGGAGATCCAGCGGGTCGTCTCCGGCTTCCCGAAGGTGGCCTTCGGCGGCGACTTCAACGCGAGCCCTCCGGACCGGGCCGGCAACCCCGACACCTGGATCTGGCCGGCCGGACTCTACTCCCAGGGCGCGGGCACCCCCGGCTACCAGGAGTGCGACCAGCAGGGGGCGGTCCGCGACGGCCGGGACACCCATGACGGCGGATGGAAGCTGGACCACCTGTTCAGCAGCGAGGCGAGGCGCTGGTGTCTGGTCGCCGACACCCCGCGCTCGGACCACCACGTGCTCATCGAGAGCGTGACGATCACTCCCCCGGCGGCCTGACCGTCCCGGGAGACCCCGAACGCGACCGCGCCGTCATCGTGTCGGACTCGACACGATGACGGCGCGGTGCCGCGTCGGCTCCCCGTCCCCACGGGTTCCGGCGCGATCCGGGGCGTACTCCTCCTCCGCTCAAGGAGCCGCCCCGGAGTTCATCAGGGGCTCGGACCGACGAGCCGCCCAGGGGCTCAGACCTTCACGAGCTCGCGCTCCGGGTCCTGGGGCCCTTCGGCGTCCTTCGCCGCCAGGCCCTCGCCCTCCACGTCCACGTTCGGCAGCGCCCTGTCCAGCCACTTCGGCAGCCACCACGCCTTGTGACCGAGCAGCGCGAGCACCGCGGGCACGATCGCCATGCGGACCACGAACGCGTCGAAGAGGACGGCGACGGCGAGACCGAAGCCGATCATCTTGATCATCTGGTCGGTCATGCCGATGAAGCCGGAGAAGACCGCGATCATGATCACCGCGGCGGCGGTGACCACCCGGGCGCTGTGCCGGAAGCCGGTCACGATCGTCTCGCCGGGCCGCTCCCCGTGGACGTACGCCTCGCGCATCCGGGTGACGAGGAAGACCTCGTAGTCCATGGCGAGACCGAAGACCACACCGACCATGAAGATCGGCATCATCGACATGATCGGGCCGGTCTGCTCGACCCCGAACAGCGAGCCGAGCCAGCCCCACTGGAAGACCGCGACGACCGCGCCGAGGGCGGCGACCACCGAGAGCAGGAAGCCGAGGGCCGCCTTCAGCGGAACGAGGATCGAGCGGAACACCACCATGAGGAGCAGGAAGGCGAGTCCGACGACCAGCGCCAGGTAGGGCACGAGCGCGTCGTTCATCTTCTGCGAAAAGTCGACGTTCATCGCGGTGGCGCCGGTGACCAGGACGTCGTCGCCGGTCGTGTCCCGGATGTCGTGGACCAGGGTCTCGGTCTCGACCGAGGAGGGGCGGTCCTTCGGGATGACGGTGATCATCGAGGTGTCGCCGGCCTTGTTGGGCGTCGGCGGCGTGACCGCCACGACCCCGTCCAGGCCCTCGATCTTCTTCACGGTGGAATCGGCCGCGGCCTTGTCACCGTCGACGACGACCATCAGCGGACCGTTGAACCCGGGGCCGAACCCGTCCGACAGCAGGTCGTACGCCCGGCGCTCGGTGGCGGAGGCCGGCTTCGCGCCGTCGTCCGGCAGACCCATCTCCAGGGAGGCGGCCGGCAGGGCTATCGCGCCGAGGCCGAGCACACCGACGAGCAGGACCATGATCGGGCGGCGGATGACGAACCGGGCCCAGCGGGTGCCCATGTTGGGCTTCGCCTGGTCGTCGTCGGCCTTCTTCAGTCCCTTGCGCTCCTTGCGGCCCACGACCTTGGCGCCGGCGAAGCCGAGCAGGGCCGGGATCAGGGTGAGCGCGATCAGGACCGCGATCACGACCGTGCCGGCCGCGGCGAAGCCCATCTTCGTCAACATCGGGATGTTGACGACGGCGAGGCCGACCAGGGCGATGACCACGGTGAGACCGGCGAAGACGACGGCCGAGCCGGCCGTGCCGACCGCGCGGCCCGCGGCGTCCTCGCGCTCCCGGCCCTCGGCGAGCTCCGCGCGGTAGCGGGAGACGATGAAGAGGGCGTAGTCGATGCCGACCGCGAGGCCGATCATCATCGCGAGGGTGGAGGTGGTGGAGCCGAGGTCGAGCACGTTCGCGAGCGCCGTGATCGAGGAGACGCCGATCCCGACGCCGATGATCGCGGTGAGCAGCGGAAGCCCCGCGGCGACCAGCGAACCGAAGGTGATGACGAGCACGATGCCCGCGATGACCACGCCGACGATCTCGCCCGCGCCGGTCTCCGGCATGGTCTGGAGCGCGTCACCGCCGATCTCGACGGTCAGGCCCTGACCCTGCGCGTCGTGCCCGGTCTTCTGCAGCGCCTCGCGCGTCGCGTCGCTCAGCTCCATGCCGGAGACCTTGTAGCTGACGGAGACGTAGGCGGTCGAGCCGTCCTTGGAGACCGCCTGGGCGGTGTACGGGTCGGCGACGGAGGCGACCTCGTCGGAGCCGGACTTCAGCTCGGCGACGACGTCCTGGACCTTGGCCTTGTTGGCCGGGTCGGTCATCTTCTGGCCCTCGGGGGCCTTGAAGACGACGCGGGCGGTGGCCCCGTCGGCGTTGCCGCCGGGGAAGCGCTGCTCAAGAAGGTCGAAGGCCTTCTGGGCCTCGGTACCGGGGATCGAGAAGGAGCTGGAGGTCGCTGCGGGCGCGGTGGCCGCGCCGACTCCGGCGAGCGCGAGCAGCGCCACCCAGAGCAGGGCGACGAGCCGTCGGCGCCGGAAGGCGGAGCGACCCAGCTTGTAGAGGAACGTGGCCACGGGGGCTTACTCCCAATTCGTGGTGGGACAGGGCATGGGGAGCCGGCCCGACGGCGTGAGCGGTGCGACGTCAGGTGGTGCGGGCTTGCGGGTGGTGCTGTGGGGAGTGTCAGACGCCGAGTGAGGGGAGCACGACGGCGTTGACGTAGTCGGTGATGAAGGCGCGGTCGATCGGCTGGTCCTCGATCAGCGGACGGGCGACGAACGCCCCGATGATCATGTGCGGGACGAACTTCAGCGCCGGGTTGTCGGCGCTGATCTCGCCCCGTTCCACCGCCCGTTCCAAGGTGTCGCGCAGGTTGCTCATCTCGGGTTCGATGAGCAGTTCGCGCAGCGCCTGGTGCAGGTCGGGGTTGGCGTGGACCGCCTGGGCGAGGCCGCGCATCAGCGCGGTGTCCTTCTCCATCTGGCAGTCGTCCGTCAGCTCCATGATCGCCTGGAAGTCGCCGCGCAAGGTGCCCGTGTCGATCTCGGCGAGCTTGATGGGCTTGTTGTCGCGCAGTGCCGTGGCGACCAGCTCGGGCTTGCTCCCCCACTGGCGGTAGAGGGTGGCCTTGCTGGAGTGGGTGCGGGCGGCGACGGCGTCCATGGTGAGGGCGTCGTAGCCGACCTCGCGCAGGAGGTCGAGCACGGCGCCGTACAGCTCGGACTCACGCTCTGGGGTGAGCCTGCTGCGCGCCATGACCGGTCTCCGTTCGAACGAAACTGTTTCGTACACCTCGAAGGTACCCCCGCCGCCAGCGAAACGAAACCGTTTCGTACGTGTCGTGGGCCACACGCGCCCGCCCGCGGCGCACGGCCGGGCACGAAAACCCGTACGAGTTGCCGCACCCCATCAGGGTGGAAAGCATTGGGGGGTGAGTGACGACGCCGCGTATCTCCGCTACCCGCACCTCCACGACGACCTGCTGTGCTTCGCGGCCGAGGACGACCTCTGGGTCGCACCCCTCGTGCCCGACGGCCACCACCCCGGCCGCGCCTGGCGGGTCACCGTCGACCGGACCCGGGTCGGCCACCCCCGCTTCTCGCCCGACGGCCGCCACATCGCGTACACGACCTGGCGCAGCCTCGACCCCGAGATCCACCTCGCGCCGGTCGAGGGCGGCCCCTCCCGGCGGCTCACCTACTGGGGCTCGACCGACACCCGGGTCTGCTCCTGGTCCCCGGACGGCGACATCCTCGCCGTCTCCTCGCACGGCCAGCCCTTCTCGTACTTCTCCTGGGCCTACACCGTCCCCACCGACGGCTCGCCCGGCGGCCGGATGCCCTGGGGACCGGTCTCCGACATCGCCGTGGCCGACCTCGACGGAGAGCGCCGCACGCTCCTCCTCACCGGAAAGCCCCCGCACGAACCGGCCGCCTGGAAGCGCTACCGCGGCGGGGCCACCGGACGCCTCTGGCTGCACGGCGAGCAGCTGCTGCCGGACATCGGCGGCCATCTCGACGCGCCCATGTTCGTGGCCGGCCGGATCGCGTTCCTCTCCGACCACGAGGGCGTCGGCAACCTCTACTCGTGCCGGCCCGACGGCACCGATCTGCGCCGCCACACCGACCACGACGCCTTCTACGCCCGGCACGCCTCCAGCGACGGCCGACGGGTGGTCTACCAGTGCGCGGGCGACCTGTGGATCGTCGACGACCTGACCGTCCCCGATTCCGCCCCGCGCAAGCTGGAGGTACGGCTCGGCGGCCCGCGCGCCGGACGGCGGCGCTACCAGGTCCCGGCCGCCAACCACGTGGACGCCCTCTCGGTCGACGAGACGGGTCGGGCGAGCGCGGTCTCGGTGCGCGGCAGCCTGTACTGGCTCACCCACCGCGACGGCCCGGCCCGCACGATCACCGACACCCCGGGCGTACGGGTCCGGCTGCCGGAGATGCTGGGCAGCGGCGACCAGGTCGCCTACGTCACCGACGCCGAGGGCGAGGACGCCATCGAGGTCGCGTACCTGCCGCGCGCGAGCGGGGAACGGGAGCCGCGCCGACTGGCCACGGGCGAACTCGGCCGGGTGGAGGAGATGATCGCCGACCCCGACGGCGAGCGCCTCGCGATCGCCTCCAACGACGGCCGGCTGCTGCTCCTCGACGCCACGGAGGAGTCCACCGGCGAGACCACCGAGCTGATCCGCTCCCTCAACGGGCCCGTGCGCGACCTGGCGTTCTCCCCCGACGGGACCTGGCTGACCTGGGCGCACCCCGGGATCGGCCGTTCGCTGCGGCAGATCAAGATGGCCCGGATCGCCGGCCCGGGCGCCCGGACGATCGTCGACGTCACCAACGGCCGCTTCGAGGACGAGAATCCGGTCTTCACCCGCGACGGCCGCTATCTCGCCTTCCTCTCCTGGCGGGGCTTCGACCCGGTGTACGACGTGCACACCGGCGACCTCTCCTTCCCGCTGGGCTGCCGCCCGTATCTCGTACCGCTCTCCTCCGCCACGCCCTCCCCCTTCGCGCTGCTGCCGGACGGACGACCGGCGGCGGGCGGGCTCGACCCGGTCGAGGCCGAGAGCGAGGCAGCGGGCGGGGAGGGCACCACGATCGTGGAGGTGGAGGGGCTCGCGGACCGGGTCACCCCCTTCCCGGTCTCCGCGTCCAAGTACTCGGCGCTGTATCCGGTCAGCGGCGGCGGGCTGGTCTGGCTGCGCTGGCCCATCTCCGGCGCGCTCGGCGAGACCTTCGCCAATCCGGCCGACACGACGGGCCGGCCGACGCTGGAGTACTTCAACATCACCAAGGCCCGCAAGACCGAACTGGTGCAGCACCTGGACTGGTTCGCGGTCAGCGGCGACGGGTCACGGCTCGTCGTGGTCGACGAGGGCGAGCTGCGTGCGGTGCCTGCGACGGAGCTCGGGGACGGCGACTCGACCGTCTACATCGACCTGCGGCGCATCCTGCACGAGGTCGACCCGGAGGCGGAGTGGCGGGGCGCCTACGACGAGGCGGGCCGGATCGTCCGGGCCTACTTCTGGGATCCGAACATGTGCGGGGTGGACTGGCCGGCCGTCCTCGACCAGTACCGTCCCCTCGTCGAACGCGTCGCGTCCCCCGACGACTTCGCCGATCTGCTGCGCGAGGTGATGGGGGAGCTGGGCACCTCGCACGCGTACGTGACGCCCGCCCGGCGCAACGAGGGACCACCGCACTACGAGCGGCCGATGGGCCTGCTCGGCGCCAACCTCGTGCCCCGGGACGGGGGGTGGATGGTCAAGCGGATCCTGCCGGGCGACTCGTCGGACTCCAAGGCGCGCTCGCCGCTCGCGGGCACGGGAATCCGGGAGGGCGCGGTCCTCACCCATGTGGACGGCCGCCCGGTGGACCCGGTGACGGGACCGTATCCGCTGCTGTCCTCCTCGGGCGGTACGACGGTCGAGCTGACCTTCCGGCCGGCGGAGGGGGAAGGGCGGGCGCGCAGGGTGGCGATCGTGCCGCTGATCGACGAACGGCCGCTGCGCTACCAGGACTGGGTGGCCAAGCGGCGAGCGGTGGTACGGGAGGTCAGCGGCGGCAAGTGCGGCTATCTGCACATCCCCGACATGGGCGGCTCGGGCTGGGCGCAGTTCAACCGCGACCTGCGGATGGAGGTCTCCCGGCCCGCGCTGATCGTGGACGTGCGCGGCAACGCGGGCGGCCACATCAGCGAGCTGGTCGTGGAGAAGCTCACCCGCAAGATCCTCGGCTGGGACCTGACCCGTAACGCCCAGCCGGTGTCGTACGCCTCGAACGCCCCGCGCGGTCCGGTCGTGGCGCTCGCGGACGAGGCGACGTCCTCGGACGGCGACATGATCACGGCCGCGTTCAAGCTGCTCGGGCTCGGGCCGGTGATCGGGCAGCGCACGTGGGGCGGGGTGGTCGGCATGACGGGCCGGCACCGGCTGGGCGACGGTACGCAGATCACGGTGCCGATGAACGCGGCCTGGTTCCACGAGTACGGCTGGTCGGTCGAGAACCAGGGCGTCGCCCCCGACCTGGCGATCCTGCGGACCCCGCTGGACTGGGCCGAGGGCCGGCACGCCCAGCTCGACGACGCGGTCGAGGTGGCGCTCTCGCTGCTGGCCGAGACCCCTGCGTCGGCCCCGCCCGGCTACGCGGACGTCCCGGACCGCTCCCGCCCGAAGCTCCCCCCGAGGTCCAGCACCTAGCCGGCACAACACGGAAGGCGCACCCGGCGTCCCGGGTGCGCCTTCGGAGGACAGACGTCAGGCGTCGTAGTCCATGTCGAGGCGGTCCTGGCCCTCGTGCTGGGCCCGGCGCTGCTCCTCCTCGGAGGGGCGGCCCTTGGCCCGGGAGGCGCGCTCGGACGCTTCGTCCTTCGCCCTGCCCATCTTCTGCTTCGCCTGGTCGGCGGCCTGCTTCGCCTTGTCCTCGAACTGGTCTCGCATGCCCATGAAGGTTCACTCCTAGAAGGGTGTGAGGGGAACGGGGCGGCTCGCCCCTTGGGCCTCGACCAGCGTGGCATGACGTCACATTCCGCGCATTTCGATCAGTTACGGACCGTCACACGCGCCCCGAGCGGGCTTGTTCGTCCGCCTCGCCTCCCGCCCCCACGAGGCCCTTGGAGACCCCGGCCAGGCGGGGTTCGAAGCGCTTCATCTCGCGCTGCCCGACCGCCGCGATGATCCCGGGCAGGTAGCCGCGCGTGGACTGCATCCCGCGCAGCCACCACTGGGCGTAGACGTGCGCCGAGCGCCGCTCGATGCCCGCGACGATCCGGTCCACGGCCGGGCCCAGCGGGTACGTACGGTTCGACGGCCAGGGCAGCCGCTGCCGCAGCTCCTTCATCACGTCGTCCTGGTCCGCGCCCCGGACCATGTCCGTGTCGGTCCAGGAGAGGTAGCCGACACCGACCTTCACGCCCTTGTACCCGACCTCGGCGCGCAGGCTGTGGGCGAATGCCTCGACGCCGGACTTGGACGCGCAGTACGCCGTCATCATCGGCGCCGGGGTCATCGCCGCGAGCGAGGCGATCTGCAGGAAGTAGCCGCGCGACTCCATCAGGACGGGCAGGAACGCCCGCCCCGTCACGGCCCCGCCGATCAGGTTGACCTCGATGACCCGCCGCCAGGCGACCGGGTCGGAGTCCACGAACGGGCCGCCGGCCGCGACGCCCGCGTTGGCGACGACGATGTCGACCTTGCCGAAGCGCTCCTTGACCTCGGTCGCCACCGTGGCCATCGCCTCGTGGTCGGTGACGTCCGCGTGCCACCAGTCGGCCTCGGCGTGCAGCCGGCCGGCGACCTGCTTCAGCTCCTCCGGCTCCAGACCGACCAGCGCGATCTTCGCGCCGCGCGCGGAGAGCTTGCGGGCGAGGAGTTCACCGACACCCCGGGCCGCTCCGGTCACGACGGCGACCTGGCCCTCCAGGCTGACCCTGCTCATGCCGCTCCCTCCTTCTGTCCCTGCTGCACCTGAACCCGCACCTGCGCCTCTCCGTAGGTGGTGACGAGTTCCCTGATCCGGGCCGTCACCGCCTCCGGCGCCTCCACCGGCGTCATGTGACCCATCCCGGCCAGTTCGTCGAACCCCACGCACCGCGGCAGCGCGGCGGCCAGGGCGCGGGAGTGCACGGGCGGCGTGAGCCGGTCGGCAGTGCCGACGATCACGGCCACGGGCAGCTCCATCTCCCGTACGCCCGCGCCGAGATCGAGCTCCGCGAGCACCCGCGACCAGGCCACCCGCGGGCGGCGGGGGCAGGCGTGCACGATCCGGGCACAGGTGTCGACCCGCTCGGGCGCGGAACCCGGGCCCATCGTCGCGTACTTGAGGATCTTCCGGGAGATCGGGGTGACCGGGCCGAGCGGCGCCCTCGCTCCCAGGATCCCCCTGGTCAGCCGGGTCCGCAGGCCGCCGGCCCGCAGCGGTACGACGAGCGACTCGGCCACGAGCCGGGACGGCCCGGTCGAGCAGAGCAGGGCCGCGGCCGCGTGCTCCCGGAAGGCGGGGCGCGCGGCGGCCGCCATCAGGGTCATGCCGCCCATGGAGTGCCCGGCGAGGACCGCACGCTCGCCGGGACGGAGCGTCGCGCCGAGCACGGCCTCCAGGTCGTCGGCGAGCGCCCGCGTCGAGTAGCCCGAGGGGCCGGCCGGGGCGGGGGTGCGGCCGTGGCCGCGCTGGTCGTAGGCGATGACCCTGTGGTCCCGGGCGAGGTCCCGTATCTGCTCGGCCCAGAAGCCGATCGAGCAGGTCCAGCCGTGGGCCAGGACGACTGCCGGGGCGTCATCGGGGCCGTACACCTCGGCATGGACGCGGGCGCCGTCGGCGGAGACGGCGATGACCTCGCGCGGGTGCGGCAGCGATCCCGTACGGGACCCGAGGAGACGGCTCACTTGACCGTCTCCTTCTTGCGGGACGCGGACGCGGAGGCGCCTCGACGCGCCGTCGGCGCCTTCTCCGCGACCGCCGGCCGCAGCACCTCGTACTCCGCGAGGTCCACCCGTCGCGTCTCGCGCCGGAACTCGCTCGTCGTGCCCGGCCAGAGCGTGGTGTTGCGACCGTTGGCGTCCAGGTACCAGCTGTCGCACCCGCCCGACTTCCAGACGGTCCGCTCCATCCGGTCCTGCACCTTGCGGTTCCAGGCGCCGACGGCGGACGGCCGGGCGGCGAGCGCGGCGCGGCCTCCGAGGACGTCGAGCTGGCGGAGGTAGTCGGCCATGTAGTTCAGCTGGGACTCGATCATGAGGATCATGGAGGAGTTCCCGAGACCCGTGTTGGGTCCGATGATCGTCATCCAGTTGGGGAAGCCGTCGACAGTCGCGCCGCGCAGCGACTGCACCCCGTCCTTCCACGCCTCGGAGAGCCGGACGCCGTCCGCGCCGACCACACGGTCCGCGATCGGCATGTCGGTGACGTGGAATCCCGTACCGAAGACGATCGCGTCGACCTCGGTCTCCGTCCCGTCGGCGGCCACGACGGTCGAGCCGCGCACCTCGCGCAGCCCCGAGGCGACCACGTCCACATTGGGCTCGGCCAGCGCCGGGTAGTACGCGTTGGAGAGCAGGATGCGCTTGCAGCCGATGCGGTACGAGGGGGTCAGCTTGGCCCGCAGCGCCGGGTCCTTGATCGACTTGGCCATGTTGGCCTTGGCGAGGGACTCGACCAGGCCGAGCTCGCCCGGGCGCTTGGTGAACGCGCTGACCTGGAGCTCGCGGATCCCCCAGAGCAGCCCGCGGCGCGCGGTCCCGGTGAAGGGGACCGTGCGGTGGAGCCAGCGCTCGGCGCCCGTGATGGCACGGTCCATGCGGGGCATGACCCACGGCGGGGTGCGCTGGAAGAGCGTCAGCCTCCCGACCTGGGGCTGGATCGCGGGCACGATCTGGATCGCGGAGGCGCCGGTGCCGACCATGGCGACGCGCTTGCCGGTGAGGTCGTAGTCGTGGTCCCACTGCGCCGAGTGGAAGACCTTGCCGGGGAAGTCGGCGAGCCCCGGGATGTCGGGGATCTTCGGGTCGGAGAGCGGCCCGGTCGCCGAGACGATCACATCGGCGGTGAAGGAGCCCTGGTTGGTCTCGATCTCCCAGCGCAGCTCGTCGGCGTCCCAGCGCATCAGCGACACCTCGTGGTTCAGCCGCAGGTGCGGGCGGAGCCGGAAGGTGTCGCTGACGTGCTCCAGGTAGGCGCGGATGTGGCGCTGTCCGGAGAAGGTGCGGGGCCAGTCGGGGTTGGGCGCGAAGGAGAAGGAGTAGAGGTGCGACGGGACGTCGCAGGCGCAGCCGGGATAGCTGTTGTCGCGCCAGGTGCCGCCCACCGAGTCGGCTCGCTCCAGGACGACGAAGTCGGTGATCCCCTCGCGGCGCAGCCGGACGGCCGCCCCGAGACCGCCGAACCCCGATCCGATCACCACCACGCGTACGTGCTCGTGCTTCGCCATGCCGCCTCCCACGCGCCACAATCCCGCCAGCAATCACTGGCACAGTCGGGACTGTAGAGCAGCGGCATACCGAGCGGTAGGGGGCGGACGAGGGAAAGTTACCGGCGGTACAACATAGGCTGGCGGGCGTGGCAGACCGATCGGAAGACGTGAAGGACGTACGCGAGTACCGCATGGACGAGCTCGCGGCGGCGGCCGGCATCACCGTGCGCACCCTGCGCTTCTACCGCGAGCGCGGGCTGATCGCCCCGCCCCGCCGCGAGGGCCGGATCGCCTGGTACGACGACCACCACCTGGCCAAACTCCGCACGATCGCCGCACTGCTCGAACGCGGCCACACCCTCAACGGCATCGCCGACCTCAACACCGCCTTCGAGAGCGGCAAGGACGTCAGCGAGGTCCTCGGCCTCGGCGAACCGACCGAGGAAGAACCGATTCGGCTCACCCCCCAGGAGCTGGCCGACTACTTCACGGACGAGGTCACACCCGAGAACCTGCTGGCCGCCCTCGACCTCGGCTATCTCGCCACCGACGGCGACGCCATCGTCCACATCAGCCGACGGCTGCTCGACGTCTCCGCGGCCCTGGTGAAGGAGGGCATCCCGCTCGCCGCCGTCCTGGAGGCGGGACGGGCGGTCCGCGAACACGCGGAGGCGCTGGCCGGACTCTTCACCGAACTCCTGCGCGAGCACGCCGAGGAGAAGGACATCCAGCGGCTGCGCCCGCTCGCCAAGAGCGTGGTGGAGGCGGAACTGTCGATGGCGCTGGACCGCCGACTGCGCGAACCCTCATGAGATGACGGCGCGGGCCCCCGCGAACCGGCTCCGCGAACCGGCTCCGCGAACCGGCTCCGCGAACCGGCTCCGCGGCCCCCATGAGCGGTGCCCGCGCCGCCCGCGCCTAGAGCTCGTACACCGCCGTCACGGGCGCGTGGTCGCTCCACCGCTCGGCGTGCGTGGCGGCCCGCTCGACGTACGCCTTCACGGCCTTGCCGGCGAGGCGCTGGGTGGCGACCTGGTAGTCGATGCGCCAGCCGGAGTCGTTGTCGAAGGCGCGTCCGCGGTACGACCACCAGGAGTACGGCCCGTCCTGGTCGGGGTGGAGGGCGCGGACGACGTCGACGTACCCCGCCTCGTCGAAGACGCGGCTCAGCCACTCCCGCTCCTCGGGGAGGAAGCCGGCGTTCTTCTGGTTGGCCTTCCAGTTCTTGAGGTCCGCCTCGCGGTGGGCGATGTTCCAGTCGCCGCAGACGACGACCTCGCGGCCGTCGGCCGCGGCGCGCTCCTTCAGCCCCTTCAGGTACGGCAGGAACTCGCCCATGAAGCGGATCTTCTCGTCCTGCCGCTCGGTGCCGACCTCGCCGGAGGGGAGGTAGAGACTGGCGACGGTGACGCCGGGCAGGTCGGCCTCGATGTACCGGCCGCTGCCGTCGAACTCGGTCGACCCGAAGCCGACGCGCACGGCGTCGGGTTCGCGCCGGGTGTAGAGGGAGACGCCGGCGCGCCCCTTGGCGGCGGCGGGCGCATGTGCGGTGAACCAGCCCTGGGGCGCCCGGACCTCGGCCGGAAGCTGGGCCTCCTCGGCGCGTACCTCCTGGAGGCAGACGGCGTCGGCGGAGGTGCCGGCGAGCCACTCCACGAAGCCCTTCTTGGCCGCGGCTCGGAGTCCATTGACATTGACGGACGTGACAGTGAGCATCCGGGGAGGATACCGACACCCGCAAGGCCGCATACACATACAATGCCTAACATGACTATACGACCCGTACCGTACGACCACCCCGATGCGGCCAAGCTCGACGCCGCCGTCCAGCTGGAGTACGCCGCCCGCTACGGCGAGGGTGACGACACCCCGCTCGACCCCGGGATGTTCGTACCGCCCCGCGGCCTCTACCTCCTCGCGTACGACGCCGAGGACCGCCCCGTCGCGTCCGGCGGCTGGCGCACCCAGGACAAGAACGACATGGGGTACGCGGACGGCGACGCCGAGCTCAAGCGCATGTTCGTGGCTCCCGAGGCGCGCGGCCTGGGCCTCGCCCGCCGCATCCTGGCGGCCCTGGAGGCGGACGCCCGGGCGGCCGGCCGGACGCGGATGGTCCTGGAGACGGGCACGGCGCAGCCCGAGGCGATGGCGCTGTACGCCTCCAGCGGATACGAGCTGTGCGTGAAGTTCGGCTACTACCGGGACTACGAGAGCAGCCGCTGCTACGCGAAGCCGCTGACCGAAAATCTCTGACGCGCCCCTGACATTCTCCGCACCTTCTGGCACGCTGCCCACGCACGTCGATCCGCACCGTTCTCATCCCCCACCTGCCTCGGCAGAAGGAGACATGCGTGAGACGCCATCGCACAGTCGCAGCGGTCCTGTTGTCCGTCGGAGCCCTGCTGACCGGAGCCCTGACCGCGACCTCGGCTCAAGCGGCGGAGAAGCCCGCCTTCTGGACCGCGGAGCGGATGCGCTCGGCGGTCCCGCTGGATCTTGAGGTCACCCCCGGGGCCCTCAAGACCCTCAAGCGGGTCGCCGGCTCGTCCACCCCCACCACGATCGCCCCGACGGCCTTCCCGCAGCCGGGCGGCCCCTGGACGGGCGGCGGCGCCGTCGTGAAGACGTCCGGCCGGGTCTTCTTCACCTTCCAGGGCCGTACGGCCTCCTGCTCCGGCAACGCCGTCACCAGCCAGAACCAGAGCACGGTGATCACGGCCGGGCACTGCGTGAAGTACCAGGGCTCGTGGCACACCAACTGGGTCTTCGTCCCTGCCTACGACAACGGCAACGCGCCGTACGGCCAGTGGACGGCGACGAAGACGCTCACCACCCCGCAGTGGGAGGCGAGCGAGGACATCAACTACGACGTGGGCGCGGCGGTCGTGGCCCCGCTGAACGGCAGGACCCTCACCTCGGTCACGGGCGCCCAGGGCCTCCAGTTCAACGGCGGCTACAACAAGCCGATGTACGCCTTCGGCTTCCCGGCGGCGTCCCCGTACGACGGCTCGAAGCTCATCCACTGCGCGGGCAACTCCTCGAAGGACTTCCTGTTCTCCCAGGACCACAGCCTCGCCTGCAACATGACGGGCGGCTCCAGCGGCGGCCCCTGGTTCTCCGGCTTCAGCGAGGCCACGGGCACGGGCCTCCAGGTCTCGGTGAACAGCTTCGGCTACACGTTCCTCCCGAACCGCATGTTCGGCCCGTACTTCGGCAACGACGCGAAGGCCCTGTACGACCGCGCCCAGGCGTCCTGACACCTGAGAGGTCCCGCCCGGTCACGGGCGTCGGCGTCAACTCCGCCCGGAAAAGCGAAGATCCCGTCCGATCTTTCGATCGGACGGGATCTCCGTCTGCGCTTGTGGACCTGTGGGGATTTGAACCCCAGACCCCCTCGATGCGAACGAGGTGCGCTACCAGACTGCGCCACAGGCCCTTGCGACGTGTGAAACATTAGCATCCCGATCGGGGTGCAGTGAAATCCGTTCCCCCGCAGGTCAGCCGAGGGCTCCGGGGAGCCCCCGGCCGGGGGTCACTCGTTGGCCGCGCGCGGGCGGTCGTCGTCCGCGTACTGGTCGAAGAGCGGGGTGCGGCCGTGGTCGCGGCGGGCGCCGCGGGGCGGGGCCGTGCGCTGGCGCGGCGCCGGGTCCGGGGCAGCCGGCGGGGCCGGCTCCGGGGCCGCCGTGGAGGAGCGGGCCGAACTCCAGGTCTCCGGGTCCGTGATGTCGATGCCGCTCGTGGCGCGCGGGGCGACCGGGGCGGTGACGTACGTGGGGAGCGGGACCGGGACCGGCTCCCAGCTGTCGCCGCGGGCCGGGCCACGCTCGCGCTGCTGGTCCACCCACTCCGCGTGGTCCGTCTGCTCGACGAGCGCGCGGCGGCCGGCCTCCTGCGGGGAGACCGTGGGGGCCGGTTCGGGCTCGGGTCGGGCCGGCTGCTCCTCCTCCGGCTCGGCGGGCGCGGCCGGACGGCGCGGGCGGCTCTCGCGCAGCCGTGCCGCCGCGGCCTCGGCGCGCCGACGGTCCATCACGTACACGAAGCGCCGGCGCTCCGTCGTCCGCAGATGCACGATGTACGCGCTCAGCAGCACCGCGGGGACGGCCGGCGCCCACAGGAACGCCAGGCCGCCGACGGCGGCGACGACCGCGCCGAGGGTGAAGGCGAGGAAGAGGACGACCGTCGTCCGTCTGCGCCGGGCGAGGACCTTGCCCCGGCGGGCGCGCTCGGCGGCCGCCTTCGAGGGCCGCCGCACGGGAGACGGTTCACGCTTGCGGTCCGGCCCGGGGCCCGGTTCCGGGACCTCCATACGGGCTTCCGTCCTGGCCGCGGGCGCGGAGAAGGCCCGGACGTCGACCGAGCTCAAATGCTCCGTCTCCACGTCCGGGTCCACGTCGGGCTCCCGGTCCTTCAGCTCCTTGGCGTACCGGCGCTCCATTCCCGCCCGTCCGGACAGCAGCCGGATGGCGGTGCTGAAGCGTTCCGTCGGGCGGGCCTCGTTGAGCTCGTCCTGCCTGCGGAGCCACATCGGCACCAAGTAGGCGGCCCAGGCCCCGACGATGACTGCGTAGATGAGGCCGCTGCTGCTCACGCCTCACACCGTAGAGGGGTTCCGTTACGGGCATCGGCCAATTGGCCCGGTGTGTCGCACGATCTGGCTGATATCACTGAACTTTTTTGTGATTGTTCAGATCGATTGGCGATCAACTGCTGATTGAATTCGAACATTTATTTCATTGAGCAGGGTGGGCGGGACGTGCCTGGTGCCAGCGCCTCAGCAGCCCCTGGGGGACTTCCTCCGCCGTGAGCGCGAAGACGAGGTGGTCCCGCCACGCCCCGTCGATGTGGAGGTAGCGCGGCCGCAGCCCCTCCTCCCGGAATCCCAATTTCTCGACGACCCGGCGCGAGGGACCGTTCTCCGGCCGAATGCAGACCTCGATCCGGTGCAGACCGACCGTGCGGAAGCAGTGGTCGGCCACGAGCGCGACCGCCGTCGGCATCACGCCCCGGCCCGCCACCGCGCTGTCCACCCAGTACCCGACGTGGCCCGAGCACATCGAGCCCCAGGTGATCCCCGCCACCGTCAGCTGACCGACGAGCTCACCCCGGTACTCGATCACGAACGGCAGCATCCGGCCCGCGTTCGCCTCGGCCCGCAGATGACGGACCATCTGGCGGTACGTCGGCCGCTGAGCGACCGGACCACCGGGCGCCGGGGGCGGAATCGTCGCCTCCCAGGGACGCAGCCAGTCCCGGTTGCGCCGGTTCACCTCACGCCAGGCCCGCTGGTCGCGCATCTTTATGGGCCGCAGCACCACATCGCCGTCGGCGAGGACCACGGGCCAGGTCGGGATCATGACGGTCTCGGGTGGTCGCCGCCGCGCATCTGGTCGACCGCGTGCACGAGGAGGGGCTCCAGGACGGCGAGGCCGTCGCGGACCCCGCCCGCGGAGCCCGGCAGGTTCACGATCAGCGTCCCGCGCGCGACGCCGGCGAGGCCACGGGAGAGCGCCGCGGTGGGCACCTTCTCCCGGCCGTACGCGCGGATCGCCTCGGGGATGCCGGGGATCTCGTGGTCGAGGACCCGGCGGGTGGCCTCGGGCGTGGCGTCGGTCGGCGAGATGCCCGTGCCGCCGGTGGTGAGGATGACGTCGTACCCGGCCTCGACCCCGGCCCGCAGCGCCGCCTCGACGGGCGCGCCGTCCGGCACGACCTGCGGGCCGTCGACCGCGAAGCCCATCCGCGCCAGGCCCTCGGCGATCAGCGGCCCGCCCTTGTCCTCGTACACCCCGGCCGCGGCCCGGTTGGAGGCTGTGACGACGAGGGCGGCGTAGGGGGCGGTGAGGGCGCCGCCGAAGTCGGCGCCTAGCGCCGCCGCGACCTGCTCGTCGAGAGTCCGCTCTCCGTGAGCCCGGCCCTCGCCGGCCCGGTCCCCGTGGCCGTGCGCCCCGGTCACCCGGCCCCCGCGCGTCACGACCCGGCCCCTTCCCGGGTCCAGTCGCCCGACTTGCCGCCCGTCTTCTCCTCCACCCGTACGTCGGAGATGACCGCGCCCTTGTCGACCGCCTTGATCATGTCGACCACCGTCAGCGCGGCCACCGAGACCGCCGTCAGGGCCTCCATCTCGACGCCCGTGCGGTCCGTCGTCTTCACGGTCGCCAGGATCTCCACCGCGTCGTCCGCGACCGTGAGGTCCAGCTTCACGCCCGAGACCGCCAGCGGGTGGCAGAGCGGGATCAGGTCCGGGGTCTTCTTGGCGCCCATGATCCCGGCGATGCGGGCGGTGGCGAGCGCGTCGCCCTTCGGTACGCCCTCGCCCCGCAGCAGCTCGATCACGCGCGGCGAGACCAGGACGCGGCCACTGGCGCGCGCGGTCCGCGCCGTGACGTCCTTCGCCGAGACGTCGACCATGCGGGCCGCCCCCGCCTCGTCGATGTGGGTGAGTCCTTGCTGCGTGCTCATGGCCGTGACACTCCCGGTCGCTGTGTGGGACGCCACGGTACCGCCACCAGGCCCTCTTCAGCCGAGGAGGACCACGTCCAGCTCGGCGCCGGGCGCCACCTCCATGGTCTCCTCCGGTACGACGAGCAGCGCGTTCGCGTGCGCGAGCGCCGCGATCAGGTGGGAGCCCGAGCCGCCCACCGGAGTGACGGTGCCGGTCTCGGCGTCGTACGTCCCGCGCAGGAACTGGCGGCGGCCCGAGGGGGACCGCAGCGGCTTGTCGGCCGCCAGCTCGGCCCGGACCCGCGGCCTGTGAAGGTCGCCGAGGCCCATCAGGGCCCGGATCGCGGGCCGTACGAAGAGCTCGAAGGACACGTACGAGGAGACCGGGTTGCCCGGCAGCGCGAGCAGCGGGGTGTGGTCGGGGCCGATCGTGCCGAAGCCCTGCGGCTTGCCCGGCTGCATGGCCAGCTTGCGGAAGTCGACCTGGCCCTCGAACTGGCCGGCCGTCGTCAGCGCCTCCTTGACCACGTCGTACGCGCCGACGCTCACCCCGCCCGTGGTGACGAGGAGGTCGGCCCGGATCAGCTGGTCCTCGATGGTGGCGCGCAGGGTGTCGGCCTCGTCGGTGACGGCGCCGACCCGGTAGGCGATGGCGCCGGCGTCGCGCGCGGCGGCCGCGAGCGCGAAGCTGTTGGAGTCGTAGATCTGACCCTCGCCCAGCTCCTCACCGGGCTGCGTCAGTTCGCTGCCGGTGGAGATCACGACGACCCGCGGGCGGGGGCGCACGCGGACGGTGGCGCGGCCGATCGCGGCGAGCAGCCCGATCTGCGGCGGTCCGAGGACCGTGCCCGCCTCCAGGGCCAGGTCACCGGCCTGGACGTCGCTGCCCCGCGCGCGGACGTGCGCGCGGGCCTCGGCGGCCCGGTGGACGCGGACCTCGCCGCCCGCGCCCTCGGGGTCGGCGCTGGCGGCGCGCATCCCGCTCGCCGCGCCCTCGCCCGTACCGCCGTCGGTCCACTCGACCGGGACGACGGCCTCGGCGCCGGGCGGCAGCGGGGCGCCGGTCATGATCCGGGCGGCTTGGCCGGGGCCGACGACCGGCAGGCCGCCGGCGCCCGCGGCCACGTCACCGATCACGGTCAGGACCGCGGGGAACTCCTCGGTGGCGCCGGCGACATCGGCGACCCGGACCGCGTACCCGTCCATGGAGCTGTTGTCGAACGGGGGCAGCGCGACCGGCACCGTGACGTCCTCGACCAGGACGCAGCCCTGGGCGTCGGGCAGCTGCAGCTCGATGGGTTCGAGCGGGACGATCGCCCCGAGGACGTCGTCCAGGTGCTCGTCCACCGACCACAGGTCGCGCGAGGGACCCGCGCAGGGATCGCCTGACACCGGTGCCGTACTGCTGCTCAAGGTGCTACATCTCCTCGCTGACGTAACTGCGGAGCCAGGTCCGGAAGTCCGGGCCCAGGTCTTCACGTTCGCACGCCAGTCTGACAATGGCACGCAGATAGTCCCCGCGGTCGCCGGTGTCATAGCGGCGGCCCTTGAAGACCACGCCGTGGACCGGACCCCCGATCTTCCCCTCGCCGCTCGGTGCCGACTGGTACGTCTTGGCGAGCTTCTGCAGAGCGTCGGTCAGCTGGATCTCGCCGCCACGGCCCGGCTCGGTCTCACGCAGTATGGCGAAGATGGCCGGATCCAGAACATAGCGGCCGATGATCGCGTAGTTGCTGGGCGCCTCGTCCGCGTCCGGCTTCTCGACCAGATCCGTCACCTTCACGACGTCGGAGTCGGCCGTCGCCTCGACCGCCGCACAGCCGTACAGGTGGATCTGCTCGGGCTCGACCTCCATGAGCGCGATCACGCTGCCGCCCTCACGCTCCTGGATGTCCACCATCCGGGCCAGCAGCGGGTCGCGCGGGTCGATCAGGTCGTCGCCGAGCAGCACGGCGAAGGGCTGGTCGCCGACGTGCGGGGCCGCGCAGAGCACGGCGTGTCCGAGGCCGCGCGGGGCGCCCTGACGCACGTAGTGCATGGTGGCGAGGTCGCTGGACTCCTGAACCTTGGAGAGCCGCTCCTCGTCGCCCTTGCGGGCGAGCGCCTCCTCCAGCTCGTAGTTCCGGTCGAAGTGGTCCTCCAGGGGCCGCTTGTTCCGACCGGTGATCATGAGGACGTCGGAGAGTCCGGCCGCCACGGCCTCCTCGACGACGTACTGGATCGCGGGCTTGTCGACGACCGGCAGCATTTCCTTCGGGGTGGCCTTGGTGGCCGGGAGGAAGCGCGTGCCGAGACCGGCGGCCGGGATGACAGCCTTGGTGATCCGGGAAGGCGACTGAGTCATGCGGAGCACCATAGCCGTTCGGAATGAGAGGAAGATGGGGCTCCGATTAACTTCCTGTGCATAACGACACGTACGAGAGGTTAGTGAGCACCACATGATGTCCCGATGACGGCAGACATGTCCGACAAGGCTGCGTTGCGCCGCCAACTCCTCGCGGCTCGCGCCCAGCTGACCAGCCATGATGTCGAAGCCGCGGGCGAGCTGCTCGCGCGGGGTGCGCGGGACCTGGCCGAGCTGGCGGAGGCCTCGACCGTCGCCGCCTACGTGTCGGTGGGCCGCGAGCCGGGCACGCGCGCGTTGCTGGACGCGCTGCGCGCGAACGGCGCCCGCGTCCTGCTCCCGGTCCTGCTGCCCGACAACGATCTCGACTGGGCCGCGTACGAGGGTGCGGAGCATCTGGCGAAGGCCGGCCGCGGCCTCCTGGAGCCGACCGGTCCGCGGCTCGGCCCCGAGGCCGTGTGCGCGGCGGACGTGGTCCTGCTGCCCGGCCTCGCGGTCGACGGCCGCGGGATGCGGCTCGGCCGGGGCGGCGGCTCGTACGACCGCGTCCTCGCCCGGCTGGCGCGGGCGGGCGAGGACCCGGCGCTCGTGGTGCTCCTCTACGCGAACGAGGTGGTCGCGCGGGTCCCGGAGGAACCGCACGACCACCCCGTGCACGCGGTGGTGACCCCGGAGGGGGTCAGGCGCTTCGAGCGCCCTCAGGAGCCTTCTACGGCTTGAGGAGCAGCGTGTCCTTCGTCGAGGCGTCGACCGCCGCCTTGCCGAAGGACCAGTCGAGCAGCTCGCCCTTGACCCACTTGTCGGTCTGGTCGGTGTAGTGGTCGTGGTACGCGTGACCGGAGGCGCCCGACAGGTTGATCCAGCGGGAGCGGTCCCAGTCGCCGACGTTCACGACCATCCGCATCGACGGCACCCAGACGACCTCGTAGCCGCCGGCCGCGTTCCAGCCGGTCGCGTTCACCGCCGCCTCGCCGCCACCCAGGTTCCACGGGCCGCGGTTGAGCATGGACTGGACGAAGCCGGGTCCCGCGGTGCCGAGCGTCTGGTTCTGCAGGGTCAGCTGGTGCAGCCGTCCCCAGCTCCAGGTGGAGACGTCCTTGCCGAGCTTGGCGGTCAGCTCCCAGCGGGCGTCCTCCATGGCGCGGGCGAGCAGCTGGTCACGGTTCTCGGTGGCCTGGTCCGTGCGGTTGGCCTCGGTCTTCCACCACGCGCTGTTCTCCTGCTTGAGCAGCGGGCGGACCACCTCGTACCAGCGGTCGCCGCCGTCCGGCTGCGCCGTGTCCCCGTCGCGCTCGCCGCACTCCCGTACGCGCTTGTTCTGCTCGTCGACCGGGAGGCCGGTGGAGTCGGCCGGGCGGACGCTGATGCAGTCGCCCTCGGCCCGCAGCTCCTTGGGCAGCTTGTCGCCGAAGGCGAGCTTGAGGACGTTGCGCCAGACCGCGTTGAAGTACGCGGCGGCGGCCGAGTCGGGCTCCTGCGTGTAGTCCCAGCCCTCGAGGAGCTTCTGCGCCTCACGGACGTACGGGTCCGAGATGTCGATCTTCAGCAGGAGCGGGTTGAGGAGGGTCGCGATCTCGCTGCGGTTGTCCATCTGCATGGTCCGCATGTCGTCCGGCGAGATCTTCCCGCCGTCCTTGATCTTCGACTCGATGAGGTCGTTTATCCGCTGGCTGCGCGAGCCGTAGCCCCAGTCCTCCGTCAGGAGGTGGGGGTACTTGTCGGCGTCGACGACGGCCTGGTTGGCGGTGACGATGTAGCCGCGGTCGGGGTTCTGCTCGTACGGCAGCTCGTCGTACGGGACGTAGCCCTTCCAGCGGTACGAGGAGTCCCAGCCGGGCGCCGGTACGGTGCCGTCACCCTTGGCGCGCCGCGGGATCTTGCCCGGCGCCTGGTAGCCGATGTTCTCGGCGTCGGCGTAGATCAGGTTCTGGGAGGGGACGGTGAAGTCCTCGGCCGCGGCGCGGAACTCCTTGAAGTTCTTCGCGCGGTTGAGCCTGAAGACCGCGTCCATGGACTTGCCGGGCTGCAGGGCGGTCCACTGGAGGGAGACGCCGTAGCCGGTGCCACGGTCCGGGGCGACGTTGCCGACGGGCGCCTTCTGGCCGACCTTCTCCAGCTCGGAGGAGCGGTCGGAGACCAGCGGCCCGTGCTCGGTCGAGCGGACCGTGATCTTCCGGCTGCCGCCTCCCGCGATCTTGATGGTCTCCTCGCGGGTCGTGAACGGCTTGGTCCTGCCGTCCACCACGTAGCCGTCGTCCCCGACCTTCTCCAGGTACAGGTCGGTGACGTCGGCGCCCAGGTTGGTGAAGCCCCAGGCGATGGTGTCGTTGTGTCCGATGATCACGCCCGGCATGCCGGAGAAGGTGTAGCCGGCGACGTCGTAGCGGCAGGTCGCCGAGACGGAGCGGCAGTGCAGACCCATCTGGTACCAGAGCGACGGCAGCATCGGGGCGAGGTGCGGGTCGTTGGCGAGGAGCGGCTTGCCGGAGGTCGTGTACTTCCCGGAGACGACCCACGAGTTCGAGCCGATGCCGTTGCCGTTGGGGCCGAGCAGCGCGGGGATGTCGTCGAGGGAGTCGGAGAGCGCGCCGAGCTGGGACTGCATGCCCTCCAGGGCGCCGCCCGGCGTGGTCCCGCTGCCGTCGTCGTTCTTCTTCGCCTTGGCCTTCGGGTCGAACGCGTCGGTCGCCTTGTCGACCGCGCCGTTCTGCACGATCGGCTGGTGCAGCTCGTACGGGTACCCCGGGTAGAGGTCCTTGATCTGCTGCTCGCTCAGCCGGCTCGTCATCAGGGAGCGGTCGATCTCGTCCTGCATGTTGCCGCGCAGGTCCCAGGCCATGGCCTTGAGCCAGGCCACCGAGTCGACGGGCGTCCAGGGCTCGATCGCGTAGTCGTTGGAGAAGGCGAGCGCCGCGTACTCGACGGAGATGTCGGCGGAGTCCTTGCCCTTGAGGTAGGCGTTGACGCCCTCGGCGTAGGCCTGGAGGTTCTTCTTCGTCTCCGCCGACAGGACCTTGTCGTACTCGTCCTGCGCGACCTCACGCCAGCCCAGGGTGCGCAGGAAGGCGTCGGTGTCGACCTGGCTCTTGCCGAACATCTCAGAGAGGCGGCCGGCCGTCATATGACGGCGCACGTCCATCTCGTAGAAGCGGTCCTGCGCCTGGACGTAGCCCTGCGCGCGGAAGAGGTCGGCCTCGGTGTCGGCGTAGATCTGCGGCACCCCGTAGGCGTCGCGCTTGACCTCGACCTCGCCGGAGAGGCCGTCGAGCCGGAGTTCGCCCGTCGTCTGCGGGAACGAGGCACGGACGGTGCTGACGCCCCAGTACCCGCCGAAGCCGACGCCCGCGACCAGTGCGAGGACCAGGACGAGGACGATCAGGCGGGCACGTCGCCCCTTCTTCTTGGCGGGAGGCGCGGTCGTGTTGGAGGGCATCGCTGTCCTTCGAGGGGCAGGGTGGTCCTGGAGTACGGGAGCAACCTTAGGCGCAGCCTCCGGAAGGCCCGGACGCGGTGTCACCAAGAGGGCCACCCAAGATCGCACTGGCGATCGAGGACAAGCAAGGAACGCGTCAAGAAAGCGTTAAAGATTAGGTAAGGTAACGAAGTACCGGCTGCTGGAGGAACGATCCGGCCGCACGCGAGGGGAAGGATCGGCCACTGACTGTCCACGAGCTCAATGAACTCCTGCTCATCTGCTCGCTCGTGCTGCTCATCGCTGTCGCGGCGGTGCGGATCTCGTCCCGGAGCGGGCTCCCCAGCCTGCTGCTGTATCTCGGGATCGGGGTCGCGATCGGGCAGGACGGAATCGGCAACGTCGCCTTCGACAACGCCGAACTGACCCAGGTGATCGGCTATGCCGCACTCGTGGTGATCCTGGCCGAGGGCGGCCTGGGCACCAAGTGGAAGGAGATCAAACCCGCGTTGCCCGCGGCGGTCGTGCTGTCGACCGTCGGCGTCGCGGTGAGCGTGGGCATCACGGCCGCGGCCGCCCACTATCTGGTCGGCCTGGACTGGCGCCAGGCGCTGATCATCGGCGCGGTCGTCTCCTCGACGGACGCCGCCGCCGTCTTCTCCGTCCTGCGCAAGGTGCCGCTGCCCTCGCGCGTGACCGGTGTCCTGGAGGCCGAGTCCGGCTTCAACGACGCCCCGGTCGTCATCCTCGTCGTCGCCTTCTCCGCCGTCGGCCCGGTCGACTCCTGGTACGTCCTCGTCGGCACGATCTTCCTGGAGCTGGCCATCGGCGCCGCCGTCGGCCTCGGGGTCGGCTTCCTCGGCGCCTTCGGACTGCGGCACGTCGCCCTGCCCGCCTCCGGCCTCTACCCGATCGCCGTCATGGCCATCGCCGTCACGGCGTACGCGGCGGGCGCCCTGGCCCACGGCTCCGGCTTCCTCGCCGTCTACCTGGCCGCGATGGTCCTCGGCAACGCGAAGCTGCCGCACGCCCCCGCCAACCGCGGCTTCGCCGAGGGTCTCGGCTGGATCGCCCAGATCGGCATGTTCGTCCTGCTCGGCCTGCTGGTCACCCCGACCAAGCTGGCCGACGACTTCTGGCCCGCCGTGGTCATCGGCCTGGTCCTGACGGTGGTGGCGCGGCCCATGGAGGTCTTCGTCAGCCTGCTGCCGTTCCGTATCCCCTGGCAGGAACAGGCCCTGATGTCCTGGGCCGGCCTGCGCGGAGCGGTCCCCATCATTCTCGCCACCATCCCCATGGTGTCCGGGATCGAGGGCAGCGAGCGTGTCTTCAACATCGTCTTCGTGCTCGTCGTCGTCTACACCCTCGTCCAGGGCCCGACGCTGCCCTGGCTGGCCAAGGCGCTGAAGCTGGGCGGCTCCTCCGAGGCCGCCGACCTGGGCGTCGAGTCGGCCCCGCTGGAGCGGCTGCGCGGACACCTGCTGTCCGTCGCCATCCCGGAGGGCTCGAAGATGCACGGCGTGGAGGTCGCGGAGCTGCGCCTCCCGGCCGGGGCCGCGGTCACCCTCGTCGTACGCGAGGAGAAGAGCTTCGTGCCCGGTCCGGCGACCGTGCTGCGGTACAACGACGAACTCCTCGTCATCGCGACCGACCCGGTGCGGGACGCCACCGAGCGGCGGCTGCGGTCCGTCGGACAGGGCGGAAAGCTGGCCGGCTGGCTGGGGACGGGCGGCGCGACGGCCGTGTCGGCGCCCAAGGGGCCGCACTCGCACTGGCCGCATCTGCCCTTCACCAAGCGAACGTCCGGTTAATCACAGGCGCAGTTTCGAACGAAAGGGCGTTTTCCCAGGCGGGAAGACGCCCTTTCCCTGTACCATGAAGGCACACTAGATCGAACCAACTCTGCCTGACGCAGAGCTGGCGCGACCGTATGGCGGCCGTGAAGCCCTCCGCAGTGGGGCCCGGTATCTACCGCAGTTCCGCGCATGAGGACAGCTCTCGGCGGCGCCCGCACCACCGTGCACGGGCGCGCTACCAGGCGGCAGAAAGGCAAGGACCGTGGTGTCCACGGTCACTTCTGACACGCCTGACACGTCCGCGACGAAGACGGACATGGCCGACGTACCCGGCACGACCGGGCAGACCGGCGAGACGGGCAAGGCCACGAAGGCCTCCGGCAGGCGTGCCGGATACGGGCAGCTCCTGCGCACCCCCGGAGCGCTGTCGTTCCTGCTCCCCGGCTTCGCCGCCCGGCAGCCGTTCGCGATGCTGACGATCGGCATCGTCCTGCTCGTCCAGCACACCACCGGCTCGTACGGCAGCGCCGGCGCGGTCGCCGCCGTCACCGGCGTCTCCATGGCGATGTTCGCCCCGCAGAGCGGCAAGCTCGCCGACCGCTTCGGTCAGCGCGCCGTCCTGGTCCCCGGAGTACTGATCCACTCCGCCGCCGTCTCCCTCCTCGTCGTGCTCGCCCTGGCGGGCGCCCCGATGTGGGCCCTCTTCCTCGCCGCCGTACCGGCCGGCGCCTCCGTCCCGCAGATCGGGCCGATGGTCCGCGCCCGCTGGGCGGCGAAGCTGGAGAACTCCCCGCTGATGCCGACGGCCGCGGCCTTCGAGTCGGTCACGGACGAGTTCACCTTCGTCGTCGGTCCCGTCCTCGCCACCGCGCTCTGCACCGGCGTGCACCCGGCGGCCGGTCTGATCGCCGAGGCGGCGCTCACGCTCTTCGGCGGTCTGTTCTTCGCCGCCCAGCGGAGCACCCAGCCCGCCCACGGCCTCATCGCGGCCGCCGCCGGCGAGCCGCGCGTCTCCGCCCTGTCGATCCCCGGCGTACGAGTTCTGGCCATCGCCTTCCTGGGCATCGGCTCGGTCTTCGGCGGTATGCAGGTCTCGCTGACCGCGTTCTCCGAGGAGATCGGCAACCCGGGCGCCAACGGTCTGCTGTACGGGATCTTCGCCGCGGGCAACATGCTCGCGGGCATCGCGTGCGGCGCCATCGCCTGGAAGATCGGCCCGCGCAAGCGTCTGATCCTGGGCTACGCCGGACTGACCGTGGCGGCCTCGCTGCTCTGGTCGGCGCAGTCCGTGCTGCTGCTCGGCGCGCTCGGCCTGATCGTGGGTCTGTGCATCGCCCCGGCCCTGATCACGGGCTACACCATCGTCGAGACCCTGGTCCCGGCCTCCGCCAGGACCGAGGCCTTCACCTGGCTCACCGGCGCCGTGGCGCTGGGGCAGGCGGCGGCCGTCACGGTCGCCGGCCGCCTCGCCGACGAGCAGGGCTCGAGCGCCGGATTCCTGGTGCCGCTTGTGGGCACGGCGCTCGCCCTGGCCACGCTCCTGGCGCTGCGCTCGCGGCTGGCCCCCCGGGCGTCGGGCCGGGTCGCGGCGCGTGGTATCGGTCACCGAGTGCCGGTGACGGTGGACTGATCCCGCGGAATACGTCACTATGGATCGTCGTTAGCACTCGATGAGTGTGAGTGCCAGGAGGAAGACAAGTGCCGACCTACCAGTACCAGTGCACCGAGTGCGGCGAGGGCCTCGAGGCGGTGCAGAAGTTCACCGATGACGCGCTGACCGAGTGCCCGAGCTGCAAGGGACGCCTGAAGAAGGTGTTCTCGGCGGTCGGCATCGTCTTCAAGGGTTCCGGCTTCTACCGGAACGACAGCCGCGGCTCGTCGAGCTCCAGCTCGCCCGCCTCGTCGTCGTCGAAGTCCGCCGCGTCGTCGACCTCCTCGTCGTCGTCCTCGGACGCGAAGCCGGCCGCTTCGTCGAGCTCGTCCGCGTCCTCGACGTCGAGCGCGTCGAGCTCCAGCTCGGCCGCCTGATCCAGGTCTCTCGACCCCGGTTCTCACGGAAGCCCCACCGCTGTGCGCGGTGGGGCTTTCGTCGCTCTTCGGGCGCCGATGAGCCGTCCCTCGCACCCGATCTTCGCGCCGAAAAACCGTTCTTCGGGCCGATAATGTGACCGCCATGGCGACCAACGCGTTTGCGGACATCGGTGTGATCGGCGGCTCGGGCTTCTACTCCTTTCTGGAGGACGTGACGGAGGTGTCCGTCGACACCCCGTACGGCAGCCCCAGCGACCGCCTCTTCCTCGGCGAGGTGGCGGGACGGCGGGTCGCCTTCCTGCCCCGGCACGGCCGGGGCCACACGCTGCCGCCGCACCGGATCAACTACCGCGCCAACCTGTGGGCGCTGCGCTCCGTGGGTGTACGGCAGGTGCTCGGACCGTGCGCGGTGGGTGGCCTGCGGGAGGAGTACGGGCCCGGCACCCTCGTCGTACCGGACCAGCTGGTCGACCGGACGAAGACGCGGACGCAGACGTACTTCGACGGGGAGCCGCTGCCGGAGGCCTGGGGCGGGGCCGTGCCGAACGTCGTGCACACCACCTTCGCCGACCCCTACTGCCCGGACGGTCGGCGGGTGGCCCTGAAGGCGGCCCGGGGGAAGGGCTGGGAGCCGGTGGACGGCGGCACGATGGTCGTCGTCGAGGGGCCCCGGTTCTCCACCCGCGCGGAGTCGCGCTGGCATGCGGCGGCGGGCTGGTCGGTGGTCGGCATGACCGGGCACCCGGAGGCGGTCCTCGCCCGGGAGCTGGGGCTCTGCTACACCTCGCTGGCGCTGGTCACGGACCTGGACGCGGGCGCGGAGACCGGCGACGGGGTCTCGCACACGGAGGTCATGCGGGTGTTCGGCGCGAACGTGGGGCGGCTGCGGGAGGTGCTCTTCGACGCGGTGGGCGCGCTGCCGGACACGGCGGACCGGGACTGCCTGTGCACGCACGCGCACGACGGCTGGGACCTGGGGATCGAGCTTCCGTAGTCGCGTCGGCAATCCCCCTGGGGAGTGAGGGAGTTGTCCACGGGCGGCGGGTGATCCACAGGCCGCGGCGGGATGTTCGCGGAGCCGGGATGGTGGGAGCTGTTCTCCGGACGGCCGGAGGACGGTACGACTCCTTCCCGACAGGCGGTGCTGCCATGACGACCTCAGCTCTCCCCGGCCCTCTTCCTTACGCCGACCACTCCCCCGTTCCCGCGACGTGCGCGGTCCCGCCGTTCGAACCGTTGCGGGTACGGGGCGGGCGGCTGCGGCTGCGACGGGCGCTGCGGCGCCGGCGGCGGGCCCCGGCGGCGGTCCTCGCGATGAGCGTGGCCGCGTTGGCGGTCGCGGGCGGGGGCGAGGTCTCCGCCGGCCATCCCCCGCCCACGGAGACGCGGGAGCGGCACCGGCCGCCTGTGGTGCGGCTGGTGTCGGCGCCGGTACGGATCGCCGACGCGGAAGCCGTGCGGCTGCTGCGGCCCGGCGACCTGGTGGATGTGATCGCGGCGCCCAACTCTCCGATGGGCGGAGGCAGTAGCGGGGACGGTGGGGCGCGCGTGGTCGCCAGGGGTGCCCGAGTGGCCGACGTTCCGGCCATGGGCGAGACTCGTTCGGACGGTGGGGCGTTGGTCGTCCTGTCCGTTCCACGGTCGACGGCTACGGCTCTGGCGGGCGCGGGTGTCACGTCCCAACTGGCGGTGACATTGTGCTGATTCGCACGGACTGCCTGTCAAGTAACCGTTCCGTGTGTACGGATTGGACGCATCTGCGTCGTTCGCTGCCTAATGGCAGCGCTACTTGCACGACTTCATGCACAAGCGACGAAGGGCACCCTGGTGAGTCCGAAGAACGAAGGCGTGGTGGCAGGCTTCAAGGCCTTCCTCATGCGCGGCAATGTGATCGACCTCGCGGTGGCGGTGGTCATCGGTGCCGCGTTCACCAACATCGTGAACTCGGTGGTGAAGGGTGTCATCAACCCGCTGGTCGGCGCCTTCGGTACGAAGGACCTGGAGAGCTACCGGTCCTGCCTCAAGGGTCCGTGTGTGGTCGACGACGCGGGGAACGTGGTCTCCGGCATCCCGATCATGTGGGGCCTGGTGCTCAGCGCCGTCCTCAGTTTCCTGATCACGGCGGCCGTCGTCTACTTCCTGATGGTGCTTCCCATGGCGAAGTACCTGGCCAGGCGGGCCGCCCACGACAAGGCGAAGCAGGGCGTCCAGGAGACGCTGGAGATCAGCGAGCTGGAGGTCCTGAAGGAGATCCGCGACCTGCTCGTCGCCCAGCGGGGCCCGAACTCGGGCAACGAGAACGGGACGGGTACGGGAACTGGTACGGGCCCGGGAACGGGCTCCGGAGGAAGCGGCACCGGCTCCGGCTCCGGTGGAAGCGGCACCGGGACCGGCACCGGGACGCACCCCACCCCCTAGCCGGCGACTCGCACCGGCATCAGAGGTGGTGCGGCGGCTTCTCTTCGAGGAACCGCGCGAGATCGGCGGCACTGTCGCTGCCACCGTGAGGCCGCTCGCCCCACCCGCGGTCCGTATCGTCCGCGGACTGCTGGTCCAGCGGATCGTCGAAGATCAGCTTCGGCTTCGTGGTGTTCTCGGGGTCGGACTCATTGCCGGGCTGCTTCGGGTCTCGCGGTCCGTGGGCGGGGGCGGTGCTCATAGGTCCAGGGTACGCCGGGTGCGCGGCCCTGAACCCGGCGATTTCGGCGGTCCCGGCGGCCCGGTCGGCGGTCGTGTGCCGACCGGTCAGCGGTCCTTCGGGTCGAGCAGCCAGAGGCCGAGGACGACGAGGAACGACAGGACGAGGAAGCCGGCCCCCCACCAGGCCGTTCCGGTGTCCCCGGCCATCCACTCGTCGACCACGATCGTCAGCCCCCAGAGCTGGCCGATGACGACGGTGAGGGCCAGGGCCAGGCGGGCGCTCAGTTTCGACGACCGCTCGGGCTCCTGCTCCGTACCGGCGCCCGGGCCCGGGCCGGTATGGCGGACCCGGGGGTCGCCGTATCCGCTGGTGGGCCGGATCTGCGGGTAGCGCTCGTGGACCGGGCGGTTCAGCCGGGGCTGCGCGCTCCCGGGGGTGTAGGCGGGGCGGGGCGGCTGCCCGGGCGCGGCGCCGGGGCCCCGGTCGGGGGCGCCAGGAGAGCGGTCGGGGACCTCGGGGTCCCGGGGGAAGGGCGTGTCGGTCATGTGCGCTCGCTCCTCGTGACGGCGCCGCGCGCGGAGGCGCCCGGGCAGCCGAGGCGCTCGGCCAGATCCGGTCGCTCGTCCCCGAGCTGACGGCACAGGCTCTCCTGGACGCTCTCCCCGGAGCGGGTGGTGCCGATGGCCCAGACACTGCCGTCGGCCTCCTCCACCAGGATCACCTTCGGCAGCGCCCGCGGGGGTGGGCCCGCGGTCACCTCTCCCGTACGGGCGTCGAAGATCCCTTCGTGGCAGGGGCAGTACAGCTCGCCCTCGCTGCCGCGGTCCTTGCGCCAGAGCACGGCGCAGGCGAGGTGGGTGCAGACGGCCGAGTAGCCGGCGAGGGTGCCGTCCTCCATACGGATCGCGACCGCGCGGTCCGCCTCCTCGGGGTAGCGGAAGGCGAGGGACTCGCCGGGCAGGAGCTGGTCGGCGATCTTCTTCGGTTCGGGCGTCCCGTCGGAGTCGCCGTGGCGGTGGAGGATCCCGGAGGCGACGCCGATGCCTCCGATGGCAAGGCCGCCGGAGACGGTGGCGACGATCCGGAGGTAGTCGCGCCGGGTGGTGAGCGAGTCGGCGGCGATGCGGTCGTGCAGCGCCTCCTGGGCGGCGTCGGCCGCGCCCTGGCCCTCGGCGGGGGGCTGCTCGGTGACGCTCATCAGACAGCCTTCCCGTTGATCTCGACGACGGGGAGCCCGCCGGGGACCGGCCACTGGACCTTGTCGGCGGGGACGACCATCGCCACTCCGGTGGAGACGGTCGTCGAGCCGAAGGTGAAGGAGTCGGCGACCTGGACGCCGGGCCGCTCGGCCTGGAGCTCTTCGAGGGTTCCGTAGAAGAGCGCGCCGGTGGGGCAGACCGTGGCGCACATCGGGGCGAGTCCGTAGGCGGTGCGGTCGTAGCAGAGGTTGCACTTCATCTGAAGCTTCGCCTGGAGGTCGATCTTCGGGACGCCGAAGGGGCAGGCGTTGACGCAGTTGGCGCAGCCGATGCAGCGGGTGGTGTCGGCCTGCTGCACCACCCCGTCGGCGGTGACGAGGATGGCGTCGGCGGGGCAGACCTCGGCACAGGGGGCGACCGGGTCCTCGCAGTGCATGCAGACCGTGGGAAGGGAGGCGACGGAGTGCCCCTCGTCGGGGTAGTCGAGATGGATCATCGACTTCCCGCGGTGCGAGTCGCACTCGCGGCAGGCCGAGACACACGCCTGGCAGCCGATGCAGCGCCCCGGGTCGATGAAGATCGTGCGGCCCATCATGAGCGGCGTCAGCTCCTCTCCGAGGTGCCACGGCCCTGCGGGGACGTGGGCGGCAGCGGGTCGGTACGGGAGACCTGCGTCTCCGGGTAGGCGTGGTGCCCGGGGGCGGTCGGGGGTTCGGGCACCTCGTCGATCCGCTCCGCGGCCTCGATGCGGGCCGCGCAGACCTTGTACTCGGGGATCTTGGATCGGGGGTCGAGGGCGTCGATGGTGAGGGCGTTGGCGGCGGTGGGGACCGGCCAGTGGTACGGCACGAAGACGGTGTCGGGGCGGATCGCCTCGGTGACCAGGGCGGGGAAGACCTCGCTGCCGCGGCGGGTGACCACGCGGACGGGTTCGCCGTTGCGGAAGCCGTGGGAGGGGTGGACCTCCACCCAGGGCCGCGGGGTCTGTTCGACGAGGGCGCCCAGGCGACGGGTCTGGTTGCCGGAGAGGAAGTGGGCGACGGTGCGGCCGGTGGTGAGCGAGAGGGGGTACTCCTCGCTGTACGGGTCCATCGGCGGGTGCCATTCGACGACCTGCATATGGATCTTGCCGTCCGGGTGGTAGGTCCTGCCGTCCTCGAAGAGGCGCGGGGTGCCCGGGTGGTCGGTGGCGGGGCAGGGCCAGGCGATGCCGCCGGTCTCCTCCAGGCGTTCGTAGGTGATGCCGTAGTAGTCGTTGACCGTTCCGGCCGACGCGACGCGGAGCTCCTCGAACACCGAGCGGGAGTCGGGGAAGGCGAACTTGTCCCCTGCGTCGAGGCGCCTGGCGAGCTCGCAGATCACCCAGGTGTCGGTGTGGACCCCGGCGGGCGGTTCCTGCGCCTTGTTGTGCTTGACGACCCGCGCCTCGGCGTTGGCCATCACGCCTTCGTCCTCGGCCCAGACGGTGACCGGGAAGACGACGTGCGCGTTGGCCGCGGTCTCGGAGAGGAAGAAGTCGAACTGGGCGTGGAACTGGAGGGTGTCGTAGCCGTTCTTGACGGTCCCGTAGTTGGGGAGGGAGACGAAGGGGTTGTTGCAGATGCCGATCAGTCCGCGGATCTCCTCGCGCTGCATCTGCCAGACCATCTCCATCATGGAGGTGCCGGCGGGCGGGAGTTCGGACTCCTCGATGCCCCAGATCTCGCAGATCTGGCGTCGGTGCTCGGGGTTGGTGATCGAGCGGCCGCCGGGCAGCAGGTCGGACTTCTGGCCGTGCTCCCGGCCGCCCTGACCGTTGCCCTGGCCGGTGATGGTGCCGTAGCCGGCGCCCGGCTTGCCGATGTTCCCGGTGGCGGTGCACAGATTGATGATCGTCAGGCAGTTCTCGACGCCCTGGGAGTGGTGCTCGACGCCGCGGGCGTGCCAGGCCATGGCCCGGTCCGCGCCGGCGAACATCCGGGCGGTGCGCACGATCTGCTCCTCGGGCACGCCGCAGACCTCGGCCGAGCGGGACGGCGGGTAGGCCTCGACGGTCCTCTTCACCTCGTCCCAGCCGGTGGTGTGGGCGGCGAGATAGGCGTCGTCGGTGAGGCCCTCGGCGACGATCACATGCAGGACGGCGTTGAAGAACGCGGAGTCGGTGCCCGGCTTGATCGCGACATGGAGGTCGGCGGTGCGGGCGATCGCCGTCTCACGGGGGTCGACGACGATCAGGGACGCTCCGCGGTCCCGGGCTCCCCAGAGGTACTGGGTCATCACGGGGAAGCATTCGCCGACGTTGGAGCCGGCGATGAGGAGGCAGTCCGTGAGGAGGATGTCGGAGAACGGGTTGCCGGCCCGGTCGATGCCGAAGGCCAGCTTGTTGGCTCCGGCGGCGGAGACCATGCACAGGCGCCCGTTGTAGTCGACGTGCCGGGACTTGAGGGCCACGCGGGCGAACTTGCCGACAAGATAAGTCTTCTCGGAGTAGAGGCTCGCCCCGCCGAGCAGGCCGAAGGAGTCGTTGCCGTACTCGGCCTGGATGCGGCGGATCTCGGCGACGGTGAAGTCGAGCGCCTCCTCCCAGCTCGCCTCGCGGAACTCCTCGTCGCGGTTGCGGCGCATCAGCGGGGCGGTGAGCCGGTCGGGGTGGTTGACCTGCTGATAGGCGTTGATGCCCTTGGGGCAGAGCCGCATCCGGTTGATGTCGTGGTTGCGGGGTTCCACACCGAAGACCTTGCCGCCGTTGTCGACACGGAGGTACATCCCGCACTGGACGCCGCAGAAGCAGCAGTGGGTGGGGACGAGCGTCTCGCCGTTCTGGTCGGCGTGCCAGCGGTCGGCGGGGATGCCGCCGGCGTCCCGGAAGTTACGGGTGCCGGGCGGGGCGATCGAGGGGTCGAGGGGGAGCTGCTGGTGCCGGCCCACGTGCTGCTGGGTCACTTGAAGCCCTTCTTGACGTGGGTCAGATAGGCGCTGCCGCGCATCACGCGCTTGCAGCGGGGGCAGTACTCGGGCCCTTGGTCGAAGCCGAGCTTGAGGTCGCGCATGGTGCCCTGCAGGTTCTCGACGTAGGGAGCGGTGTCGATGGGTTCCTGGCAGCGGCGGCAGGCGAGCACCTCGTCGCCTTCCTTGCGGCGGGAGGTGTACTTGAAGAGCTGCATACCGACGGCCGCGGGCCGCTGCACGATGTGGAAGAACTTCCCGAACGGGATGTAGATGAGGGTGAAGACCACCGACACCATGTGCAGGATCGCCAGGAACTCGTAGCCACCGCCGTGCAGGAAGATCGACGAGAAGGTGAGCAGGAGCCCGGTCACGGAGATGACGATGAGGGCGATCAGCGGGACCAGGTCGTAGGCGAAGCGCTGGCCGGTGATGGCGCCGCGGTCCTTCATCCGGCGCCACAGGAAGTAGGCGGCGCCGGGGATGACGAGGACGGCGGCGACGTCGAGGCCGTGGAACATCAGCCAGCCGACGATGTTCAGGGAGTCGAAGCCGAGGACCTTGAAGCCCCAGATGCGCATCTCGTAGCCGGGCCCCGACCCGGTGGACGAGGTGAAGGTGAACCAGCCCCAGGTGAGCGGGAAAGTGATCAGGGCGGCCAGGATGCAGCCCCAGAAGATCAGCTGATGTGCCGCCCAGCGGGCGTGGGACCGGGCGCCGAGGAACTTCTGGAAGCCGAGATAGGTGGCGGTCATCTTCGGCAGCGCGGTGGGGGCCTTGCGGAAGTTGGCGGCCGAGAAGAAGGAACGCCAGCCCTGCCTGAAGAGACGGCGGGCGCCCGGCGCGGAGATCCAGACGGTGTAGCGGTAGGCCACGCCGAAGGCGAGGAAGACGGTGGCGACGGCGTACGGGAGGAGCGCCGAGTCGAAGTCGCGCAGTAGCCGGCTGCCGAGGACGATCGCGACGATCAGCAGCGCGGAGACGGCGGTTCCGGCGAGCGCGGCCCGGCGGCGTACGTCGGCGGGTGTCTGGACGACGGGCGCGGGGCTCTGCGGTTGCTCGGTCAGGGGTGGCTCGGTCACGCGGACACGCTAGGACGATTTGCCAGAATTCATTCTGTTTTGCGGGCCGGGCGAGTGAGCGTGTCGCTCAGACGGCGTTCAGGCCGTGGGAGCGGAAGACGGCACGGGTCTCGTCGAGCCGACCGGGGGTCGGCGAAGGGGTGTCGTGGAGGGTGAAGGGCATGGCGAGTGCTTGCCACTTCGCTTCGCCGAGCTTGTGGAAGGGGAGGATGTCGACGCGTGAGACATTGCCCAGGCCGGCGGTGAAGGCGGCGACTCCCTCGATGTTCGAGGGGTCGTCGGTCAGGCCCGGGACGAGCACGAAGCGGACGTGGACCTCCTGGCCGAGGTCGGCGAGGCGGCGGGCGAAGTCCAGGGTCGGCTTCAGCGGGCGGCCGGTGACCTTCTTGTACGTGTCCGGGTCCCAGGACTTGATGTCGAGGAGGACGAGGTCGGTGTCGCGCAGCAGGGCGTCGGTGGCGCGGGCGCCCAGGAAGCCGGAGGTGTCGAGCGCGGTGTGGAGCCCGAGCTCGTGCTTCATCCGGTGGAGCAGCTCGCCGGCGAAGACGGGCTGGAGAAGAGGTTCACCGCCGGAGACGGTGGCCCCGCCTCCGCAGGCCGAGATGAAGCGGGTGTACTTCCGCGCTTCGGCGATCACGTCGTCGGCGGAGGCGCGTGTGCCGCTCCGCATCCGCCAGGTGTCGGGGTTGTGGCAGTAGAGACAGGTCAGCGGGCAGCCGGAGAGGAAGGTGACGAAGCGGGTGCCGGGGCCGTCGACGCCGGTCGACAGGTCCCAGGAGTGCACCGAGCCCTCGGAGGGGCGGCGGGTGACCGCGGCGGCTGGTGTGGCGGGGCCGACAGCGATCGTGCCGGTGGTGCCGGTCATGGTGGTCTTCGCCGTGGTCGTCGCCGTGGTCATGGCAGGACCTCTCCGTTCCGAAGGGGTGCGAGGCACCGGGGCCGAGGTGTGGACCGGCCCCGGGGCGCGCGGTCGGGGGCGTCTACAGCGAGCCGTGGAAGGTGCGGTTGAGGACGTCGAGCTGCTGCTCGCGGGTCAGCCGGACGAAGTTGACCGCGTATCCGGAGACCCGGATGGTCAGCTGCGGATGGTTCTCCGGGTGCTCCATGGCGTCCATCAGCACATCCCGGTCGAGGACGTTGACGTTCATGTGGAAGCCGTCGCTCGCCATGTAGCCGTCGAGGACACCGGCCAGGTTCCTGATCCGCCCCTCGGGGGTCCGGCCCAGGCCGTCGGGGGTGACCGTGCTGGTCAGCGAGATGCCGTCCTCGGCGTCCTCGTAGGGCAGCTTGGCGACCGACAGGGCCGAGGCCACATAGCCGTGGATGTCGCGGCCGTTCATCGGGTTGGCACCCGGGGAGAACGGCTCTCCGGCGCGGCGCCCGTCGGGGGTGTTGCCGGTCTTCCTCCCGTAGACGACGTTGGAGGTGATGGTCAGGACGGACTGGGTGTGTTCCGCGTTCCGGTAGGTCGGGTGCCTGCGCACCTTCCGCATGAACTCCTCGACCAGCCAGACCGCGATCTCGTCGGCGCGGTCGTCGTTGTTGCCGCCATCGTCTTCAGCTCGCCCAGCGCGCGGATCTGCTCGGCGAGCTCCTCGCGCAGCCGGATCGCCTCCTCCAGCGAACGCCCGTCCACGGGAAGGGAGTTGAGCTCCTCCTTCTCGCCCTGCTTGACCGCGATCAGCCGGTCGACGCCGTAGAGGGCGACACGGGGGTAGTCGCCGATGATGCGGCCGCGGCCGTAGGCGTCGGGGAGACCGGTGACCACGCCGGCCTTGCGGGCGGCGCGGATCTCGGGGGTGTAGGCGTCGAAGACACCGGCGTTGTGGGTCTTGCGGTACTCGGTGAAAACCTTCTCCAGCTCGGCCGAGACCGGGTAGCCGTAGGTCTCCAGGGCGCCGGCGACCATGCGCCAGCCGCCGTACGGCATGATCGCGCGCTTCAGCGGGGCATCGGTCTGGAGGCCGACGATCAGGTCCTTGTCGCGGTCGATCCAGCCGGGGGCGTGGGCGGTGATGGTGGAGGGGATGTCGTACGCGACATCGAGGACGCCCTTGGCACGCTCCTCGGGGAAGCGGTCGGTGATGGCCTTCCACACGGCGGTGGTGCGCTCGGTGGGCCCGGCCAGGAAGGAGTCGTCGCCCTCGTACGGCGTGTAGTTCTGCTGGATGAAGTCGCGGACGTCGACGGCGTCGCGCCAGAGTCCGCCCTTGAAGCCCTTCCAGGCCCCGTCGGTCACCGCTGCCTCAGCAGGGGTCGCAGTCATCGCCCGCACCGCCTTCTTCGAATCATTCGATCGCGTCGTTGCTCACCTCCATTGCACGCCTTTTGATCGATCATTCGGGTCGGCATTGGTCACCGATCGACGGTCTTCGGTCCCCTTCCCGGCATGCGGAAAGACCCCGCCTGAGCGGGGCCTTGTCGGAGCGCGGTCGGTACGCCGGTCAGCTGGGCGCCTCCGCGCCCTTGCGGGCGTAGAACCACCAGGTCACGACCGTGCAGCTGGCGTAGAAGGCGACGAAGCCCCACATCGCGCTGGTCACGGCCATCGAGCCGAAGAGGGCCGGGATGAAGAAGAAGCCGTAGGCGGCGATGCCCGAGGTGAAGCCGGTGACCGCGCCGGACTCCATCTCCGACTGCTTCAGCGCCTTCGTGTACTCCGGGGTGCCCTCCGTCAGCCCCTTCAGATGGGTTCCCCGGAAGATCACCGGGATCTGGCGGAAGGTCGAGCCGTTGCCGATGCCCGAGAAGAAGAACGCCGCGAGGAAGCAGAAGAAGAAGCCGTAGAAGCTGCCCGCGTCGGACCCCGACGGAAGGAAGGCGATGACGCCGATGATCGAGGCCGCCATGCCCACGAAGGACAGGATCGTCACCCGCGCGCCGCCCACCCTGTCCGCGACCCGGCCGCCCGCCCACCGGGCCAGGGCGCCGACCGCCGGCCCCATCCAGGCGTAGGTGGCGACGGAGTAGTCCGGGAACGTGGTCTTGATCAGCATCGGCAGGGCCGCTGCGAAGCCGATGAAGGAGCCGAAGGTGCCGACGTACAGCCAGGTCATCAGCCAGTTGTGCTTGCGCTTGAAGATGATCTTCTGCTGGCTGAAGGGGGTGGAGGCCACCTTCAGGTCGTTCTGCCCGAACCACGCCACCGCCGCGAGGACGAGCAGCACGGGCACCCAGATGAAGGCCGCGTTCTGGAGGTGGACGGGGGTTCCGTCGGCCTTTTGCTGGGCCTTTCCGATCGCGATCGTCGACCAGGTGATGACGATCGGCGTCAGCAGCTGGACCGCCGAGACGCCCAGGTTGCCCAGACCGCCGTTGATGCCGGTCGCGCTGCCCTTCCTCGCCTTCGGGAAGAAGAAGCCGATGTTCGCGAGCGAGGAGGCGAAGTTCGCGCCGCCGATACCGCACAGGGCCGCGATGGCGACCATGACGACGTACGGGGTCGACGGGTCCTGGATCGCGATGCCCAGCCAGATCAGCGGCACGACCAGCACGACCGTCGACAGCGCCGTGAAGCGGCGCTGGCCGATCCTCGGGCCGAGGAAGGTGTAGAAGATCCGGGCCGTCCCGCCCGTCAGACCGGGGATCGCGGTCAGCCAGAACAACTGCGAGGTGGAGAAGCCGAAGCCGACGTCCTTCAGGTTGGTGGCGGTGACGCTCCACACCTGCCAGACGACGAAGGCCACCAGGAGCGCCGGGACCGCGATCCACAGATTGCGGCTCGCGACACGCTTCCCGATCGACTTCCAGAAGAGCTCGTTCTCCGGCTCCCAGTCGGTGATCGGCCGGCCGGGGCGGTACTGCTCCGCGTCGTACGAGGGTGCCGGCCCGCTCGTCGCCGCTCTGGTCTCCTGGAGTACGGAACTCATGGCGCTTCCCTGAGGATCGGGGCTTTCCTTGCCCTTCCAGGCTGCGTCCGGGCCTCGGGGCCAGGTCAGAGGCCATGGTCGTGACCCTGGCGGGCGGAGGTCCCGTCATCCCCGGGCCCTAGGGACACACCCCAGGCCCTGCCCGCCGCGGCCCGCGTGCCAAAGGCGGCGGGCCGGGCCCCGCTCTGATGTTCTTTGGCGCATGACGCAACCGTTCCTGCCCCTCATCGCGCGCTCCCGCGCCGAGGCGCACCGCGCCGCCACACCGCTCGAGCTCTTCTTCGACCTCTGCTTCGTCGTCGCCGTCGCCCAGGCCGGCGCCGAGCTCGTGCACGCGGTCGCCGAGCACCACACCGCCGACGGCATCTCCCACTACGCGATGGTCTTCTTCGCTATCTGGTGGGCCTGGATGAACTTCACCTGGTTCGCCTCGGCCTACGACAACGACGACGTCCTCTACCGCGTCGCCACCTTCGTCCAGATCGCCGGTGTCCTCATCCTCGCCGCCGGGATCTCCCGCGTCTTCGAGGACGACTTCTCCGTCACCGTGCTCGGCTACGTGGTCATGCGGCTCGCCCTCTCCTTCCAGTGGCTGCGCGCCGCCCACCACGCGACGGACCCCGCCGAGCGCGCGATGTGCCGGCAGTACGCGGGCGGCGTGGTCCTCTGCCAGATCGGCTGGACCGCTCTCCTCTGGGCCCCCGAATCCGCCCGCGGCTGGATCTTCCTCGTCATGATCGTCGCCGAGCTGGCGGTCCCGGCGGTCGCCGAGCGGCACGCCACCACCCACTGGCACGCGCATCACATCGCCGAGCGCTACGGCCTGTTCACGATCATCGTGCTCGGCGAGACCATCGCGGCGGCGACGGTCGCCGTGAAGACGGGGGTCAGCGAGTACGACGCCCTCGGCGAGCTGCTCCCGATCGCCGCGGGCGGCCTGCTGATCGTCTACGCCGCCTGGTGGATCTACTTCGCCGCCCCCGCCCACGTCCGCCTGCACGCCAACCGGGTGGCGTTCCTCTGGGGCTACGGCCACTACCTCATCTTCGCCTCCGCCGCCGCCATCGGCGCCGGGATCGAGATCGCCGTCGAGCAGGCGGTGGGCAAGGCCCAGATCTCCACCCTCGCCGCCTCCTCCGCCGTGACGATCCCCGCCGCGCTCTTCCTGCTCTGCGTGTGGCTGCTGCACGCCCGGTACTTCAAGGTCGGCATCGCGCAGCAGCTGGTCCTGCCCGTCTCGTCGCTGGCGATCCTCATGTGCACGTTCGCCGGCCGCTGGGCGGTCCTGCTCGCCGGTCTCGTCGCGGCGGCGACCGTGGCGGTCGGGGTGACGCTGGCCGCGCGCAACCCCGTCTCGCACGGTGCCGGACCCGGCCACGGCCACTGACCGAACGGGCGTGGTACGCAAGGACCATGACGAAGCATGACGCAATCACGGACGTGACCGGGCTGAGGGTGGGCCACGCGCGCGTGGCGGGGCCGGGAGCCCTCAGCGGGACCACCGTCGTCCTCGCCCCGGAGGGCGGGGCCGTGGCCGGCGTGGACGTGCGCGGCGGCGGCCCCGGCACGCGGGAGACCGACGCACTGGACCCCCGTAACGTCGTCCAGCGGATCGAGGCCGTGGTCCTGACGGGCGGCAGCGCCTACGGGCTGGACGCGGCGGCCGGAGTGATGGCCTGGCTGGAGGAGCGGGGGCGAGGGGTACGGGTCGGGCCAGAGCCCTCGCACGTGGTCCCGGTCGTCCCCGCCGCCTGCGTCTTCGACCTGGGCCGCGGCGGCGACTTCGCGGCCCGGCCGGACGCGTCCACGGGGCGGGCCGCGGTGGAGGCCGCCGCGGCGACGGAGCTGCACGCGCGCGTGGGGACGGGCGCGGTCGGCGCGGGCACGGGGGCGGTCGTCGGCGGGCTCAAGGGCGGGGTCGGCACGGCGAGCACGGTCCTGGAGTCGGGGATCACGGTCGGCGCGCTGGTCGTCGTCAACGCGGTCGGCTCGGCGGTCGATCCCGAGACGGGCGCGCTGTACGGGGAGTACTTCCAGGGCCGCCCCGCCCACCCGGAGCCGGCCGTCCACGAGGCCGCGAAGCTGCGTCTCGCCGAGGCCATGGCGAGGAACACGCCGCCGCCCCTCAACACCACCCTCGCGGTCGTCGCGACCGACGCCGCGCTGACCCGTGCGCAGGCGCAGAAGTTCGCGGGCACGGCGCACGACGGCATCGCGCGCGCCGTCCGTCCGGTGCATCTCCTCAACGACGGCGACACCGTCTTCGCCCTCGCGACCGGCGCGCGCGACCTGGCGCCGGAGGCCGGTCCGCTCGCCCTCAACGACATCCTCGCGGCGGGCGCGGACATGGTGACCCGGGCGATCGTGCGGGCGGTCCGGGAGACCGCCGAGGGGGTGGCGGGACCGGGCGGGGACTTCCCCTCGTACCGCGAGCTGTACGGACCGGGCCCGGTTGTCGACTCCCCGTCCAACAAAGGGAGTTGAGGCGATCACCCACCCGCGTGCGGGAACTTCCCGCACGCCCCCTTCGTTTTGCCGAACCCCGGACACGATGTCAGACCCAGGGACTACGTTAAGCAAGCACCAAGTGACATGCGGCGACGGCCTGGAGACCCTCTTGAACGATCCGCGGGATCATCACGATCCGTACGAGACGACCGAGACGCACCTTGAGCGGCTCCTCGGCCGGGCGCTCAACTCCTTCGACCTGCCCGACTCCACGATCGAGCGCCTGGAGACGGCGTTCGCCCACTCCAGCGCGCTGCACTCCTCGCACCACAGCGCGTCGCTGCACCGCACCACGTACCACCACACCTACCTCCTGGCCGACGGCACGGCGCTCGGCCTGTGGGAGCTGGTGCACAACTCCGGCCGGGACGGCGCCGTGCAGCACGAGCTGTACGCGGACGAGGCGGAAGCCCGGCTCGCCGCCTCCCGGCTCCCGGCCCGCTTCTCCCCGGGCTGGGGGGCCGAACGCTCCACCGACCTGGACTTCGACGAGGACAACGACCTGGAGCTGCTGGGCGCCCTGCTGTCCCGCCGGATACCGAAGCAGCCCAGGAGGTACGTCCCCGACGACTCGCCGGACCACGCCCGCCGGGTGCTGCGCCGCGCGGAGAACGAGGACCGTCCCGGCGAGGAGACCGCGCGCCGGCTCCGCGTGGCGTACGCGCACCACATCACGCAGGCGTTCGGCCGCCACTGCGCGGTGGAGGGCGGCCGGGACGCCGGCTTCACCCTCTACGAGCACGCGTTCCTGCTGCTCGACGGCACGGAGATGAGCCTCTGGGAGGTGGAGCACACGGCGACACCGGACGGCCGCCACATGTGCGAGGTCTACGAGGACGAGCGCACGGCCCGCGACGCGATGGAGCACCGCGCGCGGGTGCGGTGAGGCGGGCGGTTCGAGGCGGGAGCAGAGGCCCTGCTCCCGCCTGGGCCCTCCGCTCGCTCAGGGCTTGCGGACCAGGAGGGCCACCGTGACACCGGTCAGACGTTCGGTGCCGGTCGCGGTGTAGTGCTTCCGCAGGGCACCCGCCTGGGGAGCGGGGAGCGCGTCCAGCGGGTCGGCCGCCCCCTCCGGTACGACCAGCCAGATCCGGGCCTCGCGCCCCAGACAGGCCGCCGGGTCCGGACACTCCGAGGACCACAGGTCCGCGCGGTCCGCGGCCGAGCGGGCCAGGAAGACGTCCCGGGGCCGCAGCTCGTCGGGCAGGTAGTGACGGACGCCCAGGTCGAGGAGACGCCAGTAGTCCTCGCCCCGGTCGTACACCACGGCGTCGCCCGGCCGGTGGTACCTGGCGATGGTCTCGGCGGCGCCCTTGTAGTCCACCCCGTGCCAGAAGTGCGCGTACGTCTCGCGCACCGACCGCTGCTCCGGCAGGCTCAGCACGGCCACGGCGACCAGGGCGGCGGCGAGGACCGAGCGGGAACGGAGCGCGGCGAGCGCCGCACCGGCCAGGACCGCCCACGCCGGCAGGGTGAAGAGCAGGTACCGGTGGAAGAAGTACGAGATGTCGCCGTGCGAGACCGCCCACAGGACGAGGACCGGCAGCACTGCCATGGCGGTCACGGCCGGGACCGGCCCCCGGGAGGCCGGCCGCCAGGAGCTGCCGCTCGTCGACGCAGGCGTGCCGGCGCGGCCCGCCCGCCGGCGCTCCGCCCAGGCCGACACGGCGAGGAGCGTCACCGCCCCGGCGAACGTCCCGGAGGCGTACAGCTGCGGGAGGAAGGCGGCCAGGCTCCCCAGATCCGGTTGGGGGATCCAGGCGATCTGACGTGACGCCTGCCTGCTGCCGAGCACCGCCGCCGGCGCCGCGGCGGCCACCCCGGCCAGTGCGGCGAGCCCGGCCCGGACGGCGAGGGCGCGGTCGACACGGGCCCATGCGGCCACCACCACCAGCTGCCCGGCCAACACCGTGAGCGCGATCAGGTGCAGCAGCCCGACCGCGGCCACGCACCCGGCGTACGCGGCCCAGCGCCCCACGCGCTCCGGCCGGTCCAGGGCCCGCAGCAGCGCCAGCGTGGCCAGGGCGACGGCGAGGACGACCAGGGCGTACGGGCGGGCCTCGTGGGCGTAGCGGACCACCACGGGGGTGAGGGCGAAGAGCAGCCCGGCGGCGAGCCCGGCGCGGCGGCCGAACAACCGCTGCCCGATCAGCGCCGTACAGGCCGCCGCACCGGTCATCGCGAGGGCGGAGGGCATCCGCAGGGCGGTGACGGAGTCGCCGAAGACGACCGTCCACCCGTGCAGCAGCAGGTAGTAGGCGGTCAGGACCGCGTCCACGTTCCCCACCGTGTCGAGGAGACGGCCGGTGGAGCGGGTCACCATGTCCCAGGTGTTGAGTTCGTCCTCCCACAGCAGCGGGTGGTCGATCTCGTACAGCGTCAGGGCGAGGGCGAGAAGCGCCGGCCACAGCCAGACACCGTGCCGCAGCCCGCCCTCGCCGCGCGGTGCGGCGGGGCGGCGGGTGGCGGCCGGAGCGGGATCCCGGACCTCGGCGGCGACGGAGGAGGGCGTACCCACAGCCGGCCCCTAGCCGCGCACCGGCGCGGGCGCGTCGGCGGCGGACGGAGCGGCCGCGGGAGCAGCGTCGGGCAGCGCGGCCGCGGAAGCGGTCTCGGGCGGCGCGGCCGCGGGGGCAGCGGAGTGCGGTGCGGTGGCCGCGTGCGGGATCGGGGCGGCGGCGAGCTTGCCTACGGCGAACTCGCGGTTGGCGCGGGTCTGCTTGCGGTACGGCTCCGGCAGGTCGGGCAGGGCGAGCAGCCGGTCGCAGGCGGCGAGCGAGGCGGCGTGGTCGCCGACCCAGTACGCGGTGATCGAGTACTCGAACAGCAGTCCCCAGCGGTACACCCATGGCTGGAGGAACAGCACGTCGTCGCGCGGCTGCTCCCGGTCGAGGACCGCGGAGACGATCGCGTGGGCGGTGTGGTGGCGGCGCATCTTGCGCAGCCGCGCGGCCAGTTCGTAACAGGCTTCGAGGCGCTCCGGCCGTGAGTCCCAGGCGCGCGTGAGCGTGTCCATGGCAGCCGGCCAGTCGCCGGACTCGGCCCTGAGCACACCGGACTGGAGCAGCGCGTAGTAGACCTCCTCGCCCCAGCCGCCCATGGCCGCGCGGCGCTCGTAGAGCGTGATCGCCTCCCCGGCGCGGCCCATGTCGCGCATGGTCTGCGCGAGGTAGAAGACCGTACGGGGGTTGGTGGGGTCGCGGTCGAGCTCGGCGCTCAGGAGCCGGGCGTCCCGTTCGAACTTGTCGTGGCGTGAGCCGCCGTCGTGGTGGTCGTCGATGGCGAGAGCGTCGAGGTTCTCCTGGATGTGGTCCCGGTCGGTTGTGAGGTACTCGTGGGTCACCCCCTCGTACCTCCATGGCAGATCGCCTCTGACCAGGCGTTTGATGCGGTACTCCAGCGCGCCCCTGTGGGTCAGCATGTACGCGTCGGCGGTCAGCGGGGGCAGCGGGCCGTCCTGGCGCAGGACGAGGTCGGCGTCGAGGAGCAGAAGGTAGTCGGCCCGGCCGCGGGCGTGGGCGATGTTCAGGCTGCGGTTGTGCCCGAAGTTGACCCACGGCTCCTCGTGCAGCTCTCCCGGGATTCCGTGGAGAGCCTTGCGAATCAGGTCCTGGGTGCCGTCGGTCGAACCTGTGTCGGAGATGACCCAGGTGTCCACCAGGTCACGGACAGAGGCGAGGCAGCGCTCGATGACGCGCGCCTCGTTCTTGACGATCATGCACAAGCAGATGGATGGCTTCACGGCAACACCACTTTCGGTGCGTCGGCGGGGGGCGACCATAAGCACAGGCCAGGGACCATCGGGGACGGCACGCCGACAGGCGCCTTCAGGTTCGCCACGCCGTACGCACCCAGGGGGATGGTGGCGGTAGGCCAAGGCGTTGACAGTCCCCTCTGAGCCGTAAAGGCGCCGCGATCGCAGTCCGATGATCTGAAAGGAAGCTCGAACTCGCTTCCGGTGAATCACTCGATCCGGATGAAGAAGGAGCTGTTGCATGAGTCCTGATTCCAGGACCAGGTCCGCACTGGGCCCGCTTCCGCGACGCCGCGCCTGGCTCAACGGAGGTGCCATCGCATCGATCGCACTTGTTCTCACGGGCCTCACGGCCCCCGTATCCGCCGCGCCGCAGCGCGCGGCCGGGTCTTCGGGGGTGAACGCCGCGGACGCGCCGTCGGGCGGCGACGAGTGCAGGGACCGCCCGCACCACGAGGGCCCGCGCCCGCACCACGAAGAGGGCCCGCCGCCGGAGGTGTGGGGGCCGGTCTCCAACGAGAAGAACGCCGCGATGCCGCAGGAGGGCGCAGCCCCCGGCGGTCTCCCGGGCTACGTGGACCACCACGTCCAGCAGTTCACGGGCGGCAGCCTCGCGCAGTACCTGCAGGCCGCCTCGGGCCACGACCACTACGTACGGGCACTCCCCATGAAGGGCCCGGACCACTGCGAGCAGGGCCCCCCGGGCCCGCCCGGTCCCACGGGAGCGACGGGCGCCACCGGGGCCACGGGTGCGACGGGTGACACCGGCCCGGCGGGAGCCACGGGTGACACCGGGCCCACCGGCGACACCGGACCGGCGGGAGCCACGGGTGACACCGGGCCCACCGGCGACACCGGACCCGCCGGACCCACCGGCGACACCGGGCCGGCGGGAGCCACCGGCGACACCGGGCCCACCGGCGACACCGGGGCCACGGGCGACACCGGCCCCGCCGGGGCAACCGGCGACACCGGACCCGCCGGACCCACCGGCGACACCGGGCCGGCGGGAGCCACCGGCGACACCGGGCCCACCGGCGACACCGGGGCCACGGGCGACACCGGGGCCACGGGCGACACCGGACCCGCCGGGCCCACCGGCGACACCGGACCCGCCGGACCCACCGGCGACACCGGGCCGGCGGGTGCCACGGGCGCAACTGGCGCCACGGGCGACACCGGACCCTGCGCCGACATCGACGTTCACACTCCGCCCATTGGTCCCGAGGACTTCCAGGCCGTCCTCACCGGCGGCAATGTGTTCGCCGGCCGGGGGCCGACGCTCGGCGGGACGATCGTCTGGCAGGACCTCACCAACGCGGACCCGATCGTCGGGCCGCCCGAGGACCCGGCCAACCCCGACTACCCCGCGAACGTATGCGCTGTGGGCATCGAGGCTCGGGGAGCGAACGCGTACGTCAAGGTGCTCACCACGGACGGAACCGTGTGGCAGACACACGGTGATGTCGGCGGAACCAGCTTCGTCTGGGACGAGCCCTGGACCCAGCAGACGACACCGACACCGGTGGTGCTGCGCAACACCAAGTTCTCCCGCGCCCTGGACGCCGGAGGTGCAGTGAACCGCCCCTGACCTGAGCGGTACGCCTGAGGGGCGGTGGGCTCACGGAGCGCACCGCCCCTCGGGGCACCTCACGCGGGGCCGGTCAGGCCGCTGCCGCCACCTTCGTCTCAGCCTGGGGCAGTTCCCCCGCGCCCGCCCCCTCGGGCGCCGACTTCCGCGCGCCCTTCAGAACGATCACGAGCGCGGCGCTGACCACCGTGCCCGCCACGATCGCGAGCAGGTACAGCAGCGGGTTGCCGATCAGCGGGATCACGAAGATGCCGCCGTGCGGGGCCCGCAGCGTGCACTCGAAGGCCATCGACAGCGCGCCGGTGACCGCGCCGCCCGCCATGGCCGCCGGGATGACCCGCAGCGGGTCGGCCGCGGCGAAGGGGATCGCGCCCTCGCTGATGAACGAGGCCCCGAGGACCCAGGCCGCCTTGCCGTTCTCCCGCTCGGTCCTGGTGAACAGCCTGCCGCGTACGGTCGTCGCGAGCGCCATCGCGAGCGGCGGGACCATACCGGCGGCCATCACCGCCGCCATGACCTTCAGGGAACCCTCGTTGGGGGTGGCGAGGCCGCCGACGGCGAAGGCGTACGCCACCTTGTTGACCGGGCCGCCGAGGTCGAAGCACATCATCAGGCCGAGCAGGGCTCCCAGGATGACCGCGTTGGCGCCGGAGAGGCCGGAGAGCCAGTCGGTGAGGGCGTTCTGGAGACCGGCGATGGGCTTGCCGATCACCAGGAACATCAGGAAGCCGACGACGATCGACGCGAGCAGCGGGATCACGACCACCGGCATGATGCCCCGCAGGGCCGCGGGCACCTTCACCTTCTGGATGGCGAGGACCGTCCCGCCCGCGATCAGACCGGCGGCCAGGCCGCCGAGGAAGCCCGCGTCGATGGTGAGGGCGATCGAACCGCCGACGAAGCCGGGTACGAGGCCCGGCCGGTCGGCCATCCCGTACGCGATGTAACCGGCGAGGACCGGGACGAGGAAGGCGAACGCGAGGCCGCCGATCTGGAACATCAGCGCGGCCCAGCTGTCGGCCTGGCCCCAGGCGAAGTGCTCCGCGACGGAGGGGGCCTTGTCGATGTCGTAGCCGCCGATGGCGAAGCCGAGGGCGATGAGCAGGCCGCCGGCGGCGACGAACGGGACCATGTAACTGACGCCGGACATCAGCCACTTGCGGAGCTTGGTGCCGTAACCCTCGGTGGGCTCGCCCGCGCTCTCGACCGGGGTCGGACTCCCGGTGGGAGCCGTGAACTCGCCACGTTCGGCCTTGCCTCGGACCTCCGAGATCAGCCCGGCGGGCCGGTTGATGCCGGCCTTGACGCCGACGTCGACGGTCGGCTTTCCGGCGAACCGTTCCTTCTCTCGTACGGGAACGTCGTGCGCGAAGATGACGCCGTCGGCGGCCTCGACGACCGCCGGGTCGAGCCGGGTGAACCCGGCGGACCCCTGCGTCTCGACGACGACCTCGACACCGGCGGCCTCGCCCGCCTTTTCGAGGGCTTCGGCGGCCATGTAGGTGTGCGCGATGCCGGTGGGGCAGGAGGTGACGGCGACGATACGGAAGGGGGCCGCCTCGGCGGGCGCGGGCGCGGGGGCCGCCGCGACCACGCCGGCGGAGCCGTCCGCCCCCACGGAGCCGTCCACGCCGGCGGAGCCGTCCGCCTCGGCGCTCTCGGCCTCCGACTCCTCGCCCGCGATCAGGGCCGCCGCCTCCGACGCCGAACTCGCCGACCTCAACGCCCTCGTGAAGTCCTCGTCCATGAGCTGACGGGCCAGCGAGGAGAGGATCGTCAGATGGGCGTCGTCCGCTCCCGCCGGGGCCGCGATCAGAAAAATCAGGTCCGCCGGGCCGTCCGCGGCACCGAAGTCGATGCCCGCGCGGGAGCGGCCGAAGGCGAGGGTGGGGGCCGCCACATGGGCGCTGCGGCAGTGCGGGATGCCTATGCCGCCGTCGAGGCCCGTCGGCATCTGGGCCTCGCGGGCGGCCACGTCCGCGAGGAAGCCGTCCAGGTCCGTCACTCGGCCGAGAGCGACCATGCGCTCCGCGAGCGAGCGGGCCGCCGCTTCCTTGGTGCCGGCGGACAGGTCGAGATCGACCAGGTCCGCGGTGATCATTCTGCTCATCGCGGGCTCCCTTGCTCGCTGAGTACTCGGTCGAGGGGTACGTCGTCGGTCACCGTGACCGCCGGCGGGTTCAGATCGGCCGGGGTGGGCATCTCGCTCCCCGGCAGTCGGACGGCCGCCGCGCCGTGCGCGACCGCCGCCGCCAGCGCCTCGGGGCCCTCTCCCCCAGCCGCGAGGAATCCGGCCAGGGACGCGTCGCCCGCGCCCACGTCGGAGCGGACCGCGTCGACCGGCGCCGTGGCGTACCAGATGCCCGCGGCGGAGACGAGGAGTTGGCCGTCCGCGCCCAGGCTCGCGAGCACCGCGCCTGCGCCGAGCCCCCGCAGCTCCTCCGCGGCCTTCACCGCGTCGCCGACGGTCGTCAGGGGCCGGCCCACCGCCTCGGCCAGTTCGTCGGCGTTCGGCTTGACGACGTCCGGCCGGGCCGCGAGGGCCGCGAGCAGCGAGGGGCCCGAGGTGTCGAGCGCGATCCGGGCGCCCGCGCCGTGCGCGCGGGTGACCAGCTCCGCGTACCACTCGGGCGCGAGGCCGCGCGGCAGGCTGCCGCAGCAGGCGATCCAGTCCGCGGCCGGGGAGTAGGCCCCGACGGTCGCGAGGAGGGTCTCGGACTCGCCCGGAGTGAGCTCAGGACCGGGGGCGTTGACCTTCGTCAGCGTGCCGTCCGGTTCCGCGATCGCGATGTTGGAGCGGGTGTGGCCGGCCACCGGCACCGGCGCGACCTCGATCCCCTGATCGGCCAGGAGCTGGGCGACCAGCGCGCCGGGTGCCCCGCCGAGCGGGACGACGGCCACGGTCCGGTGTCCGGCGGCGGCGACGGCCCGGGAGACGTTGACGCCCTTGCCGCCGGGGTCCATCCGCTCGACGGATGCCCGCAGCACCTCGCCGCGCTCCAGGGCCGGGACCTCGTACGTCCGGTCCAGCGAGGGGTTGGGGGTGACGGTGAGGATCATGTGCGTACGACTTCCGTTCCCGCGGCCTCGATCGCCGCGGCGTCCTCGGGCCTGAGCCCGCTGTCGGTGATGAGCAGATCGACGTCGGTGAGGGCACCGAAGCGGGCGAAGTGCTCCTCGCCGAACTTGGCGGAGTCGGCGAGGAGGACGACCCGGCGGGCGGAGGCGATCACGGCCCGCTTCACGGCGGCCTCGGCGAGGTCGGGGGTGGTGAGCCCGAGGTCGGGCGAGTAGCCGTTGGCGCCGAGGAAGGCGACGTCGGCGCGGATCTCCCCGTACGCGCGCAGCGCCCAGGCGTCGACGGCGGCGCGCGTACGGTGCCGGACCCGGCCGCCCACGAGGTGGAGGTCGATGCCGGGGTGGTCGGCGAGCCGGGCGGCGACGGGCAGGGCGTGTGTGACGACGGTCAGCCCGCAGTCGAGGGGGAAATCGGCGGCGAGCCGGGCGACGGTGGTGCCGGCGTCGAGCACGACGCTTCCCTCGTCGGGGAGTTCGGCGAGCGCGGCCCGCACGATCCGTTCCTTCTCGTCGGCGGCCGTCGCCTCACGCTCGGCCAGGTCCGGCTCGAAGTCGAGCCGCCCGGCCGGTATCGCGCCACCGTGCACCCGGCGTACGAGTCCGGCCCGGTCGAGGGCCTTCAGGTCCCGCCGTACGGTCTCGGCGGTGACCTGGAACTCCTCGGCGAGGGAGAGGACGTCGACGCGTCCGCTCTCCCGGGCGAGCCGGAGGATCGCTTGCTGTCGCTCGGGTGCGTACATGTGGTTTTACGTCCGTTCCATGCCCGAACTTGTGGTTTAACTGGCAGGCTACGCCCCCGTGAGCAGAAAGTAAACGAATTCGGGCACCCTTACGGACACGAACGGGCATCGGCCGGGAATCGGGCCGAAGGCCCCGGGCCCTTGGAACCGGCCCGTCGGCGCTCCGGTACGGCGCAAGGCCCGGACCGGGGGCGCCCCGGTCCGGGCCTTGCGTCGCCGTCGTACGCGGCGGCTCGCCGCGCGGAAGGTCAGTGCGTGAGCACCGGCTCCTTCTCGACGTCCACGGAGTCGTCCGCGCCCCCGTCCGCGTCGTCCGCGCCCTCGATGTGCTGCTTCGGCTTCGCCGGCAGCGCGAACATCACCAGGAAGATCACGGCGAGCACCGCCACCGCCCACCCCAGCGCGTTCTGGAACGCGTCCGTGAACGCCGCTCCGACCTCCGCGGGGGCCTTCGCGAGCCGCTCCTCGTCGATCACGCCGAAGAAGACGACCGACACGAGCCCGAGTCCGAGCGCGTTGCCCATCTGCCCGGTCGTGTTGATGAGGCCCGAGGCCGAGCCCGCGTGCTCGCGCGGCACGTCCGAGAGGACCGCGTCCGTCAGCGGGGCCACGATCAGGCCCATGCCCAGACCCATGACGACGAGCGGCGCGATCATCTGCCAGGCCTCGATGCCGGTCCCGTACCGCCCGGCCTCCCACAGGTAGAGGAGCATGCCCGCGGCCATCGTCGCCGCACCCGTCTGCAGCACCTTGCGGCCGAAGCGCGGGACGAGCTTCTGCACCGACAGACCGGCCGCCGTGGAGACGGCGATCGAGAACGGCACGCCCGTCAGACCCGCCTTCAGGGGGCTCCAGCCGAGGCCGATCTGCATGTACAGCGTCCAGACCAGGAAGAAGATGCCCATCACGACACCGAAGGTCAGCTGGACGGCGATACCGGCCGCGAAGCTCTTCACCTTGAACAGCGTCAGCTCGAGGAGCGGGGAGCCGTCCTTCTTCGTCTTGTACTTCTCGTACGCGACGAGGGCGGCGAAGACGACGAGGCTGCCGGCCATGCACAGGTGGCCCCAGAGCGGCCAGTCCAGCTCGCGGCCGCGCGTCAGCGGGTAGATCAGCATCAGCAGCGCGAGCGTCACGAGCAGAACGCCCACGATGTCGAGGCGGAGCGCCTTGGGCGCCTTCGACTCGGTGATGAACTTCCGGCCCAGGATGATGCCCGCGATGCCGACCGGCAGGTTGATGAGGAAGATCGGGCGCCACTCCAGGCCCGCGATGTTCCACTGGGTGAGCAGCGCGCCGAGGAGCGGGCCGGAGACCGCGCCGAGGCCGATGATCGCGCCGAACATGCCGAAGACCTTGCCGCGCTCGTGGGCGGGGAAGGTGACGTGGATGATCGACAGGACCTGCGGGACCATCATCGCCGCGGCCGCGCCCTGGAGCAGGCGGGAGGCGACCAGCATCTCCGGGCTCGCGGCGAAGCCGCAGAGCGCGGAGGCGACGGTGAAGCCGGCAGTGCCGAGCAGGAACAGCCGCTTGCGGCCGTAGATGTCGCCGAGACGGCCGCCGGTGATCAGTCCGGCGGCGAACGCCAGGGCGTAACCGGCGGTGATCCACTGGATCGCGCCGAAGGACGCGCCGAGGTCCCGCTCGATGCTCGGGATCGCGATGTTGACGATCGTGGCGTCGACCAGGTCCATGAAGGCGGCGGTCATGACGATGGCGAGGGCTATCCAGCGCCTGCGGTCGGTGGCCGCTGCACCCGGCACGGCGGTCTCGTGTGAACTCATACGAGAAACGTAGAGGCCATATAGGTCAGCTGATGTCCTAGATGCGTCGCATGCTGGAACACATGACGGACACTCCGGCACGACTCCTGAATCTGCTCTCGCTGCTCCAGACGCCGCGCGAGTGGCCGGGCAGCGAGCTCGCCGAGCGGCTCTCGGTCTCCGCGCGCACGATCCGCCGGGACATCGACCGGCTGCGGGAGCTCGGCTATCCGGTGGAGGCGACGAAGGGCGCGGTGGGCGGGTACCGCCTGGTCGCCGGTACGGCGATGCCTCCGCTGCTCCTCGACGACGAGGAGGCGGTCGCGATCGCGGTGGGCCTGCGGGCGGGGGCCGGGCACGCGATCGAGGGCGTGGAGGAGGCGTCGGTGCGGGCGCTCGCCAAGCTGGAGCAGGTGCTGCCGTCGCGGCTGCGCCACCGGGTCTCCACGCTGCAGAACGCGACGATCCCGCTGACGCGCGGGGACGGGGCGACGGTCGCGCCGTCGACACTGACGGCCCTCGCGGGCGCGGTGACGGCACAGGAGCGGTTGCGGTTCGGCTACCGCGCGGGGGACGGAACCGAGTCGCGCCGCCTGGTCGAGCCGTACCGGCTCGTGTCGACGGGACGGCGGTGGTACCTCGTGGCGTACGACATGGAGCGCGAGGACTGGCGTACGTTCCGGGTCGACCGGGTGTCCGAACCCTTCGCCACGGGGGCGCGCTTCGCCCCGCGGGAGCTTCCGGCGGGCGGCGCGGCCGAGTACATGACGCGCTCGATGTCCCGGGCACAGCCGGAACTGGACCTGGACGTCACCTTCGACGCCCCGGCCGACTTCGTGACCGCCCGCCTCCCGGCGCACCTCGCCCCGGCACCGACGGGCCCGACCACGTGCCGGCTGCGCACGCGCACCACGGACTCCACGGAATGGCTGGCCATCCGCCTGGCCCTGGTGGACGCCCCCTTCACGATCCACGCCCCGTCCGCTCTGCTGACGTACGCCAAGGACCTGGGCGCCCGCTTGTCGGCGGCCACGGGGTAGGGGCCGAGGCCGGGCGGGCGGGGCGCATAGGGGCCCGGCCCCCCGGACGCCACGCTCCCAGGGGCCGGGGGGCCGGCCGCTCTAGGCCACCGCGTCGAAGCCCGTGTCGCGGGCCATCTTCTTCAGCTCCAGCAGCGCGTGCTTCTCGATCTGGCGGATCCGCTCACGGGTCAGGCCGTGTTCCTTGCCGACCTCCGTCAGCGTGCGCTCGCGGCCGTCCTCGATGCCGTACCGCATCCGGATGATCGACGCCGTGCGGTGGTCGAGCTTGTCGATCAGGTCGTCGAGCTCCTCGCTGCGCAGCAGCGTCAGTACCGACTGCTCCGGCGACACCGCCGAGGTGTCCTCCAGGAGGTCGCCGAACTGCGTCTCGCCCTCGTCGTCCACCGACATGTTCAGCGAGACCGGATCGCGCGCCCAGTCCAGGACGTCCACGACGCGCTCGGGCGTCGAGCCCAGCTCCGCCGCGATCTCCGCGGGCTCCGGCTCCCGGCCGTTCTCCCGGTTGAACTCGCGCTGCACACGCCGGATCCGCCCCAGCTCCTCCACCAGGTGGACGGGGAGCCGGATCGTGCGCGACTGGTCGGCTATGGACCGCGTGATGGCCTGACGGATCCACCACGTGGCGTACGTCGAGAACTTGAAGCCCTTCGCGTAGTCGAACTTCTCGACCGCGCGCACCAGGCCCGCGTTCCCTTCCTGGATCAGGTCGAGCAGCGGCAGCCCGCTACGCGGATAGCGTCGCGCGACCGCGACGACCAGCCGCAGGTTCGACTTGATGAAGAGGTCCTTGGCACGCTCGCCCGCCTCGTACAGGGCTTCGAGCTCCTCACGGGACGCGCCGCCCGCCTCGGAGTCCACCTCGCCGTCGAGGATCTGCCGGGCGTACACACCCGCCTCGATCGTCTGGGAGAGCTCGACCTCCTTGGCGGCGTCGAGGAGGGGCGTGCGGGCGATCTCGTCGAGGTACATGCCGACCAGGTCGCGGTCGGCGATCTCCCCGCCCACGACGCGAACGCTGCTCGCCCGGCTCTTGCCGCTACCGCTGGTGGCGGAGGACTGACGACGGGCGACGGCACGGGTTGCCATGCGTGCTCCCTTGCTGAGTAGGTCGCGACACCCTTTCGGGTGCCCTGCATCCGACGGAAACAACGACTGGAATCAGGACAGAATTCCCACGCGGCGCATCGATTTTCGCGATCATGCAGTACCCTGTGCCGCCACCGAGGGGGTCCCATGCCGTTCAGAGACACAGAGGTGCAGGTCAGGCCGGGCACGGAAGGTGACCTGGCGCCGCTCACGGAGCTGTACAACCACTACGTCCGTGAGACCGCGATCACCTTCGACACCGAGCCCTTCACTCCGGAACGGCGGCTCCCCTGGCTCCGCTCCCACCCTGAAGACGGCCCGCATCGCCTTCTGGTTGCTCACGATGTCCGGAAAGGGGCGAACAGTCGAATTCTCGGATATGCCACCAGTAGTGCGTTCCGCCCGAAACCGGCGTACTCCACCTCCGTCGAGGTCAGCGTGTACCTCTCTCCCGACGCCGCCGGCCGCGGCATCGGCACACTCCTCTATGAGCGGCTCTTCGAGGCCCTCGCGGCCGAGGACGTCCACCGCGCCTACGCCGGGATCGCCCTGCCGAACGAGCCCTCGATCCGCCTCCACGCGCGGTTCGGCTTCCGCCACATCGGTACGTACGGAGAGGTCGGCCGGAAGTTCGGCCGGTACTGGGACGTGGCCTGGTACGAGAAGCGGCTCGGCCCCGGGGACTAGGTCCCCCGACCGTTACGGACGAGATACCGCCCCGCCTACGGTCACGACCATGACCGACACCGCGCGCATCTCAGGCACCGACAGCCCTGGCATCGACAGCTCCGGCATCCTCGACGAAGCCCTCCAGCGTCTCCACGCCAGCGGCCCGGAGCGGAACGGCTGGCTCAGCAACCACGCCCCCATGGCCGTCGAATCTCTCGTGCGCCACGGCCAGGCCCCCGCCGTGCACCGCTGGCTGGACCGGTACCGGCCCAAGCTGGAGGACATGCCGGCGCCCCACACCCCGGTCACCGCCGCCACCTGGCGCGAGGCGCTCGGCGACCCGGCGCGCATCGCCGACTGGGCCTGCTTCTTCGAGCGGGAGACATCGGAACGGCCCTGGCGCGAGGTGCTCGCCGAGTGGTGGCCGCGCCTGCTCCCGGGCATCGCGGCCGGGGCGACCCACCCCGTGATCCGTACCGGTCACGCCGTACGCACCCTGCTGACGACCGAGGAGACGGCGCCGCGCCGCACCGAGCTGGCCCACGCGCTCGGCTACTGGGCGGCCCGCGCACAGCCGCTGCCCGCGCTCACCCCGCTGGCCCCGGCACCCACCGCGGCCGCCGCCCTCGACGCCGTACCCCCCGTCCCCGACCAGGAGGGCGGGATCCGCACGCGCCTCGCGCAGCTGACCGCGTTCCCGAGCTGGGGGACGACCGCCGACCCCGACACCGCGCGCGCCTCGCTGACGGAGCTGGTCACGGCCGCGACCCACCGCTACGCCACGCACGGCCACGGCGAGCCCACGATGCTGGTCCACGCGGCGACCGCGCCCAACGCCGTCCTGCGCGCGCTCCCGGCACTCCCGCGCGAGCTCTGGCCGGCGAGCCTCGCGGCCGCCTGGGCCGCCTCGGCCGCCGTGACCGCGGCCTACACGCCGCGCGAGCCGGCGCCGTACAGCGGGACGGCCCTCACCCCGGAGGAGATCTTCGAGCGGGCCACGGCACATGGCGACGACCACACGATCAAGTTCGCCGACACCGCGCTCGACGTCGGCGACCCGCTCGCACTGACCGCCGCCGTCCGCGCGATCGATCTCAACCCTCCGGCCTTCTAGAGCCCCCGGAAGCCGGAGCCGCCGGACCCCGGGACCCGCCGGACCCGCCGCATCCCCTACCCGAACTGGACCGAGCGCTTCGCGAGCCCCATCCAGAAGCCGTCGATCACGCTCCGCCCTCCGTCCAGGTCACCGGCCGCGTCCGCCGCGCCCAGGGTGACGAACAGCGGCGCGAAGTGTTCCGTACGCGGATGGGCCAGGCGGCCCGCCGGGGACGTGTGCTCGAAGTCCAGGAGCGCGTCGATGTCCCGCGCCTCCAGCGCGTGACGCCCCCAGTCGTCGAACTCCGCCGACCAGCCCGGCACCCCGGCCCCCACGTGCCGCAGCGCGGCCAGGTTGTGGGTGAAGAAGCCGCTGCCGACGATGAGGACGCCCTCGTCGCGCAGCGGCGCGAGCCGGCGGCCGATGTCCATCAGCTTCCGCGGGTCGAGGGTGGGCAGGGAGATCTGGAGTACGGGAACGTCGGCGTCCGGGAACATCTCCACCAGCGGGACGTACGCGCCGTGGTCGAGCCCCCGGTCGGGGATGTCCTGCACCGGCGTACCGGGACCGCGCAGCATCGCACGGACGGACGCGGCGAGTCCGGGCGCGCCGGGGGCCGCGTACCGCACCTGGTAGTAGTGCTCGGGGAATCCCCAGAAGTCGTGGACCAGCGGGACGGTCTCGGTCGCGCCGAGGGCGAGCGGGGCCTCCTCCCAGTGGGCGGAGACCATCAGGATCGCCTTGGGCCGCGGCAGGCCGGCGGACCAGGCGGCCAGCTCGCCGGGCCAGACCGGGTCGTCGGCGAGCGGCGGGGCGCCGTGCGAGAGGTAGAGGGCGGGCATCCGTTCCAGCGTGGCGTCCATGACGACCGCCTCCCGTGATCCGAGGGGTGGGTAAGGGGCAGAGAGGTTCAATGCTTGAAGGTTCAAGCGTGCCTCACCCTGAGCGTAGGACGATGTAGTTCAACTTTCAAGGACGAGTCGTAGGATGGACCGCATGACCACGGCACCCGACGGCACGGCGGCACACACGGACGCGCCCCGCTGGCTCAGCGACGAGGAGCAGCGCGTCTGGCGCGCGTACCTCCACGCCACCACCCTCCTCGAGGACCATCTCGACCGCCAGCTGCAGCGCGACGCCGGGATGCCGCACGTCTACTACGGCCTGCTCGTCCACCTCTCCCAGGCGCCCCGGCGGCGGCTGCGGATGACCGAACTGGCCAAGGACGCCAAGATCACCCGTTCCCGGCTCTCCCACGCCGTCGCCCGCCTGGAGAAGAGCGGCTGGGTGGTGCGCGAGGACTGCCCGTCCGACAAGCGCGGGCAGTTCGCGCGTCTCACGGACGAGGGGTTCGAGGTGCTGAGGCGAACGGCTCCCGGCCATGTCGCCGCCGTGCGGCAGGCGATGTTCGACCGGCTCGGTCCGGAACAGGTGGCCCAGCTCGGCGAGATCATGAAGGTGATGGCGGAGGGCCTCCAGCCGACGGACCCGAACGCGGACCTGCCCTGGCTCCGCTGAGCGGAACCAGGGCAGGCGGCGGTACGGGGACGGGACGTCAGTGCGCGATGACGGGGATCTTCACCTCGTCCTCGGCACCCTCGCCCGAACCGGAGCCGGCGACCACGCCGACGTCCGGCTTCCCGGTGTTGATGAGGGCGACGGCGATCGCCGCCGAGACGGCCAGGATGCCGACGGCCCACCAGATGGCTGCCGCGTAGCCCTCGACCATGCCCTGGAGCTGGAGCAGCTTCTGGGCGCCCTGGGTCGTGGCACCGGCCGCGTTGTCGGCGATGTACGCGGTCGTGGCCGAGGCCGCGATCGTGTTCAGCAGAGCCGTACCGATGGCGCCGCCGACCTGCTGCGAGGTGTTGACCATCGCGGAGGCCACACCGGCGTCCCGCGGGTCGACGCCGTGCGTCGCGAGCGACATGGCCGGCATGAACGCCGTACCCATGCCGAGGCCGAGCAGCAGCTGGGCAGGGAGGATCAGACCGGCGTACGAGGTGCCGATCTCCAGCTGCGTCAGCAGCAGCATGCCGACGGCGGCGGTCAGGAAGCCCGGACCCATCAGCCAGCGCGGGGGGACCCGCGTCATCAGCCGCGTACCGATCTGGGTCGAACCGATGATCATGCCCGCGATCATCGGGAGGAACGCGAAGCCCGTCTTGACCGGCGAGTACCCCTTCACGACCTGGAGGTAGTACGTCAGGAAGAGGAACAGACCGAACATCGCGATGACGGCCAGGCCCAGCGAGAGGTACACACCGCCACGGTTGCGCTCGGTCAGGACGCGCAGCGGCAGCAGCGGGGACTTGACCTTCGCCTCGGTCAGGACGAACGCGGCGAGGAGCACGGCGGAGCCGACGAACATGCCGATGGTCGTGGCGTCCGACCAGCCCTCGGACTCGGCGCGGGTGAAGCCGTAGACGAGCGCGACCAGACCGAGGGTGGACAGGATCACGCCGGGGATGTCGAGCGGCGAGCGGTTGCGGCCGCCGGCCGGCTCACGGATCACGAAGTACGCGCCGACGGCGGCGACGATCGCGAAGGGGATGTTGACGAAGAAGGTCCAGCGCCAGTCCAGGTACTCGGTGAGGAAGCCACCGAGGATCAGACCCACGGCGCCACCGCCACCGGCGATCGCACCGTAGATGCCGAAGGCCTTGGCGCGCTCCTTGCCGTCGGTGAACATCACCGCGAGCAGGGAGAGCGCGGCGGGCGCGAGCAGCGCGCCGAACGCGCCCTGGAGCGCGCGGGCACCGAGCATCATCGCCTCACCGGTCGCGGCCCCGCCGAGCGCGGAGGCGGCGGCGAAGCCGATCAGACCGACGACGAAGGTGCGCTTACGGCCCCACAGGTCGGCTATGCGTCCGCCGAAGAGCAGCAGACCGCCGAAGGCGAGGGCGTAGGCCGTGATGACCCACTGCCGGTTGCCGTCCGAGATCCCCAGGTCCTGCTGGGCGGAGGGCAGCGCGATGTTCACGATCGTCGCGTCGAGCACGACCATCAGCTGGGCGAGGGCGATGAAGACCAGGGCTTTCCAGCGCCTGGGATCCGTTTCGGACATGGGGGTAGCCACCTCTTGGTACGTAAAGGAAAAACTGGACGTAAGTACGGGGTTTTACAAAGGGATGCTCAGGTGCGCGACCGGGTCACGGGACGGTCGGCTCGGGGTCACTGCTCGTGGGAGTCGCCCCGCAGATCCTCCAGAGTGGCGGCCGAGCCGGGCAGCACGGAGCGCGCGGGCGCTTCGAGACCGTCCAGGAACAGCTGCAGATGGCGGTGGACGAAGCGGTCCATGTTCAGGCAGGCGGTGCCCGGGAGCGGGCGGGTGAGCTGGGACACGGCCACCAGCAGGTCCCCGACACCGACATCGGCACGGAGCTCGCCCGCCCGGTGCGCACGGTCGACGAGGCCCTGTACGGCCGACTCCAACCGCTCGCGTTCGGCGTGCAGTTCGGGGTGGTTCGCGTCGAAGGAGCCGTCGAGCATCGGGCACAGGGCGCCGATCCGTTCGTCGGCGGCGCCATGGGTGAAGCGGCGGAGCGCGTCGAAGGCGTCGGCCTCCCCCGCGTCCACGGCCGCGGCCGCCTCCTCCGCCAGGTCCGAGGTGCGCGACGTGACGGAAACGACGACCTCGTGGATGAGGTCGTTGCGCTCGGGGAAGTTGCGGTAGAGCGTGGCGTTGCCGACCCCGGCGCGCCGCGCGATCTCGTCGAGCGGCACCTGCGGGCCGAACTCGACGAACATCTCCCGGGCCGCCGCGACGATCCGCTCCCGGTTGCGCAGGGCGTCGGCCCGCGGGCGGGGTGCGCGACGGGCGGGCGCGGTGTCGGCTTCGGTGGTCACGCCACGGCCTCCTTCACATCTGAGTACATCTGAGATCCACATCCGAGATCGAGATCCACATCCGCGATCCACACCTGAGATCACGACCGAGATCTCGATCCGGGGATCGAGTCCCCACTTCCTCGAACACAGGCGTAAACGGGGAGCGAGTCCCCGGTTATTTCCCGCCTGGAATGTGATGTGGGTCACATCTCCCGTGCCTCGTGGAATACCCACGATCGGGCCAACCCGGCGCGCGCCCCCGCGCCTCTCGACACAGGCTGATCGAGCAGCAGCTCTGATCAGGAGAGGCGACCGCATGCAGCAGACCCGCCGGCACATACGCAGACCCGTCGCTCTCGCCGCGACGGCGGCCGTCGCACTCGCCGCACTCGCCTCGGCCAGCTCCACGCTCCCCGGCCCGGCACCCGCGACGGCGGGCCCGGTGGCCTCCGCGCCCCCCGCGGACGGCGCGGACGCCTCGGCGGCGCTCGGGCCGTGCCGGATCGCGACGACGATGGGTGTGCAGATGTCGGAGGGGATGCCCACCGCCCCGGGTTACGCCCGCTCCACGGGCCGCGTCAGAGCCCTCAACCTGATGGTCGACTTCCCCGACGCGCCCGGGGAGGGCACGGCGCTCGGCCGGTACGACGAGTTCTTCCCGCAGACGGCGGAATGGTTCAGCACCAGCTCGTACGGGCGCCTGCACTACCACCCCGAAGCCCCGATACCCGACTGGCTGCGGATGCCGCAGCCGTTCGCCTCGTACGGGATAGAGCGCGGCTCACCGTACGAACCGGGCTACCGCGGCCTCGTCGAGGACATCGTGAAGGCCGCCGACCCGAAGGTGGACTTCAGCGCGTACGACCTGGTCAACATCCTGGTCACCCCGAACGCCGGGCCCTCGGCCCTGGACACCGTCCTGTCCGTGACCTTCTCGGGGAACGACGAGGCGCCGTACGCGGACGGGGTCCCGCTCTCCAACACGTCCTTCGTCTACAGCCGCCAGGACGACGGTTCGGGGACGTACGCCGAGACCGGCTACCGCGTCCTGCCGCACGAGAACGGCCATGTCTTCGGCCTGCCCGACCTGTACACCGTGGACGGCGGGGGCACGGTCGGGCACTGGGACATCATGTCCGAGGACTGGGGGGCCAACAACGACCTGCTCGGCTGGCACAAGTGGAAGCTGGGCTGGCTCGACAACGACCAGGTCGGCTGCGCGTCCCGGCAGGGCACCACCGAGTACCTCCTGACCCCGCTGGCCACGGCGGGCGGCCGGAAGCTGGCCTTCGCGCCGCTCTCCGAGAAGTCGGGGTACGCGGTCGAGGTCCGCACCCGCGAGGGCAACGACGAGGCCGTCTGCGAGCCGGGGGTCCTGATCTACCGCGTCGAGTCGGACGTCGACACCGGGCACGGCCCGGTGACCGTGGCGGACAGCGACAAGGACAGCGGCGGCTGCACGCGCCGCCCGAACGTCCACGCGGAGCTGTCGGACGCCCCGTACCGCCCGGGCGAGACCTTCACGGACCGGACGAACGGCATCCGGATCACGGTGGTGGACGAGGACGCGAAGGGCGCGTACCGCGTCCGGATCACACGGTCCTGACTGCGGCGGGGACGTCGGCCCGGAGATTGACCGAATCGTCTGCCCGGACACCGGCCTCGGCCCGGACGTCGGCATCGGCCCGGACGTCGGCCCGGCGGTCCGTGCGCGGTCCCGGGAGGCCGTGCAGCTCCGCGAGCGTCTCCCGCAGCTGCCGCTTCAGCACCTTCCCCGTGGCGTTGCGGGGCAGCTCGTCGTCCCGTACGAGGACGTGCGCGGGCACCTTGAACGCGGCGAGGCGGGCCCCGGCGTGCGCCCGCAGCTCCTCGGCGGTGACGGTCGACGCCGCCTTGAGCCGTACGACGGCGGCGACCTCCTCCCCCAGGGTGGGATGCGGCACGCCGAGGACGGCGGCGTCGAGGACGTCCGGGTGGTCGTGGAGGACGGCCTCGACCTCGACGCAGTACACGTTCTCGCCGCCCCGGATCACCATGTCCTTGAGCCGGTCGACGAGGGTGACGCGCCCGTCGCGGACGTGGGCGAGGTCGCCGGTGCGGAACCAGCCGTCGTCGGTGAAGGCCTCCCGGGTGGCGGCCTCGTCACCCCAGTACCCGCGGACGAGGGACTGTCCGCGCAGCCACAGCTCCCCCACGCCGTCGCCGTCGGGCCGGTCGACGCGGACCTCGGTGGCGGGCGTGGGGCGGCCGACGCTGCGCGGATGGGCGCGGTACTCGGCCCCGAAGTTGGCGAACACGCCGCCGCAGGTCTCGGTGAGCCCGTAGCCGTTACGGGGCTCGACGCGCTCCCCGTACGCGGCGGCGAGACGGGCCACGAGCTCGGGCGGGGCGGCGGCTCCTCCCGTGTTGAGCATGACGAGGCTCTCCAGCGGATCGCCGGTCGCCTCGGCGCGGTCGAGCAGCTGGAGGGCGGTGGTCGGGACGCCGGCGTAGTGGGTGACGCGGTGGTGCCGGATCAGCTCCAGGGCCTTGTCGGCGTCCCACTTCCGCATGAGGACGAGGGTCCCGCCGGCGGCCATGACGGAGTAGAACGAGGTGAACGCTGCCACGTGGAAGAAGGGGAACGTGGTGAGCGAGACGGGCGCCGGCCCCTGTCCGGGCACCGTGCCGCGGCCGAGGGCGGAGGCCGCGGCGTAGTACCGCGGATTCATCGCGGCCCCGGCCTGCGCGAGGTGGGTGGCGACGGCGCCCCTGGGGCGGCCGGTGGTGCCGGACGTGTAGATGATGGTCGCGTCGTGCTCGGGCAGGACCTCGACGGGCGGAGGCCCGAGGAGGGAGTCGGTGTCGCGTACGTACGCCGGGAATCCGCCGCGCGGGAGCCGGCCGCCGCCGTCACCGCCAGGGCCGTCACCGCCAGGGCCGTCACCACCAGGGCCTTCACTGCCAACGCCCTCGCCGCTCCGGCCTTCACTGCCACCGCCGTCGCCGCTCCGGCCTCCACCGTGAAAGACGATGCCGGGTACGCGGTGCTCCCGCGCCCACGCCCGTACGCGCTCCTCGCGCTCCCCGTCGACGAGGAGGATGCGGGGCGTGCAGTCGTCGAGGGCGTACGTGAGCTCGTCCTCGGTCCACCAGGCGTTGAGCGGTACGGCGACGAGGCCCGCGAGCTGGGCGGCCCAGAAGGCGATCTGCCACTCGGGATGGTTCCGCATGGCGACGGCGGCCCGGTCGCCCGGCCGCAGCCCGTACTGATCGACGAGGCTCCGGGCGAGCCCGCAGGCGGCGTCGAAGAACTCCCGGTAGCTCATCACCCCGTCCTCGGAGACGAGGAACGGCCGGTCCCCGTAGGCCCAGGTGGCCTCGACGAACTCGCGCAGCGTGCGGGGGCCCTCGACGTACACCCCGCCCTCGACGGCGAAGAGCGCCCCGGGCTCGACCAGCCGATCGACGACGCCACCCACGACGACCACCTTCCCTGAGCGCTTGCTCACCCGCTCGGACGCTAGGTCCACCCTGCCACCCCGTCAACCGGCCCGTACACCGGCCCGACCCCTCGGCGAGGAAGCGACCACCGGGAAGCCATGGCGCCAACACGGCGACACCGTGGCACAACATGGCGCCACGGAACTTGCAATGGCGCCACGATGGTGCCACCATTGCGTCATGGACCTCACGCCCTACGTAGACAATCTCCGCCATGAGCTCGGCGTGGCCGCCGAGGCCGGAGGCGACGAAGCCCGCGCCCTGGCCGACCGGCTCACCGGTCAGCTCGAGTCGGCCGCCCGCCTGACGCTGCTCAACGCACTGTCGGACGCGATGGACGAGGTCACCCGTGACCTGGCGCCCGGCTCGGTCGACCTGCGCCTGCGCGGTCTGAACCCCGAGTTCGTGGTGACCCCGCCGCCCACCGCCGACATCTTCGAAGAGGCCGAGACCTCGCTGCCGGCCCCGCCGCCCCCGCCGACGCTTCCCGTGGAGGTCGAGGAGGGTGCCACTTCGCGCATCAACTTCCGGCCGCCGGCCCAGCTCAAGGCCCGGGTCGAGGAGGCCGCGAGCCGCGAGGGGCTCTCGGTCAACGCCTGGCTCGTCCGGGCCGTGACCGCCGCCCTCGAACCCGGCACGACGGGCCGTACCCGCACCGGCACGACCGGCGTGGGACCCGCCGTCGGGCAGGGATTCACGGGCTGGGTCCGCTAGCCGCACCCGGAACCGGCAGAACACCTCGCGCCCCTGCCCCACAGCCCCACCGAGGCACACCACCCCGGCACTTACCTCCACCCAGCCAAAGGACGGCACAGCCATGCCCACGTTCGAAACCCCCGAACCCCTCTCCGCCACCGTCGAGATCGAGATCGGGCGGGCCCGGATCGTCGCGGGCAAGCGCACCGACACCGTCGTCGAGGTGGTGCCGAGCGACCCCGGCGACAAGCTGGACATCCAGGCCGCCGCGGAGACCAAGGTCACCTGCGCAGGCGGAAAGCTGCTGGTCAAGGGACCCAAGAAGCGCTCACTCTTCGGCAAGGTCGGCGCTGTCGACGTGACCGTCGAACTGCCCGCGGGTTCCGAGCTGACCGGCAGCACGGGCCTCGGCGAGCTGATCGGCGAGGGACGGTTCGGCGACTGCCGCCTCACGACCGCCGCCGGTGACATCCAGCTGGAAGAGGCCGCGGCCGTACGGCTCAAGACCTCGCACGGCGACATCCTGGTGGACCGCACAACGGGCGAGGCCGAGATCCAGGGGTCGGGCCGGGTGCGGGTCGGCCGGATCGACGGCGCGGCGACCATCAAGAACCTGAACGGCGAGACCACGATCGGCGAGGTCGGCGGCGAGCTGCGCGTGAACTCGTCCAACGGCCCCATCGGCGTCGCACGCGCCCGGTCCTCGGTCACCGCCAAGACGGCGAGCGGCGCGATCCGCCTCGACGAGGTGGTGCGCGGGCAGATCACCCTGGACTCCGCAGCGGGCGGTCTGGAGGTCGGCATCGCCGAGGGCACGGCCGCCTGGCTCGACGTGCGGTCCAAGGCGGGCCGCGTACGCAACGAGCTGGGGGCGGCCGAGGGGCCGGGCCAGTCCGACGAGACGGTCGAGGTCCGGGGCCGTACGAGCGTCGGCGACATCATCATCCGCCGCGCCTGAGAGCCGGCTCTCCCCCGGCTGACGCCACGCGAAGGGCGGCCTGACGAGCCGGCCGCCCTTCGGCCCCCGGAATCCCGTACGGCCCCGGCACCGGGAGGCGTACCCCGGCCGCACCATGCCCTCGTCGGCCCCCGCCTGACCCGCGCCCAGCGCCGTCGGCCCGCCGGCCCTCTTGAGGCGACGGCACGGCGCCACACATCACATTGATGGCGCCACTATGGCTCGCATTGGCGCCATATCTATGCCATGATGGCGATGCCCGCTCGCATCAGCCGTGCACCAAACCAGCGCCACCCATGCGCCACCAAGGCGCCATTTCGCGCTGCCCGCGGCCGGGCCGGACAACCCGCCGCTCTCCACCGCACGCCACGCACCCCACGCACCCCACGCAGCACGGCACCGCACGGCACCGCACCCCACCGCACTGACCACCATCGACCCTTACGGGAGCCCCACCGTGGCTACGTTCCTTTCCAGATTGGGCCGCCTCGCCTTCCGCCGCCGGGGGGTGATGGTGCTGCTCTGGCTGCTGGTGTTCGGCGGCATGGGCTTCGCCGCCTCCACCACGCCGGCGCCACCGGCCGATACGTTCTCGATGCCCGGCACCGAGTCGCAGGAGGCCTTCGACCTGCTGACCGAGAAGTTCCCGGACGCGCGTGCCGACGGCGCCGGTGCCCGGGTCGTCGTCCGCGCCCCCGCCGGCGCGAAGATCACGGATCCCGCGCAGCGGACCGAGGTCGTGCGCCTCGTCGCCGGGCTGGGGGCGTCGTCCCCGCAGGTGGCGGGTGTCTCCGATCCGTACGACTCCCCCGCCGTCAGCATCAGCAAGGACGGCACGACCGCCTACATGGTGGTGACGTACAAGGTCCCCGCGATGGAGGTCGACGACAAGGCGCACGACGCTCTCGACGCGGCCACGGAGCAGGCCCGTGAGGCGGGACTCACCGTCGAGGCCGGCGGTGACGCCGTGAGGATCGAGCAGGCGATGGGCGGCACCGGCGAGCAGATCGGCATCCTGGTCTCCGCGATCGTCCTCGTCCTGACCTTCGGTTCGGTGATCGCGGCCGGAATGCCGCTGATCACCGCGCTGATCGGCGTCGGCATCGGCATCTCGGGCATCACGGCGCTCGGTTCGACGCTGGGCCTGTCGGGTACGACGTCGACGCTCGCGATGATGATCGGCCTCGCGGTCGGCATCGACTACGCGCTGTTCATCGTGTCCCGTTTCCGCGCCGAGCGGGCCGAGGGACGCACCCCCGAAGAGGCGGCGGGACGGGCCGTCGGCACCGCGGGCTCGGCCGTCGTCTTCGCCGGCCTCACGGTCATCGTCGCCCTCGCCGGGCTCGCCGTGGTGAACATCCCGATGCTCACCAAGATGGGCCTCGCCGCGGCTGGCACGGTCGCGGTCGCGGTACTCGTCGCGATCACGCTGGTCCCCGCCCTCCTCGGCTTCGCGCCGGTCAAGGTGATGGCCCGTAGGGGACGCCTGGCGTACGCCGTCAAGCCGCTGTCGGACCGCAAGCGGCGCCGGGCCGCCAAGCACGCGGCGAAGCTGGCCGGGAAGACCAGGCCCAACCTGGGCTCCCGCTGGGCCGGTTACGTCCTGCGTCACCCCGTCGCCGTGCTGCTCGTCGGCGTGGTGGGCCTCGGCACCGTCGCCGTACCGGCCGCGGGCCTCGAGCTCGGCCTGCCTGGCGAGGGCCAGATGTCGACGGAGACCACGCAGCGCAGGGCGTACGACCTGCTCTCGGAGTCCTTCGGCCCCGGGTTCAACGGCCCCCTGATGGTCACCGTGCAGACCACGGGCACCCAGGACGCGAAGGCCGTCGGCGACGAGGTCGGCAAGGCGCTGCTCAAGACGGACGGCGTGGCCTCGGTCTCGCCGGCCACTGCGAACAAGGCGGGCGACACAGCGATCCTCAACGTCATCCCGGAGACGGGACCGACCGAGAAGAAGACGGAGGAGCTGGTCCGCGAACTCCGCGACACCGCGGGCGGCTTGGAGCGGAGCACGGCGTCCCGGATCCTCGTGACCGGCCAGACGGCCATGTTCATCGACTTCTCGCAGACCCTCGACGACGCGCTGCTGCCCTACCTGGGCCTGGTCGTGGGCCTCGCGTTCCTGCTCCTGATGGTGGTCTTCCGCTCCGTCCTGGTCCCGCTCAAGGCGGCCCTCGGCTTCCTGCTCTCGGTGGCCGCGGCGCTCGGTGCCGTCGTGGCGGTCTTCCAGTGGGGCTGGCTCGCCGATGTCTTCGGCATCGACGCACCGGGACCGATCATGAGCACGATGCCGATCTTCATGATCGGCGTGGTCTTCGGCCTCGCGATGGACTACGAGGTCTTCCTGGTCAGCCGGATGCGTGAGTCGTACGCCCACGGAGCACGCCCGGCCGAAGCCGTGGTCGACGGCTTCCGCCACGGGGGCCGGGTGGTGAGCGCGGCCGCGATCATCATGATGAGCGTCTTCTCGGGCTTCATCGTCGAGGACAACGACTTCGTGAAGATGATCGGCTTCGCCCTCGCGATCGCCGTGCTCTTCGACGCCTTCGTCGTCCGTATGGCGATCGTGCCCGCGCTCTTCGCCCTGCTCGGCAAGTCCGCCTGGTGGCTGCCGAAGTGGCTGGACCGGATCCTGCCCCGGGTCGACGTCGAGGGCGAGAAGCTCGGCCAGGCACAGGCCCGGCCGGCGGGCCGGGACCAGGGCCAGGACCGGGAGCGCACCCTGGTCGGCTGAACGGGCCCACGGCCCTCCGCGAGGCGCCCCCGCACCGGCTCAGGCCGGGCGGGGGCGCTTTCTGCTCTCCGCACGGGACGGCGAAACCGCAGGCCAGGCGCCGCGGCGCCACTTGACGGCACAAGTGGCGCCACTAGGGCTCGACATGGCGCCACGAATGTGCCACGATGATGGCGCAAGCGAGGCACGGGAATGGCGCCACGAGGCGCCAAACCCGGCAGGCTCGCCGGCCCACCAGACCCACCCCAGGACTCCCCGGAAGAGAAAGGCCCGCTCCCATGAACACCGCGACCACAGCGGCCACCAGCACGCGCGCCGCGGCGATCTCCGCCATCGGCCTGCGCAAGTCGTACGGCGACAAGGTGGTGCTCGACGGCATCGACCTGCGGATCCCCGAGGGCACGATCTTCGCCCTGCTCGGCCCCAACGGGGCGGGCAAGACCACCACGGTGGAGATCCTCTCCACGCTGATCACGGCCGACGGGGGCCAGGCGCGGATCGCGGGCCACGACGTGACCGCCGACGCCGACTCCGTACGCGGCCTGATCGGCGTCACCGGACAGTTCGCCGCCGTCGACGGACTGCTCACCGCCGAGGAGAACCTGCTCCTCATGGCCGACCTGAACCACCTGAGCCGCAGCGAGGGCCGGCGCCGCGCGGCCGAGCTCCTGGAGCGGTTCGAGCTCACCGAGGCGGCCCGCAAGAACGTCGCCACCTTCTCGGGCGGTATGCGCCGCAAGCTCGACCTCGCGATGACGCTGGTCGGCCGGCCGCAGATCATCTTCCTCGACGAGCCGACGACGGGCCTCGACCCGCGCAGCCGCCGCGTGATGTGGGAGCTCATCCGGGACCTCGTCACGGATCAGGGCGTGACCATCTTCCTCACCACGCAGTACCTGGAGGAGGCCGACCACCTCGCCGACCGCATCGCCGTCCTCGACCACGGCAAGCTCGTCGCCGAAGGCACCGCGGAGGAGCTGAAGCGGCTGATCCCCGGCGGCCATGTCCGCCTCCAGTTCGCCGACGAGGACCAGCTCGCCTCGGCGGCCACGATCTTCGGCACCGCCGCCCTCGACGCCGAGTCGCTCACCCTGCAGGTCCCCAGCGACGGCTCGGTCGCCAACCTCCGCGCCATCCTCGACACGCTCGACGGCACCGGGCTGCAGGCCGAGTCGCTGACGGTGCACACCCCCGACCTCGACGACGTCTTCCTCACCCTCACCGGCCGGCAGCACGCCCCGGCCGCCGCCCCCACCGCTTCCACCATCGCCCAGAAGGAGTCGACCCGATGAGCACCGCGACCCTCACCCCGGCCGAGCCCGCCAAGGCCACCCGCTCGTACGCCCTGCGCGACTCCATGACGATGCTGCGCCGCAACATCAAGCACATGCAGCGCTACCCCTCGATGACGATCTCGATCCTCGTGATGCCGCTGCTGATGCTGCTGCTCTTCGTGTACGTCTTCGGCGGCGCGCTCGGCATGGGCATCGGGGCGGGCGACGACCGCGGCGACTACACCAACTACCTGGTGCCCGGCATCATCCTGATGTCCGCGACCTCGGGGGCCGTCGCGACGGCCGTGTCGGTCTGCACCGACATGACGGAGGGCATCGTCAACCGCTTCCGTACGATGTCGATCTCCCGCGGCTCCATCCTCACGGGCCATGTCCTCGGCAGCGTCATCCAGGTCACGGCGGTCCTCGTCCTGGTCACGGGCGTCTCCCTCGCGATCGGCTTCCGCCCGAACGCCTCGCTGGTCGAGTGGCTGGCCGCCCTGGGCCTGCTCGTCTTCCTCGCTTTCGGCATGGCCTGGCTGTCCGCCGCGATGGGCATGGGCGCCAAGACGGTCGAGGCCGCGAGCAACGGCCCGCTGCCGCTGACGTTCCTGCCCTTCCTCGGCAGCGCGGTCGTCACCCCGGACTCGATGCCGACGGTCCTGCGCTGGTTCGCCGAGTACCAGCCCTTCACCCCGATCAACGAGACGCTGCGGGGCCTGCTCCTCGGCACCCCGATCGGCAACGACGGCTGGATCGCCCTGGCCTGGTGCGCGGCCCTGGCCCTGATCGGCTACCTCTGGTCCCGCGCGGTCTTCAACCGTGAGGTAACCCGCTGACCCCCCCGGCCCCGACCCCGCGAACCGGCCCCGGCACCTCACCTGAACCCCAGGCGAGGCACCGGGGCCGGCGCACGAGCCCTACGCGTACCGCGCCCAACGCCCCGTGCCGGGCACCGGCCGGCCACCCAAGATCACCCACACGCCCGCGGCCTCGGCCGGTACGCACCTCTCTCCACCCTCGGATCAAGCACCACCCGCTACACTGACCGCGGTGGCTACGCCCTCCCGGGCTGCCACCACGACCTGTCGCCAAGCAGGCCTGAACAGTCCACCGCTCCAGGCAGACTGTCCGGACAGGCTTTCCGACGGATCCCCGCCTTCGTAGCTCAGGGGATAGAGCACCGCTCTCCTAAAGCGGGTGTCGCAGGTTCGAATCCTGCCGGGGGCACAAGCGAGAAGACCCCCAGCCGATCATGGCTGGGGGTCTTCGGCATCCACGCCGGACATCGACGGGCGGTCCGCCGCCGGGGCCGCGCCTTGCTCAGGTCTGGTCGGGCGCGCGCCCGGTGGCGAGTGTCGCGCCCTTCCGCGGGGTCGGAGCGGCTCGATGCTCCATCCGGGACAACGAGGTGATCGACGTCGGGGGCGACGGCATCGTGCTCCAGCACGGCCACCACGCGCTCGTCGAGCACAACTACGTCGACGGGTTCAACATGCGCTCCGCCGGCTACAACGTCGGTGTCTGGGCGTGGAACCTCGACGACGCGGTCTACCAGTACAACGAGGTCACCGGCGGCCACGGGACGCTCGACTCGCAGGCCTTCGACTTCGACGGCGGGAACAACCGCAACGTCTACCAGTACAACTACAGCCACGACAACGAGGGCGGCTTCCTGCTCGTCTGCAACGCCACCGGGATGACGTCGGCCGACAACGTCTTCCGCTCCAACGTGAGCATCGGCGACCGCAACACGTGGAGCCCGCCGTACGGGGTGATCTCCGTGGTCTGCCCGGCCGCGACGACCAACACCCAGGTGTACAACAACACCGTCGTCACCGACCGGACGGGCACGGCCATGGTGAGCGACAACGGCAAGGGCGGGGTGACCTTCCGCAACAACATCTTCGTCAGCACCGCCGAGGGCGGCTCCCCCATCGTCGACGCGCTGAACACCTACGACCACAACCTCTACGTGGGCGTGGGCGCCGTCCCGGCGGGCGACGCCCACGCGGTCACGGCGGACCCGAGGTTCCTCGACGCCACCCCGGACAGCCCGAGCGACCTGCGGCTGCGCCCCGGCTCCCCCGCCCTCGGCGCGGGCACACCGATCGAGAACCCGGGCAGGCACGACTACTTCGGCAACCGCCTCTACGGCACGACCGACATCGGCGCCCACCAGCGCCCCGGTCCGCGGTAGTGCTTCAGGAGAAGATCGGGCACCCCTCGGCATCGAGGGGTGCCCTTCGGTCTCCGCCCCCCGTCAGCCACCCTGGCCGCCTCCTGGGCACGGTGGCGGTGTCAGGGCGCCACCGGCAAGGCCGTTGCCACGTCGTTGCGCGCCTTGCGGGCCAGGAGGGGGAAGGTGATCTGGAGGGCCTGGGTGTCGTGGGGCGAGGAGATGACGAACGAGGAGTTGAGGACGCGTTCCTTGATCTCCGAGCGGACCAGGCCCTCGCGCGGGATCGTCATCAGGTGCTCCTCCGGGCGGGCGAACATCGGGTTCGCCCGGAAGATGAAGATCCGACGGCCGGTCATCGCCAGGTACATCGGCACCGGCGTCGGGATCACCGCCATGGCGCCGCCACTCATGATCGCCGAGGCGGCGGCGAAGGCGGCCGTGCGGCGGACCGAGACCGTGCTCAGGTTCACGACGGCGGTCACCTCGACCTGCTCCCCGGACTCGAGCATGGGAGCCACGGCGGCCAGTAGCAGTCGGCGGCGCTTCGCGTTCACGGTCGTACTCCTACGGTTCGTGCTGTCATTGGTCGAGAAGGCCCATGTGCTCTCCCGCCGAGAGCGTCAGCGATGCCACCGTGAGCATCATCGCCCCCACTCCGACGAGCACGAACGCGCCCGGCGGCAGCACGAGTCGACCGGCGCCGCCGCGGGCCGCCCAGGTGTGGCGGGTCAGCCAGGCCGTGCCCAGGGCGGCGAGGGTCGCCCCGCCGAACTGGGCCAGCGTCAGGCCCCATCGGAGGAGCGGGCCGATCGCAAGGGAGAGCAGCAGACCCACGGTTGATCCCCCAGACAGTCGACCCCAGCAGCGATTGCGTGAGCTGACGCAATGAGATCATGCGCTGTGAACCGAGTCAACATTCCTGCGTCCTTACGCCTCGCACGTCAGGCGCATCTGGCCCGCCGCATGGTGCGCCCCCTCCCGCGACGCGGAGCCCCAGTCCTGGCCCCGGTCGAGGAGGCGGACCGTGAAGGTGGGGGTACCGAGGGGGTAGGTACCGACGGGCAGGAGCGCGCCGACGTTCGCGGGCTGGTAGACGGTGAACGTGGCGAACGGAGTGCCGTTCGCCAGGACTTGGTAGACGGAGGGCTCGCCGGCCGCGTCCTGGGGGCGCGGCGGGCTCGGGACGTGGACCGCCAGAGCGCACGTCTCGTACCCCGGGCCGACGTGCCAGCTCCAGGTCGCCCGGTTGTCACCGTCCTTCGTCGAGCTGCCCGACATCGGCATGGCCGAGAAGCGGCCGTCGCAGCCCCCGCCCCGGAAGCCGCCGACTCGCACGGTGTACCAGCCCTCGAAGCCGTCGCTGTACCGGCCCGTCTCCCTGTACGCCCCGCCCGTGCAGCCCGGGCCCGCCCACACCTCGTACGGAACTCCCGAAGGGTGGGGAGAGGGAGGGGGCGTGGACGGGTGGGCGGACGTCGTCGGGGACGTGTCGGCGGGCGGCGCGCTCGACGGTGCCGGCTCGCCGCCCGGGAACGCCGTCGGGCCGTTCCGCGTCGGCAGCGTCCGTACCGGCGGATCCGATGCCGCCGCCGGAGGCGGCTGCTCCTCCGTCCCGCTCAGGGACACCACCAGCACCAGGCAGCCCACCGCCACGACGGCCACGAGCGCCCACACCCCGCCCCGCCGTGTCCCCGTCCGGTCGACGCCGCCGCAGCGCCGGCACGCCATTCCCGGCAGCGGGCCCCTGCCCGCTCCACCGCACTGATCGCATGCCATAGCCGCACACCCTACGGCCGAATCAGCGGAGTTCCTCCGGGCATGCGGTTCCTCGCGGGAAGAACTTGTACGGCGCCGACAGCCGGTACACGCCCGCCTTCGGCGCCAGCAGCTCCGTCCACTCGTCACCCTCGCCGTCCGCCTCCGCCTTCAGCAGGCAGCCGGACTCGTTGAGGAAGACCTTCTCCAGCTCCGTCGGCGACTCCTCGCGGGCCGCCTTCGACGCCTCCGTCTCCTCCGGCGGCGCGATCTTGCCGCCGTTCTCGTCGACCAGCGCGAGCCACGGCGAGTACGGCACCCGGATCAGCACCCGCCCCGGGCTGTCGACCTCGATCACGACCTCGTTCGCGCCCGCCCGCCGCACCTCGGCCGGCGGATTCGCCAGCGGGGTGGGGTTCTCCACCTCGAACAGCCGCCAGTTCTCGTCCGACCAGACCTGCTTCAGATACGGCAGCCCGTCCGCGACGAGCTCCGCCTCCAGCTCCGCGCCCGAGTCCGGCGCCCCGGTCGGCAGGACGACGTAGTGGACCGCCCAGCGGTCCAGCCAGTCCTGGTAGTTCGTGGCGTTCAGGGTGTCGTCGTAGAAGAGCGGGTTCCGCTCCATGTCCGCCTGCCGGTTCCAGCCCCGCGCCAGGTTGATGTACGGGCTGAGGGCGGAGGACTCGCGGTGGCTGGAGGCCGGTACGACCTCGACCCGCGCCTTCTCCGCGCCGCGCACCTGGAGCTGGTTGATCAGCGGCGCGACCTCGCGCGTCCACGACGCGTCCGGGGCGGTACGGATGACGTCGTCGACGCCCTTGAAGCCGATCCAGGTGTTCAGCCCGGCGAACGCCAGCAGGATCGCGTACCACTTACGGGACCGCGGGACCGCGTACGGCAGCGCGGCGAGCAGCACCACACCCGCGAAGAGCATCACGAGCCGCGAGACGTTCGAGCCGATCTGCGAGTCGATCAGCCAGGTCAGCAGCGTGCCCGCGGAGTAGACGGCCGCGCCGGTACGGACCGTGCGCCAGTCGCGCGGTACGAGGACGAGGCACAGCACCCCGAAGAGGAACGGCAGCGCGGTCGACGCCCAGGACATCGGCTGCGTTCCGGAGAAGGGGAACAGCCAGGAGGAGAGCGCGACGACGAGCACCGGGGCGAGACCGAGTGCGTACGCGCCCGGGCGCCGCCGGTTCAGGAAGAGCGCCGCCGCGGCGACGCCGAGGAAGAGCCCGGCGACGGGGCTGCAGGCGGTCGCGAGACCGGCGAGCGGGGCGGCGACCGCCGCCTTCGCCCAGCGCCTGCGGCGCCAGCGGTGCGGCCAGCAGAAGACGGCCGCGACGGCGCCCAGCGCGAACATCATGCCGAGCCCGAACGTCACGCGCCCCGACAGCGCGTTGCACAGGAACGCGAAGACGCCGGCCAGCGAGCACGCCAGCGGATTGCGCACCGCCCGTACCCGCACGAGGATCAGCGCGGTGAGTCCGGCGGAGACCGTGCCCGCGATCATCATCGTGGACCGCACGCCGAGCACCGACATCACGTACGGCGAGACGACGCTGTACGAGACCGGGTGCATCCCGCCGTACCAGGCGAGGTTGTACGCGGAGTCCGGGTGACGGCCCACGAACTCCGCCCACGCGTCCTGCGCGGCGAGGTCGCCGCCACTGTTCGCGAACAGGAAGAACCACAGCACGTGCGTGAGCGCGGCGAGGGCCGTCGCGATCATGACGGGGTAACGGCGGCGCCGCCGGCGCGGGCGCGGCGCGGGAGTCGGCTCCGCGGGCTGCCGGGGCGTCGGGAGATCTATTCGCGCGGACACGGAGGGGCGCGCGGGCGCGCTCTGGTCGGCGCGTGTCGGCTCGGCGGTGGTCACTCGCGGCCCTCTCCCGTACTGCTCCCGAACTGCCTTTCGCCCATGTCCTGGTCTCCGGAACGCTAACAGCAGGGCGCCCCGGAGAGGCCGGGGCGCCCTGACACGTCAGCCCAGACGGGTCAGCTTCTTGTCGAAGCCGGGCTCCACCAGGTCCTTCTGGAGGGAGACGGGCGCGCTGACCTTGCCGGTGCCGGTGCCGATGGACACCTGGCCGACGACGTCGCCCGCCTTGCCGGTGTGCGGGACGGCCTTGCCGCCGTCGGTCAGCTCCAGGTCGACCTTCAGACCCGGCCAGCCGACGGCCTTGAGCTCCTTGTCGGCGACGACGGGGGTGCGGCCGCCGAGGCCGTCGTCGATGTAGCCGACGACCTGGCCCTTGCGGACCACGGCGGCGGAGGTGACGTCCTTCTGCGCCTGCTGGATCAGCTTGAGGCTGTAGTCGATCGACAGCTGGAGCTTCTCGTGCAGCAGTTTGGCGTCCTTCGCTCCCATGACGATGCCGAGGATCCGGCGCTGCTTGCCGTCGATCACGGTGTTCGCGGACCAGAGCAGGTTGCCGCCTGCGGGCGTCGAGGAGCCGGTCTTGATCCCGCTGACACCGGGCTCCAGCACGATGTTGTTGTTGTTCTCGATCTGGCCGGGGATGCCGTCGACGGTGAGGTTCGGCATGTTCACGATCTCCCGGAACACGTCGTACTGCATGACCGCCTTCGCCAGCTTCAGCTGGTCCTGCGGGGTGGAGACGGTGGTCGACTCCAGGCCCGACGGGTCGGTGTACGTCGACTGCGTCATCCCGAGGTCCTTGGCGGCGGCGTTCATCTTCTCGACGAACGCGGCCTCCGAGCCGGCGTCCCAGCGGGCGAGCAGTCGGGCCACGTTGTTCGCGGACGGGATCATGAGGAGCTGGAGCAGCTCCTTCTCGGTGTACTTCTGGCCTTCCTTGACCGCCGCCGTCGACTCGAACTGCGCGCCGGCCTCGTCGGCCGCCTTCTTGTCGATCTCGATCTCGGGGCCCTTGTCGCTCCCCTTGATCGTGTGGTCGCGGAGGATCACGTACGCCGTCATCGTCTTGGCGACGCTGGCGAGCGGGGCGGGCTTCTGGGCCCCGTACGTGCCGAGCGAGCCGACACCCTCGACCTCGGCGGCGCCCTGGCCCTCGGTGGGCCACGGCATCTGCAACTCGCCGCCCTCGAAGGTGAAGGTGGGGGCGGCGGAGAGCGTGAGGGTGGCGTTGGGCAGTGGTCTGACGAACTGTACGACTGCAAAGACGATCAGCAGCAGGATGACGAGCGGCGTCCAGATCCGCACGCGCCGCATGGTGGTGCGCAGGGGGGTCGGCGGCGGGGGCGGGGTGTTCGTCAGCTCGGCGAGCAGGTCGAGCGGAGGGAGCGGCGGCATGGGCTGCTGCCTGGTCCGCTCGGCCTCGGCCAGCGACGGCGGGGGTACGGGGGCGGGGGCGGAGGCCTTCGGGGCGGCCGGGGCCTCGGAGGCCGCCGGGGTCGCCCTGGGCGCCGCGGGCGCCTTGGGCGCCTTGGGCGCGGGCGCCGGCGTCTCGGGCCGCAGGGGTACGAAGGTGCTCGGACGCTCCGGGGCGGGCTTCGGCGGGAGCGGGAGCTTCAGCGCGGTCGTCGGCTGGTCCACGACCGGTGGCCGGACGGCCTTGAACATGGTGGTGGGCTGATCGACGGGTTCGGCGTCGGCCGCCGGCTCGTCGGTCTCGGTCTCGGTCTCGGCCTCGGCCTCGGCCTCGCTCTCGGCGTCGGCTTCGGCCTTCTCCGTGCCGGGCTTGCGCGCGAACCAGGACTCACCGGCGGGGGCGGGCCCGGAGCTGCCGTCGCCGTCCGAGGCAGATGCCTCGTCGGACACCTCGGCCGCGTCTCGGTCGTCGTCCACGCCGTCGGTCTCGTCGTCGTCGCCGGACGGCTCGGGCTCCGTCGAGCCGCTGACGGCCTCCTGCGGCGCCTCGGCGGCCTCGCCCGCGTCGTCGCCCTCGTCGGCCGTCTCGTCGGCCGTCTCGTCGGCGCCGTCGGCCTCCGGAGCGTCCGCGGCGGGGGTGGCGGACGTGGCCGCCGCCTCGGCACCCGAATCCTCGGGCTCCCCGCCCTCGTCCTCGTCCCCGGTGGCGACCCAGGCCGCCACGGCGGCCCTCAGACGGTCGCCCTCCCCGTCCGAGTCCGCGGAGTCGGCGGAATCCGCCGAACCCTCGACGTCCGCAGACTCCTCGACGTCCACCGAACCCTCGGCGTCCACCGACTCCTCGACGCCCACCGGCTCCACAGCGTCCGCCGACTCCGCCGGAGCGTCGTCCTCCGACGTCCGCGGGGCCAGGGTCCTGAAGACGGCCGTCGGCTGGTCGACCCGGACCGGTGACGCGGGCTCACGGAGAACCGACAGCCGCGGATCCCGGCCGCCACCGCCGGCAGTCGTCTCCTTCGAGGACTCCTGCTGCTCCGCCTTGTCGGGGGACTCGCCCGCCACCGTGCCTCCTCCATGCGTCATGAGTACGTCCGAACCATGTATCAGTGTCCTGTGTGAACCCCTTGGCCCCCGTGCTAGACGAGAACGACATACCTACTGGTTCCCGTACGAAGCACCCAGGCGCTCTCGACAGATGAATGTGAGAGGGGTCACCCTGTGACTCATCCACGCGGGGAGGCATGGATGGGCAGGAGCCGCAGAACAATTCCGGAGGAGCTTCTGCTGCTCGCTCTGGACCCGGCCACGGGTACCACAGCGCAGCCGCAGTCGCTCGACCTCGGCCTGGCCGGAGCACAGCTAGTGGAGCTGGCTCTGGCAGGACGGATAGCCCCTGACGGGGATCGTATCGCCGTGGTGATGCCACGGCCGACCGGAGATCCGACTCTGGACTCCGCACTGGAACTGCTGCGCCGACGCGGCAGCCCGGTACGGGCCGTCCACTGGATTGGCGGGCCCCGACTGGGGCTGCGCCAGATCTACCTCGCTCATCTGGAGCGCTGCGGCATGGTGCATGCCGTGGAGGGCCAGATGTGCGGAGTACTGCCGACGACTCGCTACCAAGCGACGGACACGGCGATCAGCCGGGACATCAGGGCCCGGCTGGACAGTGCGATCCGCACCGGTGTACCGCCGGACCCGCGGACCGCGGCGCTCGCCGCACTGGCCCACGCGGTCGGTCTCGGCAAGCACCTGTACCCGGGGAACGAAGGACGGTCGTCGCGGTCCCGGCTGCGCGACCTGATCCGGCACGACCCCATGGGCGGACTCGTGGCGCATGCCGTGATGGACGTCCAGAACGGTGTGGCCGCCCAGCCGCGCCGCAGTGCGCCGGGTGGCGTTCCACAGCAGCCGCGCCGCGGCAGCATGGCCCGCGTCGCCGCGCACTGAGCACGTACGCACCACAGAACCCGATCCGGGAGCCGCACGGACGACGTGTGCGGGGTGGGCCTCAGGGCCGCCCCGCACACGTTGTCGTCATTTCCCAGCGCACACCGCACCTTTGGTGGCAGTCTGCCAAGCAGTAGATACGTACAGCTACGCAGCCGACAGCCGGAGGTGCAGTTTCCGTGGCGTCCAACGTCAACCCCACCGTCAGGCGACGCCGATTGGGCCAGGAGCTGCGCCGGCTCCGGGAAGCGAAGAACATGACGGCCGAGCAGGTCGCCGAGCGTCTCCTCGTCTCCCAGTCGAAGATCAGCCGCCTCGAGAACGGCCGCCGTTCCATCAGTCAGCGCGATGTCCGCGACCTGTGCGGGGTCTACGAGGTCGAGGACGAGCGTGTCGTCGAGTCGCTGATGCAGATGGCCAAGGACTCGCGCCAGCAGGGCTGGTGGCACGCCTTCGGCGACATCCCGTACAGCGTCTACATCGGCCTGGAGACGGACGCGGAGAGCCTGCGGGTGTACGAGCCGCAGATCATCCCCGGCCTGCTCCAGACGCACGGCTACGCGGAGGCCGTGATCACCGGCGCGCTGCCGGAGTCGAGCCCGACGGACATCGACAAACGGGTCACCGTCCGCACCCGGCGTCAGGACCGGATCAAGGACGAGGAGCGTCCGCTGCGGCTGTGGGCCGTCATCGACGAGGGCGCGCTGCGCCGGGTGGTCGGCAACAGACAGCTGATGATCCAGCAGTTGGAGCACCTCGTCGAGCAGTCGCACCTGCCGCACGTCACGGTCCAGGTGCTGCCGTTCGAGATGGGGGCGCATCCGGGCATCAGCGGCCATTACGCGATCCTGGAATTCCCGGACACGTCCGATTCGAGCGTCGTCTACATCGAGGGCGTCACGAGCGACCTGTATCTGGAGAAGGCGCAGGACGTCGCCAAGTACAGCGTGATGTACGAACATCTCCGGGCCCAGGCGCTGAATGTCGAGCAGACCCGGGAGTTCATTTCGGACATCGCCAAGTCCTACGCGGCCGGCTGAATCGCCTGAAACGACTGATCCATCCGAATTCTCTGATTCGGGGGTGAAAGCGGCCATTCGGCCCGGCCCCCGACTGAAGAGGCCCGTACGGTACACCCCGGACTCGCTCCAGCGGAAGCCCAGTTGGAATATGCCATCCGGTCGGGTGAACGACGGCCCCACGCGACGGGACCGGCGAGTAGCGTCGATCACGCCAGCATGAAGGTTGGCGCGACACACTACTGGCAGAACCGGAGTGAAGAACATGGCCATTATTCAGGGCGCTACGGACACCTGGACGAAGTCCTCCTATTCCGGCGGCAACGGGGCTTGCGTCGAAGTCAAGTCGCCCGTCGTCGCGGCGATCGCGGTCCGGGACTCCAAGGCCCCCGAGGGTCCGTCCATCGCTTTCGGCTCGGCGTCGTGGAACGCCTTCGTCGGCGAAGTGAGCAACGGGGCTCTCTGAGCCCGGTCATGCGCCCGAGCAGCACCGAGCAGCGCCGCGCACGCAGTACGGAAAGAGCCCTCTCGACCGGTCCGCCGTCCTGGCCGAGGGGGCTCGGCTTTGCCCTCAGCGCAGTTCGTCCACGTACCGGTCGGTGCCCGGCACGGTCGGGATGAACGGTGCCACCAGCTCCACCCGGCCCGCGTCCCCGCCCACCGTCTCCAGGTCGGCGAAGTGCTCCGCCCAGCAGGCGCGCGGGTCGCGCTCCAGGAACCAGAGCAGGGTCAGCCGGGTGTCGACGCCCTCGACCTGCTTCACGTAGGTCATCCTGTCCCCCGGCAGCGGCGTCGGGCGGAAGACGGTGACCATCGCGGCCGGGGAGCCGGCGAGCCGCCCGGGCAGTTCGCGCGCGACCAGCCGTTCGAGCAGCTCGGCGCGCGCCTCCGGCCCCTCCGCGTCGACCACCTGGAGGATCAGCCCCTGGTACGGGTGGTCGAGGGCGTGGAAGTCGCGCGGACCGGCCGCGCCGTCCCGGTACACGGTCGCCTCGTGGTCCTGGAAGGCCGTGAAGACGTGCGTACGGTCGCGGTAGACGCGGGCGTCGCGGTTGAGCCGCTTGTTGATGGAGACGGTCCACTTCATGTGCTCGTCGTAGCGGCCGTCGGTGACCCAGTACGTGGAGAGGTAGCAGCCGGCGGTGACGGGCTGGGCGACGGCGGACTTCTCCGGGCGGCGCAGTTCCTGGAGTTCGCGGGTGGCGACCCAGCGGCGGCCCGCGTACATCCAGGGCATCGCCATGGCGCCCGCGTAGTAGTGGTCGTCCTCGTACCAGCGGTTGTACGCCCACTCGTGGCCCGGGTGCGGTTCGACCATCGTGATCAGCGCGTGGCCGGGGCGGACCCCGTACGGGCCGACCGCCGCCAGTTCCGCGTACGCCTCGCTCCGCGTCTCCTCGCTCACTTCGAGAACCCCTTCCCAAGTCCGGTGGAGCCCCCTACTCTGACGGGCCGTCAGATGAATGGCCAGAGTCGGGAGGCACCCGGATGCTGCTCCAGGGAAAGACCGTGGTCGTGTCGGGAGTCGGCGCGGGGCTCGGGCACCGGATCGCCGAGACGGTCGTACGGGACGGCGGCAACGCGGTCCTCGGCGCGCGTACCGAGGCCAACCTCGCCAAGTCGGCGGCCGAGATCGATCCGGAAGGCCGCCACACCGCGCATCGCGCCACCGACATCACCGACGAGGCACAGTGCGAGGCGCTCGCCGCGCTCGCGGTCGAGCGGTTCGGCGCCGTCGACGCCGTCGTCCATGTGGCCGCCTGGGACAGCTACTTCGGCGGGATCGAGGACGCCGACTTCGCCACCTGGCAGGGCGTCCTGGATGTCAATCTGCTCGGCACCCTGCGGATGACCCGCGCCTGCCTGCCGGCCCTGAAGGCACGGGGTGGCTCCGTGGTCCTCATCGGGACGCAGTCGGCGGTGGCGGCACCCTCCCAGGTGCGGCAGGCGGCGTACGCGGCCTCGAAGGGGGCGCTGACCTCGGCGATGTACTCGATGGCGCGCGAGCTCGGCCCGCACCGGATCCGGGTCAACACCGTGCTGCCGGGCTGGATGTGGGGCCCGCCGGTCCAGGCGTACGTACAGTTCACGGCGCACACCGAGGAGGTGCCGGAGGCCGAGGTGCTCGGCCGGCTCACGGAGCGGATGGCGCTGCCCGAGCTGGCGACCGACGGGGACGTGGCGGAGGCGGCGGCGTTCCTCGCCTCCGACCGGGCCCGGGCGATCACCGGGCAGTCGCTCCTCGTCAACGCGGGTGAGCTGATGCGGTAGCCCCCGCGGGCGGAGATCGGGCCGCACGGTACGCGACGGCGTACCGTGCGGCCCTTTTTGACCCTATCTGCGTTCAGGAATGTGAATGCAGGTCAGCAAGAAGAACGATTTTACGTTCTCTTGACCTGTCGCCGCGTTGTCCTGGCCCTGCGACTCCCCACACCATGAACGGCGTTCACAAGACGGACCGGACCCCTGGAGGGGGCTCAATGAACAGTCTCGACTGGGCCGTGCTCATCGGCTATTTCGGCGTCATGGTCGCGATCGGAGTCTGGTCCCACAAGCGCGTGGACAACGTCTCCGACTTCTTCACCGCCGGCGGCAAGATGCCCTGGTGGCTCTCCGGCATCTCGCACCACATGTCGGGCTACAGCGCGGTGATGTTCACCGGGTACGCGGGCATCGCGTTCACGTACGGCGTCACCTCGTACGTCACCTGGTCCTTCCCGATCGCGATCGGGATCGCGATCGGCGCCCATCTCTTCGCGCCGCGCCTCAACCGGCTGCGCTCACGGCTCCATGTGGCCTCCCCGCTGGAGTACCTGAAGAACCGGTACAACCTCCCCACCCAGCAGGCGCTCGCCTGGTCCGGCGTCCTGCTGAAGATCGTCGACGTGGGCGCCAAGTGGGCCGCGATCGCCACCCTGCTCTCCGTCTTCACCGGGATCTCCCTCAACCAGGGCATCCTCATCACCGGTGTGATCACCGGCATCTACTGCACGGTCGGCGGGCTGTGGGCCGACGCCCTCACCGAACTCGGCCAGTTCATCATCCAGTTCTTCGCCGGTATCGCGATGCTCGTCGCCGTCCTCGCCGAACTGGGCGGGATCAGCGCGCTGTGGGACGTCTGGGACCGTCCCGAGCTCCAGGGCCACACCGCGCCGACGGCCGGCCCGTACACACTGACCTTCCTGCTCGCCTACCTCTTCATCAAGACCTTCGAGTACAGCGGCGGCATGTGGAACCAGGCCCAGCGCTACATGGCCACCCCCAATGCCCGCGAGGCCACCCGCTCCGGCCGGCTGTCGGCGGTCCTGTGGTTCGTCTGGCCGCTGGTCCTCTTCTTCCCCATGTGGGTCGCGCCGCTGCTCGTCGACCCGAAGAAGCCCGACGCCTCCGACAGTTACGCCCTGATGACCGAACAGCTGCTGCCGCACGGGCTGCTCGGTCTGGTCATCGTCGGCTTCTTCTCCCACACGATGGCCATGTGCTCCTCCGACGCCAACGCCATCGCGGCCGTCTTCACCCGCGACATCGCCCCCGTGATGAGCAAGGCGGCGCGGAGCTGGACGCAGCAGGCCGGACTGATCGCGGCGCGCTGGTCGACGATCGCGTTCCTCGCCCTGTCGATGGCGGTCGCCACCCAGGTCAACTCGCCCACCTTCAAGGACATCATCACGGTCGTCATCAAGTGGGTGGCCGGTCTGATGGGCCCGATCGCGATCCCGTTCATGCTCGGTCTGCTGAAGACCTTCCGGAAGTCCGGCCCCACGGCGGCGCTGGTCTCCTGGGCCGCGGGTCTGTTCGTCTTCTGGCTGACCAACTACGGCCTGGACGGCATCGAGCTCCAGATCCAGATCGTGTCGCCGCTCGCGACCTCGCTGATCCTGTACATCCTCATCGGCTTCATCAAGCCCGAGGACACCCCGGAGCGCGACGCGATCCTGGCCAAGATCAACCAGGACCCCGACGCGGACGGCGGCGCCGCCGTCCCGCCGCAGGCCTCGGGTGAGCCGGCCGGTCAGCCCCTGGCGTGACGGGCGGGGCGCCCGGTCAGCCCCTGGGGTAGCGGGCGAGCCAGCCGGGGTGCGACTCCGCGGGGCTGTGCAGGGCGGCGCCCTGGGTCATCTCCATCGCGAAGTCGTCCGCGAGTTCAAGGATCGTCGAACGGCCCTCCAGCTCGGCCAGCCAGGCCGGCGGGAGGGCCGTCTCGCCGTGCAGGGCGCCGAGCAGCGCGCCCGTGACGGCTCCGGTCACGGCCGACGGGCCGTCGTGGTTCACCGCGAGGCGCAGCCCGTGGCGGATGTCCTCGCCGACGAGGGCGCAGTACACGGCCGCGGCGAGCTGGCCCTCGGCCCGGTCCTCGTCCGCGCCGAGATCCGTGACCCGTACGGCGTTCGGCATCCCCTGGCGTACGGCTCCCAGCGCCCGCTGGAGCGCGTCGGTGACGGGCTCGTGGCCGGCGCGCGGGGTGAGCTGCGCCAGCGCCCGCTGGACCGAGCCGTCCACGCTCTCGCCGCGCGCCAGGCCGTGCACGACGACGGCGAGCGCGCCGGCCGCGAGGTGGGCGGCCGGGTCGCCGTGGGTCTGTGCCGCGCACTCGACGGCGAGCTGGCAGACCAGCTGCGGCTCCCAGCCGACGAGGAGGCCGAAGGGCGCCGAGCGGACGAGCGCCCCGGAGTCGGTCGCCTCCGGGTTCTTGGGCCGGTCGAGGGTGCCGAGGACCTCGTCGCCGAAGCCGGTGAGGCAGGCGCGGGCCGGGTCGCGGCGGGCGTAGAGCCACTCCTCGCGGGCGAGCCAGCCGTTGTCCCTGCGGCGCTCGTCGGGGCCCCAGTCGCGCTGGGTGGCCGCCCAGCGCAGATGGGCGCGGTGGACGTCGGTGGGCGGGTGCCAGGCGCCGGTGTCGCGGCGGACCTGGGCCCGTATCAGCCCGTCGACGGTGAACAGGGTCATCTGGGTGGCGGCGGTGACCGCGCCGCGTCTGCCGTACGCCGGGACCGGCTCCATGAGGCCCTCCGGCCCGTGGGCGGTCCTGATCCCCTCCAGGGAGAGCGCCCCGACGCCCGCGCCGAAGGCGTCGCCCACGGCACCGCCGAGGAGGCAGCCGCGGACCCGGGCGCGGAAGTCCTGCTGTTCGGCGCGGCCCCACACGGCCGCAGCGGTTGTGGTCACGACGTGCCCTCCCCCGGAAACCTCGGCGCTCAGATCTCGCAGCACTGTAATCGACCGAGTTCGCTCGTTCGCGGGACGGAACCTTTTGCGATCGGACGCCTTTCTGTCCGTCTTCGACCGCCGTCCACCGGAAGTTCCGGCACCTCTAAGGACCCCCGCTAGTCCCCCAGCACCGGCAGCAGCTCCGGAAGATGGCCGTCCGACGCCGTCGCCGCGCGCTGCCGCTCCTCGGCGACCTCGCCGTACAGCGTCGTGCGCGGGCGGGACGGCCGCCCGGCCGCCTCCGCGATGGCGACCAGATCCCGGATCGAGCGGTACGAGCCGTAACTGGATCCCGCCATACGGGAGATGGTCTCCTCCATCAGGGTGCCGCCCAGGTCGTTGGCGCCCGAGCGGAGCATCTCGGCGGCGCCGTCCGCGCCGAGCTTCACCCAGCTGGTCTGGATGTTCGGGATGTACGGGTGGAGCAGCAGCCGCGCCATCGCCGTGACCGCGCGGTTGTCCCGGACCGTCGGGCCCGGCCGCGAGATGCCCGCGAGGTAGACGGGCGCGTTGGTGTGGATGAACGGCAGCGTCACGAACTCCGTGAAACCGCCGGTCTCCTGCTGGATCCCGGCCAGCGTGCGGAAGTGGCCCAGCCAGTGCCGGGGCTGGTCCACATGTCCGTACATCATCGTCGAGGACGAGCGGATGCCCAGCTCGTGGGCCGTCTTCACCACCTCGATCCAGGTGGCCGTCGGCAGCTTGCCCTTGGTGAGGATCCAGCGGACCTCGTCGTCGAGGATCTCGGCGGCCGTGCCCGGGATCGAGTCGAGCCCGGCCTCCTTCGCCGCCGTCAGCCACTCCCGGATCGAGAGCCCGGTCCGCGTGGCGCCGTTGACGACCTCCATCGGCGAGAAGGCGTGGACGTGCATCCCGGGCACGCGCTCCTTCACCGCCCGCGCGATGTCGAAGTACGCCGTGCCGGGCAGGTCCGGGTGGATGCCGCCCTGCATGCACACCTCCACCGCGCCGACCTCCCACGCCTGCTGCGCCCGGTCGGCGACCTGGTCGAGCGAGAGGGTGTAGGCGTCGGCGTCCGTGCGCCGCTGCGCGAAGGCGCAGAACCGGCAGCCGGTGTAGCAGACGTTGGTGAAGTTGATGTTCCGGGTGACGATGTACGTGACGTCGTCGCCGACCACCGACCTGCGCACGTCGTCGGCGATCCGGGTCAGCGCGTCGAGCGCGGGACCGTCGGCGTGCAGCAGGGCGAGGGCCTCGTCGTCCGTGAGCTTCGTCGGGTCGTCGGCGGCGGTGGCGAGCGCGGCCCGGACGTCCGTGTCGATGCGCTGGGGGACCATGCCGGGAATCGCCGCCTCGCGCAGCGCCTCCCAGTCGCCGTAGACCTCGTCGAAGTCCTCGCGGCGGTCGTGGGTGCGGCCGGTGGTGTCGATCGTCCGGTGCAGATCCGTGCGGCCCGCCGCCGTGAACGCCTCGTCCGGCTCCTGCCAGGGCAGCCCGCGCACCTGGGCGTCCGGGTTCGCGAGCCCGGTCTCAGGGTCGGCGAGCGCTCGCACGTGCGGCAGCAGACGGGGGTCGAGCCAGGGCTCGCCGCGACCCACGAACTCCGGGTAGACGCAGAGGCGTTCGCGCAGCTCGAAGCCGGCGGCGCGGGACTTCTCCGCGAGGGTGTCGATCTGCGGCCAGGGCCGCTCCGGGTTCACATGGTCGATGGTGAGCGGGGAGACCCCGCCCCAGTCGTCGATGCCGGCGCCGATGAGCCGTCCGTACTCCTCGTCGACGAGGTTCGGCGGGGCCTGGAGGCAGGCCGAGGGGCCCATGATGTGCCGGGCGACGGCGATCGTGGCGATCAGGTCGTCCAGTTCGGCGTCCGGCATGCCGCGCATCGCCGTGTCCGGCTTGGCGCGGAAGTTCTGGATGATCAGTTCCTGGATGGAGTGGTACGCCCGGGAGACCCGGCGCAGCGCGAAGAGGGACTCGGCCCGCTCCTCGTACGTCTCGCCGATCCCGATGAGCAGCCCGCTGGTGAACGGCACGGACGACCGGCCTGCGTCCTCCAGCACCCGCAGCCGGACGGCCGGCTCCTTGTCGGGGGAGCCGAAGTGCGGGCCGCCGGGCTCGGACCAGAGCCGGGTCGCCGTCGTCTCCAGCATCATGCCCATGGACGGCGCGACGGGCTTGAGCCGCTGGAAGTCCGTCCAGGACAGCACGCCCGGGTTGAGGTGCGGGAGGAGACCGGTCTCCTCCAGGATGCGGATCGCCATGGCCCGTACGTACGCGAGGGTGTCGTCGTAGCCGTGCGCGTCGAGCCACTCGCGCGCCTCGGGCCAGCGGTCCTCGGGCTTGTCGCCGAGCGTGATCAGGGCTTCCTTGCACCCCAGCTCCGCGCCGCGGCGGGCGATGTCGAGGACCTCGTCGGGGGACATGAACATCCCGTGCCCCGCGCGGCGCAGCTTCCCCGGCACGGTCACGAACGTGCAGTAGTGGCACTTGTCACGGCAGAGCCGGGTGAGCGGTATGAAGACGCTCTTCGAGTACGTGATGACCCCCGGGCGCCCGGCGGCCTCCAGGCCCGCGTCCCGCACCCGCCCCGCGGAGGCGACCAGATCGTCCAGATCCGTTCCCCGCGCCTGGAGCAGCACGGCGGCCTCGCCCACATCGAGCGCCACTCCGTCCCTGGCCCGCTTGAGGGCACGGCGCATGGCGTTCTCGGTGGGCCGTCCTGCCTGCCCGGGCTGCTGATCCGTCATGGACCGAGCATACGAGTGCCCTCGGGCAGGCAGGAGGCCCCGTCGGACGCCGTCGTGCGGGAAAGGCCTCCGGCCGTGGCGTGAGCCCTCACACGTACGGGGCGAACTCGTCCAGCACCCCCAGGACCTCCGTCTCGTCCCCCGGCGGCAGCTGGAGCACCACCTCCTCGCAGCCCAGCTCCTCGTAGTGCGCGAGCTTGCCCGGGTTCGGGAGGACCGCGTACGGGACGACCTGGAGGGTCTTAGGGTCGCGTCCCGCCTGCTCCCAGGCCTCGCGGAGCACCGGCATCGACCGGGTCAGGCCACGGCCGCCGATCGGCATCCAGCCGTCCGCGTACTCGGCGATCTGCGCGAAGAGCTTGGGGCCCGCGGCGCCGCCGAGCAGGGTGCGCGGGGCGCCGCCGGCCGGCTTGGGGTAGGCGTAGGAAGCCCGCACCGACACCCCGAACTCACCCTCGTACGCCGTCGGTTCGTCGGCCCACAGCGCGCGCATCAGCGCCATCCGCTCCCGGCCGAGTTCACGCCGTGTCGACCACTCCACGCCGTGGTCCGCGGCCTCCTCCTTGTTCCAGCCGAAGCCGATGCCGAGCGTGAAGCGCCCGCCGGAGAGATGGTCCAGGGTGGCGATCTGCTTGGCCAGGTCGATCGGGTCGTGCTCGGTGATCAGCGTGATGCCGGTGCCGAGTTCCAGCCGTTCGGTGACGGCGGAGGCCTGGCCGAGGGCGACGAACGGGTCGAGGGTGCGGCCGTACTCCCGCGGCAGCTCGGTGCCCGCCGCGGGGTAGGGGGTGGCCCGGTCGATCGGGATGTGGGTGTGTTCGGGCAGGTAGAGCCCTGCGAAGCCCCGCTGTTCGAGCTCGCGCGCGAGGCGGACGGGGGTGATGGTCTCGTCGGTCAGGAAGATCGTGGTCGAGATCCGCATAGCGGCACGGTAGGGGCTGCGGCGTGGATTTCCGAGAGGTGCGGCGCGTCGGGCCTCTTGCGTTGTCCGGGAGTTCACGCCCTACTACGAGGGTGCCGGACATGAGCGAAACGACCCGACGAACGCTCCTGACGACGAGCGTCGCCTCCGCCCTTACCTTGGGAAGCGTGAGCTTCGCGCACGCCGCCGACACCCCCGACGGCTCCCCCGGGGGATCCCCCGGCGGCGACCGGACGGAGACGGTCGGCGGCACGCTGCCGCCCGGCTCCCCCGACTACGTGTACCTCCCGGTCGAGATCCCCCGCGGGGTGCGCGAGATCCATGTCTCGTACGCGTACGAGCGGCCGGCCGTCCCCGCCGGGACCCAGGGCAACGCCCTGGACATCGGCATCTTCGACCAGCGCGGGACCGAGCTCGGCGGCAAGGGCTTCCGGGGGTGGTCGGGCGGGGCGCGCACGGAGTTCTTCCTCCGCGCCGACGAGGCGACGCCCGGCTATGTCGCCGGTCCGCTGAAGGCCGGGACCTGGTTCGTCGTGCTCGCCCCGTACACGGTGGCGCCGCGGGGGCTCACGTACTCGGTGACGATCACCCTGCGCTTCGGTGCCTCCCCGCCCACGCCCAGGCCCGTGTACCCGCCCGAGCGGGCCGAGGGCCGGGGAAGGGCCTGGTACCGCGGCGACAGCCATCTGCACACCGTGCACTCGGACGGGCGCCGTACGCCCGCCGAGGTCGCCGCGCTCGCGCGCGCCGCCGGGCTCGACTTCCTCACCGCCACCGAGCACAACACCCATGCCGGGCACGGGGCGTGGGCCGAGGCAGCCGGGGACGACCTGCTGATCCTCCTCGGCGAGGAGGTCACCACCCGCAACGGCCACGTCCTGGCCGTGGGCACGGACCCGGGCACGTTCGTGGACTGGCGCTACCGGGCGCGGGAGAACCGTTTCGGGCGTTTCGCGCGAGAGATCCGCAGGGCGGGCGGCCTGGTCGTGCCGGCGCACCCGCACGCCACCTGCATCGGCTGCACCTGGAAGTTCGGCCTCGGCGACGCGGACGCGGTCGAGGTGTGGAACGGCCCCTACACCCCGGACGACGAGGTGTCGCTGGCCGGCTGGGACGCGGCGCTCGCGAAGGGCCGCTGGACCCCGGCGATGGGCAACTCCGACGCCCACCGTGACCCGGACCGTGTCGGCACCCCGCAGACCGTGGTCCTGGCGGACGAGCTGAGCCGGGAGGCGATCCTGGAGGGCCTGCGCGCGGGCCGCTCGTACGTCGCCGAGTCCTCGTCCGTCTCCCTGGACTTCTCGGTCACGGACGGCCGGGGGCGCACCACGGGCATCGGCGGGCGTCTGCGGGTGCCGGCGGACCAGCCCGTCACCGCCCGGCTGACGGTGAGCGGCGCCCCGGCGGGCGGCACGGTCCGCTTCGTCACGGACCAGGGCGTCCTGTACACGGCGCCGGCGACCGGGCAGCCGGTGGAGTGGGTGACGACGGCCGCGTACGCCTCCTACGTACGGGCCGAGGTGCGGCACCCGGCGACGCTGCCGCCGCTGCCGGGCGCGCTCGCGGCCTTCACGAACCCGGTGTTCCTGGAGGCGCGCGGGATCAGCCCCGGTACTCGCTGAGGTCGATCGCGTACACGCGCAGCGGGACGCCGAACTCCGGGTGCTCGGCCTCGCGCTCCGGGGTCATCCCGAGCTTGTGGATGACCTTCTCGGAGGCCGAGTTGGAGATGTGGGTGATGGCGACCACCCGGTCGAGGCCGCGGTCCTGGAGCGCGAACTCCAGGGCCGCGTGGGCGGCCTCCGAGGCGTATCCCTGCCCCCAGAAGGGCCGGCCGAGCCGCCAGCCGATCTCCACCTCGTGCGCCAGCTCGGGCAGGAAGTGGGGCACGGAGAGCCCGGCGAAGCCGATCAGCTCACCGGAGCCGAGGAGCTCGACGGCGAAGAGCCCGAAGCCCTCCTCGTCCCACTCCTCCTCCCACCGCTCGATGTCCTCGGCGGTCTGCTCCAGGTCACGGGTGGATCCGTCTCCGATCCAGCGCATCACCTCGGGGTCGGCGTTGATCTCGGCCATGGGGACGAGGTCGTCGTCGGTCCAGCGGCGGAGCAGGAGGCGGGGCGTGAGGATCTCGGTCATGCCCCCATCGTCCCGCACCGTGCCCGCCACCCGCGTCACCGCCCGGCCAAGGGCGCATGCGGGGAAATCCACCTGTGCTTCCTTGGCCCGGATGCTTGGATGTCCGGCATGCTGAGCCGACTCGAGACCTACTACGACGCCGTTCCCCGATCCGCCGCGCGGGCCGAGGAGTTCGGGCCGCTCACCCTGTTCGTACGGGAGGGGGAGGGGTGGCCGTACTACGCCCGGCCGACGCTCGGGCACTCCGGGGACGTGTCGGCCGGCGAGGTGGACCGGGTGCGGGCGCGGCAGCGGGAGTTGGGCGCGCCGGAGGCCTTCGAGTGGGTCGCGGAGACGACGCCGGGGCTGCGCGCGGCCGTCGAGAAGAGCGGTCTGGTGGTGCGTGAGCATCCGCTGATGGTCCTGGAGGGGGAGGGCACGGCGCCCGCCGTTCCCGAGGGCGTCACCGTGCGGACGGTCGGCGCCGAGGACCCGGTCCTGCCGAGTGCGGCCGCCGTCCCGTACGCGGCCTTCGGCGTCGCGCCGTCTCCGGCCGCCGCCGCCCAGCTCGCCGCGCGCATCGCGGCGGGCCTGACCCACCTCGCCGCCGCGGTCGACACGGACGGCGGCGCGCTGTCCGCCGGGCAGCACCAGCCCGTCGGCCCCGTCTCGGAGGTCGTCGGCGTCGGCACCCTGCCGGCCGCCCGCCGCCGGGGCCTGGGTCTCGCGGTCACGGCGGCCCTGATCGCGGACGCCCGCGCCCGCGGTGTGGAGACGGTCTTCCTGACGGCCACGGACGAGTCCGTGGCCCGCCTCTACGGCCGCCTCGGTTTCCGTACGGTCGCCACCGCCCTGATCGCGGAAGCGGCCTCCTGAGAATCCTCCGGAAAAAACTTCTCCGGACGTGTCACATCCGCGTCGCGGGCTCCGTCAGTGCAGTGAAGCCGGCAGGAACGGCCCACAGGAACACGGACCGCTGAAGGAGCGACCACCATGCTGCACGAGATCACCCCCCGGATGACCAACCCCGCCTACGTCCTCCCCGGCGCCGGAGCCGCCATTCAGGAGCTGGTGAAGGCCACCCGTCAGGGCGGAGTCCCGGAGTCGACGCTGGAGCTCGTGCACCTGCGTGCCAGCCAGATCAACGGGTGCGGCTTCTGCGTCGACTTCGGCGTCAAGAGCGCCCGGAAGGCCGGGATGAGCGACGAGAAGCTCTTCGCCGTCGCGGCCTGGCGCGAGGCGCCGTACTTCACCGACGAGGAGCGGGCCGCGCTGGCGCTCGCCGAGCACGCGACGCGGCTGGCCGACACCTCGGACGCCGTGCCGGACGCGGTGTGGGACGCGGCCGCCGACCACTTCGACGAGAAGCAGCTCTCGGCGATCGTGATGATGGTCGCCCTCACCAACCTGTTCAACCGGATCAACGTGACGATCAGGCAGCCGGCGGGCGTGGCTCTCTGACCGGCGGCTCGCGCACCATCAGTACGTCGATCGGGTCCTCGCACGACTCGACCGTGAATCCCTCGCGTTCGTAGAGGCGCCGGGCCGCACTGCCGCGCACCACGACGAGACGTACGGGAAGGGACTGCTCGTCCGCCCGGGCCAGCAGCTCCCGCAGGACCGCCGTCCCGAGGCCCCTGCCCTGGGCCTCGGGAGCCAGGTAGAAGTGCTCGATGTACAGCCCCGGCCCGTCGTCGTACGGGCGGAAGGTCACACAGCCCACGAGGGCCCCCTCGGTCTCGACGACCGAGGTGTGTTCCGGGGAGAAGCCGTCGCGCAGCCGCTGCCGTACCCGGTGCTCGTCGTAGCGGCCGAGCCGCACCAGGTCGTCGCGCATCACGACCGCCCGCAGGTCGGCGATCGGCTCCACGTCCTCCGCCCGCCCGGGGCGCAGCGACCATGTCTGTTCCGTATGCACGGACGCATCCTAGGGAGAGCTCCGTGTCCCGGCGGGCGCGACCTGGTCGGGGGGCCGCTCGTTGGTCCCGGCATGAAGATGATCCGCAACCTGGCCCTGACCGGTCTCGCCCTCGCCGGGAGCATCGGCGCCGCCGGGTCCGCCGCCGCCGACACCATGGACCTCGGCAACGCCAACCTCCCGTCCGTCGTCCCGCTGAGCGGCCTCCTGGACCCCCAGGAGAAGCCGGCCTCGGCGGCCGGGATGCCCGCCGCCAACGCGACCGTGGAGGGGCTGCTCCCCGGCCGCTGACCGCGACGGACGTACGAACGAGGTGGCGGGACCGTCTTCCGGTCCCGCCACCTCGTTCCGTCATGGCTCAGGTGTTCACGTCCGCGGCGTCAGTCCGCGACCACCAGCGACGGCGTCTCCTTCGTCAGCACCTCGCCGCGGAAGAACGCGGGGCTCCGGCGCTGCATGACCAGCATGATCACCAGGCCGACCAGCAGCAGCCCGACACCGATCACGAAGACCGAGCCGACGCCGAGGACCGAGGAGCCGCTGCCGTAGGCGGGGTCCCACATGTCGTAGAGCGTCTTGCCGAAGACCGCGGTGAGCAGGACGCCGCCGAGGACCGGGCACAGGCCCTTGTAGACGAAGTCCCGGCCGGAGCGGAAGAGCTCCTTGCGGAAGTACCAGGCGCAGGCGAACGCGGTCAGCGAGTAGTAGAAGCAGATCATCAGGCCGAGCGCGTAGATCGTGTCGACCAGGACGTTCTCGCTGACCAGGGTCATCACCGTGTAGAAGACGCCGGTGGCGACGCCCGCGATGATCGTGGCCTTGCCCGGCACCTTGAAGCGCGGGTGGACCTTGGCGAAGGACGCGGGGAGCGCCTCGTACGTCGACATCGCCAGCACTGTGCGGGCCACCGGGATGAACGTCGTCTGGAGGCTGGCCGCCGCCGAGGCGAGGACGGCGATGAAGAGCAGGATGCCGAGGGCCGGGCCCATGACCGGTCCGGCGAGGGCCGCGAAGACGTTGTCGGAGGTCTCCGGGTTGGCCAGGCCGAGGCCGCTGTCGCCGGAGCCGACCGCCATCTGCGCGGCGACGCCGGTGGCGAGGTAGGAGCCGACCAGGACGACCATCGCGATGAGCGCGGCGCGGCCGGGGGTCTTGGCGCTGCCCGTGGTCTCCTCGTTGGTCGCCATGCAGGCGTCCCAGCCCCAGTACATGAAGATCGAGAGGGACAGACCGGCCGTGAAGGCGGCGAAGGACTGGACGGCGAACGGGTTCATCCACTCCCAGGAGAAGGAGAGCCCGGTGTCGAAGGAGCCGCTGCCGGCCTTCTGGAAGGCCATCGCGACGAAGAGCGCGAGGACGACGAGCTGGAGTGCGACGAGGGCGTACTGCACGCCCTTGGTGGCGGTCATCCCGCGGTAGCTGATCGCGGTCGCCAGGGCGATCAGCGCGAGGCAGGTGAGGATGTGGACGGCCTTGTTGTCGTCCAGGGCGGCGATGGATTCGCTGCCGGTGATCTCCCCGGCGAGGAGCCAGAAGTACGAGGTCGCGACGCCGGCCAGGTTGGACAGGACGATGATCGTCGCGATGACGAGGCCCCAGCCGCACATCCAGCCGATCCGGGGGCCGAAGGCCTTGACCGTCCACGTGAAGGAGGTGCCGCAGTCCGGCATCACCCGGTTGAGCTCCCGGTACGCGAAGGCGACGAGGAGCATCGGGAGGAACCCCGCGAGGAAGATCGCGGGCATCTGGAGCCCGACCTCGCCGGCCGTGGAGCCGAGCGTGGAGGTCAGACAGTAGACGGGGGCGACGGTCGAGATGCCGATGACGGCACTGCCCATCAGCCCTACGGAGTTTCCGCCGAGGCCCTTGGTGCGTACGCCCTGGCTCTCACCCGAGGCGGTGACGCCCCTTACCGTGTCTCCGGCCTGGGGCCGTGCATCCACCTGAGTCATGAACAGGACGTTAAGTGCTGCGGTTTCCACATCCGGAGGAGACGACTCCAGGACATGGGGCGATCTTCACCTTGCATTGAGAGGGCGACAAGACCCTCTCGGCATTGATTGAAAGATCGACCACGCGCCGACACCGACCGATTGGCAGGCGTCTCAGAAGCCGTCCGATATGCGGGAACCGCAGCACTGCCCTAAATGTCCGTTTCCAAATTTTCCCGAAGAATTTTCCGGGCCGCGCGGGGAGGGGGGTCGGCCGGCGCCGGGACCGGGGGCGGCCGGCGCCGGGGCGGATGTCAGCCGGGCCAGACCACCGCCTGCGTCTCGCTGTACGCATGGAGTGCGTAGGACCCCACGTCCCGCCCCACGCCGCTCTTCTTGAACCCGCCGAACGGCGCCTCCATGTTCCGTCCGATGGTGTTCACCCCGACGCCGCCCGCCCTCAGCCGGGCCGCGATACGGAATGCGCGGGCCACGTCACCCGACCACACGTAGTCGAGCAGCCCGTAGTCGCTGTCGTTCGCCAGCGCGATGCCCTCCTCCTCGTCGTCGAAGGGGACGACCACGACGACCGGGCCGAAGATCTCCTCCCGGACGACCCGCATGTCGTTGGTGCAGTCCGCGAGCAGCGTCGGCGCCACGTAGAAGCCGCGCTCCATGGCCGGGCGCTCACCGCCCGCGACCACCCGCGCGCCCTCCTTCCGCCCCAGCTCGACGTATGCCTCCACCCGGTCACGGTGCGCCGCCGAGATCACCGGGCCGACCACCGTGCCCTGCACCGTCGGATCGCCGACCTTCATGAAGGCCAGATAGCCGGTGAGCTTCTCGATCAGCTGCTCGTAGATCCCGCGCTGGGCGAGCACCCGGGTCGGGGCCGTACAGATCTGTCCGCTGTAGAAGGAGAAGGTGGTGCCGATCCCCATCACGGCGGAGTCGAGGTCGGCGTCGTCGAGGACCAGCGCCGCGCCCTTCCCGCCCAGCTCCATCAGCTGCCGCTTCAGCGCCCGGCCGCAGACCTCGCCGATGCGCTGCCCGACGGCCGTGGAGCCGGTGAAGGAGACCATGTCGACGGCCGGGGAGTCGACGGCCGCCTCGCCGACGGCGGTGCTCGTGCCCGTGACGACGTTGACGACACCGGCGGGGACGCCCGCCTCCTCCAGCGCCCGGGCCATCGCGTACACGGAGAGCGGGTCCTGCGGGGCGGGCTTCACCACGACCGTGTTGCCCATGGCGAGCGCCGGGGCGACCTTGCCGGCCGGATTGGCCCAGGGGTTGTTGTACGAGGTGATGCAGGTGACCACCCCGACCGGGCGGCGCACCGCGACGGCGCCGAAGACCCCGGCCTTCCCCATGGGTCCGGCCTCGTTGATCTGCGGGGGCAGCGCCTGCTCGACCGGTTCCAGGGCGCCGCGCGCGTACCGCCGGAACCGGGAGGAGCCGACGGCGACCTGCATGCCGCGCGCGGTGCCGGTGGTGGCGCCGGTCTCGGCCTGCGCGAGGACGGTGTGCGCGTCGGCGTCGCGGGCCATGAGGTCGGCGGCCCGGTCGAGGATCGCGGCCCGTTCCTCCGGTTTCGTACGGGACCAGGTCGCGAAGGCCTCCCGGGCGGCGTCCGCCGCCTCGTACACCTGGTCGCGGGAGGCCTCGGGCGCAAGGCCGACGACCTCCTCGGTGGCCGGGTTGACCACCTCGTAGTGCCCGCCGTCGGGCTCGACCCACTCGCCGCCGATGAAGAGTCGCTGCGTCACCTGGTGGACACCGTCCTCGTGTCGCGGCCCGAGCGCAGCACCCTGCCGGGGATCGCACCGGTCACCTCGTCGTCGCGGATGGTCTCCACGCCGTTGACGCGGACGGAGACGACGCCGACCGCCCGCGAGTCGAGCCGGGGGCTGTCCCCGGGCAGGTCGTGCACCAGGGTCGCCGGGCCCGCGTCGATCCGCTCGGGGTCGAAGAGGACCAGGTCGGCGTGGAACCCCTCGGTGATCCGCCCGCGCTCACGCAGCCCGAAGAGCCGGGCGGGGTCGTCGCTGAGCATCTTCACCGCCTGCTCCAGCGGGACCAGCTTGCGGCCGCGCAGACAGTCGCCGAGGAAGCGGGTGGTGTACGGGGCGCCGCACATGCGGTCCAGGTGCGCACCGGCGTCGGAGCCGCCGAGCAGCACGTCCTCGTGCTCCCAGGTCTCGCGGCGCAGCGCCCAGGAGGCCGGGTCGTTGTCGGTGGGCATGGGCCACAGCACGGTCCTCAGCTCGTCGTTGGCGCAGATCTCGACGAGGCACTGGAAGGGGTCCTGTCCGCGTTCGGCGGCGATGTCGTTCACGACCCGCCCGGTGAGGCCCTCGTTCTCGCGGCTGTAGGTGTCGCCGATGACGTACCGGCCGAAGTGCGCGAGGCGGCGGAAGACGCCGGCCTCCTTGGAGTCGGCGCGGCGCAGCATCTCGGCGCGGACGTCCGGGTCGCGCAGCTTCGCGATCCGCCCGGGCACGGGAAGCGCCAGGATCTCGCCCCAGCCCGGGATGAGGTTGAGGGCGCAGAACGTGCCGAGCGACATGTTCATGGGGGTGAGGATCGGCATGGTGAGCGCGACGATCCGGCCGCCGGACTTGCGGGCGCGTTCGGAGGCGACGAGCTGGCGGGGGACGCGTTCGGGGACGGTGGCGTCGATGGTGAGGACGTTCCAGTTCAGGGGGCGTCCGGCGGCGGCCGTCATGTCGACGAAGAGGTCGATCTCCTCGTCGGAGAACTGGTCGAGGCAGCCGGCGAGGATCGCTTCGAGCTGGGTGCCCTCGTGCTCGCCGACCGCCGCGGAGAGCGCGATCAGTTCGGCGGGGGTGGCGTGCCGGGAGGCGACGGGGGCGCCGTCGCCGTCGGAGTGGGTGGACGACTGGGTGGTGGACAGGCCCCAGGCGCCGGCCTCCATCGCCTCGTGGAGCAGCGCGGTCATCCGGTCGAGCTGCTCGGGCGTGGGCTGCCCGCCGACGGCCTCGGCGCCCATCACGTACCGGCGCAGGGCGCAGTGCCCGACCATGAAGCCCGCGTTGACGGCGATCCGTCCTTCGAGGGCGTCGAGGTACTCGCCGAAGGAGGACCAGCTCCAGTCGACGCCCTCCTCCAGGGCCTTGAGGGCCATGCCCTCGACCTTGGACATCATGCGGCGCGTGTAGTCGGCGTCCTCGGGCCGGTCCGGGTGGAGGGGCGCGAGCGTGAAACCGCAGTTGCCGCCCGCGACGGTCGTGACGCCGTGGTTCATGGAGGGGGTGGCGAAGGGGTCCCAGAAGAGCTGGGCGTCGTAGTGGGTGTGGGGGTCGACGAAGCCGGGGGCGAGGACGAGACCGGTGGCGTCCTCGGTGGTGCGTGCGCTCTCGGTCGTCGTACCGGGCGCGGCGATCAGGGCGATCCGCCCGTCGCGTATGCCGACGTCGGCGACGAAGGCGGGGGCGCCGGTGCCGTCCACGACGGTGGCGCCCTTGATCAGGTGGTCGAGCATGACGGTCCCTTTCTGCGCGTGGACACGCCCCGGCCGGGGACGCGGTAGCCGGCCGCGGCTACGACGTCCCCGGCCGGGGCCGGTACGGAACGGTGGTCCGGGAAGACACCGCCCCGCGCTCGTGTCGGGCGGGGAGCCCCGGCCCGGTGGGCGAGCCCCGTCAGTCCGTCGCGGCCTGGCGGAAGCGGGTCGTGCGGTGGACCGGGTCCGTGTCGATCTTGGGGATCACGTGCTCGCCGATCAGCTTGATCGTGTTCATCGTGTCCTCGTAACTGATCCCGATCGGCAGCCCGAACGACAGCTGGTCCGCGCCCGCCTGCTCCCAGCGCTTGCACTGGCGCAGCACCTCGTCCGGGTCGCCGCAGATCATCAGCTCCTCCGCGATGAGGAGTTCGATGATCTCCGCGCTGTACTCGGGCAGCAGCTCCGGCCACTCGGGGATGCCCTCGGGCCGGGGGAAGGTGTCGTGGTAGCGGAAGAGGAGCGACTGCAGGTAGTTGAGCCCGCCGCTCACCGCGATCTCGACGGCCTTGTCGTGCGTCTCGGCGCAGATCGCGGTCGAGGTGACCATCACGTTGTCGTTGACGAAGTCGCCGACCGCCCTGGCCTCCTTGATCGCGGTCTTGTACGACTCGACGACCCACTCCATGTCGGAGACCTTCTGCACGCTGAAGCCGAGGACGCCGAGCCCCTTCCTGCCCGCCATCGCGTACGAGGACGGCGAGCCGGCCGCGTACCACATGGCGGGGTGGGACTTCCCGTACGGCTTGGGCAGGACCTTGCGCGGCGGCAGGGACCAGTGCTTGCCCTGGAAGCCGACGTACTCGTCCTGGAGCCACATCTTGGGGAACTCGGCGATCGTCTCCTCCCAGATCTCCTTCGTGTGGTTCATGTCGGTGATGCCCGGCATGAACCCGAGGATCTCGTGGGAGCCCGCCCCGCGCCCCGAGCCGAACTCGAAGCGGCCCTGGGAGAGATGGTCGAGCATGGCGACCTTCTCGGCGACCTTGACCGGGTGGTTCACCGGCGCCAGGGGGTTGAAGATGCCGGAGCCGAGGTGGATCCGGTCGGTGGCGTGGGCGAGGTAGCCGAGGTAGACGTCGTTCGCCGAGAGGTGCGAGTACTCCTCCAGGAAGTGGTGCTCGGAGGCCCAGGCGTACTTGAACCCGGACGTGTCCGCCTGGATGACGTACTCGGTCTCCTCCATCAGTGCCTTGTGCTCGGCCTCGGGATCGGTCTCGGCACGCTTGCCGACGTATCCCTGTACGAAGATCCCGAATTCCAAGGGGGTTCACCGTCCTCGTTGTTTCTGACGTACCATCAGATTCTCGATGTGCCCGACTTTCGCACCGCGCGGCAGGTGCGTCAATACCTGATGGAGCGTCAGAAGCGGTCAGAAGAGCTTCACGCCCGCCAGCCAGCCGCCGTCGATGACGAACGGCTGCCCGGTGATGTACGAGGAGTCGTCGGCGGTCAGGAAGAGCGCGAGCGCCGCCACCTCCTCCGGCTTCCCGATCCGCCCCATCGGCACGAGCTGCCGGTACAGCCCGGCCGTCGCCTCCGGGTCCACGCCCTCCGGGTTGCTCATCGGGGTGTCGATCGCTCCGGGACAGACCGCGTTGACCCGGATCCCCTTGGCCGCCAGCTCCAGCGCCGCGACCCGGGTCAGCCCGAGCACGGCGTGCTTGGTGGCCGCGTACGCGCCGACGCCCGCCATACCCGTCAGACCCGTGTACGAGGCGGTGTTGACGATCGTGCCGCCGCCGGCCGCCTCGATCTCGGGCGCGACGGTACGGATCCCCAGGAAACAGCCGACCTGGTTGACCGAGACGATTGCCTGGAACTCCTCCAGGGGCGTGGAGACCAGCTCGTTGAAGCGCAGGATGCCCGCGTTGTTCACCAGGCCGTCGATCCGCCCGAAGCGCTCCTTGGCGGCGGTGACCGCCGCCGTCCACTCCTCCTCCCGTGTGACGTCGAGGTGGACGTAGACCGCCCGCTCCTCCCCCAGCTCCTTGGCCAGCGCCTCGCCCGGAGCGTCGAGCACGTCGGCGAGGACGACCCGGGCCCCCTCGGCGGCGAAGAGCCGCGCCTCCTGCTCGCCCTGTCCGCGCGCCGCGCCCGTGACGACGACGACCCGTCCGTCCAGCTTGCCCATGTCCGTCCAACTCCTCAGCTCAGGTGGGGGGCGACCTCGGCGGCGAACGCCGCCATCTGATCGGTGAGTTCGGTACGGCTCCGGGAGCGGAACCGGACCTGGATCTGGTGCACGCCCATCGCGCCGTACGCGTTCAGCGACTCGGCCAGGGCCTCCGGCTTGCCCGACAGCGTCCGCCGGCCGACGTCCCAGCCGGCCTCGCCGACGTACAGGGCCTCGACGATCGCCCCGACGGTGATCGGGTCCTCGATCCCGGCCTCCTCGCGCAGGGCCTTGAGCCGGGCGATCTGGGCGGGGAGCCTGTCCCGCGGGTCGCCCTGGGGCAGCCAGCCGTCCCCCTTGAGGGCGGCCCGGCGCACGGCGGCCGGCGAGGACCCGCCGACCCAGACGGGCACATGCTCCTGGGCGGGCCGGGGCAGCTGCCCGAGGTCCTTGAAGGCGAAGCGCTCGCCCGCGTGCTCCGGGTACTCCTCCGGGCCGAGGGCCGCCCGCAGCGCGTCGATCGTCTCGTCGAGCACGCCCCCGCGCCCGGCGAAGTCGGCCCCGACCGCCTCGAACTCCTCCTGGACGTGCCCGGCCCCGACCCCGAGGACCAGGCGGCCGCCGGAGAGGTGGTCGAGCGTCGCGTACGCCTTGGCGGTCACCAGGGGGTGGCGCAGGCCGACGACGGCGACGTGCGAGAGCAGCCGGACGCGCTCGGTGGCGGCGGCCAGGAAGGAGAGCGTGGCGACCGGGTCGTACCAGATCGTGCTCATGGGTCCGGCGAGTCGGCGCGGGATGGCGACGTGGTCGCAGCTCGCGATGTAGTCGAAGCCGGTCCGGTCGGCGACGCGGGCGATCTCCACCAGGTCGGCGGGGCCCGCGGCGGCCTCCCAGGGCTCGGCGTAGAGGGTGCTCTGCGACTGGACCGGGAGCTGCATCCCGTAGACCACCATGGTGGACCCCCTATGGATCTGACGATTCGTCATATCGATTGAGTGGCCCTCATGCTCGCTTCTGACGGGTCATCAGACAAGGGGTCGGGGGGCGCCGTGCCGGAACCGTCCCGGGCCTGTCTCAGGCACGTAACCGGCTGAGTGCCCCCTACAGCCGTCTCCGTACTCCCCCGCGAAGGCAACGCACACCACACACAGGGGGAACCATGAACACCCAGCGCTTCGGGATGATCGCCGCCGCCACCACGGCCGCCGCCCTGCTGCTCACCGCCTGCGGCGGCACCGAGGACAAGGCCGCCGACAGGCCCGCCGGGAGCGCGGCGACCGGGACCGGGAACGCCGGATCCGGCACCGGCGCCGCCGGGTCCGCGTTCGACTTCCTCAGCGGTACGGCGAAGCAGAACAACGCGCAGCCGAAGACCGGCGACTGGGCGAACGCTCCGGGCAAGCCGCAGAAGTGGGTCCAGCTGAGCGCGGCCCGGGCGGGCGCCCTCGACCCGGTCGTCGTCAACGGCGCGGGCTTCACGCTCTACCGCTTCGACAACGACACCGCGAAGCCGTCCAAGTCCACCTGCAACGACGCCTGCGCCACCACCTGGCCGCCGGTCGTCGTCGCGCCGGGCGGACGGATCTTCATCGACGGCGTGAAGAAGTCGGACGTGGGCGTGGTCAAGCGCGACGACGGCAACCTCCAGGTCACCATCGGCGGCTGGCCGGTCTACCGCTTCGCCAAGGACCTGCGCCCCGGTGACACCAACGGGCAGGGCGTCGGCGGCACCTGGTTCGGGGTGACGCCGAGCGGCACGAAGGCGGGCGGCGGCTCCGCGCCCACCGGGGGGAACAGCAGCGTCACCCTCTCCGACGAGACGAACTTCGGCGACCCGTCCGAGGGCCTGGCCGGCACCGGCTGCCAGAACGTGGGCCGGAACGACCGGGCCTCCTCGCTCCAGGCGAGCGGCACGGTGAAGATCTGGACGGAGAAGGACTGCAAGGGCACGTCGAAGTCGGTGAGCGGCAACATCGCCGACCTCGCGTCGATCGGCTTCGACGACACGATCTCCTCGGTCCGCCTCGGCTGAGCCGTACGGCATGGCGGCCGCACCCCACGACGGGGTGCGGCCGCTCGTCGTTGCGTCACGGCACCCAGAGCCCGTCCGCCGTCAGGCCGAGCAGCTCGATCGCGTTGCCGCGCACGATCCTCTCCACGACGTCCGGTGCCAGGTGCCCCATCTGCGCCTCGCCGACCTCGCGCGACTTGGGCCAGGTGGAGTCGGAGTGCGGGTAGTCCGTCTCGTAGAGAACGTTCCCTACGCCGATCGCGTCCAGGTTCTTCAGGCCGAAGGCGTCGTCGAAGAAGCAGCCGTAGACGTGCTCGGCGAAGAGCTCCGACGGCGGGCGCAGCACCTTGTCGGCGACTCCGCCCCAGCCCCGGTTCTCCTCCCAGACGACGTCGGCCCGCTCCAGGATGTACGGGATCCAGCCGATCTGCCCCTCGGCGTACATGATCCTCAGGTTGGGGAAGCGCTCGAACTTCCCGCTCATCAGCCAGTCCACCATCGAGAAGCAGCAGTTGGCGAAGGTGATGGTGGAGCCGACCGCGGGCGGGGCGTCGGCGGAGGTGGACGGCATCCGGCTGGAGGAGCCGATGTGCATCGCGACGACGGTGCCGGTCTCGTCGCAGGCGCGAAGGAACGGGTCCCAGTGGTCGGTGTGGACCGACGGGAGCCCGAGGTGGGGCGGGATCTCGGAGAAGGCGACGGCGCGGACACCGCGGGCGGCGTTGCGCCGCACCTCCTCGGCGGCGAGTTCGGCGTCCCAGAGGGGTACGAGGGTGAGCGGGATCAGCCGACCCCGGGCCTCGGGCCCGCACCACTCCTCCACCATCCAGTCGTTGTACGCGCGGACGCCGAGGAGGCCGAGCTCGCGGTCGCTCGCCTCGGTGAAGGTCTGCCCACAGAAGCGCGGGAAGGTGGGGAAGCAGAGCGCGGACTGGACGTGGTTGACGTCCATGTCGGCCAGCCGGTCGGGGACGCTGTACGAGCCGGGGCGCATCTGCTCGTAGGTGATGACCTCGAGCCTGATCTCGTCCCTGTCGTAGCCGACAGCGGTGTCGAGGCGGGTGAGCGGCCGGTGCAGATCCTCGTACACCCACCAGTCGCCGATCGGGCCGTCGTCGCCCTTGGCACCCATGACGGGTGCGAACTTGCCGCCGAGGAAGGTCATTTCCTTCAGGGGCGCGCGGACGATCCGCGGTCCGGTGTCGCGGTACCTGGACGGGAGCCGGTCCCGCCAGACGTGAGGCGGCTCCACGGTGTGGTCGTCCACCGAGATGATCTTCGGGAAGGTCTCCATGCGTTTCACGGTAGCGCCGATCTGACGACCCGTCAGCTAATTGGTCGGCCGAATCATGTGGCAGGACTTGTGCAGACAGTGACCCGATGCTGACGCATCCCCTCCGGGCAAGGCAGACTGTCAGGGGCGAAACCAGCGGTACGGCAGGGGGAGCTATGGACCGTGAGAACGGCCCGCACGTTCCGGAGCAGCGAGCTCCGCTGACAGGTCGCGTCCGCACGGACGACCTGCGCTTCAGCGTGCTCGGCCCGGTGCGCGCCTGGCGGGACGGCGCCGCCCTCCCCTCGGGCTCGCCCCAGCAGCGGGCCCTGCTCGCAGCGCTGCTGCTGCGCGACGGGCGCACGGCGACGGCCTCCGAACTGATCGACGCCATCTGGGGCGACGAGCCGCCCTCGCAGGCGCTCGCGGCGGTACGGACCTACGCCTCACGGCTGCGCAAGATCCTCGACACCGGGGTCCTGGTCAGCGAGTCGGGCGGCTACGCCATCCGTACCGCCGACGCCGGCGCCCTCGACCTGAACGTCGCCCAGGAGCTGGCCGCCGAGGCCGACAAACTGCGCGGCGCGGGCGACCGCGCGGCGGCCAGGTCCCGGCTGAACAAGGCCCTCGGGCTGTGGGACGGCGAGGCGCTGGCCTCCGTACCGGGGCCGTACGCCGAGACCCAGCGCGTACGCCTGGAGGAGTGGCGGCTCCAGCTCCTGGAGACCCGGCTCGACATGGACCTGGAGGCCGGCGCGCACGCGGAGGCCGTCTCCGAGCTGACCGCGCTGACCGCCGCCCACCCGCTGCGGGAGCGCCTGCGCGAACTGCTCATGCTGGCCCTCTACCGCAGCGGCCGGCAGGCCGAGGCGCTCGCGGTCTACGCGGACACCCGCCGGCTCCTCGCCGACGAGCTGGGCGTCGACCCGAACCCGGAACTCTCCCGCCTCCAGCAGCGGATCCTCCAGGCGGACACCGAACTGGCCCGCCCGGTCGAGGAATCGGCTCCGGCGCCCGCCGTCGCCCGGCCCGCGCAACTCCCCGCGACGGTCCCGGACTTCACCGGCCGCAACTCCTTCGTACGGGAGCTGGGGAAGCGGCTGGCCACGGCGGAGGGCTCCGTGATGGCCGTGTCGGCGCTCGCGGGCATCGGCGGCGTCGGCAAGACGACGCTCGCCGTGCACGTGGCCCACGAGGCGCGGCCGCACTTCCCCGACGGACAGCTCTACGTCGACCTCCAGGGCGCGGGCTCCCGTGCCGCGGCTCCCGAGACGGTCCTCGGCGCGTTCCTGCGGGCCCTCGGCACGCCCGACTCCGCCATCCCGGACTCGCTGGACGAGCGGGCGGCGCTGTACCGCTCGACGCTGGACGGCCGGAGGGTCCTCGTACTGCTCGACAACGCGCGGGACGCGGCCCAGATCCGCCCCCTCCTGCCGGGCACGGCGGGCTGCGCGGCGCTGGTGACCAGCCGCATCCGGATGGTGGACCTGGCCGGGGCGCACCTGGTGGACCTGGACGTCATGTCGCCGGAGGAGGCGCTCCAGCTCTTCACCCGGATCGTCGGCGAGGAGCGCGTCTCGGCGGAGCGGGAAGCGGCCCTCGACGTGGTCGCCGCGTGCGGCTTCCTGCCGCTGGCGATCCGTATCGCCGCCTCCCGGCTGGCCGCGCGCCGCACCTGGACGGTGGCCGTCCTGGCGGCGAAGCTCGCCGACGAGCGCCGCCGCCTGGACGAACTCCAGGCCGGCGACCTCGCCGTCAAGGCCACCTTCGAACTCGGCTACGGCCAGCTGGAACCGGCCCAGGCCCGTGCGTTCCGCCTCCTCGGCCTTGCCGACGGCCCGGACATCTCCCTCGCGGCGGCCGCGGCCGTCCTCGACCTGGAACTCCACGACACGGAGGACCTCCTGGAGGCGCTGGTCGACACCTCGCTCCTCGAATCGGCGGCCCCGGGCCGCTACCGCTACCACGACCTGGTGCGGCTCTACGCGCGTGCGTGCGCGGAGAGGGACGAACAGCCTCCGGTGGAACGGGAACTGGCGCTCTCCCGGCTGCTGGACTTCTATCTGTCGACGGCGGCCCGCGTGTACGCGATCGAGCGCCCCGGGGAGCGCGTCCTCGAGCACTTCGAGCGCACCCAGTACCCCGGTCTCGCCTTCGACACGCAGGAATCCGCCCTGGACTGGCTCTTCACCGAGGCCAACGGCCTCCTCGCCTGCGCCCGCCAGTCCGCCGGCAACGGCCTCCTCCGTCGCGCCGCGGACCTCCTGATGGCAGCCGTCGACCTCGCCGAGTCGGGGGCGAACACGCACCAGTTCGCGCAGGCGGCCACGGCCGTGAGCGAGGCCGCGGCCAAGGCGGGGGAGATGCGGGCGGAGGGCCGGTCCCGGACGATGCTCACCCATGTGCACAGCACCTCGGGCCGGTTCGGCGAGGCGGCCGACGAGGCCCGCCGCGCGCTGGAGGCCGGCCTCGCGGCCGGTGACCCCGTCTCGTCGGCACAGGCCCCCAACCAGCTGGGGATCATCGCGCTCTACGAGAGCCGGCACACGGACGCGGAGACCCACCTCTCGCAGGCGCTCGCCGCGTTCCGGGCGGACCAGAACAAGCCCGGGGAGGCCAGCGCGCTGTGCAACCTGTCCCGGGTGCACCTCGCCATGGGCCGCATCACCAGCGCGGTCGAGCTGGCACGGCAGGGGATCGCGATCTACGAGAAGTCGGACGACGGTCTGCCGCTGCGTCTCGCCAACGGCAAGTACGCGCTCGGCCTCGCGCTCACCGAGGCCGGCGAGACCGGTCAGGCGCGCGCCGTCCTCACCGAGGCGCTGAGCGTCTTCCAGGAGAGCCGGCAGAAGCTGTGGCACGGCATGACGCTGTTCCGACTCGCCGAGGTCAATCTCGCCGAGCGCAAGTCCGCCTCGGCGGCCTCCCACGCGGAACAGGCGCTCGCCGTACTGCACGGGATCGGCGGCGAGTGGCGGCGGGCCAACGTCCTGACGGTGCTGGGGCGCGGCCTGTCGGCGCTGGGTCAGATCGACCGGGCGCGGGTGTGCTGGCGCGAGGCGCTCACGGTCTTCGAGGAGCTCGACTCCCCCGAGGCCACGAGTGTCCGCGCGCTGCTGCACCCGGCCGCCGTGGCGTGACCGCACCAGGTCGTTCATCAATCGTTTATCGCCGCACGGCACTCTCATGTGTGTCGATCCGCCGCGTCGGGGGGCAGACGGATCGCGATGAGGCCCCACCGTTAGGGTGATCGGCCCTGGACGTCCCACCCGGCGATCCACGGGGGAATCGCCGGGCGGGCGTCGCTCTCGCCACGTCCATCAGCTACAGGAGATGACCTTCATGGCCGACAACCTCAAGCCCACTGACGCCCACGCCACGGGCGAGGAGATCACCACGCTGGGCGACGCGCACGCGACGAGCGAGCCGATCAAGCCGCTGGACGCCCACGCGACGAGCGAGCCCGTCAAGCCCGTCAAGCCGCTGGACGCCCACGCGACGGGTGAGCCCCTCACGTAGACGACCCGGGCCGGCCCACGGGGGAACGAGGGGCCGGCTCGCGACGGGGGACGGCCCCGGCGGCGCCATCGGGGGAGCTGCCGAAGCCGTGACTGTCCGGGATGCCGACGCGCAAGGCTCGGGGGACGTCCGACGGCCGGGGGGACCGGTCGGACAGGGCCTGACGCGCGCGGCGCGCCGGACAGCGAGGAGGGGCCGGGCATCCGCCCGGCCCCTCTTGCGCGCGCTACGAGCTCCCGGCCAATCCCTGGCCGGAACGGCACGCAACCATCGAACCGGCGTTCGCGATCGCGCAGGCTGGAGCGACGCACGTCCGTCTTCTCACAAGGAGTTGCTCATGTCCCGCACCCAACGCCTGCTGGCCGGAGCCGTCGTGGCCGCGGCGCTCGCCATCGGCACGGCGACACCGGCCCTGGCGGACGTCCACGCCACGAGCTCCGGCCCCCAGGACTTCCACGCCACGAGCACCACCCACGAGGACTTCCACGCCACGGGCGCCGGCCCCCAGGACTTCCACGCGACCTGACGACCAGGGCGGGCTCCGACCAGGATGCAGACCTCCGAGGTGGTACACGCGGCCGTACAACCTTGACCGGTCGTCGTGAGTCCTGTGGTCGTGGCGAATGGACGCCACGACCGCAGCCCCGGAAGGAACCCCCTTGAAGCACCTCGGCCCCGCCGGCCGTCGCCTCGCCGTCGCCGTCGTCACGGTGACCGCCTGGGGTCTCACGGCCCCCGCCCTCGCGGCAGGGCCGGTGTCCTCCGCCGTCACCGTTCAGCGGACGGCGGACGAGCGGGCCCCGCTCGACATCCCGGCCGATGCGAAGCTTCTCAGCGCGGGCCGGACGGGCATGCTCACCAGCACGGGCTGGCAGCCCGATTCCGCCGTCTACCGCTGGACGCCCTTCGCGGGCGGAGCCACCGTCACGCTCCCCGCCGGGCCCAAGTGGGGCAGTACGGGTACGGACCTCGTCGCGTCCAAGGACGGGAACGTGTACACGCTCACCGACATGAGCGGGACGTCGGCGCCGGTCGTGATCGACACGTCGGGCCTCACCACCTCCGGCGAGCTCTACCTGCGCAGGGTCATCGGCACGACGCTGGTGATGAGCCACTACCTGAACGGCAAGCTCACCCACCACCTGGTCTCCGTGGAGAACGGCCGGACCGTCAGCCGCCCGGTCGCCAGGCCGGGCGACCGCTACGAATACGACCTGCACGACGCCGGGCCGGGGCAGATCGTCATCGGATACGGCAGTGCCGAATCATCCGGCTACGTGCGGCGGCTCGGTGTGGTGGACATCGCGACCGGCGACGTGACGGAGACGTATGAGGCCGTCGCCGACTCGTCGTCCGAGATCGGTTCGGTCGCCCGGTCCTCGAACCACGTGGCGTGGATCGAGTCGCTCCGGAGTCCCGTTCTGGCCTACGTGCCCCGGGGCACGCAGGACGTGCAGCGGGTGCCGCTGACCACCACGGGCGACGCCCGCGGCGTCGAGGTCCGCCCGCTCGGCGACTGGGCGCTGTACGTCCGGCCCGGCGGCGGCACGTCCTCCACCGGCGCCGATCCCCTGTACGCGCTGACCGCCCGTTCCCTGACCACCGGCGAGACGTTCCCGGTTCTGGACCACGCGTCGTCCACCGCCTACGACCAGGACGGGAACCTGCTCGTTCTCGGCGGGACGATCGCGCAGGGCGAGGGGCTGTACCGGATCGCCCCGGACAGGACCACCGGCAGGCCCGCCGCCACGCTCGTGCGCGGCTCCGGCCGGCCGACCGCCCTCACGGTGCTCTCGGAGAGCCTGCCGCCGACCGGCGCCTTCGACTTCGACCGCGCGGGCGGGCAGCTGACCGCCTCCATGAGGCTCAGCCGCTCCAACGCGACGCTGAAGCTGAAACTGACGCACACCGCCACGGGCCGCACCGCCGAGCCGTACACCTACTGGCCCGGCGGCGAGCTGACCCACCCCGCGACCACCTGGGAAGGGTGGTTCGACATCGGCTACCCGGCCTACAACGGCGCCTACACCTGGAAGCTGACGGCCGCGCCCGCCAACGGCATCGGCCCGAGCATCGAGCGCAGCGGTTCCTTCAACCTCACGCGTGCGCCGCGGCCGCACGACTTCGACGGCAACGGCGCACCGGACGTACTGGTCCGCGAGTTCGGCTATCTCTCCCTGTACGACGCCGGGCAGATCACCCGCCTCGGCAGTCACGAGGGCGCGGACGAGACCCGGATCGGCCACGGCTGGAACACGTACGACCGGATGACGGCGACCGGAAACCTCGGCGGCACCCGCAACGGCGACCTCGTGGCCCGGGACAAGACCGGGGTCCTCTGGTTCTACGACGGCAAGGGCGACCCCAGGGCGCCCTTCGCGCCGCGTGTGCGGGTCGGTGGCGGCTGGCAGATCTACGACAGACTCGCCGGAGGCTCGGACCTGACCGGCGACGGACGCAACGACCTCCTCGCCACCGACAAGACCGGCACCCTCTGGCTCTACCCCGGCACCGGCAACGCCACCACACCCTTCACCACCCGCAAGAAGGTCGGCGGCGGCTGGCAGATCTACAACCAGCTCACCCTCCCCGGCAACCTCGGCGGCGCCGCCCACGGCGACCTCATCGCCCGCGACAAGGCCGGCGTCCTCTGGCTCTACCTCGCCAAGGGCGACGGCACCTTCGCCACCCGAACCCGCATCGGCGACGGCTGGAACGCGTACAAGGGCGTCGCGGGCGTGGGCGACGTGGACGGCGACGGCCGGAACGAACTGATCGCCCACCGGGAGGACGAGGGCCAGTACCCCGTGATGGTCGTCTACCGGGGCACAGGGCAGTGGAGGGCCCCGTTCGACTCGGGCAAGACCGTCCTCCCCCGGTACGAGTACTGGAACGGCGAGATCTTCTGATGCAACACCCGCACTCGTACAGCACGTTCCACAAGGAGAGCCGCCCCGTGAACACCCACGGACACCCCACCCGGCGCCGGCTCCGCGCCGTCGTCGCCCTCGTCCTCGCCGTCACCGCCGCAGGAGTCACGGTCCCGGCGGTCGCGGCGGCCCCCGCCGCGCAGGCGCCCGCCGCCGAACCGGCAGCGGCTCTCTCCGTGCCGGCCGGCTCGGCCGTCGTCTCCGCAGGCCCGACCGGCTTCCTCACCTCCCACGCGGAAGGCACGGCCACCGTCCACACCTGGATCGCGTACGACGGGACCCGGACCCCGCTGCCCGCCGGACGGTACGAGGCGAGCCAGGGCACCGACCTCGTCGTACGGATCGAGGGTCCGAAGCGCACCTACCTCGACATGGCGACGGGCCGCGAAGTCGTCTCGTACAGCACCACCGAACTCGTCGGCACCCCGGTGCCCCTGCTCCACCAGGGCACGTCGCTCGTCACGCGGACATTCCCCGGCACGACCGGCGGGCGGGAGCTGCACGTCGTCAGCAGGGATGCCCAGGGCCGAACCGTGGACCGTGCCGTGCAGGGCCTCCCCGCCGACGATCTGGTCGCGGCGGAGAGCGCCGGGCCGGACACCTTCCTCGCCCGGTACCACTCCGTCGTGGGCGGCGTGTGGAGCGAGAAGCTGGCCGTCGTGGACGTCGTCTCGGCGTCGGTGGTCGAGACGTACGACCACGTCTACGGCAGGGCCGGGCACCAGCCCGCGACCGCGTCGCCGACGCGCCTGGCCTGGCTGGAGCTGGAGGAGTACGGCAGCAGTCTGGCCACCGTCCGGCGGGGCGAACCCCGGATCACCCGCACCGAACTGCCGCGCCCGGTCGACCTGGAGACGAACGCCCGGACGACCGTGCGGATCGTCGGCGACTGGGCCGTGTACAGCGCGCTCGGCGGCGGCAGCTCCCCCCGGACCGAACCCCTGCACCCGGTGACGGCCCGTTCGCTGAAGACGGGCGAGACCGTCCCGCTCCTCGCGCACGCGTCGAGCCTCGTCGCCTCCCCGGACGGCACGTTGCTCGCCGCCGGCGGCACCGTCGATCAGGGCGAGGGGGTGTACCGGATCGCGCCCGGCGCAGACGACGGCGCCGCGCCCGCCGTCAGCCTGCTGGCGACCACCGGCGTCCCCACCGCGCTCGCCGTCACCACCGAGAACGCACCGGCCGGAACAGTCGACCTCGACCGCGCGGGCGGCTCGCTGAATCCCTCGTGGACGTTCACCCGGCACAACGCCGAGGTGCGTGTGAGCATCCGCCACACCGCTTCGGGCCGTTCGTGGACCTCCCCGACCCTGACGTCCCGCACGGCGGCCGAACCCTTCACCGTCACCTGGGACGGCTCCTTCGACGACAAGTTCCCTGCGTACAACGGGGATTACACGTGGACGATGACCGCGAGGCCCGCCAATGGCATCGGCCCGGACGTCGTCCGTACCGGCTCCTTCACCCTCACCCGGCAGGTCCGCCCGCACGACTTCAACGACAACGGCACACCCGACCTGCTCGTCCGCGACGCGCAGGGACGCCTGTCGCTGCACGAGGGGCGCCGGTACCTCGTGAGCTACGACCAGGATCCCCAGCCGCCGTCCCTGCCCGCGACGCAGATCGGCACCGGCTGGAACACGTACGACCGGATCGCCGCGACAGGAAATGTCGGCGGTACAACCGCCGGTGACCTGGTCACCCGCGACACCACCGGTGTTCTCTGGCTCCATCAGGGCAACGGCAAGGGCCTCGCGCCGCGTGTGCGGGTCGGTGGCGGCTGGCAGATCTACGACAGACTCGCCGGAGGCTCGGACCTGACCGGTGACGGACGCAACGACCTCCTCGCCACCGACAAGACCGGCACCCTCTGGCTCTACCCCGGCACCGGCAACGCCACCACACCCTTCACCACCCGCAAGAAGATCGGCGGCGGCTGGCAGATCTACAACCAGCTCACCCTCCCCGGCAACCTCGGCGGCGCCGCCCACGGCGACCTCATCGCCCGCGACAAGGCCGGCGTCCTCTGGCTCTACCTCGCCAAGGGCGACGGCACCTTCGCCACCCGAACCCGCATCGGCGACGGCTGGAACGCGTACTCCGTCCTGATCGGCATCGGTGACCACCCGCGCGACGGGCGCGCCGATCTGATCGGCGTGTACCCCAACGGCTCCCTGATCCGCCACACGAGCACCGGCAACTGGCGCCACCCCCTGGGATACCCCGCCGGATCGGTCGCCTCGCTACCGGTGTCCCGTCCCACCGACGTCTACTGAACCAGCCCGCCGGGACCGGGCCGCTGACGCCGGCCGCCGCTACCCCCGTGCGTACGAGCCCAGGCCCACCAGGCAGTACACGTACTCGTTGATCGTCGCGCCGTTGATCGTGTAGCGGTGCGAGAAGGCGTACTGCGTCTTCGGGTTGGCGTTGCAGCGGTTCAGGTCCGAGGTCAGCGGGAACGTCTGGATCACCCGGTAGTGCGCGTCCGACGCCGAGCAGTCCACCTCGTCGATGTCGCTCACGCTCTGCGCCGTCGTCGAGTCCGGAAGTGTGCCGTTGAGGCACGTGCCCTTCGTGTACGGGTCCGGCGGGGCCTCCGTCGTCGTGGTGGGGGCCGGGTCGGTCGTGGGGAACGGGGACGGGGTCGCCGTGGTGGTGACCGCGGGCGAACCGGCCGTCGGCGCCTCGTCGTCGCTGTCGTCCGTCAGGACCAGGGCCGCGATCACCGCGCCGATCACTCCGAGCGTCACCAGGCAGCCCCACGGGCTCGCCTTGCGCGCCGGCTGGGCCTGGCCGGCGACCTGGATGCGCAGGAGCACCGTGCTGTTCCCGACCTGCGCCGGGATCAGGTCGCCGTTGCGGCACGGCGGGATCTGGATGTGGGCGGGGCCCGTCGGCAGGGTGAGGGTCAGGGTCACCCCTGTCGCCGCCTGCTGCGGGGTCAGGGTTATGGAGAGGTGAGGAGACGACACCGGCTGCTCCAAGGGGAGACGAGGAAGAGGGGACGCGGGACGCCGTGCGTTGCGGATTGTTCCCGGCCCGCCCGCCCTGAAGACGGGGTTCCGCCGGTCAGCGACGCAGTTGTGACCTCAGCACCCCCTTCACCACCTTCCCGCTCGCGTTCCTGGGCAGCTCCTCCACGAACTCCACCTCCCTCGGGACCTTGTAGTTCGCCATCTCCCGCCGCGCCCACGCGATCAGGTCGTCCGCCGTGACCCTCGCCCCCGGCCGCCGGACCGCGAACGCCTTCCCGACCTCCCCCAGCCGCGGATCGGGCACGCCGATGACCGCGACGTCGGCGATGTCCGGGTGCAGCCCCATGAGTTGCTCGATCTCCGCCGGGTAGGCGTTGAAGCCGCCGACGATGAACATGTCCTTGATGCGGTCCGTGATCCGCAGATTGCCCGCCTCGTCCAGGACCCCCACGTCGCCCGTGTGGAGCCAGCCGTCCGCGTCGACGGCCCGCGCCGTCTCCTCCGCGTCCTCGAAGTAGCCGCTCATCACGTTGTGGCCGCGCACCAGGACCTCGCCCGCCGCCGAGAGCCTGACCTCCGTGTCCGGGATCGGCCGGCCCGAGGTCGTCGCGATGACGTCGGCCGGGTCGCCCCTGCGGCACATGGTGACGATGCCGCTCGCCTCGGAGAGTCCGTACGCCGTGAGGACCGTGCCGACCCCGAGCTCACCGCGCAGCCGCTCCACCAGCCTCAGCGGGACGACGGCCGCGCCGGTGACCACGAGCCGCAGGGCGGAGAGGTCGTACGAGGAGCGCGCCGGGTGGTCCAGGAGCGACTGGTGCAGGGTAGGCGGTCCCGGCAGGACCGAGATGCGTTCGGCGGCGATGTTCGCGAGGGCGGTGTCCACGTTGAAGACGGACTGCGGGACCATCACCGCCCCGCGCATCAGACAGGCGATGATCCCGGCCTTGTAGCCGAAGGTGTGGAAGAACGGGTTCACGATCAGATAGCGGTCGCCCTCGCGCAGGCCGGCGAGCTCCGACCAGATGCCGTAGCAGCGCAGCGTCTGCGCGTGCGTGATCACCGCGCCCTTGGGGGCGCCGGTCGTCCCCGAGGTGTAGATGATGTCCGAGGGCGCGGCGGAGTCGATGGTGTCGGCCCGGGCCCGGACCTCCGCCGAGGAGACCGCCTCTCCCTCCGCCAGGAAGTCCTTCCAGGTCGTGTAGTCCTCGGGCGCCGCGTCCGCGAGCACCACCACCCTTTCCAGGTCCGGGAGTTCGATCCCGGCGCGGCGCAGGGAGGCGACGTACGAGGTGCCCAGGAAGGTCCCGGTGACGAAGAGCAGCTTCGCCCGGGAGCGGGAGAGCACGTACGCGGCCTCGGTGCCCTTGAAACGGGTGTTCAGCGGGACGAGCACCGCGCCCGCCGTCACCGCCCCGAGCGCCGAGACGATCCAGTCCAGTGTGTTGGGCGCCCAGATCGCGACCCGGTCGCCGCGCTCCACGCCCGCGGCGAGACAGGCCGCGGCCGCGCGTTCGACGCGCTCGCCCAGCTCCTCGTACGAGACGCGGGTGCGGCCGTCGACCACCGCCTCCGCCGTCCCGTACCGTTCGGCCGCCGCGCGCACGAGGCCCGCTATCGAGCCCCATTCCAGGTCGCCGCGCATCACAGTTCCTTCCGCCGCACCCGTAGCTGACTATCCGTCAGATTAGCTGTAGCCTGACGCGCTGTCAGCAGCTCGCGATCGGGGAGGTTGCAGTGCTCAGGGACGCCACGGCCATCGTCGGGATCGGACAGACACCATTCGCGAAACAGCTCCCCGAGTCCGAGAAGACGCTCGCCTGCCGGGCGATCCTCGCCGCACTCGACGACGCCGGCATCGCGTCCTCCGAGGTCGACGGCTTCGCCTCGTACACGATGGAGGAGACCGACGAGGTCGAGGTCGCCAAGGCCATCGGCGCCGGTGACGTCACCTTCTTCTCCAAGGTCGGCTACGGCGGCGGGGGTTCGTGCGCCACCGTCGGCCATCTCGCCGCCGCCGTCGCCACCGGGCAGGCGAGCGTCGGAGTGGCCTGGCGGTCACGCAAGCGCGGCAGCGGCCCCCGGCCGTGGAAGAACACCGCCGTACAGCTGCCCACCCCCGGCCAGTGGACCCGGCCCTTCGGGCTGCTCCGGCCCACCGACGAGATCGGGATGCTCGCCCGCCGCTACATGCACGAGTACGGCGCCACCCGCGACCACCTGTTCAACGTCGCCCTCGCCTGCCGCAACCGCGCCAACCAGAACCCGGACGCGATCATGTACGACCGTCCGCTGACCCGCGAGATGTACATGACCGCCCGCTGGATCAGCGAACCCCTCTGCCTCTTCGACAACTGCCTGGAGACGGACGGGGCGCTGGCATGCGTCATCGTCAGCGCCGAACGGGCCCGCGACTGCCGCCAGAAGCCCGTCTACGTCCACTCCGCCGCCCAGGGCCTGCCCTCCCAGCACCACGGGATGGTCAACTACTGGAACGAAGACCCGCTCACCGGCCCCGCCTGGACCGCTGCCCGGCACCTCTGGAAGCAGGCCGACTTCGGCCCCCAGGACGTCGACGTCGCCCAGATCTACGACGCGTTCACCCCGCTCATCCCGCTCTCCCTGGAGGGCTACGGCTTCTGCGAGCGCGGCGAGGGCGCCGCGTTCACCGAGGGCGGCGCGCTGGAGATCGGCGGACGGCTGCCGATCAACACCGGCGGCGGCGGACTCAGCGAGGCGTACGTCCACGGCTTCAACCTCATCAACGAGGGCGTGAAGCAGCTCCGCGGCACCTCCACCGCCCAGGTCCCGGACGCCGCCACCTGCCTCGTCACCGCCGGCGAGGGCGTCCCCACATCGGCCATCCTGCTTCGAGCCTGAGGAGTTGAGACCCCACATGCTGACGCCTGTCGTGGACGAGGACGGTGCCCCTTTCTGGGAGTACACCGCCCGGGGCGAACTGAGGATCCAGGGCTGCGCCGACTGCGGTGAGCTGCGCTTCCCGCCCCGGCCCTGCTGCCCGCACTGCCAGTCCTTCGCCGCGGAGTGGCGGCTGATGTCCGGCCGCGGCCGGATCTGGTCGTACGTCCTGCCCCACCCGCCGCTCCTGCCCGACTACGCCGCCCAGGCCCCGTACAACACCGTCGTCGTCGAGCTCGCCGACGCACCCCGCATCCGCCTCGTCGGCAACGTCGTGGCCGACCCCGGCGCGGCGCTCGACTCGGTCGATCCGGCGCGGCTGCGCATCGGGGCGGGTGTACGGGTCGCGTTCACCGAGATCGACGGCATGGCCGTGCCCCGCTGGCTCCTGGAGCGCGGATGAGCCTGACCGTCGTACGCGACAAGGAGACGGGCGTCGCGGTCGTCACCCTGGACCGGGCCGACAAGCACAACGCGATCACCCTGGACATGGCGCGCCGCCTGGCGGAGACCTGGCGGGGGTTCCGGTACGAGGACGAGGTGCGGGCGGTCGTCGTCACCGGGGCGGGCACCCGGGCCTTCTGCACCGGCATCGACCGGTCGGCCGATGTCCCGCAGCCCTCCTCCCCGTACACGATCGACGATCCGCTCGTCGCGATCGGCCCCAAGGCGAACGACCTGTGGAAACCGGTCGTCGCCGCCGTGGAGGGGATGGCCTGCGGCGGGGCGTTCTATCTGCTCGGGGAGGCGGAGTTCCTCGTCGCCGGCGAGGGCGCGACCTTCTTCGACCCGCACACCACCTACGGGATGGTCAGCGCCTTCGAGACCATCCACATGGCGCAGAGGATGCCGTTCGGGGAGGTGGCGCGCATGGCACTGATGGGGACGGCCGAGCGGATCTCGGCCCGCCGGGCGTACGAGACGGGGCTCGTCTCCGAGCTGACGGAGCCCGGCGGGGCGCTGGACGCCGCCCGCCGGGCCGCCGCCGTCATCGCGGCGTACCCGACCGAGGCGGTCCAGGGCACGGTCCGCGCCCTGTGGTCGGCCAAGGAGGCCGCCCGCGCACAGGCCCTCGCCCACGCGCCGCACCTCGTCGCCCTGGGAAACCTGCCGCCGGAGCGGCAGGCGGAGCTGTTCACGAGGAGGGCGCCGGAGTTCCGGACCCGCTGAGGCCTGGTACCGAGGTCAGCCGATGGTGCGGTCGGCGTCGACGACGACGCACTGGGTGTACTCGGAGCCGTCGCCGGTGCCGGTGTAGGCGGTGGTCGCCTCGGCCGGCGTCGAGGCGCCGGCCTCGACGCGCACGTCGTCGACCTTCGCCATCGCGACGGCGGCGCTCGGGTCACCCTTGAACTGAAGGGAGACGTCGTAGAGGTACGCCGAGGAGTCGCTGTTGGTGATCGTCACCTTGGCGACCAGGTTCTTGCGGTCGGCGCTGAGCTTGCACTCGTCGATGCGGATGTCGCGCTGGGCCTTGTCCCTCGACGAGCCGCCGACACCGCCGCTGGTCAGGCCGCCACTGCTGGAGCTGCTGCTGTCGGAACCACCGCTGCTGGAGCTGCTGCTGTCCGACCCGCCGCTGCTGGAGCTGCCGCCGCTGCAGCTGCCGCCGCTGGAGCCGCGGGCGCCGGTGAGCGCGACCAGAGCGATACCGAAGACAGCGATGGCGCGGACATGACGAAGCTTCACGCTTCAACCCCCGTTGAGTGTGTGTACGAATACCAGAGTGCAAATGCCGGAGTGAACGCACTCGTCTTGACGAGCGCACGTCACCCTACTGGACGGAGACGCCTGCGATCACACACGTCCTGACCCGGTCGACCGTCCTCGGCGACTCCATCGCCAGGTCGAAGGTCTTCGTCTCGCCCGGCTCGACCGTCACCAGCTTCCCCGCCTCGTCGACGTCCGCACCGCCGGAGCCTTCGAAGCCGATCTCGACCTTGTACGTCTCCGTGACGGCCGCGCGGGAGGTGATCCGCAGCGTGGCGGTCGTGTCGGCTTTGCGGGCCGGCCTGCCCTTGCGCTTCTTCCGCGCGGGCTCGACGCAGTCGACGACCACGACGTCCACGTCCGAGGTCGAGCTCGTGGTGGGCGTGGGCGTGGCGGTGTAGGTACTGCCGCCCGAACCGCCGCTCCCGGCGTCGTCGTACTCGTAGTCGTAGTCGTCGTTCTTCTTCTTGGAGCTGGAGCAGCCACCACCGTCGGAGCCGCCGCTCCTGCTCTTGCCGCTCCCGCTGCCGCCGCTGCCCTTGCCCGTCTGGAAACCCGTCAGCGCGAGCACCACCACCGTGAGCGTCGCCGCGAGCCTGAGGCCCCTGCGGCGCGCCGTCCCCGTTGCCATTCCCGGCCTTCCTGTCGTGTCCGCGCCACCCTAGCGCCGCGTGGCGGGGCCCCCGCACCCGGCGTAGCGTCGACACCGAGAGCCGGACCGTAAGGAGGCCGATCGATGGTCCGCAACGTCATCGGCTCGATCCTGGCCCTCGCCGGAGCGACGGCCGCCGTCTGGAGCCCCTTCCGTGCCTGGTACGACGGCCGTCACGGCAGCGACTACCGCATCGAGGACCTGTTCGGGGGCATCACCGACGCCAAGGCCGACTTGATCGGTTCGATCCTGCTGCCGTTCGCCTTCGCGGCCCTGGTGACCCTCGCCGGTGTGGTGTTCCGGTCCCGCCTGCTCGTGGCGTTCGCGGGACTGACCGTGCTCGGCTTCACCATCCTGTGGATGGTCCGCGTCAGCCAGGTCGAGGGCGGCCTGACGGTCGCCGACGACGGTACGGGGCTCGGTGACGGCGTCGCGAACGCCCTCGGCGGCGGGGTACTGCTCCTGCTGGCCTCGGTGGTCATGTCGGGCCGTACCCGCCGGCACAGCATCCCCGTCGGCGGACCGCGACATGCCCGGTCGGCAGAGCCCGCGTATCCCGCGCAGCCCACCGGCCCCACGGAGCCGATGCCGCCGGACGGCGGAGGCCCTCAAGGCCCGTACGACGACCCCTACGGGTCACCCACGCGGACCATGGACCTCCCGGCCTGGGACCCGGACCGCGACCGGCCGGACCGCGAACAGCCCCCGAACCACCGCGCCTGACGCGGCAAGGTCCGGGCAGCCCTCACGCCCTCGGCGCCGCCGCCCCCCGACCCGTCGCCGTACCCTTCACCGCGTCCAGCGCGTACACGCAGCGGTCCTTGCTGCACGCGTACACGACCCCGCCCCGCGCCACCGGCGAGCCGGTGATCTCGCCGCCGGTCGCGAGCTTCCAGCGCAGCTGGCCGCCCGTCGCGTCCAGCGTGTACAGGACGTGGTCCGCCGAACCGAAGTGCACCCGGCCGTCGGCGACGACCGGCGTACCGGTGAGCTCGCCGCCCGCCGCGAACCGCCACTTCGGCGTGCCGGTGACCGCGTCGAGCGTGTAGAGCGCGCTGCCGCTGCCCACGTGCACATTGCCGTCGACGACCAGGACCGGCTCGATCGACTGGCGCGACTCGGTCGCGATCCGCCAGCGGTCCTGGCCGGTGGTCGCGTCCAGCGCGTACACCGTGCCGAGGTAGTCGGCGAGATAGACCCCGCCGCCCGTGACGGCCGGACCGGGCGCGAACGCCGGCGGCGAGAGGAAGACGGCGGGCGCCTCGAAGTGCCAGCGGACGTGCCCGCCCGCGATGTCGATCGACAGCACACGCGTGCCGGCCGAGACGTACACGCAGCCGTCCTCCGCCGGAGCGATCCGCACCGGCACGTTGCCGCACGAGGCGGCGTCGCCGACCGGGTACGACCAGCGCTCCACACCCGTACGGGCGTCCAGCGCCTGGAGCCGGGCGTCGCGCCACACGTACACCGTGTCGCCGTGCACGGCGGGCCCCGCCTCCGGGGTCTCGAAGTCCGTCTGCGCGCCGGTGATCTCCCACAGCTTGGCGCCGTTGGAGGCCTCCCAGCCCTGGACGCCGCCACCCCTGGTGCCGGTGACGACGGTGCCCCGGTCGACCTTGAGCGAGTACACCCAGGCGTCCGTCTGGAGCCGCCAGCGCTCACTGCCGTCGGTCGCGTCGAGGGCGTAGAGCGTCGGCCCGTCGGAGGCGTGGATACGGCCCTGGGCCACCGCCATCGACCAGGCGACGTCCCGCGTCTTGAACTGGCGGCGGCCGCTGGCCACGTCCAGGGCGTGCACCTCGAAGGAGGTCACGTACAGCAGGTCGCCGGCGACGACCGGGGTGCCCCATACGTCGTTCGACATCCGGAAGCGCCAGGGCCGCCAGTGCGCGGGCTCGGGCGCCGCCTCCGGCGCGGGAGCGGGTACCGAGAGCGGGCGGGCGCCCGGCGGAGGGCCGGGCTCGGCGCCGTTCGCGCCGCCGCCGGGCGGACGGATCCAGCCGGTGGCGGTGTCCGCGACCTGGCCGATCGCGGCGCGGGTGTCGGCGACGCGGGGGCCGGGGCCGATCGGGACGGCGGCGCCTGCGAGGCGTACCGGACCACCGGACTCGGCCGGGGCGGCGTGCCGCCCACCACCGGGACGCGGATCGGCGCCATGGCCCGGGCGCGGGTCGGCGCTCCACTCCGGCGCCTGCCGGGGCGGCCGCGGCGGCGCGGGCGGGGCGGCCGGGGGCGGCGGGGTGCTCGGGCGGCCACCGCGGCGCGTCTCGATCATGGCGGTGGCGGACTGCGGCAGCCACGCCGACGCCGTACCGCTGTCGTCACTGCCCGGGCCGAAGAGATGGGGAGCGAGCTGGGCCTGGAGGTCGGCCGGGGAGGGACGGCGCGAGACGTCCATCTGCATACAGGACTCGATCAGCGGACGCAGCTCGTCCGGCAACCCCTCCAGGTCCGGACCCTCCCTGAGCAGCATGAACACCGTCTCGACGGGGTTGGCGCCATGGAAGGGGGCGTGGCCGGTGGCGGCGAAGACCAGCATCGAGCCCAGCGAGAAGACATCGCTGGCACCGGTGACACTGCGCGAGTCACGGGCCTGCTCGGGCGACATGTACGCGGGCGTGCCGACGGCGACGTTGGTCATGGTCAGACGGGTGTTGGAGACCCCGGAGGCGATGCCGAAGTCGATCACCCGGGGACCGTCCTCGACGACGAGGACGTTCGACGGCTTCAGGTCGCGGTGGACCAGGCCCGCGCCGTGGATGGACTGCAGGGCCTCGGCGACCCCGGCGGCCAGCCAGCGCACGGCCTGGGCAGGCAGCGGCCCGCACTCGTTCACTATCTCTTCGAGGGAGGGCGCGGGAACGTACGCGGTGGCCAGCCACGGCACGGCGGCCCGCGGGTCGGCGTCGACGACGGCGGCCGTGTAGAAGCCGGAGACGGCCCGCGCGGCCTCCACCTCACGGGTGAAACGGACACGGAACAGCTGGTCCTCGGCGAGCTCGGTCCGCACGGTCTTGATCGCCACGCGCCGCCCGGACGCCGAGCGCGCGAGATAGACGAGACCCATGCCACCTGCACCGAGCCGGCCCAGCACCTCGAAGGGCCCGATCCGTCTCGGGTCGTGCTGCGTCAGCTGCTCCACTTGCCTGCCACCTCCCCGTACGGGCCATGAGAATACGGCCCCGTGGCCCTGATTCTTCCTGTCCGGGGCGACGGTTGCGAACCCGGGGGCGGATCGGGGTGTCTCAGTGCATATCGTCGGACGCGGAGGTAGCCCTTTCGGCCGATTCGGCGGGTTCGTCGCCCACCGCTTCGGTCGACGACCCGGCCACCGATGCGTCCGAGGGCTCGTCCGACTCCGCCAGGACCGCGAAGCGGGCGCCCTGGTTGTCGTGGAGGACGGCGATGCGGCCGTGCGGGGTGTCGAAGGGCGGGTTCGTGATCCGGCCGCCGAGGTCGACGGCGGTCGCACAGGCCGCGTCGCAGTCGGCGACGGCGAAGTAGAGGAGGACGTGCCCCGGCATCTCGGCCGGGAAGGCGTCGGTGAGGACGGCCCGGCCGCCGAAGGCGGTGTCGTCGCCGGGGCGGGAGCCGGGCGGGGACCAGACGCGGTAGTCGAAGCCGCCCTCCCTGCCCTCCTCGTCCGCGTCCACCTGGCGGCCGAGGTAGCCGAAGACGGAGGCGTAGAAGGTGTCGACCGCGTCCCGCTCCCTCGTATAGACCTCCATCCAGCAGAAGGAGCCGGGGAGCATCGTCTTCTCGAAGCCCTCGTCGTCACCGGCCTGCCGCAGTCCGAAGACGGCGCCGCCGGGGTCTGCGGCGAGCGCGAGGACGCCGAAGGGGCCCACCGGGTACGGCTCCATGATCATCTGGCCGCCGGCCGCCTTGATCCGGGCCGCGAGCGTGCCCGCGTTCTCGGTGGCGAGGTAGACGGTCCAGGTGGTGGGCATCCTGCCGTCCCGCTTCGGTACGAGTCCGGCGACGCGCCTGCCGTCACTGAGGGCCTCGTCGCGGTCGGGGTCGAAGGTCCAGCCGAAGAGCTCGCCGTAGAACCGCTTGCCCGCCTCGAGGTCGGGGAGCTGCGCCTCCACCCAGCACGGGGTGCCCTCTGTGAATACGGCCATGCCTCCACGCTAGGCCGCGGGGACCCGCCCCGCACGCCCCATAATCGAACATACCGCCATATAGGGAGGCGGCGAGCGGGGCTCTCACCGAGTTGTCCACCGAAGTTGTCCACAGGCTGTTAATAAGCCTTTTCGAATGGAGCTGATCCTTCCGCCGCTCCGGGCGCCGCCGGGAGGGGCGTCCGGCGGGTGCACCCCATTTGCAGTCGGCCGAATCGCGCGCCGATCACCCCTCGGTAAGCTGACGGCATGACAGGACAAGTACGCACCGTCGACGGCCGCGTGGCCGGACGACGCGGCCAGGCGACGCGGCAGAAGCTGCTCGACTGCCTCAGCGAGATGCTCAGCTCCTCGCCGTACCGGGACGTCAAGGTCATCGACGTGGCCCGGAAGGCGGGCACTTCACCCGCGACGTTCTACCAGTACTTCCCCGACGTCGAGGGCGCCGTCCTCGAGATCGCGGAGGAAATGGCCAAGGAGGGCGCCGCGTTGACCGAGCTGGTCTCCGGCCGCTCCTGGGTCGGCAAGGCCGGCTGGCAGACCTCCGAGGAACTGGTCGAGGGCTTCCTGGACTTCTGGCGCAAGCACGACGCGATCCTGCGGGTCGTGGACCTCGGCGCCGCGGAGGGCGACAAACGGTTCTACAAGATCCGCATGAAGATCCTGAACTCCGTCACCAACTCCCTTACGGACAGCGTGAAGGAGCTCCAGGCGAAGGGCAAGGTCGACAAGGACGTCAGCCCCGCGGCGATGGCGGGCTCCCTGGTGGCGATGCTGGCCTCGGTCGCCGGGCACCAGAAGGGCTTCCAGACCTGGGGTGTCAAGCAGGCCGAACTGAAGCCGAATCTGGCGCTGTTGGTGCATCTGGGCATCACCGGCAAGAAGCCGACGAAGTAACGTCGCGCCTGCTCGACCGGTACACCCCGCACGCCCGCCACGCGGGCATGCCCACCGCTCCCGCCTGCCCGTTCCTCGTCCGTCCTGTCGCGCCGGCGGCGGTCCCCTTCGTGAGACCGCCGCCGGCGTTCCTCGTTCCGGCGGCGGTCGCGGTGGGCTCACCGTCTCGTCAGGCGGAAGAGCCTGATCTCCCGCTCCACCCGCTGCTGGTACGTCGCGTACGGCGGCCAGAAGGCGAGCGCCGCGCGCCATGCCTCCGCGCGCTCCTCCCCCGTCAGCAGCTCCGCCCGTACCGGGATCGTCTCGCCGCGCCAACTCACCTCCGCGTCGGGGTGTTTCAGCAGGTTCGCCGTCCAGGCCGGGTGTCCGTCCCGCCCGAAGTTCGACCCGATCAGGAGCCAGGTCCCGGCGGGCTCCGGCATGCACGCGAGCGGGGTGACCCGGGGCTGCCCGGACTTCGCGCCCTTCGCCGTCAGGATCACCCCCGGCAGCATCTGGGCGCTCAGCAGCACCTTGCCGCGCGTCAGCCGGTGCACGGCCCGGTCCATCGCCGGGATGAAGTGCGGGGCGACCTTCGCGAACGTCCTCGTGGACGACACCTTCTGCATCAGACGCACTCCGACGGGCATCAGGCCGCCACCTCTCCGAAGAGGCCCGTCATCTGGGCCGCCCGCTCGCGAAGCCGGCGCGCGGGACCGAAGAGCAGCTCGTCGGCCGTCGCCCGTTTGATGTACAGATGCGCTTCGTGCTCCCAGGTGAAGCCGATGCCGCCGTGCAGCTGGATCGTCTCGCCGGCGACCGTCCGCAGCGCCTCCAGGGCGGCCGCGAGGGCGAGCGCCCCGGTCGCCGGTTCGCGGGCCGCGCCGTACGTCAGCGAGCGCGCCGCCTCCACCTGGACGTACAGGTCGGCGATCCGGTGTTTGACGGCCTGGAAGGAGCCGACGGGCCGCCCGAACTGTTCGCGGGAGCCGACGTACTCGACCGTGCGGTCCAGGGCGGCCTGCGCCGCGCCGATCGCCTCGGCCGCGAGAGCCGCGGCGGCCGTCCGTCCGGTCCCGGCGAGCGTCCCGACCACGTCGACCGGTTCTTCGCCGAGCAACTCGGCTTTCACGTCGCGGAGTTGGATCGAGGCCTGGGAGCGGGTCGCGTCCAGGGTCGGCTGCCGTACGCGGACGAGTCCGGCCGCGTCCCCGCGGACGAGGAAGAGCAGGGTCCGGCTTCGCGCGAAGCCGCCGGCGTGGGCGGCGACCACGAGCAGGCCGGCGCTGTGCCCGTCGAGGACCTGTGTCACCTCCCCGTACAGCTGCCATCCCCCGCCGGTGGCTCGCGCCTGGACGCCGCCGGCCCGTCCGCCGCCGGCGGCCCAGGAGCGGTTGTCGCCGGTCAGGCCGAGGGCGAGCGCCAGTGAGGCGCCGGGGACGGCGAGTGCGCAGGTCAGGGAGCCGTCGGCGATGCGTGGCAGCAGGTCGGCGCGCTGCTGCTCGGCGCCGAGGGCGCGGATCGCCGGGGCGGCGAGGAGGGCGGTGGCGAGGAGAGGGGAGGGGGCGAGGGCGCGGCCGGTCTCCTCGCAGGCGAGGGCGAGTTCGGCGGGGCCGCAGCCGACGCCGCCGTACTCCTCGGGCAGGGCGAGCCCGGGCAGTCCGAGGGTGCCGGACATCCGGTTCCACAGGTCGGTGTCGTACCCCTCGGGGGTCGCGACGGCGGCGCGGACCTCGGCGGGTCCGGAGCGTTTGGCGAGCAGTTCGCGCAGGGTGCGGCGGATCTCGTCCTGCTCCGCGGTGAAGGCGGCGTCCATGGAGCTCCCCTCCGGTATCTGACGGCCCGTCATGCTAGGGCGGGCGGAGGAAGAAACCCAGAGTCTGGAGGGGCGGATCTCGCGGGAACGCCGGTGGCCGGTGGCCGCGGCGTCCGGTCATGGCGCCGGCCGCGGCGCTCTCGCCCGCTCAGCAGATGTCGCCCGGCGCCTTCGCGGTCGCGCGCAGCAGATCCTGTACGAGGGTGAAGTCGACGCGCTCCGGGCGCCGGAAGCGCAGACATCCCTTGCCCATGTCCTGGTCGGCGAGCCGCTGCTCGAAGCCCTCCCGGACGTCCGGCCGCATCAGGTAGAAGGAGATGTACTGCTTCTGCGAGGCGAAGGCGATCTCCGGCTCGCCGCCCGGCCGCCGGTACGTGGGCATCCCGTAGGCCATGGCCTCCTCGAAGCCGTGCAGCTCGGTGCGGCAGAGCTCGCGCAGCCGCACGAGGGCGGTCAGCCGGTCCGGCTCCACGATCTCGGCGAGGTACGAGTCGACGTCTTCGGCCGTGCTTCTCGCCATCCGATTCTCCACATCTGATGTACCGTCAGATTCATGCCCACCACTTCACGGAACCGCGACCGCGCCGGGCGCCGCGTCGCCGTCGTCGGCATATCCCTCTCCGACTGCGGCCGGGTCGACGAGGCCACTCCCTACACTCTGCACGCCCAGGCCGCGCGCCGCGCCCTCGCGGACAGCGGACTCGACCGCTCGGTGATCGACGGTCTCGCCTCGGCGGGGCTCGGCACCCTCGCACCCGTCGAGGTCGCCGAGTATCTGGGGCTGCGCCCCCGCTGGGTGGACTCGACCGCCGTCGGCGGCGCCACCTGGGAAGTCATGGCCGCGCACGCGGCCGACGCCATCGCCGCGGGCCACGCCAACGCCGTCCTGCTCGTCTACGGCTCGACCGCCCGCGCCGACATCAAGGCCCGGCGGCGCACCTCGAACCTCTCGTTCGGGGCGCGCGGCCCTCTGCAGTTCGAGGTCCCGTACGGCCACACCCTGATCGCCAAGTACGCGATGGCCGCCCGCCGCCATATGCACCAGTACGGGACGACCCTGGAGCAGCTCGCCGAGGTCGCCGTCCAGGCGCGGGCGAACGCCGCGCTCAACCCGGAGGCGATGTTCCGCGAGCCCGTCACGGTCGACGAGGTGCTCGGCGGCCCGATGATCGCCGACCCGTTCACCAAGCTCCACTGCTGCATCCGCAGCGACGGCGGCTGCGCGGTACTGCTGGCCGCCGAGGAGTACGTACCGGACACGGCGAAGGCGCCGGTGTGGATCCTCGGCACCGGCGAGCACGTCTCGCACACCACGATGTCGGAGTGGGAGGACTTCACGGTCTCCCCTGCGGCGGTCAGCGGCCGTCTCGCGTTCGAGCGGGCGGGGGTGCGGCCGGAGGACATGGACCTCGCGGAGATCTACGACGCCTTCACGTACATGACGCTGGTGACGCTCGAGGACCTGGGTTTCTGCCCGAAGGGCGAGGGCGGGCCGTTCGTCGCGGAGAAGGACCGGCTGCCGGTGAACACGGACGGAGGCGGGCTCTCGGCCTGCCACCCGGGGATGCGGGGGCTGTTCCTGCTGGTGGAGGCGGTGCGGCAGCTGCGCGGGGAGGCGCCGGGGCTCCAGGTGCGCCGGCCGGACGGCAGCCTGCCGGAGCTGGCGGTGGCGTCGGGGACGGGGGGCTGGTTCTGCTCCTCGGGAACGGTGGTGCTCGGGCGCGGCTGAGTCCGGACCCCTCACCGCCAGGATCTATACATTCGTCATAGACAAGCGTGTAGGACATCCGTACAGTCATGGGTGCGGGGCCGTGCCGGCCCCGCACCCACCCGACGAGGAGTCCCGCCATGACGCACACGCCCGCCGCCAGGACGGTCCTCATCTCCGGCGCCTCGGTCGCCGGACCGGCCCTCGCCCTCCAGCTCCACCGCCACGGCTTCACCCCGACCGTCGTCGAGCGCGCCCCCGAACTCCGCACCGGCGGCTACAAGGTCGACATCCGCGGCACCGCCGTCGAGGTCTGCCGCCGGATGGGGATCCTCGACGAGATCCGCGCCGGGTCCACCGACATGGAGGGCGGTTCGTACGTCGACGCCCGGGGCCGCACGGTCGGCCACATGCCCGCGGAGATCTTCGGCGGCCGGGTCGAGCAGGACGACGAGATCATGCGCGGCGACCTCGCCCGGATCCTGTACGAGCGGACCCGCGAGGACGTCGAGTACGTCTTCGGCGACTCGATCACCGCCCTGCACGACGACGGCGACGGCGTCGACGTCACCTTCGAGAGCGGGCGGCGCCGGCGCTTCGACCTGGTCGTCGGCGCGGACGGCATGCACTCCACCACCCGGCGCTTCGTCTTCGGCGACGAGCGGCGCTTCCGGCGGTACCTGGGCGCGTACGTCTCGATCTTCACCGGCCCCAACCGTCTGGGCCTCACACGCTGGGAGACCTACCACGCCCGCCCGGACAAGCTGGTCTCCGTCTACAGCACGGCGGGCGAGCAGGCGCACACCGCGAAGAACTGCTTCGTCTTCGCCGCGCCCGAGGAACTGTCCTACGACCACCGGGACACCGACGCCCAGAAGCGGCTGCTCGCCGACGCGTTCGCGGGCGACGACTGGGAGATCCCGCGGCTGATCGCCGACGCGGCCGGCGCCGACGACTTCTACCTGGACGCGATCGCGCTCATCGAGATGGACCGCTGGTCGAGCGGCCGCGTCGTCCTCGTCGGCGACGCCGCCCACTGCACCTCCCCCGCCTCGGGCCAGGGCACCGGCCTCGCCCTCACCGGCGCGTACGTCCTCGCGGGCGAACTCGCCGCGGCCCACGGCGACCACCGCACGGCCTTCGAGGCGTACGAGCGCGTGATGCGGCCGGGCGTGGAGCTGAACCAGCGCTTCGCGGCCGGCTTCGCCAAGGAGATGCCGGTCTCCGCCCGCTGGAAGATCGCCCTGCGCATGCTGATGGTGCGCACGCTCCCCCGCACGCCCTGGAAGAACCTGATCGCGAAGAAGATCCGCGACGAGATCCAGCGCGCGGCGAACGCGGTCCCGCTGAACGAGTACGGGGACGGCCGGCGGAACATCGCCGCCTGACGGCGGAGAGGACACCCTCCCCGGCAGGAAGCCGGCCGGGAGTACCCGCTACTGTCCTGCGCTCTAGGGGAGGGAAGATCGTGAAGCACACGTATACGCACAGACCCGGCCGCCGCCTGACGGCCCTGGCCGTCACCGCCGTCCTCACGGCCACCGGGGCGACCCTGGCCACGCCTTCGGCCGTGGCCGCCGTTCCGGCCACCACCGCCGACACGACGCCGCAGGAGACCGCCGTACGGTTCCCGCTGAACGCGGAGGTCGTCAGCGCCGGCACCTCCGGCTTCCTGTCGAAGACCCACTCCGGCACCCCCGAGTACCGCTGGACGCGGTACTCGGACGGCACCTCGGCCGTGCTGCCGGCCGCCGCGTTCGTGACCGGCGGGGTCTCGGACTTCGTGGTGACGGGCGACCAGGCCGACCCGATGGACAACCGGGTCCTGAAGATCCACGACATGGCCGCTCCTTCGGCCGCTCCGGTGGAGGTGGATCTCGACGAGCTGGGCGACGGCTACTGGTTCGCGGGCGCGATCGGCTCCACGCTGATCGTCCTCGTGGAATCCCCGGAGGGGGGTTGGCTGCCCCACCTGATCACCGTGGAGGGCGGCTCCCTGACCGACCGCCCCGTGACCGGCATGCCGCAGGGTGCCTGCGACCTCAACGTGGCGGCGTACTCCAAGGACACCGCCGTGTTCGACTGCGGGCTCGGCCTGAACGAGATCCGTGGCAAGGCCGTCGTCGATCTCGCCACGGCAGCCGTCGTGTCCGCACACGTCCAGGCCGGCTCTCCCGCCCGCCTGTGGGAGGCAGCCGTCTCCGGCACTCATGTGGCATGGCACGAATGGGTGGACGGGGAGCGGGTGATCGGCGCCGCGCGGCGCGGCTCGACCGAGACCAGGCGGATCCGGACGAAGAGCTACTACGAGGACGACTTCCGCCTCGTGGGCGATTGGGTGACCCTCGGCGAACCATCCCGGCTCGACCAGGGCGGAGGCTCGTACCACGGTGGAACACCCACACCGCCACGGCCCCTCACCGCCGAGTCGGCCGAGACCGGTGAGACCGTCGAGCTGCTCACCCACCTCTCCTCCTCCGTCCCCGCCCCGGACGGCTCCCTGATGGTTCGGGGCGGCACCCTGGCCAAGGGCGAGGGGCTCTACCGGGTGGCCCTCGGCCCGGACGGGAAGCCTGCCACCACCCTGGTCGCGCCGACCGGCCAGGCGACCGCCGTGACCCTCCTCGGCAGCACCGTTCCGTCCGTGATCACCGGTGAACAGCTCGCCAAGGGCGTCGACCTGAGCTGGGACCTGTCCCGCAGCGACGCGTACGTGTGGGCGACGCTGGTCCACGTACGGACGGGCCGGAGCCAGCAGTGGCCGCTCGTGCACACGACGAACTCCACCACGGCACCGCGCAAGGTCAGCCTGCACTGGAACGGCAAGGACCTGTCGACCCTCGACTCCGCGAGCCCCGCCCTCAACGGTGAGTACACCTGGGAGCTCACCGCGCGGCCGGACGACGGCATCGGCCCGGAGCTGACGGCGACCGGGCGGTTCACCGTGACCCGCCCCGTCGCCCCGCACGACCACGACGACAACGGCACGCCCGACATCTTCGTCCGCGACACGTCGGGGGCCCTCACCCGCGTCGGGACGCACCTGTCCGAGGCCGACGACAATCTCGTCCACGCGGGTGCCTGGAACGTCGGCGGCGGCTGGCAGATCTACGACCGGATGGAGTCCGTCGGCGACGTGGCGGGCACGTCCGTGAGCGACGCGATCGCCCGGGACAGGAGCGGGGCACTCTGGCTCTACCAGGGCACCGGCGCGGGAACGAAGCCGCTCCTCACCCGGACGAAGATCGGCGCCGGCTGGCAGATCTACGACCAGCTCGCGGGCGGCAGCGACCTGACCGACGACGGCAGGGCGGACCTGGTCGCCACCGACAAGGCGGGCGTCCTCTGGCTCTACAGCGGTACGGGCAACGCCGGTGCCCCCTTCTCGACGCGGAAGAAGATCGGCACCGGCTGGGGGATCTACAACCAGCTCACCGCCACCGGCAACCTCGCCGGCGGCGCGGCCGGCGACCTCGTCGCGCGTGACAAGGACGGCGTCCTCTGGCTGTACCTCGGCAGGGGAGACGGCACCTTCACCGCCCGGACGCGGATCGGCAGCGGCTGGAACACGTACAACGACATCATCGGGATCGGCGACGGCAACGGCGACGGCCGTCCCGACCTGCTCGCGCTGAAGCGGGGGGCCGCCACCGGCGCCGGGTCGTACTTCTACGCGGGCACCGGCGACCGGAACGCGCCCTTCAAGGCCAGGAAGTCCAACGGCGTGCTCCTGGACGACCTCTTCTACGAGGCCGGGTTCTGACGACCTGAGGCCGGGGCGCCGCGGCGTCGGCGCTTCGGCCTAGGGTTTCCGCATGAGCGACTTCGACCGCGCCCTCCGTTCGCTGCGGGTCTGGGACACCGAGCTGCCCGTCTTCGACCCCGGCGCGGCGCCCGCCGCGCCCCTGTCCCTCTTCCACGACTGGTTCGTGTCGGCGGCCGGGGTCGGGCAGGTCGAACCGCACACCATGTCCCTGGCGACCGTGGACGAGGACGGACGGCCCGACGTCCGTACGGTGATGCTGCACGGTGCCGACGAGCGCGGCTGGCACTTCGCCTCGCACGCCACCAGCGCGAAGGGCCGCCAGCTCGCCGCCCGCCCCGAGGCCGCGCTCGGCTTCTACTGGCCCCGCCAGGGCCGCCAGGTCCGGGTCCGCGGCCGGGTCTCGGCATCGCCGCGGGACGAGGCGTACGCCGACCTGCACGCCCGCACGACCGGGGCGCTGGCCTCGGCGCTCGTGGGCCGGCAGAGCGAGGTGCTGGGGTCGCTGGAGGAGCTGCGCCTGGTGAGCGAGGCGGCCTGGCGGCGTGCGGAGGCGGAGCCGGGCGCCCACGCCGAGAGCTGGACGCTCTACGTCCTGGAACCGGCCGAGGTCGAGTTCTTCCAGGGCGACGAGCGGCGGCGCCACGTCCGGCTGCGCTACCGCCGGGAGGCCGGCGGCTGGGTCAGCGAGCTGCTCTGGCCGTGACCGCCGGCCGGGGCGCACCATGAGAGAAGGAGGTGTGAGAACCATGGGTACGTACATGGATGTCCACCGGAACATGGTGGGAATCACCGCCGACGAGCTGCGGGAAGCGCACGCGGCCGACCTCGCGATCGAGAAGGACGAGGGCGTCCACTTCGAGAAGGCCTGGGCCGACCCGGAGTCCGGCACGGTCTACTGCCTCTCCCACGGGCCCTCGCCCGAGGCGGTCCAGCGCATTCACGCCCGCACCGGGCACGCCGCCGACGAGATCCACGAAGTGAGCCTCATGGTGTGACCGCCGCGCCCTCGCCCGCGTACATCTCCTCGATCTCGCGGGCGAAGTCCCGCAGCACCGCGCCCCGCCTCAGCTTCAGCGAGGGCGTCAGATGACCGCTGGTCTCCGACCACTCGGCGGTCAGGACGCGGAACGCGCGGACCGCCTCGGCCCGTGACACCAGCCGGTTGGCGTCGTCCACGGCGCGCTGGAGCGCGGCGAGGAGCTCCTCGTCCCGCGCGAGTTCACGGAGCGCGATGTGGTCCTTCTTCCGCATCCGCCGCCAGTGGACGAGCCCTTCGTGGTCCAGGGTGAGCAGCGCGGTGACGTACGGACGGTTGTCGCCGAGGACCATGCACTGGCCGACCAGGGGATGGGCTCGGATCCAGTCCTCCAGGGGGGCGGGGGCGACGTTCTTGCCCGCCGAGGTGATGAGGATGTCCTTCGTACGGCCGGTGATCCGCAGATAGCCGTCCTCGTCCAGCGCGCCCAGGTCCCCGGTCGGGAACCAGCCCTCGTCGGTGTAGGGCAGGGCGACCCCGCGCTGTGCGTCCCAGTAGCCGGCGAAGACATGGCCGCCCTTGAGCCAGACCTCGCCGTCGTCGGCGATCCGCACCGCCGTGCCGGGCAGTGGCCGACCGACGGTCCCGGTGCGCGGCCGGCGCGGCGGGGTGACCGTCGCGGCGGCGCAGGTCTCCGTCAGGCCGTACCCCTCGTAGACCTCGATGCCCGCGCCCGAGTAGAACTCCGAGAGCCGCGTCCCCAGCGGCGATCCGCCGCAGATCACGTGCCGGACCCGGCCGCCGAGCGCGTCCCTGATCCGCCGGTAGACGAGCGGGTCGTACAGCGCCCGTGCCGCGCGCAGCCCCAGCGAGGGTTCGTCCTCGTGCCCGTACCGCCGGGCGACGCGGGCCGCGCGGTCGAAGGAGCCGGCCCGGCCGCTCCGCTCCGCCGTCGCCCGGGCGGAGTTGTACACCTTCTCCAGGACGTAGGGGATGGCCAGCAGGAACGTGGGCCGGAAACCGGCCAGGTCGGCGAGCAGGTCGCCGTTCTCGATGGACGGCGCGTGCCCGAGCCGTACCCGCGCCCGCACGCAGCCGATCGCGACCATCCGGCCGAAGACGTGCGCGAGGGGCAGGAAGAGCAGGGTCGCCGGGACCTCCTTGCTGATCTCACGGAAGACCGGGTGGAGGAACGCGATGGCGTTGTCGACCTCGGCGAAGAAGTTGGCGTGGGTCAGGGCGCAGCCCTTGGGGCGGCCGGTGGTGCCCGAGGTGTAGATGAGCGTGGCGAGGGTCTCGGGGGTGAGCAGGCCGCGGCGGGCGGTCACGGCCTCGTCGGGGACGTGCGCCCCGGCCTTGCGCAGCTGGTCGACGGCGCCGGAGTCGAGGACCCAGAGGTGGGCGAGGCCGGGCAGCCCGCGGCGCTCGGCGGAGACCATCCGGCCCAGCGCGGTGTCCTCGACGACACAGGCGGTCGCGCCGGAGTCCTGGAGGATCCAGCGGGTCTGGAAGGCGGAGGAGGTGGGGTAGACGGGGACGGTGATCAGCCCGGCGGCCCAGGAGGCGAAGTCGAGCAGGGTCCATTCGTAGGTGGTACGGGCCATCAGGGCGAGCCGGTCCCCGGGGCGCAGGCCGGCGGCGATCAACCCCTTGGCCACGGAGTGGACTTCGGCGGCGAAGGCGGAGGCGGTGACGTCCTCCCAGGTGTCGCCGGTCCCCTTGCGCCCGCCGCCGGACCGCTTGCGCCCGAAGACGACGGCGTCCGGCTCGGCGCGGGCGTTGTCGTAGGGGATGTCGGCGAGCGAGCCGCGCCGGACCGGGGGTGCGAGCGGGGGTACGGAGGCCTCGCGCACCCTCCCGGCGACGACGGTGACGTACGGCTGCGGCTCGTTGTCGGGCACGTGCGGCTCCTCGGCCGTCGGGATGGACACCGGCTACTGACGTACGAGTAACCTTACTTTTCAGTAAATCTAAGACCCGGCAGGGAGTTGGGACAATGGCCACGCGTGACGCGCTGACGGACCTCCTCGCCCTGGCCGGTGCCGTGACCCGCGCCCCGTTCACCCGGGCCCGCCCGGACACCCCGCCGCCCCGGACCCGGATCACGCGCGGCCCGCTGCGCGTCGACGAGGACCGCCTCGCCGCGTACTCCCGCGTCTGCGGCTTCCCCTACCGCACCGGCGGGCCGCTCCCCCTGACCTACCCCCACGTCCTCGGCTTCCCGTCGGCGAGGCGGCTGATGAGCCGCCGGGACTTCCCGCTCCCTCTGCTCGGGCTCGTCCACACGTGGATCACGATCACCCGGCACGCCCCGCTGACGGCGGCCGACCGCCCCGAACTCACCGTGTACGCACAGGAGACGAGGCCGCACCGCCGGGGCACCGAGGTCACGATGGTGACGGAGGCGCGCCTCGGCGGCCGCCTGGTGTGGGAGTCGGCGAGCGGCTACCTGGCCCGCCACACGCGCACAGGGGCCACCCCGCCCCCGAAGACCCCGATCCTGCCCACGACCACGGAGTGGCACCTCCCACCGGGCCTGGGCCGCCGCTACGCGGCCGTCTCCGGCGACCGGAACCCGATCCACCTGCACCCGCTCACCGCACGGGCCTTCGGCTTCCCGAGGACCGTGGCGCACGGCATGTGGACGTTCGCGCGCTGCCTGGCGGAACAGGACGGCGCGGGTGAATTCCCGTACGCACGAGCGGAGTTCAGGGCACCGGTCCTGCTGCCGCGCACGGTCCGCCACGGCGCCGACGGCAAGGGCGGCTTCCAGCTGAGCTCCGGCGACCGCCTGCACCTCACGGGCTTCACCGGCTTCAGCGGCTTCAGCGGGGAGTGCGAGGAGACCAGCGCTCGCTCTTCATGAGGTTGCCGAGCCCGGCCCAGGAGAAGTTCATCAGCGTCGCCGCCGACTCCCAGGCCGTCATCCCCGGCGTCTCGTTGGCCCAGCAGGCCAGCGACTCCGCCGCGCCGACCAGCGCCTGGGAGAGCCCGGCGACGTCCCGCTCGGCCAGCTCCGGGTCCCGGTCGGTCTCGCGGTGCGTCTCCCGCGCGGCGGCCCCGATCAGGGTCCCCACGTACGCCACGATCTCGTCCCGCATCCGCGCCGCCTCGCCGGCGAACGGCTCCCCGTGCGTCCGCGCCTGCCGGCTCAGGACCGCCCACCCGTCGGGGTGCTCGGCGGCGTGCGTGAAGAAGGCCAGCAGCCCGGCCCACAGCTGCTCCTCGGCCGGCAGCCGGGCGTCGACCCCGGCGGCGACGGAGGCGAGCAGCGCCTGCGCCTCCCGCCGGATGCAGGCGGTGAAGAGCTCTTCCTTGGAGTTCAGATACAGATAGACCAGCGGTTTCGAGACCCCGGCGAGCTCGGCGATCTCGTCCATGGACGCGGCCTGGTACCCCCGCTGCCCGAAGGTCTGCACGGCGGCGTCCATCATCTGCCGCTCCCGCACCGCCCGCGGCATCCGCTTGACCTTCGCGCCAGCCACCTCGGCCACCCTTCCCACCCCACTCGCCTGCACCGGGGAAGAGCCTACGTGCGGTTGCCTCAGGCCGCGGCCCTGCAGTCGCCGCACCGCTCCTCGGGATCGTGGCTGCGGAAGGCGCGTTCGCAGCCGTCGCAGGTGGTCAGGGGCGGTGGACCGGGCGGAGGCGCGGGTGCGGCGGGGAGTGGCGGCGGCAGCAAGGCCGTGAGGCGGTACTCCAGGAAACGCGCCGAGTGATGGATGGGGACGGGCTCCGGCGGCAGGTTCGCGGTGAGGGTGCGGGCGATCTGGGCGGGGGACGCGGAGCGGTCCAGCCACGTCTCGACGGCGGGAGCGAGCCGCTCGACGTCCCTGGCGGAGAGCAGCAGACGGGGATCCGAGAGCCGGAGGCGGACGAGGAGATCGGCGGCGGGGCCAGTGGGGGCGGGACGGGCAGGCCTGGGCGGCGGGGGCGCCACCGGCCTCGGCGGAAGGGCCTTCGGCGAGGGACCGGGCTTCCGCCCGGAAACGCGGCCCGGCTCGGGATCGGGGTCGGGATCGGGATCGGGGTCCGCCTCGGGTGCGGCGCCGGGCTTGTCGTACGAGAGCGTGCGGGTGGCGAACTTGCCGCCGCCGACGGGGATTCGGGGGCGCGCCAGGTATCCGGCGCTCTCCAGCTCGTTGAGCGCCCGGCGGACGGTCTTCTCGCCCTCCCGGAAGCGGAGCGCGAGCGCCTTGGCGGTCACGGAGACCCCGTCGGGCAGCGACTGGATGTACACGGCGAGCCCGATCGCGACGGCGGAGAGCTCCTCGTGCTGGGCGAGATGGTTGCCGACGACCGTGAAGCGCTCGGTGTGGCGGTGCCGGATGTGGATCACACCGGACCGGGGCGCGCCCTCGGGAATCACGTGAGACACGGGATGCGCGGACACGGTCGCGTTAGACTTCGGTTCAGCCATTGGGAAGGTGTCGACTTCCTGATCGGTAGGCCCTCGGTCAGGATTGCCGTCCTGCCGGGGGCCGAGCTGCATATGCCGTTGTTGCGGCAGACCGTACCGCACCGATCCACGTCTCCGACACTGCGTCAGCCGTTAGTGTGACATGGGCAGTTGGGGGGGTCGGGGGGCTGGTTGGGAGGGTTCTCTCCCGTTCCTTTTCCTGGTGAACCGCACCCGACCGGAGCGCGTGACCACGCGCCCCGGTGGGTGGTCACGGCCCCCGCGAAGACCTCGGCGGTGCCGCGTCCGCGGGGCTGGAACGCGTGATGCCCACACCCCCGTGACCGGGGGCATGGGCATCGACGGCGGCTGTGCGCCCGGCCGTTACGCGGCGAGAGCCGGCTCGCGGTCCTCGATCGGGGAGGACGACGCGGAGTTGTACGCGTCGACGTCCAGGATCTTCTCGCGGGCGGCGACGACGACCGGAACCAGCGCCTGACCCGCGACGTTCGTCGCCGTCCTGATCATGTCCAGGATCGGGTCGATCGCCATCAGCAGACCCACGCCCTCCAGCGGGAGGCCCAGCGTGGAGAGGGTCAGGGTCAGCATGACCGTCGCGCCGGTGAGGCCCGCGGTGGCCGCGGAGCCGACGACCGAGACGAAGGCGATCAGCAGGTAGTCCTGGATGCCCAGCTGCACGTCGAAGATCTGCGCGATGAAGATCGCGGCGAGCGCCGGGTAGATCGCGGCGCAGCCGTCCATCTTGGTCGTGGCGCCGAACGGGACGGCGAAGGAGGCGTACTCCTTCGGGACGCCGAGGCGCTCGGTGACCTTCTGGGTGACCGGCATCGTGCCGACCGAGGAGCGGGAGACGAAGGCCAGCTGGATGGCCGGCCAGGCGCCCTTGAAGAACTGGATCGGGTTGACCTTGGCGACCGTCGCGAGCAGCAGCGGGTAGACGCCGAAGAGGACCAGGGCGCAGCCGATGTAGACGTCGGCGGTGAAGGTCGCGTACTTGCCGATCAGCTCCCAGCCGTAGTCGGCGATGGCGAAGCCGATGAGGCCGACGGTGCCGATGGGGGCGAGGCGGATGACCCACCACAGGGCCTTCTGGAGCAGCTCCAGGACCGACTCGGAGAGCGTGAGGATCGGCTTGGCGCGGTCACCGAGCTTCAGCGCGGCGATACCGGCGACGGCGGCCATGAAGACGATCTGAAGGACGTTCAGCTCGGTGAAGGGCGTGATGACGTCGGACGGGATGATCCCGGTCAGGAAGTCGATCCAGGTGCCCTCGCGCTTCGGCAGCTCGCCGTCCTGCGGGGTGAGGCCGGTGCCGGCGCCCGGGTTGGTGATCAGGCCGATCGCGAGGCCGATGCCGACCGCGATCAGCGAGGTGATCATGAACCAGACCAGGGTCTGGGCGGCCAGCCGGGCGGCGTTGTTGACCTTGCGCAGGTTGGTGATCGACACCAGGATCGCGAAGAAGACGAGCGGGGCGACGGCCAGCTTCAGGAGCTGGACGAAGATGTCGCCGACCTGGCCGAGGGTCTCCTTCAGCCAGCTGATGTCCTGGCTGCGGGCGAGCCAGCCGAGCAGGACGCCGAGTACGAGACCGGCGACGATCTGGGCCCAGAAGGGGATCTTGGGTATTCGGGAGGAAGTCGGGGACTTCGTCTCGGGCGTGGACGCGGACGCGGACACAGACACACTCCAGCGATGCGTATCGGGGTAATACGGGGACGGGGGTGCGGTACACACGCGTTCTTGCGGTACCGCCGCATGATGCCGGGGTCAGAGCTCGCGGCAACAGACCGCGGACATACAGCGGCACAGATCGACATGCAGGCGCGCCACGAGCGGGGTGCTCGCGGCATCGGGAAGGCGCAGTGCTGTCGTCATGGCAGGTACGTTAACACTTGAACTTTGAGAACCTCAAAGCCCTTCTTTGAGATGCCGAGAGCGTTCCCTGCCTCCGAAACGCAGAACACCCCGGTCAGGAGCCTTCGAAGCTCCTGACCGGGGTGTTTGTACTGTGATGAAACTTACCCGGACCTTACGCGTCCTCGCGCGACCGGTTCTCCGCCAGACGGTCCTTCGCCCGGTCCACCTTGGCCACGATCTGTTCCGACATCGCGTCCCGCTGCCCCCGCAGCAGCACGAAGCTGAGCGGCGCGGAGATCACGATGGCGAGGAGGAGCACCCAGAGCAGGTTGGAGTCGCCGAGGCCCCGGGGCAGCACGCCGAGGTAGACGAGCCCCCAGAGGACGAAGAAGCAGCCGACGAAGACGCCGAGGCGCATGAGGGTGTAGCGGAGGGTCGCAGCACCCGTTCCGTTCGCGGCCACGACGGCCCCTTTCTCTGTCTGTGTCGTTTCGCCCCACCAGTGAAGCACGGGACAAACGTGATCAATGCAGGGGGAGCAGCATGAAGATGTCGTCGCGGTCGTCGCCCTCGGCGACCCGGATCGCGCCGGGCACCCGCCCGACCTCCTTGTAGCCGCAGGCGCCGTAGAAGCGGTCGACGCCGGTGCCGCCGCGGCAGGTGAGCCGGATCGCCTCGATCCCGTCGAAGCCGCGGACCGCGTCCTCGACGGCGGCCATCAGGTCGCGGCCGTACCCCTTGCCCTGGTGGGAGGGGTGGACCATGACCGTGTAGAGCCAGACCCAGTGCGTCATCAGCCGGTGCGTGTTGTACGCGACGAAGGTGGTGGCGGCGACGGTGCCGTCCTCCTCGTACCCGACGAGCAGCCGCATCCGGCCCTCGGCCATCGCGGCGAGGTGCCTGACGAGCTCGGGCCGGATCGTGTCCACGTCGACCGGCGGGACGAAGCCGACGGCCCCGCCCGCGTTGGAGACGTCCGCCCACAGGTGCAGGACGCCGTCACGCAGCGCGGGGGTGACCGGCGGGTCGAGTTCGAAACGCAGCGCCATGACGTCAGACGCGCATCGGCTGGGGCGACTCGCGGCGGTCCCCGTCCGGTCCCGGGTACTCGCGGATGATCTCGTACCGGGTGTTGCGCTCCACCGGGCGGAAGCCGGCGTCACGGATCAGCTCGAGCAGGTCCTCGCGGCCCAGCTTGTTCGGCGTGCCGTAGTTGTCGGCGTCGTGCGTGATCTTGTACTCGACGACCGAGCCGTCCATGTCGTCGGCGCCGTGCTGGAGCGCGAGCTGGGCGGTCTGGACGCCGTGCATGACCCAGAAGACCTTGACGTGCGGCACGTTGTCGAAGAGGAGGCGGGAGACGGCGAAGGTCTTCAGGGCCTCCGCGCCGGTCGCCATCGTCGTGCGCGCCTGGAGCTTGTTGCGGACCTTGCCGTCCTGCATGTCGACGAAGTCGTGCTGGTAGCGCAGCGGGATGAAGACCTGGAAGCCGCCGGTCTCGTCCTGGAGTTCACGCAGCCGCAGCACGTGGTCGACGCGGTGCCGGGGCTCCTCGATGTGCCCGTACAGCATCGTGCTCGGGGTCTTCAGGCCCTTCGAGTGCGCCAGGCGGTGGATCCGGGACCAGTCCTCCCAGTGGGTGCGGTGGTCCACGATGTGCTGGCGGACCTCCCAGTCGAAGATCTCCGCGCCACCGCCGGTGAGGGACTCCAGGCCGGCCTCGATCAGCTCGTCGAGGATGTCGGAGGCCGACATGCCCGAGATGGTCTCGAAGTGGTGGATCTCGGTGGCGGTGAAGGCCTTGAGGGAGACGTTCGGCAGCGCCTTCTTCAGCTCGGAGAGCGAGCGCGGGTAGTAGCGCCAGGGCAGGTTGGGGTGGAGCCCGTTGACGATGTGCAGCTCGGTGAGGTTCTCGTTCTCCATCGCCTTGGCGAGGCGGACGGCCTCCTCGATGCGCATCGTGTACGCGTCCTTCTCGCCCGGCTTGCGCTGGAACGAGCAGTACGCGCAGGACGCGGTGCACACGTTCGTCATGTTGAGGTGGCGGTTGACGTTGAAGTGGACGACGTCACCGTTCTTGCGGGTCCGGACCTCGTGGGCCAGGCCGCCGAGCCAGGCCAGGTCGTCGGACTCGTACAGGGCGATGCCGTCCTCGCGGCTCAGCCGCTCTCCGGAACGGACCTTCTGCTCCAGCTCGCGCTTGAGTCCCGCGTCCATGCGGCCGCCTCCCATGTCTGACGATTTCAGGCTCCACCCACCGTACTCTCAGCCCTCCTCGGGCAGATCCCCGACCCGGTTCTCCCACTTGGTGGAGAGCACGATCGTCGTACGGGTACGGGAGACGCCCTTGGTACCGGAGAGCCGGCGGATGGTCTTCTCCAGTCCGTCGACGTCGCTGACCCGGACCTTGAGCATGTACGAGTCGTCGCCGGCGATGAACCAGCAGTCCTCGATCTCGGCGAGGTCCTTCAGCCGGCGGGCGACGTCCTCGTGGTCGGCGGCGTCGGAGAGCGAGATGCCGATGAGGGCGGTGACGCCGAGGCCGAGCGAGGCCGCGTCGACCGTCGCGCGGTAGCCGGTGATGACTCCGGCCGCCTCCAGACGGTTGATGCGGTCGGTGACGGAGGGGCCGGAGAGCCCGACGAGCCGGCCGAGTTCGGCGTACGAAGCCCTGCCGTTCTCGCGCAGAGCCTGGATGAGCTGCCTGTCCACGGCGTCCATAGGTATGAAGCCTTCCATTGTCCAGCGATACCGCGAGTTTAGGTATAGAATCTAAGGTACACAGGGGTCGACGCCCTGTGAATCTTTCAATTGAACAAAGACGATCTTTCAGGAGTGGTGTTCACCGTGTACACGATCGAGATGGCCCATGCCCGTATGCGCGAGCTGCAGGAGATGGCCAACCGCTCGCGTGCCCACCGTCCGTCCGCCTCCTCCCGCCGCGCCGCCAAGAAGCGCGCCGCCGAGAAGCGCTAGCCCTCCCGGGAGGCAGCTCCACCGAGCTCTCCCTCCCAACGGCGGTACAGCCGGTGCGGCACCCCTGCCGCGTCGAGCACCCGCCCGGCGACGAAGTCCACCAGATCCTGGATGTGCGTCGCCCCCGCGTAGAACGCCGGAGAGGCGGGCAGCACCACGGCGCCCGCCTCGTCCAGCGCCACCAGATGCTTGAGCGTCTGCCCGTTCAGCGGGGTCTCCCGCACCGCGACCACCAGCGGCCGCCGCTCCTTGAGCGTCACGCTCGCCGCCCGCTGCAACAGGTCCTTCGAAAGCCCCAGCGCCACGCCCGCCACCGAGGCGGTGGACGCGGGCACGATCAGCATCCCCTTCACGGGGTACGAGCCGCTGCTCGGCCCGGCGGCCAGGTCCCCGGCCGCCCAGTACCGCACGTCGTCGATGTCGGGCGCGAACGTCCCCGGCTTCCCGTCGGCGCCCCGCGCCAGCCACGCCGCCAGGTCCTCGCGCCAGTGCGCGTCCCGGAAGGCGATCCCCGTCTCGTCGAGCAGCGTCAGCCGCGACGCCCGCGAGACGACCAGGTCGACGCTCTCCCCCGCTGCCAGCAGCCCCCTCAGAACGGCGGCGGCGTACGGGGTTCCTGACGCCCCGGACACCCCGACCACCCAGGGACGACGCTGCTCTTCCTCTACCGGCTCCACGCCGACGAGCCTATCCGGCGGCCCACGAGGAGAACTCCGCACGGGGTCCCGTACGTTCTCCGCTGTACAGGACGGAACACCGCAGGGGGATGGTCATGGCAGAGCTCGAAACACGACGGTGGCGTACGTCCGACCGGGCGAAGACGGCGGTACAGCTCATGGCGGGCTGGGTGGCCCTGCTCTGGGCCCTCGAAGTCGTCGACCTCGCCACCGGCCACGCGCTCGACGCGTACGGCATCGTCGCCCGCGACCCGGACAGCCTCGGCGGGATCCTCGCCGCGCCGTTCCTGCACTTCGGCTTCGGGCACGTCGCCTCCAACAGCGTCCCGCTGCTGATCTTCGGCTTCCTCGCCGCCCTCGGCGGCGTCCGCCGCTTCCTCGCCGTCTGCGCGCTGATCATCGTCGCCGACGGCGTCGGCGTCTGGCTGATCTCCCCGTCGGACTCGATCACCGCGGGCGCCTCCGGCCTGGTCTTCGGCCTCTTCGGCTACCTGGTGGTCCGCGGCTTCGTGGAGCGCAGGCCCCTCGGCATCGCCGTCGGGGTGACGATCGCCGCGCTCTGGGGCGGCACGATCCTGCTCGGCATCTCCCCCGCCGACACCACGGTCAGCTGGCAGGGCCACCTCGTCGGCCTGGTGGCCGGCGTGGGGACGGCCTTCCTCTTCCGCCCGGAACGCCGGCAGGCCGCGCTCACACCGTGAGGCCCCGCATCACCAGGTCGATCAGCGCGCACAGGAACAGCGAGATGCCGATGAAGCCGTTCGTCGTGAAGAACGCCCGGTTCAGCCGGGACAGGTCGTGCGGCTTCACGATCGTGTGCTCGTAGCAGAACGCCGCGATCACGATCACCAGGCCGATCCAGAAGAACAGCCCGGCCTCCGTGGCCAGCGCGTACCAGACCAGCAGACCCGTCGTCACGACCGCCGAGGCCCGCGCGCCCCACAGCGCCGCCGGGACGCCGAAGCGGGCGGGCACCGACATGACGCCCTCGGCGCGGTCGGCCTGGACGTCCTGGCAGGCGAAGATCAGGTCGAAGCCGCCGATCCAGATCCCGACCGCGAACCCGAGGATCACCGCGTCCCAGGACCACTCCCCGGTCACCGCGAGCCAGGCCCCGATCGGCCCTATGGCCTGCGCGAGGCCGAGGATCGCGTGCGGGAAGTTCGTGAACCGCTTGCCGTACGGATAGACCACCATCGGCACCACGGCGAGCGGCGCGAGTGCCAGGCAGAGCGGGTTGAGCAGCGCCGCGGCACCGAGGAAGACGACGACGGCGATCCCCGCACCGGTCCACGCCGACCGCACCGACACGGCCCCGGTCACCAGCTCACGGCCGGCCGTCCGCGGGTTACGGGCGTCGATCTCGCGGTCGATGATCCGGTTGCAGGCCATCGCGAAGGTCCGCAGCCCGACCATGCAGATGGTGACGAGGAGCAGCTTCCCCCAGTGGATGTTCCGGTCCAGCTGGAACATCGCGGTCAGCGAGGCGATGTAGGCGAAGGGCAGCGCGAAGACCGAGTGCTCGATCATCACGAGGCGCAGGAACGCCTTCGTCCGGCCCGGCTCCGCGCCGGGTACGGCCGCGGTGGTCACAGGCCGTACTCCTTCCAGCGGCGGTCCACGAGCGCGGCCGTCGCCGGGTCCGACTCCACCATGTCCGGCCAGCCGCCGTCCCGGGTGTAGCCCTCCTCGGGGAGCTTCTTCGTGGCGTCGATGCCCGCCTTGCCGCCCCAGAACTGCTGGTACGAGGCGTGGTCCAGATGGTCCACCGGCCCCTCGACGACCGTCAGGTCACGGGAGTAGTCGGTGTTCCCGAGCGCGCGCCAGGACACCTCGTGCAGGTCGTGGACGTCGCAGTCCTTGTCCACCACGATGATCAGCTTGGTCAGCGACATCATGTGCGCGCCCCAGATGGCGTGCATGACCTTCTGCGCGTGCTTCGGGTACTTCTTGTCGATCGAGACGATCGCGCAGTTGTGGAAGCCGCCCGACTCGGGCAGGTGGTAGTCCACGATGTCCGGCACGATGATCTTGAGGAGCGGCAGGAAGAAGCGTTCCGTCGCCCGCCCCAGCGGCCCGTCCTCCGTCGGCGGCCGGCCGACGACGATCGACTGGAGCAGCGGACGCTTCCGCATGGTGACGCAGTCGATCTTCAGCGCGGGGAACGGCTCCTGCGGCGTGTAGAAACCGGTGTGGTCGCCGAAGGGACCCTCCGGGAGCATCTCGCCCGGCTCGAGCCAGCCCTCGATGACGACCTCGGCCTGCGCCGGCACCTGGAGCGGCACGGTCTTGCAGTCGACCATCTCGATCCGCTTGCCCTGGACGAACCCCGCGAACAGGTACTCGTCGATGTCGCCCGGCAGCGGCGCCGTCGACGCGTACGTCACGGCGGGCGGGCAGCCGAAGGCGATCGCGACCGGCAGCCGCTCGCCCCGCTCCGCCGCCACCGCGTAGTGGTTCCGGCTGTCCTTGTGGATCTGCCAGTGCATGCCGATGGTGCGCTTGTCGTGGCGCTGGAGGCGGTAGAGGCCGAGGTTCCGGACCCCGGTCTCCGGGTGCTTCGTATGCGTGAGTCCGAGGTTGAAGAAGGACCCGCCGTCCTTCGGCCAGGTGAAGAGCGCGGGCAGCTGGTCCAGGTCGACGTCGTCGCCGGTGAGGACGACCTCCTGCACGGGAGCGTCCTTCACCTTCTTCGGCGGCACGTGGACCATCGAGCCGAGCTTGCCGAACGCCTCGCGCACACCGACGAAGCCCTGCGGCAGCTCGGGCTTGAGCAGCCCGCCGATCTTCTCGCTGATCTCGCCGTACGACTTCAGGCCGAGGGCCTTGAGCAGCCGGCGGTCCGTCCCGAAGACGTTCATCGCGAGCGGCATGGCGGAGCCCTTGACGTTCTCGAAGAGAAGCGCCGGGCCTCCCGCCTTGTTCACCCGGTCGACGATCTCCCCGACCTCCAGGTACGGATCGACTTCGGCCTTGATGCGCTTGAGGTCGCCTTCGCGCTCCAGCGCCCTGAGGAGCGAGCGGAGATCGTCGTAAGCCATGGGGCCCAGTATCGGCCACCGGCTACGCTGGACGTGTCACCGGGGCCGACGAAACGTACCCCGCCACTGGATCCAGGGGGCTGTCCCACATGCTCAGGGCGCTGATGTTCATCCTGCCGCTGGCGCTGACGATCTACGCGTTCATCGACTGTCTCAACACCCCCGAGGACGAGGCGAAGCACCTGCCCAAGGTCGTCTGGGTCATCATCATCCTGCTCTTCTGGATCGTCGGCCCGATCGTCTGGTTCGCCGCGGGCAAGATGCGCAAGGCCCCCGCGGGCGGCCGCACCCCCTCCGAGTGGCACCGCAACCACCGCCAGGAGTGGGTGGCTCCCGATGACAACCCCGACTTCCTGAAGTCCCTCAAGGACGAGAACAAGAAGGACGAGGCCGTCCTCAAGGACTGGGAGGCGGACCTGCGCCGCCGCGAGGAAGAGCTGCGGAAGCGCGAGCAGGGCGGCGAGGCCAGGGACAGCGACGCCAAGGACAGCGACGGCTGATGGAGCTCCGGCTCCTGGTCACCTTCGAGAAGGTCGCCACCGTCCTCTCCTTCACGCGCGCCGCGGCGGAACTCCGGTACGCCCAGTCCAGCGTCACGGGCCAGGTCCGCGCCCTGGAGTCCTCGCTCGGCGTGGAGCTGTTCGAACGGCTCGGCAGCCGCATCCGGCTCACCGAGGCCGGCGAGCGGCTCCTGCCGTACGCCCGCCGGATCATCGAGCTGTCGGAGGAGGCGCGGGCCGCGGTCGTGGAGACCGAGGAGGAGCCCGCCGGGACGATCGCGGTGGGCACGATGGAATCGCTGACGTCCTACCGCCTGCCGCCCCTGCTGGAGCTCTTCCACCACCGCTACCCCAAGGTCCAGCTGTCACTGCGCCCCACGCTGGGCGACGAGACCCGGCAGGCGCTGCGCCAGGGGACGTACGACATCGGCTTCCTGATGGAGCCGGAGACCGAGCACGCGGGCCTGGAGGCGGAGGTCCTGGCGGAGGAACCCCTGACCCTGGTGGCCTCCCCGCGTCATCCGCTGGCGGGGCGTACGGATCTGACGTCGGCTGACCTGGCGGCGGGGCAGCTCGTGGGGACCGAGCCGGGCTGTCCGTACCGCGACCTCTTCGAGCGCGAGCTCCGGGAATGGTCCCCGCCGTTCATGGAGTTCGGCACGCTGGAGGCGACGAAGCGGGGTGTGGCGGGCGGCCTCGGCATCGCCCTGGTGCCCCGGGTCACCGTCTCCGAGGAGCTGGCGTCCGGGGCACTGGTGGCGCTGGACTGGCGTCCGCCGTTCACCCTCTTCACGCAGATCGCGTGGAGACGGGGGAAGCGGCTTCCGGCGCATGTGCGGCTGTTCGTGGAGCAGGCGCGGCGGCTGGTGTCCGAGCAGCAAGAGTGACCTTCAGGCTGGCGAGGACGATCAGCGGGACGCCGAGCGCCTGGACGAGGCCGATGTGGTGCCCGTACACCGCCCAGTCGGCGAACATGGCGACGGCGGGGTAGGTGAAGGCGAGCACGGCGATCTTCGCGGTGGGCAGCTTCTGGTAGGCGGCGTACATGAGCACGTACATGAGCCCGGTGTGGACGAGCCCGAGCCCGACGAGCCAGCCCCACCCGGCGCCGGCCTGCGCCATGGCCCCGAAGTCGGCGAAGGGCAGCAGCAGCGGAAGCCCGACGAGGACCTGGACGAGGGCGATGAGGTGCGGCCGGACACCGGTGATCCGCTTGGTGACGACGGTGGACAGCGCGTAGAGCACGGCGGCGGCGAGCGCGAGCCCGAGCCCCTTGAGGGAGGCGGTGTCACCGGGCTGTATGCCGGACACGAGCACGAGCCCGACGAAGGCCACCCCGAGCCAGCCGAACCTGGCGGCGGTGATCCGCTCCCGGAAGAGGACGGCGCCGAGGACCACGAGGAAGAACGGCTGGGTGTGGTAGACGACGGTGGCGAACGAGATCGAGGTCGCCTCGTACGCCTCGAACAGGAACACCCAGTTGAAGACGATGAACACCCCGCCGAGCGCGGCGAGCCCGAGCTTCCTCAACGTGAACCCGTGCCCGGTGAAGTACCCGCGGGCGAGGCTGTACGCGCCGAGGGCGGCGGCCCCGAAGAGGCAGCGGAAGAACACCACGTTGAAGGGGGCCGCCCCGGACTCGACGACGAAGATGCCGAGAGTGCCGGAGAGCACCATGGCGAGGGTCAGTTCCGCGGTTCCCCTGGTCTCGTTTCTCATGCCGACGACGCTACGGACGGCCCCGGCGGCGGGTCCACGAGCCGGCGGGGCGTCCTCCCGATGGGGCCATCGGCGGAGCCGATGGCCCCACACGGACCCCTACGACGGCGGACGCTGCGTCACTTCTTGGCCTCGCTGACGGCTTCCAGCAGCGCGGTGAGGGCGTCGTTGTGCGGGGTGGGAATGCCCAGGCGGGCGCCCGCGCGCACCACCGCACCGTTACGGGCGTCGTATTCCAGCTCACGGCCTGCCAGGCGATCCCACAGCATGCTGCTCCCGGACTCGGGCGGCATCGCTCGCAGCGTGGCGATGACCCGGTCGGCCAGGTCCTCGGGAAGCTCCGCGCCTGACGCGGCTGCGACCTGCCGCGCCTCTTCCACCAGCGCGCGGCCCAGCTGGGCGACGCGCGGATTGGCGAAGACCGGCATGCGGCGCATCGTCAGGGCGGTGACGGCGCCGTTGGCCACGTTCTGGCACAGCTTCGCCCACGCCGCGGTCACGAAATCACCGGTCGTCGCCACGGTGATCCCGCTGCCCTCGCACAGAGCGGCGAAGTCCGCGCCGTCGTCACCCTCGGGCACCACGATCCGCGGCCGGCCGAACAGCCGGATGTGGCCGCGCCCCAGCGACTCCGCCGAGATCTCCACCACGGCGGGAAGGATCCCGGCGCCGCCTGTCAGCGGCGCGACGCGCTCGACGTGCTCGACTCCGTTCTGCAGCACGGCGACACGGGTGCCCGCACCGCACAGGCGCTCCAGCCACGGAGCCGCTCCAGCGGTCTGGTGCGCCTTGGTCGCCACCACCACCCACTCGGCCTCCGACGCCAGAGAAGGGTCGAGGACCTCCCGTACGGATGCCTCCTGGACCGCCCCGTCGGGCCGGTCGATCCGCAGCCCGCCCAGCGGCGTCCGCACGCACGCGGTCACCTCCAACCGCCCCGTCGAGGCCAGACCGGCGGCCACCACGCCGCCCACCGCTCCCACACCGACCACCGCGACACGTGTCATGATCGCCGACCCTACTCCCGGGCATCCCCCAGGACAGCGGCAACCTCAACCGAGCGCACCGCCCTTCGCCGGCATCGGCGAGCTGTCGCAGTCAGTCCGCGAAACGGTGGACGTAGCGTCTCTGCCAGGGAGTTTCGACCGCACGGGTGTCGTAGTTCCGGCGCACGAAGTCCACTGCCTGGCCGGCCGGTACTCCGTCAAGGACAGCGAGACAGGCCAGGGCTGTGCCGGTTCGGCCCCGGCCACCGCCGCAGGCGATCTCGACACGTTCGACGTCGGCACGAGCGTATGCCTCGCCGAAGACGGCCTCGGCCTGGGCGTGACTGGCAGGCAGCCAGAAGTCCGGCCAGCGCAGCCAACGGACTTCCCAGGGGGCCTCGGGAGGTTGCTTGCCGAGCAGATGGACGGCGAAGGCAGGCGTCGGACCGGCCGGGAGCGGTCGGCGAAGCGCGCGGCCTCGGACCAGACGTCCGGAGGGCAGCCGCAGAACACCACTGCCCGTAGCCTTCCAGGTCTCGGTCACCCGCCCACCGTAGGTGCTGCGTGCGGAGAAGCACCATGGGTGCGGGCGACCGGAAGCGTTGCCGCAGGCAGCAGCGGCGGGGTGGTGTGTCAGACCATGGCGAGCCGGTCCACCAACAGCTGCACCCTCGGCTCGGCGTCCTCGGGCAGCAGGCGGCCCGCTCGGGTCAGGGTCGCCAGGCCGTGCAGGGCCGCCCAGAACACCTCGGTGAACATCCCCGGGTGGACACCGTCGCCGGCGACCTCGGCGAGGCTCTCGAGCAGGGCGGCGAAGGCGTCCTTCAGCGGCTCGGGGGTGTCCTCCCGCGCGTACGCCAGGCCGCCATCGAGCTGGAACAAGGCGTCGTAGACCGCCGGATTGCGCTCGGCGAAGTCGAGGTAGGCGCGGGCGAGGGCGGCGACCCGCTCGCGCGGGCCGTCCGCGGCGGAGGTCGCGGCACGCACCGCCGCGGCCAGCTCGGCGGCGCCCTCCAGGGCGACGGCGCCGATGATCTCGCGCTTGCCGCGGAAGTGGCTGTAGAGGACGGGCTGGCTGTATTCGATGCGCTCGGCGAGCCGGCGGGTGGTGACTGCGTCCCAGCCCTGCTGCTCGGCGAGTTCGCGGGCCGTCGCCACGATGAGGCGCTCGCGCTCCGCCCGTTCGCGCTCCTTGCGTTCCTTTACCGACATGCATCGATCCTAGCATCGCTAGACAACCGAGCAGCAGCAGTACTAGCGTTGCCTCATCAGCTAGCAACGCTAGATACAAGGAGGGGCCATCATGCTCGACGCGCTCGAGGTCGTCACCACCGTGGTCGTCGGCCTGATGGTGGGGGTGGAGTTCTCCGTCGCCTTCATCATGAACCGCATCCTGGACGCGCTTCCCGAGAACAGCGGCCAGCTCGGCCACGCTCACGGCGGGCGGATGCTCGGCACCCTGATGCCGTTCTGGTACATAGGCTCGCTCGTCCTCAGCGCGACCTGGGCCGTCGCCGGATGGCACCACCCCGGAACCGGACTCGTCGTCACCGCCGCCGGACTGCTGATCCTCAGCGTGGTCATGTCGATCCTGCTGCTCGTCCCGATCAACAACCGGAACAGGACCTGGACCCCCGAGAACCGGCCCGCCGACTGGAAGGAGCAGCTGCACCGCTGGAACCGCTACCACTACATCCGCGTCGCCGTCATCATCGCCGCGTTCACCCTGCTGGTCGCCGCCCTCGCCTGATGCCACCCCCGCCCCGGCATCCCGCTACGCGCCTAGCCGCTCGGAGCGTGACACGGGCACCCGCACACGAGGTGGCGGACTCCCTGTACGCCCGTCTCGCGGAGGACCCCGTCCCGGCAACGGTCGTGCCGGCCGACGATGCAACGCGGAGACCGAAACTCCGCCTCGGGATCGGGCACGCTCTCCGCACCGGCGCACCCCGGCGTCACCCACCAGCCGTCACCCGCACGGTCGCGGTGCGGACCGCCGTGCCCGACGTCGAGGACACAGACCGCACCGGCCCACACCGGCCGCACCACCTCCGCGACCGCGAACACGGACCGCCTCGCCCCGCAGCGGCTCATCGGGCACCCCCGGCGTGGATGTTCCGCTGGTCGACGTCCACCCCGACCGTCGCCAGCCACAGAGCGCGTCGGCGCCTGCGCTGCACACGAGCGGCCGCCGTCAGGTAGGGGCGCTCCAGGGGCGACCGTGCGCCGTCGAGGAGCATCGCCTGCTCCCGGGCGTACGGAGACCGCCGGGGCGCGGGGGCCGGGGACGCCGGCCGGCGGTGCCGGTGGGTGACCCGGCGGGTGCGGTGCCTGCCGGTGGGCGGCAGGGTCAGCATCAGCAGCCAGAGGAGCACGGGGATCCAGGCCCGGCCCAACGTGCGCGCGATAGGGTTCCGCACGTCATCAACTCCCTTGATAGTTGGTGGCCATGCCCCGGGAGGTCTAGCCACCTCGCCGGGGTCTTCCTGTCAGGTGAGCCTACGAGACATGTATAGCTCTGCATAGCTCACCAGTGGTTCGCACAGGTCTTCGATGCTTACGTTGGTCGGGTGACCGACCGAAGCCAGATCCCCGAGTTCGACCCGCAGGGCCCCCAACTCGTGTACGTCGCGGTGGCCGACCACATCGCCGCCCGTATCGCAGCCGGTGAACTGGCCCCGGGCGCACGCCTGCCCGCCGAGCGGGACCTCGCCGAGGAGTACGGCGTCGCCTACCTGACCGTCCGTCGCGCAGCCCGGGTCCTGCGCGAGCGAGGCCTGATCCTGACCGTGCACGGCAAGGGCACGTTCGTCGTCGATCCGCTCCCGCCGGACGAGAGCCACCAGCAGGTGTGACGTCCCCGCCCCGCCGGGGAAAGAGTCCCCTCGTGGACATCGAACTGGCACGGCGGTGGCTCGGCACCGCCCTCGACGAGGCGCGGGCCGGGCGCGCGGAGGGCGGCGTACCGATCGGGGCCGCCCTCTACGCGGCCGACGGGGCGCTGCTCGGGCGGGGGCGCAATCGGCGGGTGCAGGACGGGGACCCCTCGGCGCACGGGGAGACCGCCGCCTTCCGGGCGGCCGGCCGGCAGCGCTCGTACCGGGGCACGACGATGGTGACGACCCTCTCCCCCTGCTGGTACTGCTCCGGCCTCGTACGGCAGTTCGGGATCTCGCGGGTGGTCGTCGGGGAGGCGAAGACCTTCCACGGCGGGCACGACTGGCTGGCCGAGCACGGGGTCGAGGTGATCGTGCTCGACGATCCCGCGTGCGTCGACCTCATGCGCGAGTTCATCGAGAAGCATCCCGCCCTGTGGAACGAGGACATCGGTCATGAGTGAGGCCTCCCTTCCGACCATCGATCTGGACCGCGACCCCGCCCCGCAGCTCCCCGCCGTCGACCGCGCCCTGCGCGAGGCCGGGTTCCTGCTGGTCACCGGGCACGGGGTCGACCCGGAGCTGCGGGCGGCCATCCGGGACGTCGCCCGGCGGTTCTTCCACCTCCCGGCCGCCGTCAAGGAGCCGTACGCCGTGCGGGTCGGCGGGCGGGGCTGGCTCGGGCCGGGCGCGGAGGCGAACGGGTACGCGGAGGGCACGGTCACCCCGCCCGACCTGAAGGAGTCGCTCTCCTTCGCGGCCGACGAGCCGACCGGCGACCCGGCCGTGGACGCCGAGTGGTTCCTGCCGAACACCTGGCCCGCCGAGGTGCCCGAGCTGAAACCCCTGGTCCAGACGTACCTCGCGCAGATGCGGGCGCTGTCGGACCGGGTGCTCGATCTGCTCGGCGTCGCCCTCGGCGAGGAGCGTGACTTCTTCACCCGGCACACCGGCCACCCCACGTTCGGCTTCAACATCAACTGGTATCCGGGGCGGGAACGGACGGGCGACCCGGAGCCCGGCCAGTTCCGGATCGGTCCGCACACCGACTTCGGCACGGTCACCGTCCTGGACCGGCAGGCCGGCAAGGGCGGGCTCCAGGTGTTCACCGACGCCGGGGGCTGGCAGGACGCGCCGTTCGACCCCGCCGCGTTCACCGTCAACATCGGCGACGTGATGGCCGGCTGGACCGGGGGCCGCTGGCGTTCCGGGCGCCACCGGGTGCTCCCGCCGCCCGCCGACGCGCCCGCCGAGGAGCTGATGTCGCTCGTGTACTTCTACGAGTGCGACCCCGGGACCACCATCCACGGGATCGAGTCCCACGCCTATCTCCGGGCACAGCTCGACGCGATCGCCACGGAGTGAGAACGTCCGCGCAACAGAGTCGAAAAGCCTGCCGCTTTCCCAACACACCGTCGATATCCTGAAGTTGACTGTGACGGGGGTGACGGGGCGTGGACAGAGAGCTGTACGGCCGCGAGGCGGTCTTCCAGGATTCCGGACTCGCCGCACGGCTCGTGGGGCTTTCCCCGTACCGCTATGCCCGCACCGCGTACGAGCACGGCGACGACCCGCCCGTCACCGTCTTCACCGGCGGCCGGGGCATGGGCAAGACCGCGCTGCTCAAACAGATCCGCAACGCCTACAAGGCCGCCACCCCTCTCGCCCTCCTCGACTGCGCGCACATCGAGCCGCCCGCCGACCACGGCCCCGGCTGGAACCCGCTCACCGGGGCGCTCGGCGAACTCGCCGTACAGCTGGCGCCGCGGGTGCTCGCCGCCAAGCCCGTGCAGTTCCCGCGGCTCTCGCTCGGGCTGGTCGCCGTCGCGTCCATCAGCTGGTCGCAGGAGGACGACGAGCGGGCCCGGCGCGACCTCCAGCGCCTCGGACCGGTCCTCGCGACCGTCGACGCGGCCAAGGGAGCCGCGGCGAACTGGGTCACCAAGGTCCTCACCAAGCTCGCCGCCAAGTTCGCCGAGGCCACCGCGCCGATGGCCGGGCTGCTCGCTGAGGCGACCGTCGAGACGGTCCTGGAGGAGGTGTTCGGCCGCTTCCAGCAGAAGGCCGAGGGCTGGTACGGGAGTTATCGCAACGCGGGCGGCCGCGGCAAGGCCGGGCTCCAGCAGCTCGCGATGGACTTCGAGCAGGGCGGCCGGCGGCGGCGCGAGGCCGAGGACTTCCTCGTCGGCGCGCTCGTCGAGGACCTGGTCCGCGCCTTCACCGGACTCGCCAACCGCGGCGCCCGCCGCGGTCGGCCCGTCCTCCTCCTCGACAACGCCCACGAGCCGCTCGGCCGGCGCCTGATCGAACCGATCCTGCGGGCCCGCGCCGACGGCCGCCGCGACCGGGTCGTCGTCATCGCCGCCTCCCGCGTCCGTGACCACGACGGCATCCGCCACGCGGCCCGGCTGCGGCTGCCCGAGACCGCGCACCGCGCGCCCTGCCCACGCGGCCCGGACGTCACCTCCGGCATCCTCGCCGTCGAACTGCCCCCGCTGTCCCCCGCCCAGACCCAGAGCGCCTTCGACCGCTTCGACCCGGCGGGCCGTACCCCGGCCGAACTGGCCCGGGCCGTGCACCGGCTGACCGGCGGGCGACCGCTCGGCGTGGTCCTGCTCGGCCGGGCGGCGGGCGAGGTGCCCGCCGGCCGGAAGCCCTCGCTGACCCCGGGCGCACTGCTCGACCTCACGGTGGAGCTCCGCGAGGACAGCGCCCCGGTTCCGGTCGCCGCCACCCTCCTCGAAGAGCTCCTGCCACGTCTGCGGCACGGTCCCTTCGCCGTGCTCGCCGCCGCCCACGACGAGGAGTCGGCCCGGCTGCTCGCCCGGACCCGGCTGCGCGGCGAGTCCCTCGAAGGCGACACGGCCCTGCGCGTACGGGACCTGCTGCGCGCCGAGGACTGGCCGGAGGGCCCCGAGCACTTCGTCGCCGACCCGCTGCTGCGCGCCCTGCTCCTGCACCGGCTGCGCTTCGAGGACGGGGAGGGGTACGCGACCTGGCGGGCCGTCCACGAGACCCTGCACCGGCACTACGCCCCGGGGCCCGTCGCGTACCGGCTGCACCAGGAGCTGGCGCTCGGCCGCACCGACGACGCGGTGACCCATCTGCGCCTCACCTTCCCCGACGCGGACGTCCTCGGCTGGCTCGGCCGGCTGCGGTTCATCGCCTCGGCGCCGTACCCGCGCGACCGGGGCAGCACCGGCCCCGACGCACGGCGGGCGATCGCGCTCGGCCAGGAGCCCGGCGACCCGCCGCCCACCGCGTTCGACGACGACACCGTCGAACTCCACCTGAGTCTGCGGCGGTTGCTGCACGCCGTATGGCTGCTCACCGATCCGCTCGCGCTGCCCGACGAGGACGTGACCGACAAGCTGGCGCACGAGCTGCGCCAGCTCTCCGGCCGCCATCGGACGGGGAACAGTCCGCTGTGGGACGCGGCCACCCACTGGCCGAGGGACATCCGCGCCTGGCGGGGGCTGTCGCTCCCGCCGGGTACGGAGAACGGAGTCTGAGGTCATGGTCAGCCCGCTGCGCTACCGCCTCTGGTACACCACCCGCCAGAAGATCCTCACGTCCGCGGTCGCCCTCGCCGTCGTCGGCTCCCTGGCCGGGTACGCGATCGACCGCGCCACCACCCCGGAGGACCGTTCCTGCGCGGTGGGTGTGGAGCGGCCACCGGGCAGCACCGAGTGCGTCGGCGTCAACGGCGACGGCTTCGACTTCGGCGTACCGGAGCTGACCGAGATCGCCGGGCGGATCCGCGACGAGAACCGCACGCTGAAGTCCGACGAGTACGCGACGGTCGCCCTGCTCCTGCCCCTGACATCGACGGACAGCGGCTTACGGCTGAAGGTGCTGCACGAGGTCGTGGGCGCCTACGCCCGGCAGTACCGCGCCAATCACGAGTCCAACAACGAGACCCCGAAGATCCGGCTCGTGCTCGCCAACACCGGCAAGGGCAACGCCCATTGGCGTGCGGCCGTCGACCGGCTGAAGGCGATGACGGGCGGTCCCGACCGGCTGCGGGCGGTCAGCGGCGTCGCCACCTCGTCGACCGAGGTACGGGAGGCGGTGACGGATCTGACGGGCGCGGGCATCGCCGTCGTCGGCACCACCATCACCGCCGACGACATCGCCAACGGCCCCGGCGCCGGCAACAACCGCTACCCCGGCCTCGCCCGCGTCTCCCCCACCAACGGCGACGAGGCCGAGGCCCTGGCCCACTTCGGCAAGGTCGAGGGCTCGAAGGCGCTGCTCGTCCAGGACACCCGGACCGGCGACCACTACACGGACACGCTGAAGGCGGCCTTCTCGTCCTCCCTCAAGGGCGCCCCGTACGAACCGCAGCTCTTCACCTCGCCGGCGGACCCGACGGAGGAGGGCACCACCGCGAACACCTTCCGCCAGATCACCCATCTGATCTGCGACACGAGGGCGGAGACCGTCTTCTTCGCGGGCCGCCACACACAGTTGCGGCAGTTCATCAACGCGCTCGGCGCGCGGGGCTGCGCGGAGCGGCCGTTCACGATCCTGACCGGTGACGAGGGGTCGTACCTCGGCGGGGACCGCAAGCTCAACCGCGGCGCCCTGAAGGCGAAGCTGACCGTGCGCTACGCCTCGCTCGCGCACCCCGACGCCTGGAAGCCGGCGCCGGGCCGCCCGGTCCCGAGCACGGGCGGTTCGACGGCCGCGTACGAGACGTTCCTCGCCGACGTCACGAAGGCCACGAAGAAGCCGGTCCCGCTCGCGGACGGCCAGGCGATCGTGGCGTACGACGCGATGGCGACGGCGGTCCACGCGATCCGCCAGGCGACCCCGCAGGGCGCCCGGTACCCGGAGGCGGCGGACGTGGCCACCCAGTGGCCGCAGGTGAAGGGCTCGCTCCGGGTCGACGGCGCCAGCGGCTGGATCTGCCTGGACAACTTCGGCAACCCGTTCAACAAGGCGGTCCCGATCGTGGAACTTGCCCAGGACGGCTCGCAGAAGTTCGTCCAGATCGCCTGGCCGGAGGGCAGAGCCCCGGCGAAGAACTGCCTTCCCCCACGCCGGGGCTGATCCCTCCGGCCTGACGCCGGCCTGACGCCGAGTGGTCGCCGGGTACCGACCGGTACCCGGCGACCGCCTCCGGCTAGAAGCCGCCCGGGTAGTTGAAGTAGCGGTCGAACCTCGGGGTCCACAGGGAGGGCCAGGGCTCGCCGACGCCGCCGCAGGCACCGAGCACCACCTGGCTGCGCCGTCCGGTGTCGAGCAGACACTGGCCGGTGCCCACCTCGACCATCTCCCAGTGGTTGGAGCCGCGGTCCTGCCAGCGCAGGGTCAGACAGTTGCCGCCCGTGGCCTGGATGACGCCGGTCCCCGGAGCCTTGCTCGCGTTCGGGGTGCCCAGGCACATGGCGCCGCCGTAGGTGCCGACGGCGAAGTTCTCCCCGCCCATCGGGTAGAACACGAAGCGCTGGTGGTGCTGGCCCTTGCAGTCGAACCTCTGGATGACCGCGCCGACGCTGGTCGACTCACCGCGGATGTCCAGGCACTGCCAGCTGTAGGACGCCCGTATCTCGTGGATGGCCGCGTTGTACGGCGAGCTCGTGTAGCGCACGTTCGGGTTGATGTCGGCGTGTGCGGCGGTCGGGATCAGCAGAGTGAAGAGCGCGACCAACGAGGCCACGAATCCATGCCTGCCGAGCCGTCGGAACGTTCTTCGAGCCACGTTTTCCTCCTGGCTGGGGATTGCCTTGACGCCAAGGAAGCTAGCGAGATCCACTGAGCCCCCGGTACCCGTCTTTTCAGGGGGGTTTGGTGGGGTCAGGGCTGCAACGGGCGCAGCGATTCATGCTTCTTGCCACCGGTCTGTACCGGGCCAGTCATCTGACGGCAGGCATCACCGCCCTCGTACACGCCCCGGCCGCCGGGGTCGCCGTCCGGGCGCTCCTCGGCGTGGCGCTGGGCACCAGCCTGTTGCTGTACGGGACGGGGTACGCGCAGGGGGGCTTCGGCCCGCGTCTCGTCTGGGCCGATGTGCTGCTGACGGGCTGCCTGCTGCCGCACGCGGTGCTGTGGGCGGGCGGCGGGCACGTGACGGACCCGGGGTTCTGGGCGCTGCTGCTCGGCGGGTCGGCCGCCGCCGCGGCGGCGGCCGGGCTGGCCGCGCGACAGGCCTGCTGCGCGGTGGTGCTGATCCTCGCCGCGCATGTGGCCGCCCAGCTGCAGACGGACACGGCACGGCCGTTCGGGCACCTCATGTCGGTGCTCTCCTCCGCCGTGATGGCCCGCGTCTTCTGGTGGTACCTGCACCGCCAGGGCACCCTGCTCGACGAGGCGCGCGAGCAGGCGGTACGGGCCGAGGCCGAGCGGGCCCGGCAGGCCGAGCGGATGGCCCACCACCGGGCCCTGCACGACACGGTCCTGGCCACGCTGACCACGATCGCCTCGGGCCGGGTGGACGCCAACACGCCGGGGGTGCGGGAGCGCTGCGCCCGGGAGGCGGCCTATCTCCGACGGCTGGTCCAGCGTTCGGAGCAGGTGGAGGCGGGAGACGAGAGGGAGGGCACCGAGGTGACTGCGGGCGAAGCCCTGGAGGACGTGGTGGCGGCCGCGGAGTGTCTCGGCCTCACCGTCACCGCCCAGTACCACGAACTGCCCCCGCTCCCGGGCCCCGTGGCGGCGGCGCTGACCGCCGCGTCGACGGAGGCGCTGAACAACGTACGGCGCCATGCCGGGACCTCGGCCGCGTACCTCACCGCGATGGGGCGGGACGGCGGCATCACGGTCACCGTGGTGGACCGCGGCCGGGGCTTCGACGCCGGGGCGGCCCTGACGGGGGGCCGTGGGACGGCGACCGCGACCGGGACCGGGCTGCGGTGGTCGGTGCACGCGCGGATGCGGGAGATCGGTGGCGCCGCCGAGGTGGACAGCGCCCCGGGCGAGGGCACCCGGGTCGAGCTGCGGTGGCCGGCGTGAACGACACGGCAGACCGGATGACCGGCCCGCCCGGGGCGGGCACGACGGGCGAGCCCTGCGCGCCGGAAGCGACGGGCGGGTCCGGCGGGGCTGTGATCGGTGTGGCGGCGGTCGACGACGACCGGATGCTCCTCGACGGGCTGCGCTCCTGGCTGGAGCAGGTGGCGCAGTTACGCATGCTCGGCTGCGCGGCCACCGTGGACGAGCTGCTGGCCGGCCCCGGCCGCCACGCGGACGTGGTCCTGCTCGACCTGGTGCTCCAGGACGGCTCCGTGGCCGAGGAGAACGTCCGGAAGGTGCGGGCGGCCGGACCGCGGGTCCTCGTCATCAGCACGGTCGCCGACCGGTCCCGTATCGTCTCCGCGTTCTCCGCCGGGGCGGACGGTTATCTGACCAAGGACCACGCCCTGGACTCCCTGGTCACCGCGATCGGCGAGGTCGCCTCGGAAGGCCGTGTCCACTCCGCCGAGCTGGCCTTCGCGCTGGCCCACGACACGCGCCCCGAGCGGCCCCGGCTGGCCCCGCGGGAGCTCCAGATACTGCTCGACTACGCCTCCGGGCTGACGCTCAAGGCGACGGCCCGCCGCGCCCGGATCAGCCCCAACACCGCCAAGTACTACCTCGATCAGGTCAAGGAGAAGTACCAGCGCGCGGGCCGCCCCGCCCACACCAAGATCGACCTGGCGGTACGGGTCCGCGAGGACGGCCTCGACGCCCTGCCGTGACCCGCGGAGGCGCTCACGGCTCCCACTTGGGCCACGGGGCGTCGTCCCGTACGTACAGCTCGCGCAGGTGCTGCCAGCGGTCGGGCGACCAGGCACTCCAGTCCGTGGGCCGGCCCTCCAGCGCCGCGGCCAGCCGCTCGAAGTGGTCGTGCCACCCCGCCATGGCGTCCAGCTTCTCCTCGTGCGTCGCACGGAACTCGTTGGTGAAACGCAGAACGGTCGTCCCGCCGCCCCCGGCCGGTTCCAGATGGAACCGGATCCGGCCGTGCGACGGGCCGACCGTGTACTCGGCCACGTACTCCGGGTCCCAGGCCGTCACCTGCCCCGAGACCTCGGTGTCTCCGTTCAGCCAGCGCAGCGTCACTGCCCCGCCGAGCCTCGGCTCCAGCGGATCCGCCGCGCAGAGCCACTGCGGCAGCCCTTCCGGCGTCGCGACCGCCGCCCAGACCCGCACCATCGGATGGGGCAGATCGATCACGTACCGCAGGTGGTGCAGGTTGCCGTCGTGGGTGTCGCACCTGCCCCGGGGTATCTCGCTCATACCTCAAGCGTCACGCCGGGGCGGGCGCCGTGCCAGCTCAGACGCCCGAGTAGGAGTGCTTGCTGCTCACGAAGATGTTGACGCCGTAGTAGTTGAAGAGGAAGCAACCGAAGGCGATGAGCGCGATGTACGCGGCCTTGCGGCCCTTCCAGCCGGCCGTCGCCCGCGCGTGCAGATACGCCGCGTAACCGACCCATGTGATGAAGGACCAGACCTCCTTGGCGTCCCAGCCCCAGTAGCGGCCCCACGCGTCGCCCGCCCAGATCGCGCCGGCGATGATCGTGAAGGTCCACAGCGGGAAGATCGCCGCGTTGACCCGGTAGGAGAACTTGTCCAGGGAGGCCGCCGACGGCAGCCGCTCGAGGACGGAGCGGGCGAAGGAACCCGGGTTGCCGCCGGTCGCGAGCTTGTTCTCGTACGAGTCGCGGAAGAGGTACAGCAGGGTGGCGACCGCACCGAGGTAGAAGACCGCGCCGCAGAAGATCGCGGTGGAGACGTGGATCCACAGCCAGTAGGAGTCGAGCGCGGGGACCAGCTGGTCGCTGGGGGTCTTCAGCCAGGTCGTGGCCAGGCCCAGGTCGAGCAGGACGGTGGTGACCAGCGGCAGACCGATCCAGCGGACGTTCTTCCGGGCGACGAGGAAGCCGAGGTACGCGCCGACCGCCACGGTGGAGAAGGTGGTGGAGAACTCGTACATGTTGCCCCACGGGGCCCGCTGCACGGCGAACGCCCGGGCGATCACGCCCGACGCCTCGATGAGGAACGCGAGCGCGGTCAGCGAGACGGCGATACGGCCGTACAGATCGCCCTTGACCGTGCCGCCGGCCGCGCCGGGGCCGTCGGGGACGTCGCGGACGCCCGCGCCGGACCGGGTGACGACCGTGGGCTTGTCGAGTACGGCGGTGGCTCCGCCGGCCGTCTTGACCTGGACGGTGACGGCGGGCGCCGGGGCCTGCCGCGTGGTCAGCGCGGCGGCGGTGCGGCCGACCTTGCTCCGGCTGCCCAGCACCCACTCGGCGATGTGCGCGAAAAAGGCCAGGGTGTAGACGGCCATCGACGAGTAGATGAGCATGTCGCTCATCCGCGCCAGGCTCTCGTTGGTCTCGGCGGCGAGACTCACGGCGGCGAGATTCACTTCTCAGCCCCTTCGGCTTCAGCTTCGGCAGGTTCTGCTGCTGCGGGTTCTGCGTCTGCGGGGTCCGCGGTCGCGGATCGCGCGGCTCCGGACGGCGCGTCTGTGGACGGCGCGTCCGCGGCGTCCGCCGGTTCTGCGGACTCCGGGGTCGCGGACTCCGCTTCCGCTTCCGCTTCCCGCGCGGTCGGCGCCTGGGCGTGGAGCGTGGCCGCGAGTTCGGCCAGTTCCTCGGGGAGCTTGGCGGACTCGCTCCGGCCGAGACCCGCCATCTCGACGACGGTGACGCCGTCCTTCCCCCGTACGGCCCGCACCCAGACCCGGCGCCGCTGGATGAAGAGCGAGCCGGTGAGGCCCGCGATCGCCGCGATCGCGCCCGCGAGGGCGAGGCCGTTGCCCGGCTGCTGGGAGATCTGGAAGCTCGCCCACTCCTTGATGTCCTTCTCGAAGGTGATCGAGCCGGCACCGTCGGGCAGGGTCATGGTCTCGCCGGGCAGCATCCGCTGGGCGACACCCGTACCGGCGTGGACCTTGAACTGCTTCATCTTGGACGTGTCGAGCTGGTACACGTTCTGCGGCAGCCCGGAGTCGACGCGCAGGTCGCCGTGGTAGCCGGTGAGCGCCATGACGGGGAAGTCGAGCGCGGGGAACTGCGAGAACATGTTCCCCTTGCCGGCGCCCGCGAAGGTCGGCACGAAGAAGGCCTGGAAGCCCAGCTGCTCCTTCTTGCCGTTCTTGTCGCGGTAGCCGTCCATCACCTTGATCGCGCCGGTGGACGTGATGTTGTTGTCGAACGGCAGCAGGGGGACGGAGCCGTGGAAGACGACCTTGCCGCGGCCGTCCTTGACGGTGACGACGGGTGCGTACCCGTGGGCGATCAGATAGACCTTGGAGCCGCCGACCTTCAGCGGCTCGTTGACCCGGATGACCGCCTTCTTGTCCTTGCCGCCCGCCTCGGAGTACGTGACGGCGGCCTCGAAGGTGCGCGGGGTGCCGCGCTGCGGGCCGCTCTTCTCGTACGTACCGGTGAAGCTGTCCAGCTGGAAGCCGAACGGGGCGAGGTCGTCCGTGCTGTAGAGCGAGCCGGACTTGAAGTCGTCGTACTGCGTGAGGGTGTTGGAGAAGCCGTCACCCTCGATGATCAGCTTGCCGCCCTCGGACTTGAAGAGCTGCCCCCAGGCGAAGGCGACCAGCATCACGATCAGGGCGATGTGGAAGGCCAGGTTCCCCGCCTCGCGGAGGTAGCCCTTCTCGGCGGAGACGGCGTCCTTGACGGTGTGCGCGCGGAACCGGCGGCCCTTGAGCAGGGCGAGCGCGGCCTCGCGGACCTGCTCGGGCTCGGCCTCCGTACGCCACGTCGTGTACGCGGGCAGACGGGTGAGGCGGCCGGGCGCGGCGGGCGGCAGGCCGCGGAGCTGGCCGACGAACTGCCAGCTGCGGGGCACGATGCAGCCGATGAGGGAGACGAACAGCAGTATGTAGATCGCGGAGAACCACACCGAGCTGTAGACGTCGAAGAGCTGGAGCTTCTCGTAGATCGGCGTGAGCGTCGGGTGGGCCTTCTGGAAGGTCTGCACCTTCAGCTCGTCCGCGCTGCTCTGCGGGATGAGCGAGCCGGGGATCGCGCCGAGGGAGAGCAGGAAGAGCAGGATCAGCGCCACCCGCATGGAGGTGAGCTGGCGCCAGAACCAGCGGATCCAGCCGACGACCCCGAGCGTGGGGCCGCCGATGGCGCTCTCCTCGCGGGGTGCGGTGGAGAGCTGCGAGCCGGCGGCGCTGAGGTCCGCGCGCTCCTCGGCCTCGCTCGCGTCCGTACGGCTGTCGCTCGGATCGGTACGGCTGTCGGTCGCGCTGGTTCCGCTCGGGCTGGTGTGGGTCATGGGTCAGATCCCCGGGGTGAAGCCGGCAGTCCAGACCTGCATCTCGGACACGATGCGATCCCAGGCTCCGGTGACGAGCAGCAGGCCGGTTGCGATCAGCATGATGCCGCCGATGCGCATGACCCAGACATAATGCCGCTTCACCCAGCCGAAGGCGCCGAGCGCCCGTCGGAAGGCGATCGCGGTGAGGACGAAGGGCAGGCCGAGGCCCAGACAGTAGGCGACGGTGAGTACGGCGCCGCGGCCGGCGCTGGCCTCGTTGGAGGCGAGCGCGAGGACGGCGGCGAGGGTCGGGCCGATGCAGGGGACCCAGCCGAGGCCGAACAGCACGCCCAGCATGGGGGCGCCGAGCAGTCCCGTCACGGGGCGCTTGTGGAAGCGGAACTCGCGTCGGGTGAGCCAGGGCATCGCACCCATGAAGAAGGCGCCGAGCACGATCGTCAGGGCTCCGAGCACCTTGGAGATGATCTCGCGGTGGGTCTGCAGGGCGCTGCCGAAGCCGCCGAAGAGGGCGCCTCCCGAGACGAACACCACCGTGAAGCCCAGCACGAACAGCGCGGCCCCGCCCGCCATCCGACCGCGCTTGGCCTGGGCGAGGTCGGTGCCGGTGACGCCGGTCACGTAGCTCAGGTAGCCGGGCACGAGCGGCAGGACGCACGGGGAGAAGAAGGAGACCAGGCCGCCGAGGACGGCGATGGGCAGGGCGAGGAGGAGTGCCCCGCTGAAGACCGTCTCGTTCACCGGATCACTTCTCCGCGAGAAGCGGCTCGATCATCGAGCGGAGCTTCTTCTCGTCGAGGGCCATGAGGGAGCGGGCGGCGATCTTCCCGTCCTTGTCGAGGACGACGGTGGAGGGAATGGCCTGCGGGTTGAGCGTGCCCTTGGGGAAGCCGTTGAGGATCAGCTTGCCGTGCGGGTCGTAGAGGCTCGGGTACGGGACCTCGTACTCCTCTTCGAAGGCGAGCGCGGGCTGCTTGTTGAAGTCGCGGGTGTTGATCCCGACGAACTCCGCGCCCTTGCCCTTGAGGTCGTTCGCGACCTTGGTGAAGTTCGGGGCCTCGGCGCGGCAGGGCGGGCACCAGGAGCCCCAGACGTTCAACACGACGACCTTGCCCTTGAGGTCGGCGAGGTCGAGCTTCCCGCCCTCCAGCGTCTCGCCCGCGATCGCGTTCGTCGCCTCGCGCTCGCCCTTGGCGACCGTGGAGACACCCCCCGTGTTGGTCACGAAGTTGGTTCCACCGCCGCCGCCCGACTTGCCGTTGGAGTCCGAGCTGCAGGCCGACAGAGCGAGGGCGGCCGACAGGGTTCCGACGGCGAGCAGGGTGCGTCGAGGGGCACGGCTAAGGCTCATGTGAAAAGTTTCGCATGGGCGTTTGGGGGATCTTGGGCGCCCCCCTGACTGCCCGTAAAGCCCCTTGTCAAGGGGGCTTAAGGGACGTACGAGGGCTAAGCGACCCCGATCGCTACGCGCCGGCCTTGAGGAAGGTGTTCCAGCCGCCCGCCGGGGACTGTCCGACCTCGAGCGTACGGAGCTTGGCGAGGATCTCGGGGTCCTGCACGTCCAGCCAGTCCACGAACTGCCGGAACGAGACCAGCCGGACGTCCTTCTTGCCCGCCATGGCCTTGAGGGACTCCTCGACGGCGTCCATGTAGATGCCGCCGTTCCACTGCTCGAAGTGGTTGCCGATGAAGAACGGCGCCCGGTTGGACTCGTACGCGCGCTCGAACCCGTTGAGGTACGCCTCGGTGGCCTGCTTGCGCCAGCCCGGGTAGCGCGAGGGCATGCCCTTGGTGGTGTTCTTCGACTGGTTGGCGAGGATGTTGTAGTCCATGGAGAGGACCTCGAAGGAGTGGCCGGGGAACGGCACGGCCTGCAGCGGGAGGTCCCAGATCCCCTGGCGCTCGACGGGCCACATCTGGCGGCCGCCGGGCGAGCTGGCGTCGTAGCGCCAGCCGAGGCGCTTCGCGGTGGGCAGCAGGTTGTCCTGGCCGAGGAGGCAGGGGGTCCGGCCGCCTATCAGCTCCTTGCGGTAGTCGAAGGGCAGCGGGTCGAGGTCGGTCCAGCCGCTGTTGGTCTTCCACTCGGTGACGAACTTCACGGCCTGGTCGACCTCGCTCTGCCACTGGGCCGGGGTCCAGTTGCCGACCGAGCCGGAGCCGGCGCAGAAGTGACCGTTGAAGTGCGTGCCGATCTCATGCCCGTCGAGCCAGGCCTGACGGACGTTCTTGAGCGTGTCCTTGATGTGGTCGTCGGTGAGGTAGCCGATGTCGGAGGCGCCGACGCGGTTGTTCGGCGGGCGGTAGAGGTCCTTCTTCGACTCGGGCAGGAGGTAGATCCCGGAGAGGAAGAAGGTCATCGCCGCGTCGTGGTTCTTCGCGAGTTCGAGGAAGCGCGGGAAGAGCCCGTTGCCGACCTCGCCGGCGCCGTCCCAGGAGAAGATCACGAACTGGGGCGGGGTCTGCCCCGGTTCGAGCGGGACGGGGGCGTCGGGCTGGTGGGGCTGCTTTCCGGTGTCGGACGTGGAACCGTCACCGATGAGGCGGCCTTCTTCCTTGGTGGGCGCGGGCGCACTCGGGGATCCCGAGGCGTCACCACCCTTACCCGCTCCCGAATTGCCCGATTTGCCGGACCCATTGTCGCTGCATCCTGCGATCCCGATCGCGGCGGCGGCGCCAACACCCGCCCCGAGAAGTCCCCTTCGAGTGATCCCGCGCATGACGTCCCCATTCGCACTTACGTATGACCGGACGGTCATCCAAACCGACAATGAGTGAGATGCCGGGAGGAACGGGTAGGTTCCGGGAATTAGCACAATAATTTCAGGGCGACCAGATGACTTCACGTCATCCGATCGCCCTGAGGGTGTACCCAGACGTACGAATCTCGAACAGGCTTCGCTGCGCCGGGCGCCGCAGGCGGGGCCGCGAGGCCGGGCCCTTCGGAGCGCTACGCCCCGAAGGCCTTCGACTTCCCCTTGACCGGCTTCGCGCCCGCGAGCAGATGCGCGGGAACGAGGTCACGCGCCGGCTCGCTGTAACCGACCGAGACGATCCGGTCGCCCTGGTACGTGAACGAGGTCAGCGAGGCCAGCGTGCACTGACGCCGCCGCGGGTCGTGCCACAGCCGGCGCTTCTCCACGAAGCTCCGCACGATCCAGATCGGCAGCTGGTGGCTGACGCAGACCGCCTCGTGACCCCGTGCCGCGTCCTTCGCCGCGTCGAGCGCGCCCATCATCCGTACGACCTGCTCGACGTACGGCTCGCCCCAGGACGGCCTGAACGGGTTGGTGAGGTGCTTCCAGTTGCCCGGCTTGCGCAGCGCGCCGTCGCCGACACCGAAGGTCTTGCCCTCGAAGACGTTCCCCGCCTCGATCAGCCGCTCGTCCGTGGCCAGGTCCAGGCCGTGGCTCTTGGCGACCGGCTGCGCCGTCTCCTGCGCACGCTCCAGCGGGGACGACACGGCGTACGTGATGTCCCGGTCGGCCAGGTGCTCGGCGACGCGGTCGGCCATCTGCCGGCCCAGCTCGGAGAGGTGGTAGCCGGCGCGGCGGCCGTAGAGGATCCCGTCGGGGTTCTCCACCTCGCCGTGGCGCACCAGGTGGACGACGGTGATGTCGCCGTTGCCCCTCTCGTTCCCGGGGGCGCTCATGCGGTGGCCTCCGCGGCGGCGCGGGCGGCGGCGGGCAGCGCGGCGGCGATCCGCTCGACGGCGCGCTCGTCGTGGGCCGTGGAGACGAACCAGGACTCGAAGGCGGACGGCGGCAGGTAGACCCCGTCGGCGAGCATCGAGTGGAAGAAGGCGTTGAAGCGGAACGCCTCCTGCGTCTTCGCTTCGTCGTAGTTCCGGACCTCGTCGGCCGTGAAGAAGACGGAGAACATGTTGGAGGCGGTCTGCAGCCGGTGCGCGACACCCTCCTTGGTGAGCGCGCCGGTGACGAGCTCCTGGATCTGCTTCGACACGGCGTCGACCGTGGCGTACGCGGCGTCGTCGAGCAGGCGCAGCTGCGCGAGGCCGGCGGCGGTGGCGATCGGGTTACCGGAGAGGGTGCCCGCCTGGTAGACCGGGCCGGCCGGGGCGAGGTGCCCCATGACGTCGGCGCGGCCGCCGAAGGCCGCTGCCGGGAAGCCGCCGCCCATGACCTTGCCGAAGGTCATCAGGTCCGGCTTCACCCCGTCGACGCCGTACCAGCCGGCGCGGGAGGTCCGGAAGCCGGTCATGACCTCGTCGGAGATGTACAGCGCACCGTTGTCGGAGCAGAGCTGCTTCAGGCCCGCGTTGAAGCCGTCCAGCGGCGGGACGACGCCCATGTTGCCCGGCGAGGCCTCGGTGATCACACAGGCGATCTCGCCCGGGTGCGCGGCGAACGCGGCCCGGACGGCCTCCAGGTCGTTGTACGGCAGGACGATGGTGTCCCCCGCCTGAGCGCCGGTCACGCCGGGCGTGTCGGGCAGGCCGAGGGTGGCCACGCCGGAGCCGGCGGCGGCCAGCAGCGCGTCCACGTGCCCGTGGTAGCAGCCGGCGAACTTCACGACCTTCGCCCGGCCGGTGAAGCCCCGGGCGAGCCGGATCGCGGACATCGTGGCTTCCGTACCGGAGGAAACCAGCCGAACCTGCTCGACGGGCTCGATCCGGGCGACGATCTCCTCGGCGAGGGCGACCTCACCCTCCCCGGGCGTACCGAACGAGGTGCCACGGGCGACGGCGGCCTGGACGGCGGCGACAACCTCGGGGTGGGCATGGCCGAGAATCATCGGCCCCCACGAGCAGACGAGGTCGACATACTCCCGTCCGTCCGCATCGGTGAGGTACGGGCCGGTACCGGACACCATGAACCGGGGCGTTCCGCCCACGGCCCGGAAGGCGCGTACCGGTGAGTTCACGCCGCCGGGCGTCACGAGGGACGCGCGGTCGAAAAGCGTCTGTGAGACTGGGGCTTCGTATGAATACGGCACTGTGGTCCTGACCTGCGAGTACGGCTGCGAGTACGGAAGGAGGGCGTGAGCACCCCGCAAATTACGCCGGGGCGTCGATCCTCCGCGTCTGCGAAACTGGGGCGTCATAGGGATGGCTCACGGAATCCATGGTGTCAGAGGGCCGGACGTTCTTGCGGACAGGTGTTTCACCGCGAGAGCGTGGGGGAGGTCACTGTCACGATGATCGGGTTGCGCGGCGGGGGTCGTGTTGCCTAAAAAGCAGTCGGGTGGAGATATGCATCGCGGTGGCGGACTGGGCGAGGGGACCGACGACCTGGGTCCCGAGCCTGCCCGGCGGGGGAAGCACCGGCGACGGCGTACGGAAGAACCCACGCAATCAACAGGACCCACGGGGTCCTCGGAACCCACGACGGGGGGCGGCGGCCGGTTGGGGGTGACCTACAAGTACTTCGGCGCGCCCGACGGCGCGACGGCGGCACGCGTCCCGATCTCGATGCGCCCTGAGGAGCTGGGCGGCGACGAGCTCGGCATGGGTGGCATGTTCAGCAAGATCAAGCCCGAGACGATAGCCGCGATGGTCCTCACGGGCATCCAGGGCATGCCCCTGCACAAGGTGCCCCCGCTGGAACTGGTGGTCCTCCACCCCGACTACGCCGTGGTGAAGCTGCCCATGACCGTGGTCGACCCGCTGCGCGGCATCGGCGAGGAGTCGGTCGGCGCGGCGGCCTTCATCTGGTCCACGGTTCCGGACCGCGGTGGCCCGCGCGACGCGTTCAACGTCTACCAGCTGCTCCACGAGTGGCAGGACTTCTCCCACCGTCTGCACGAGGCGGGACACCAGCCGTACTGCCTGGTCTGGCCGTAGGGGCCGCTTCCGCGGGGGTCACTCCTCCGGCCCGCGGGTCTGCGGCTCGCCGGCAGCGGCAGCCGCCCTCGCGCGCTCGGCGGCCAGCTCGCGGGCGGAGGCGAGCCGGTACGGAACGTCGATGACGACGACGTTCTTCATGAACAGCAGCCGCGCCTTGAGCCGCAGCGCACTCTGGTTGTGCAGGGGCTGCTCCCACCAGTGCCCCACCACGTACTCGGGGATGACCACCGACACCACCGAGTCCTCGGTCCGCTCGGGCGCCTCCCGGACGTGCCGCAGGATCGGCTGGACGACGGAGCGGTACGGAGAGCTCAGCACCCGCAGGGGTACGTCGATGCCGTGGGCGTCCCAGGTGGCCCGCATCACCTCCGCCTCCGCCGGGTCCTCCGCGACGGTGACCGCGGTCAGTGAGGCGGGGCGCAGCGTCTGCGCGTACGACAGGGCCCGCAGGCTCGGCGCGTTCACCGAGGACACGAGGACCATGACGTGGTTCTCGGCGAGCGTGCGGGGGCGGGCGCCGGGCTCGACCGCGACCTCGGCGGCCACGGTCTCGTAGTGCCGGCGCACGCCCTTCATCCCGGCGAAGAGCACGGGCATGGCGATGACGACGATCCAGGCGCCGTGCGTGAACTTGGTGATCAGCACGATGACGAGGACGACCGCCGTCAGACAGGCGCCGAAGGCGTTGATGGCCATACGGCGCAGGATGGCGCCACGCTCCCCGGAGCCCGCCGGGGTGGCGAGTTCTCGCCGCCAGTGCTTGACCATGCCGGCCTGGGACAGGGTGAAGGAGACGAAGACGCCCAGGATGTAGAGCTGGATGAGCCGGGTGAGGTTGGCGTCGAAGGCGACGATCAGGGCGATGGCGGCCAGGGAGAGCAGGACGATGCCGTTGGAGTAGACGAGCCGGTCGCCGCGGTGGAAGAGCTGGCGCGGCGCGTAGCGGTCGCGGCCGAGGACGGAGGCGAGCATGGGGAAGCCGTTGAAGGCGGTGTTGGCGGCCATGATCAGGACGGCCGCGGTGACGGCCTGGAGCAGATAGAAGAGGAAGTGCCAGCTGCCGAAGGTGGCGCGGCCGATCTGGGCGAGCGCGGTCGGCATGGGGGTGCCGGGGGCGAGCCCGAGTTCGGTCGGGTCCTCGGCGACGTGCACCTCGTAGACCATGGCCAGGGTGGTGATCCCGAAGAACATGGTGACGGCGAGAGCGCCCATGATCGCGAGGGTCGTGGCGGCGTTGCGGCTCTTGGGCTTCTCGAAGGCGGGGACGCCGTTGCTGATGGCCTCGACGCCGGTCAGCGCCGTACAGCCGGAGGCGAAGGCCCGCATGGCGAGCAGCACGAGCGCGAGGCCGGTGTAGCTGGAGACGGCGTGGATCGGCAGGTCGGCCGACTCGGCGCGGATCGTGGTCCCGGTCGCCATCCGCACGGCCGCGACGGCGAACATCAGATAGATGGTGGCGATGAAGGCGTACGTCGGGATGGCGAAGTAGCGCCCCGACTCACGGACACCGCGCAGATTGAGCCAGGCCAGGACCACCACGCACGTGACCGAGAGACCCACCGCGTACCCGTCGAGCGCGGGCGCGGCCGAGGTGAGGGCCGCGACGCCCGAGACGATCGAGACGGCGACGGTCATCACGTAGTCGATGAGCAGCGCGCTGGCGGCGATGAGCGCGGCGGTCTGGCCCAGGTTCTCGGCGGAGACGACGTACGCCCCGCCTCCACCCGGATAGGCGTGGCAGGTCTGCCGGTAGGAGGCGACGACGACCACCAGCAGGATGACGATCGCGATCGCGGCGTACCAGGCCAGATGGAGCACGGCGAGGCCGCCGAGCGCGAGGATGAGCAGGATCTCCTCGGTGGCGTACGCGACTGAGGAGAGCGGGTCGCTGCAGAAGATCGGCAGGGCGAGCCGCTTGGGCAGCAGGGTCTCGCCGAGCCGGCCGCTGTCCAAAGGGCGCCCCACCAGCAGGCGTTTCGCCGCACTTCCAGCTCTCATAAGTGCTGAAGTTAGGACAATTGCCTATGTAGTGCGCGGAAGCCGCGCGGGAAGGACGGGGCACCGTGACCAGAGTGCGCATCGCCGGCGAACCCATGCAGATCGGCGAGGTCGCCGCCCGGACGGAGATGTCCCTGCGGACCATCCGCCAGTACGAGGACAGCGGTCTCGTCGTCCCCTCCGCGTCGTCCCAGGGCGGCTTCCCGCTCTACACGGACGCCGACGTCGACCGGCTGATGGTGATCCGCCGGATGAAGCCGCTGGGGTTCACGCTCGACGAGACCCGCGACCTCCTCACCGCGACGGACCGGCTCGCGGACCCGAAACTCTCCCCCGCCGAACGGTCGGCCCTGGTCGCCCGGGTACGCCGCTACGAGCAGGCGGCCACCGCACGCGTCGACGAACTGCGCTCCCAGCTGACGCGCGTGGAGGAGTTCGCGAACTCCCTGAGGGCGAAGCTGGGCGAGGGGAGCTGAGTACGACCCGGCCTACGCCGTGAGGGCCCCCACGATGCCCTCGAAGAAGCGGGCGAACGCCGCCGGGCTCGGTGGCGTCTCCGGGTTCCACGGCGCCACCCGCGCGTGGCCCACGGGCGGGAACGCCCCGGGCCCCACGGCGTTGGCACGGCTGTCGTAGAGCACGAGGTCCGGGCGGAGCGCCGCCGCGTGCTCCCAGTCGGCCGTGAGCCAGTTCGCACCGGGGCCGGGGCCGGGATCGACCACCCGCACGCCCAGCTCCTGGAGCCGGGCCAGCTCGGGCCAGGCGTGCGGCCGGGCCAGATGGACCTGGTCGGCACCGGCGCCGGAGAGGGCGAGCACGGTCACCTCCACCCGGGCGGCGGCCTCGCGCAGGACCGCCTCGGCGGGGGCGACAGGATCGGCGACCCCGCTGCCGGGCGCGCCGACGGCTGCCGCCAGCTCACGGAAGCGCCCCATGATCGCCGCCAGGGGCAGCTCGTTGCCCACGGAGAGCGCGGCCAGCGGCACCCCGAGCCGTTCGGCGACGCCCTCGTCCAGCGCGTAGGCGCTCTTCCCGTCGTACGTGACGTCGAGGACCAGCTCGGGGCCGAGGCTCCGCAGCCGCGCCTCGTCCAGCACCCGCCCCGGCCCCAGGTACGGCACCCCGGCCGCCGCCAGCTCGCCCGCCTTGACCGGATCGAGGCCCTCGCCGTCATGCCCCGAGCCGTACACCGCGACGGGGGTCACCCCCAGATCGAGCAGGGCCGCCCCGGCCCGCACGTAGGCCACGACCCTCCCCGGCACGCGCACGGCCCCCAGCGCCGTACCCCTGTCGTCGGTGAACCCCCACACCTTCATGTCCGACATGCGGCTGCTCCCTCCCCGGCCGAAACCTGCCTCCCCCGCCACCTTGAAGCGCATCCCGGACCCGCACAAGAGGGCCTGCCCCCGCCCGCGACGAGTGCGTACGGCCACGTCCGACGAGGTGGACCCCCGGCCGCGGACGGCGGGACTTCGGTCCCGGGCCCCCTGCCGAAAGGCCCCCATGGTGGTGTTAACTGAACAGGTCGGGAGGAAGCAGTAGGAATTGTCAGCGCCGTGCGCACGCGCCCGCTGCCAGGGCGCCCCCGTAGCGGCCTTCGCTCCCCGGAGTCAGCCATGTCGTCCTTGCCCGGCCAGTTCTCGGACCCCCGTGTGATCACTTTCGTCGGACTCCTCGCCGTCTCCACCGCGGTGTGGGCGGCGCTGGGCCTGCGCGCCCGTGCACGCCGCGCGCGGGCCGACGCGCCGCTGGACCGGGTCTGGCACCCCCAGGAGAGCGTGACGCTCACCCCCGCCGAGGAGCAGGCCTTCGGCCAGGTCGTCTCGCGTCTCTCGGTCGGGTCCCCGGGCCGCCTGCGGTAGGCACGGCGGCTTCAGGCCGTCGCGGCCTCAGGCCGCCGCCCGGTCGCGCGGGTTCCGTCCCGTCGCCGCGAGGAGCGCCTCGAAGGCGGAGGCGTCCTCCGGGGCCTCGACCGCGTCACCGAAAACGTTCATCCTCCGGGCGGTCGGAGCCATCTGCTCCACCAGTTCCGCCAGGGCCTCCAGGACGGCTGGATCCGGCTCGAAGGACCGGCCGGTGGCCTGGGCGAGGTCCCAGATGTGCACGGTCAGGTCGAGCAGGACCATCGCCCCGACGGTGCGGGCCGGCAGCCCCATCCCCCCTGAGGTCCCCTCCTCCGCACCGGGCGCCGCCCAGGCCTCGACGAGCTTCGCCGTCTCGGCCTCGAAGCGGGCGCGCCAGTCGGGGTCGTTCAGGTAGTCGGGGTTCGTGGAGAAGTCGGCGGGCTCCTTGGCGGCCAGCGCCTGGAAGTTCACGACGACGTGGAAGAGGTGGTTGAGCAGTGCCCGTACGTCGTACTCGGAGCACGGCGTGGGCGCGGCGAGACTGTCGTCGGCGATACCGCGCACCACGGGGGCGGCGTGGGCGGCGGCGGTGCCGAGCAGCCCGCTGAGGGGTTCCGTACGGTTCGTCATGTGGTGACGCTAAGTGATCCTTCCCGCGGGAGTCTTGAAGAAACACGACACCGCCAGGTCGGCGCCTAGGCTGAACGACATGACGTCCTCCGGTCCGCGTCGCGACACCCGCGGGATCGTCGACGCGGCCGAACTCCTCACCCGCGTCCGGTTCCGCCGCCACCAGCCGGCCCCGGAGCTGCGCCCGTACCTGGAGCACTACTGGTTCATCGACTGGGACCTGCCCGATCCGTACGCGAGCCATGTCGTCCCGCATCCGTCCGTGAACGTCGTCTTCCAGCGGTACGGCTCCGGCGCCAGCGACACGGGGCAGGGCGGCGCGTCGTTCGCCGAGGTCGCCGGGATCGGGCTGGAACTCTTCACCAAGAAGCTCACGGGCGTCGGCCGGGTCTGCGGCGTGCAGTTCCGTCCGGGCGGCTTCCGGCCGTTCGCCCCCACGTGGCCGGTGTCGGCGTGGACGGGCCGCCGCGTCCCGCTCGACGAGGTCTTCGCGGACGCCGGGGCCGCCTCCGTGGAGGCCGTACTCACCCCGGAGCCCGAGCACGCGCGCGTGGCGGCGCTCGACGCCTTCCTGCTGGACCACGGTCCAGCGCCCGATCCGCAGGCCGCGCAGGCCATGGCGCTGGTGGATCAGGTCCGTACGGACCGGGCGATCCGACGCGTCTCCGAACTGGCCGGTCTCGCGGGGCTGTCGAGCCGGTCGCTCCAGCGGCTTTTCGCGAACTACGTGGGCGTCGGCCCGAAGTGGGTCATCCTGCGGTACCGCATCCACGAGGCCCTGGAGCGCGCCGAGGCGACGGAGGCCGGGAGCTCTCCGGACTGGGCCGGACTGGCGGCCGAGCTCGGCTACAGCGATCAGGCCCATCTCGTACGGGACTTCACGGCGACGGTCGGGGTGCCACCCACCGCGTACGCCCGCCAGGTGTCGGACCCCTGACCTACAGTGCGGGCATGGACGCCGACGCCCCACCCCCCTCGCCCGATCCGTCCTCCCCGTCCGCCTCACCCGTGCGCCTGGAACCCTGGTCCGAGGGCGACTTCGGGCTGCTGCGCGCCATGAACGCACCCGAGCTGATGGAGCATCTCGGCGGCCCCGAGACCGAGGAGGCGCTGGTCAAGCGCCACCGGCGCTATGTGGATCTGAGCACCGGGCGTACGGGCGCGGGCCGGATGTTCCGGATCGTGCTGCTCCCCGAGGAGGTCGCGGTCGGCGGCATCGGCTTCTGGCAGCAGACCTTGGACGGGGAGCAGGTCTACGAGACGGGCTGGACGGTCCTCCCCGGCTTCCAGGGGCGGGGCGTCGCGACCGCGGCCACACGCGCGGTCGCCGAACTGGTGCGCGCCGAGCGCGCGCACCACTTCCTGCACGCCTTCCCCTCGACGGACAACGGACCGTCGAACGCGGTGTGCCGCAAGGCGGGCTTCGAGCTGCTCGGCGCGCGTGACTTCGAGTACCCGCCCGGCCATCCGTTGCGCTGCAACCACTGGCGCCTGGACCTGGCGGCGCTCTAGCCCTCCGGGCTGTCGGCGGTGAGTTCCTTGGTGAAGTGGAAGGCGACGATGTCGAGGCGCTCGCGCAGGTAGAAGCGGTGCGCTCCGGTGCGGTGGGTGCCGGAGTCGAGGTTGAGCTCGTGGCAGCCGGTGTCCCGTGCGCGCTGCTCCAGGTACGTCAGGAGTGCGTGACCGACACCGGTGGAGCGCGCGGTGGCGGCGGTGACCAGGTCGTCGACGTAGAGCTTGCGGATCGAGCTGGTGTTGTCGACGATCCGCCAGCCGGCGGCGCCCACACAGACACCGTCCTCGGTGTACGCGGCGCTGAAGCGCAGCCCCTGGGGGTGGCCGTTGCGGTGGACGTCGCGGAAGAGCTCCGGCGTGAGGTGCGGGCGGAGTTCGCGCAGAACGGGGAGCAGGTCGGCTTCCAGGCGCTGGTCACCGGGCTCGAGGTCGACGATCTTCATGGCGGGACCGTACCCCAGGAGCCGGAGCGCCCTGTCCGGGCCGTAGGGGTCGACGTGATCGCCAGGGCCGGACGAGCCCGTCGGTCCCGCCCTCGGCCCCTGGGGGGGCGGGCGTCCGGGTTTTGTCAGGGTTGGCGGGCCCAGAACCGGGCACCCGGCGCGGACGTTCGCCGAGTGGGCCGCCGGGCACGCGGACGCCTTCCGCCCGTAGGGCGCGGGGCGCGACGGTCCGGCAGAAGCGCCACCGGGCCGAATTCCCTGGCCGCTCGGCGGGCCGCGGTGACATCCTGTCCCCGTGAACGGACCGGAGATCCAGATCAGCTTCGCCCCCGGCCTGCGCCTCTTCGTCGCGGCGGAACGGCGCTCGGGGCGCACGGCCGTGGCCACCGACGGCGCCTCGACGCTCGGCCATGTCGTGGAGTCGCTCGGCGTGCCGCTGACCGAGGCCGGCCGGCTGCTGGTGGACGGGCGCCCGGTGGAGGTGTCCCACATCCCCGCCGCGGGCGAGACGGTCGAGGTCCAGGGGGTCGAGCGGCCCCAGCCGGTGCCCGGTGCCCCGCTCCGGTTCCTCCTCGACGTGCATCTGGGCACGCTCGCGCGGCGGTTGCGCCTCCTCGGGGTCGACGCGGCCTACGAGAGCGAGGACATCGGCGACCCCGCGCTCGCGGCGCTCTCCGCGAAGGAGCGGCGCGTGATGCTCTCCCGGGACCGTGGGCTGCTGCGCCGCCGGGAGCTGTGGGCCGGGGCCTATGTGTACAGCGACCAGCCCGACGACCAGCTCCGTGACGTACTGGAGCGGTTCGCGCCGCCCCTGATGCCATGGACCCGCTGCACCGCCTGCAACGGGCAGCTGACCGACGCCGACAAGGACTCGGTGCGCGAGCGGCTGGAGCAGGGCACGGAGAAGACGTACGACGTGTTCGCGCGGTGCACGGAGTGCGAGCGGGTGTACTGGCGGGGCGCCCACCACGCCCGCCTGGAAGCGATCGTGACCGACGCCCTAAGGGAGTTCGGCGCGGCCGCGCGCTGACCGCCAAGGGCCGGGCACGACGGTGACGAGGACGCGCCGCCGGTCCTCGGCGTCCCGCTCGCGCGTGACATAGCCGGCGCGCTCCAGGCGGTCGACAAGACGTGTCGCGGAGCGGGTGGTCAGCCCGGTCAGCTCGGCGACCCGTCCGGTGGTCACCGGGCCGGACTCCAGGGAGAGCAGATTCAGGCACTGCACGTCCGTCGGGTGCGACTCCGGGGTCTACGGCCCTCAGGCCTACGACTCCTGGGTCCCCGGCCCAGGAGCTACGACTCCGGGGCCTGGGGCTCCGGGGCCGTGAGGTACCGCTGCACGGTCGGTCCGAGCCAGGCGACGATCTCGTCCGGGGACATCTCGACGGCGGGCGGCAGCCGCAGCACGTAGCGGGCGAGTGCCATGCCGAGGATCTGCGAGGCGACGAGGGCGGCGCGGCGCGGCGCCTCGGCGGGGTCGGGACAGACACCGCGGGTGATAGGACCGAGCTGCTCGGCGAAGATCGCCTGCATGCGTTCGGCGCCGGCGGTGTTCGTGACGCCGACCCTCAGCAGCCCGGTCAGCACGTCGTCGCGCTCCCAGCGGTCGAGGAAGTGCGTGACCAGGACCGCACCGATGTGCCGGGACGGCAGGGCGGCCAGCTCGGGAAGCTCCAGCTCGAAGTCGGACGCCGCGGTGAACAGCCCCTCCTTGCTGCCGTAGTAGCGCATCACCATCGACGGATCGATTCCGGCGTCGCGGGCGATGGCGCGGATGGTCGCGCGCTCGTAGCCGTCGGAGGCGAAGCGTTCGCGGGCGGCTTCGAGGATCGCGGCGCGGGTGGCGTCGGAGCGGCGGGCGGTCGTCATGCCAACGACTGTAGGCCAACAGGTGTTGACAGTCCACCAGGAGCGGATCTACCGTTGCCAACAAGCGTTGACCAACAGCCGTTGGCCAACGGTCGTGGGCACCACCTCTCGGTCAGGAGTGAGCCATGAACCAGCTGGAAGCGGACGTCCTCGTCGCAGGCGCGGGCCCCACCGGAATGCTGCTCGCCGGCGATCTCGCCGCCGCGGGCCTGCGGGTCACCCTCGTCGAGCGCCGCCCGCACGGCATCAGCAACATGACCCGGGCCTTCGCCGTCCACGCCCGCACCCTGGAACAGCTCGACGCCCGCGGCCTCGCCGACGAACTGGTCGCCACCGGCACCCCCATCACCCGGATGCGGCTCTTCGGCCGCCTCTCCCTCGACCTGACCCGCCTCCGCACCCGCTTCCCGTACCTCCTCATCACGCCCCAGTACGAGGTCGAGCGGATCCTCGAACGGCGCGCACTGTCCACAGGTGTGGACTTCCGATACGGCACGGAACTACGCGGACTGAGCCAGGACACCGACCACGTCACCGCCGAACTCACCGGCCCCGACGGCACCCCCACCACGGTCCGCGCCCGCTACCTCGTCGGCACCGACGGCGTGCGCAGCGCCGTGCGGACAGCACTCGGCCTGCCCTTCCCCGGCGGCTCGGTGATCCGCTCCCTCGTCCTCGCCGACGTCAGGCTCGCCCAGAAGCCCGAAGGACTCCTCACCGTCAACGGAGTGGGAGACGCCTTCGCCTTCATCGCCCCCTTCGGGGACGGCTGGTACCGCGTCATGGGCTGGAACCGCGACCGCGAGGTCCCCGACAGCGAGCCCGTCGACCTCGACGAGGTCCGCGCCATCACCCGCCGCGCACTCGGCACCGACTACGGCATGCACGACGCCCGCTGGCTCTCCCGCTTCCACAGCGACGAACGCCAGGCCCCGGCCTACCGCGTGGGCCGCGTCCTCCTCGCCGGAGACGCCGCCCACGTCCACTCCCCCGCCGGCGGCCAGGGCATGAACACCGGCCTCCAGGACGCCGCCAACCTCTCCTGGAAGCTCGCCGCGGTCCTGCGCGGCGACGCCCCCGACCCCGAGGCCCTCCTCGACAGCTACCACGCCGAGCGCCACCCCGTCGGCGCCTCGGTACTCCGCAGCAGCGGCGCCATCATCCGGCTGGCCATGGCCCGCGGCCCGATCCGGCGCGCCCTGCGCAGCCTCGTCGCACAGCTCCTCGGCCACGTACCCGCCGCCTCCGCCAAGGCGCTCGGCATGATCAGCGGGCTCGGCATCGCCTACGGCCGGGACACCCGGCGCGTCCCCGACCTGAAGCTGCGCGAAGGCAGGCTGTACGAACTGCTGCGCGAGGGCGAGTTCGTCCTGATCGCCCCCGAGGGCACCACACCCGCCCTGCCGGCCTCCCCCACCACCCCGGCCCGGCTCATACGGGCGACCTGGGCCGACCCCACCCGCCGCTCGACGCTCCTCGTCCGCCCCGACGGCTACACCTTCTGACGCCGGTGCGATCAGAAGACGTACGGGTCGCCGGTGGCCAGGACCAGGACGTGATGCCGGTCGTTCAGGGCGTTCCCGTCGGTGACCCCGTCGGTCCAGACCGTCGCGATGTCGGCCATCACCTCGTCCGGAGAGCCCGCCGTCCGCAGATCGAGCACCAGCTCCTCGACCGCCCCGGCGGCGCGCAGCTCACCCGTACGACAGACCACGACACGGTCGCTCCCCCACAGACAGGACGGAGGAAGCAGCTGCCCACCCGCCATCGGCTCGGAGAATCCCAGCCGCACCGTCGCCTGGGACACGTCCGCCGGACCGTGGTTCTCGCTCACCAGCCGGACGGTCATCCGCCCTTCCCACAGGGACAGATGGCCGTGATGGGCCAGATCGGCCTCGGCCTCGAACCCGACGGCACGGGCGCCCTCGCCCGTACCGACCACCACCGCGGCGGCCAGCGCCGCACCGAGGAGGGCCTTGCGCATCGCACTCATGCCCCAGAAGATACCGATAACACCGTATATATTCTGACTACCCATCAGTCAGCGTGTCCCATGGCACCCTGACCCCATGCTCATCGCCCGGTCCGCAGCCCTCTTCGCCGTCGCCGCGCTCTTCGAGATCGGCGGCGCCTGGCTCGTCTGGCAAGGCGTCCGCGAACACCGCGGCTGGATCTGGATCGGCGCCGGCATCGCCGCCCTCGGCATCTACGGCTTCGTCGCCACCCTCCAGCCCGACGCCGAGTTCGGCCGCATCCTCGCCGCCTACGGCGGCGTGTTCGTCGCCGGATCCCTCGCCTGGGGCATGGTCGCCGACGGCTACCGCCCCGACCGCTGGGACATCACCGGCGCCCTGATCTGCCTGGCCGGCATGGCCGTGATCATGTATGCGCCCCGTGGCCGCTGACACCCCGGACCTATCCTGACCACGCGATCGACACAATCGACCACACGCGCGAGGAGCACGTCATGACTGCCGCCGGTACCCCCATCGCCGTCGTCACCGGAGCGAGCAGCGGAATCGGCGCGGCCACCGCCAAGCAGCTCGCCGCCGCCGGATACCGCGTGGTCCTCACCGGCCGCCGCAAGGACCGCATCGAAGCACTGTCCGCAGAAATCGTCGAGGCCGGCCACCAGGCCACCGCCTACGCCCTCGACGTCACCGACCGCGACGCCGTCCAGACCTTCGCGACCGCCTTCCGCACCATCGCCGTGCTCGTCAACAACGCCGGAGGCGCCCTCGGCGCCGACCCCGTCGCCACCGGCAACCCCGACGAATGGCGCCAGATGTACGAGGTCAACGTCATCGGCACCCTCAACGTCACCCAGGCCCTGCTCCCCGCCCTCACCGCGAGCGGCGACGGCACGGTCGTCGTCCTCTCCTCCACCGCCGGACACGCCACCTACGAAGGCGGCGCCGGCTACGTCGCCGCCAAGAACGGCGCCCGCGTCCTCGCCGAAACCCTCCGCCTGGAGATCGTCGGCACCCCGGTCCGCGTCATCGAGATCGCCCCCGGCATGGTCAAGACCGACGAGTTCGCCACCACCCGCTTCCGCGGCGACACCGAAAAGGCCTCCAAGGTCTACGCGGGCGTGTCCGAACCCCTCACCGCCGACGACGTGGCCGACACCATCACCTGGGCATGCACCCGCCCCCCGCACGTCAACATCGACCTCCTGGTCGTCCGCCCCCGAGCCCAGGCCTCCAACACCAAGATCCACCGCGAGCTCTGAGCCACGGGCCGCGGGCGGAGAACGGAGAAAGGGCCGGTGCTCGGCACCGGCCCCTTCCCTCCGCCCTCGGTCCCCGCGGTCATCAGCCCTTCACACAGATGACCTGCTTCAGCTTCGCGACCACCTCGACCAGGTCCCGCTGCTGATCGATGACCTTCTCGATCGGCTTGTACGCGCCCGGGATCTCGTCCACGACGCCGGAGTCCTTACGGCACTCGACGCCCCGCGTCTGCTCCTCCAGGTCCCGCGTCGAGAAGCGCCGCTTCGCAGCGGTCCGGCTCATCTTCCGACCCGCGCCGTGCGACGCCGAGTTGAAGGACGCCTCGTTGCCGAGCCCCTTCACGATGTACGAACCGGTGCCCATCGAGCCCGGGATGATCCCGAAGTCGCCGGAGCCGGCCCGGATCGCTCCCTTACGGGTCACGAGCAGGTCCATCCCGTCGTACCGCTCCTCCGCCACATAGTTGTGGTGGCAGGAGATGACGGGGTCGAACGACACCTTCGCCTTGCGGAACTCCCGGCGGACGACCTCTTGGAAGAGCGCCATCATCACCGCGCGGTTGTACTTCGCGTACTCCTGCGCCCAGAACAGATCGTTCCGGTACGCCCCCATCTGCGGTGTGTCCGACACGAAGACCGCCAGGTCACGGTCGACGAGCCCCTGGTTGTGCGGCAGCTTCTGCGCCTCGCCGATGTGGTACTCGGCAAGCTCCTTGCCGATGTTCCTGGAGCCGGAGTGCAGCATGAGCCATACCGAACCGGACTCATCAAGACAGAACTCGACGAAGTGATTGCCGCTTCCTAGCGTTCCCATCTGCTTTTCGGCCCGTTCGTGACGGAATTTGACCGATTCGGCGATCCCGTCGAACCGCGACCACAGGTCGTCCCACCCCGCCGTCGGGAACTGGTACAGCCGCGACGGATCCACCATGTCCCGGTGCATCCCCCGCCCCACCGGAATCGCCTGCTCGATCTTCGACCGCAGTCGCGAAAGGTCCCCCGGCAGGTCGTTCGCCGTCAGCGACGTCTTGACCGCCGACATCCCGCATCCGATGTCCACACCCACCGCCGCCGGACAGACCGCCCCGTGCATCGCGATCACCGAGCCGACCGTCGCGCCCTTGCCGTAGTGCACGTCCGGCATCACGGCCAGGCCCTTGATCCACGGCAGCGTGGCCACGTTCTGGAGCTGCTGCATCGCGCCGCCCTCGACCGTGGAAGGATCGGTCCACATCCGGATGGGCACCTTCGCACCCGGTACCTCTACATACGACATACTTCCTCGATTCCCCCAAAAAGCCTGATAACGCAAAAACCGGAGCCAAGGCCCGTACAGGTGACAACGGACCGGCATCAACGGCTGCGTGTGCGATAGACATTGTGTCCACCGGCCGGACTCCGGCGGCAAACAGTTTTCGGGAGAAGGGAGCCTGGGAGCGTGCAGCGACAGGCGTACGTACCCGGTCTGGCAGCGCTCTCCGCAGCGCTCGTCCTGGGGCTCACCGGATGCTCCTCCGGAGGCGGATCCGGAACCGGCGCCGTCGACTCCAAGGCCGGCCCCGCCGCCCCCGCCGCTCCCCCGGGCCGCTACCGCACCCTCTTCGAACCCTGCGGCGCCGTCCCGCAGAACACGCTCAGGGATCTGCTGCCCGGCGCCGCCCAGCTCCCCGACGAGGAGCGGCTCGCGGTGTACCGCGGTTCCGCCGCCGTCACGTACGACACCGACCGCCGCGTCGGCTGCAGCTGGAAGGCCGACACACCGGATGCCATGTACCGGCTGCGGCTCGACATCGAACGGGTCGTGTCGTACGACCCCGCCGTGAGCGACGACGACCGCGCGCAGGAGGTGTTCTCCCGCAAGCAGCTCGCGGCGGACCTTCCCCAGCCGCCTCAGCCGACTCCCCCGCCCCAGAGTCCCGCAAGCCCCTCCGGCAGCGCGGGCGACACCGGCAGCACCAGCGGCAGCCCGACCGCGAGCGGCAGCGGCAGCGCGCAGCCCGGCTCCTCCGCCACCCAGTCCCCGGCGCAGACCCCCACGGGCGCGCCGACCACCGGTCTGGAGCCGCGCGTCCTGCAGGGCCTCGGTCAGATCGCCTTCCTCGACGACGCGCTCAGCGCCGGCGGGGCGAACGGCCGGCACCGCACCGTGAGCGTGGTGTTCCGCACATCCAACGTGGTCGTGACGGTCGAGTACGTGGAGCAGACGACCGGCTCCGCGGAGGCCCCCGACAGCAGGGAACTGCAGGAAAAGGCCCTGAACCTGGCCCGTCTGCTCGCCGAGCGCCTGGAGGAGTAGCCGTCCCGACCGGCTCGGCCACCGCAGGGCGCCCGCTCGGCGACCCCTCCGCGGGGGCGCCGGGACCACGTAACGTGTCGGCGTACCGTGGCCGCCGGCCGGACCGTCACCGGACCGTACGACAAGCGACTGAAGGAACCATGCACCGATCAGCCCCGCGACTCACCCGCATACTCGCCTGCGCAGCCGTTCCGGTGATGCTCGTCGTCGCCGGCTGCTCCTCGGACTCCGACAGCGGTTCGGCTACGCCCGACAAGGGCAAGGGTTCGTCGTCCTCGACCCCGAGCGCCCAGCAGTCGACGAAGGCGCCCGAGCCCGCGAAGTTCGCGAAGCTGCCCGAGATCTGCAAGTCGATCTCCGCGAAGACGACCGCGAGCCTGGTGCCGAAGGCGAAGGCGAAGAACGGTACGGCGGCCGCGTCGAGCGACACGGCGAGCCGTGGTGGCTGCTCGTGGAACGGTCTCGACGACAAGGGTGTGAAGGGCTCGCAGTACCGCTGGCTCGACGTCTCGTTCTACCGTTACGAGTCGGACGCGTCCCTGGGCAGTGGTGAGAAGCGCGCCCAGGAGAACTTCGCCAAGGAGCTCGCCAAGGTCCAGGCGACGGAGGGCGCGAAGAAGCTGAAGACGGCGGACTCGGCGGGTGTCGGGGACGAGGCGAAGGCCGTGACGTACGAGCTGCGCAAGACGGGCGAGGACTTCAGGTACGCCTCGGTCGTGGCCCGTACGGGCAATGTGCTGGTGCTGCTCACGTACAACGGTGCGGGGTACGCCGGGGCTGACGCCCCCTCGGAGAAGACGGTCCTGGCCGGTGCGGTGAAGGCGTCGAAGGAGGCCGTCGCGGCGGTCGCGGCGGCGAACAAGTAGGCCGCGCGGGCCGCGGGCGTCGCGTACACCCGTATTTGCGCATGTTTTCGAGGAGCCTGTCCCTCCCCAGGGGGCCGGGCTCCTCGCGCGTGTGCCACGCTGTGCCCGCGAGATGTGGATTGACGGGAGGGGATCGCGGGTGGCCGCGGTGCAGCTGACACGCACGCACAAGATACTGATCGGTGTGGTGATCGCCGGTGCGGTGGTCATCGCCGGTATCGGTTTCGCGGGTTCGTACGCCGCTGTGCGTGAGCTCGCCGTCGAGAAGGGCTTCGGCGACTTCTCCTACTTCTTCCCCATAGGCATCGACGCCGGCATCTGTGTGCTCCTGGCGCTGGACCTGCTGCTGACCTGGATCCGCATACCGTTCCCGCTGCTGCGCCAGACGGCGTGGGTGCTGACGGCGGCGACGATCGCGTTCAACGGCGCGGCCGCGTGGCCGGATCCGCTGGGTGTCGGTATGCACGCGGTGATCCCGGTGCTGTTCGTGGTCGCGGTGGAGGCGGCGCGGCATGCGGTGGGCCGTATCGCCGACATCACCGCCGACAAGCACATGGAGGGCGTGCGGCTCACGCGTTGGCTGCTGTCGCCGATACCGACGTTCCGGTTGTGGCGGCGGATGAAGCTGTGGGAGCTGCGCTCGTACGAGCAGGTGATCAAGCTGGAGCAGGACCGGCTGATCTACCAGGCGCGGCTGCAGGCGCGCTTCGGGCGCGCGTGGCGGCGCAAGGCACCGGTGGAGGCGCTGATGCCGCTGCGGCTTGCGAAGTACGGTGTGCCGCTGGCCGAGACGGCGCCGGCGGGGCTCGCGGCGGCGGGTGTGGAGCCGGTGCTGCTGCCGCCGCAGCCGACGGTGGTGCAGCCGCAGCCGGTGCAGGCGGTTCAGGCCGTTCAGCCGCCGGTCCAGCTGGCCCCTCAGCCGCAACCTCAGCTCCCCCAGGGGCAGGGGCAGGGGCCGGACCAGGCCGCGGTCGGGCCGGATGTGCCGGCGAACCATGACAGCCCGTGGTTCCATGCCCAGACCCTGCCGCCGGAGGCGTACGAGAAGGCTTTCGATCCTCAGTACGTGGAGGGCTTGGAGCCGACCCCGGTGGCGGTGCCGCAGGGCCCGGAGGACGTGATGGTCCCGGGTCCGCGCCAGGAGCAGGGGCCTGAGCAGTTCCAGGAGTACCCGGAGTACGTGGACCCCGAGCCGCCCGTGGACGAGTTCTCCGAGGCGGCGTACAAGGCGATGTGGGACTACGTCGAGGAGCGGCAGGACTTTCCGAACGCCGAGCAGCTCGACATATGGCTGAGTGACATGTACGGCGTGCAGCACCCGCGCAGTGCGTCGATCCTGCGTGAGCTGACGCCGCAGCTGCGTCACCGTATCGAGCAGGAGATGGCGGAGAACCACATTCCGTGACGGGTGACGGGTCGGGGTCTCAGGCCTTGGCCCGCTTCTTCGCGGTCTCGCCCCACAGGGCGAGCGCGATGCCGACGACGGCGAGCGCGAGGTATCCGGCCGTGGGGATGTCCCACCATTTCTGGAGCAGCCCCCAGGGCCCGTCGCCGAAGGTCTGCCCGCCGGCGCCGAGTGCGCCCTGCACGAGGGTGATCCATCCGATGACTGCGATGACTTCGTTCTTCATGTCTCCACGGTCTCCCGCACGTCGCCCGTTTTCGTCGTGCCCACGTCGGAATCCTGCCTAGTCCGAAGTGTGGAGAGGTCGACCGGCGGGCCTGAGGACGGCGGAGGGCCGCCGTCGAACGTACGGCGAAGGGCCGCCACCGGTTCCGGTGGCGGCCCTTGCCGTGTTCCGTGCGGTTACGCGCCGAGCAGCTTGCGCACGCGGTCGGCTCCGACCGCGAGGAGCAGCGTGGGCAGGCGCGGACCGGTCTCGCGGCTGACGAGCAGCTGGTAGAGCAGGGCGAAGAAGGCGCGCTGGGCGACCTTAAGCTCGGGGGTCGGCTTGGCCTCGGGGTCGAGGCCGGCCATGACCTTCGGGACGCCGTAGACGAGCGTGGTCAGTCCGTCCAGGGACCAGTGGGTGTCCAGGCCCTCCAGGAGGAGGCGCAGGGATTCGCGGCCCTGGTCGTCGAGGGAGCCGAGGAGCTCGGCGTCCGGCTCGTCGCGGACGATGGTGCGCTGGTCGGCCGGGACCTGGGTGGTGATCCAGTTCTCGGCGCGGTCCAGGCGCGGGCGGACCTCGTCCAGGCTGGTGACCGGCGACTCCGGGTCCAGCTCGGTCAGGATCCGCAGGGTCTGCTCGTCGTGGCCGGCCGTGATGTCCATGACCGAGGCGAGCGTGCGGTACGGCAGCGGGCGCGGCGTGCGCGGCAGCTCACCGGCGGCGGTGCGGGCGGCACGCGCGTGTGCGGCGGCGTCCGCCGGCAGCACGGAGCCGTCGGCGACCTTGGCCTCGAGCTTGTCCCACTCGTCGTAGAGCCGCTGGATCTCCTGGTCGAAGGCGATCTTGAAGGACTGGTTGGGCTTGCGGCGCGCGTACAGCCAGCGCAGCAGCGGCGCCTCCATGATCTTCAGCGCGTCGGCCGGGGTGGGCACGCCACCGCGCGACGAGGACATCTTGGCCATGCCGCTGATGCCGACGAAGGCGTACATGGGGCCGATCGGCTGGACGCCGTCGAAGATCTGGCGCACGATCTGGCCGCCGACGACGAACGACGAGCCGGGGGACGAGTGGTCCACGCCCGAGGGCTCGAAGATGACGCCTTCGTAGGCCCAGCGCATGGGCCAGTCGACCTTCCAGACCAGCTTGCCGCGGTTGAACTCGCTCAGCTTGACGGTCTCGGTGAAGCCGCAGGCCGTGCAGGTGTAGGCGAGCTCGGTGGTCTCGTCGTCGTACGAGGTGACGGTCGTCAGGTCCTTGTCGCACCGGCCGCAGTACGGCTTGTACGGGAAGTAGCCCCCGGCGCCGCCGGAGCCGTCGTCCTCCGCGGCCGCGCCCGAGCCCTCCTCGGCCTCCAGCTCGGCCTCGTCGAGGGGCTTCTGCGACTGCTTCTTCGGCGCCTTCTTCGTCCGGTACTGGTCGAGGATGGCGTCGATGTCACCGCGGTGCTTCATCGCGTGCAGGATCTGCTCGCGGTAGGTGCCCGTCGTGTACTGCTCGGTCTGGCTGATCGGGTCGTACTCGACGCCCAGCTCGGCGAGCGACTCGACCATGGCGGCCTTGAAGTGCTCCGCCCAGTTGGCGTACGGCGAGCCGGCCGGGGCGGGGACGGAGGTCAGGGGCTTGCCGATGTGCTCGGCCCAGGACTCGTCGACGCCCGCGACGCCGTTGGGCACCTTGCGGTACCGGTCGTAGTCGTCCCAGGAGATGAGGTGCCGGACCTCGTGCCCGCGGCGGCGGATCTCGTCGGCGACCAGGTGCGGGGTCATGACCTCGCGGAGGTTGCCCAGGTGGATCGGGCCGGAGGGGGAGAGTCCGGAGGCGACGACGACCGGTTTGCCAGGCGCACGTCGCTCCGACTCGGCGATGACCTCGTCCGCGAAACGGGAGACCCAGTCGGTCTCGGTGCTGCTCTGAGCCACGGTCGGTTCGTCCTTCTTCCTTGGTCCCTCGAAAGCCTTGCAGCCTTACGTCAGCCATTCTCCCAGACGGAAGGGCCCACTCCGAGGTTGTCCACAGCCCTGAGGTTGTCCACAGGGGAGAAAACACGTTGCCCGCCCATGGGACACTTGACAAGCGATAAAGCCCACCACCGAACCACCGACAGGAACGGAAGCTCATGGCCTCGGTCCCTTCCCTCGCTTCGACCGTGCAGCAGCGTCTCGCGGAAGGCCTCTCGGCAGCCCTGCCGGAGGCCGGTTCCGCCGACCCGCTGCTGCGACGTAGCGACCGGGCCGACTTCCAGGCCAACGGCATCCTGGCCCTCGCCAAGCAGCTCAAGGGCAATCCGCGTGAGCTGGCGACGAAGGTCGTCGACGGCATCCCGGCGAACGACGTGCTGAAGGAGATCGAGGTCTCGGGCCCCGGCTTCCTGAACATCACGGTCACGGACGAGGCGATCGTCAAGACCCTGGCCGCGCGCGCCGCCGACGACCGTCTCGGCGTGCCGTTCGCGGAGAACGCGGGCACGACGGTGATCGACTACGCCCAGCCGAACGTGGCGAAGGAGATGCACGTCGGCCACCTCCGCTCCGCCGTGATCGGCGCGGCCATGGTCGAGATCCTGGAGTTCACGGGCGAGAAGGTGATCCGCCGCCACCACATCGGCGACTGGGGCACCCAGTTCGGCATGCTCATCCAGTATCTGATCGAGCACCCGCACGAGCTGGACCACAAGTCGGAGGACGAGGTCTCCGGCGAGGAGGCCATGTCCAACCTCAACCGGCTGTACAAGGCCTCGCGCGCGCTGTTCGACTCGGACGAGGAGTTCAAGACCCGGGCGCGGGCGCGGGTCGTGGACCTGCAGGCCGGTGACGAGGAGACGCGTGCCCTGTGGCAGCGGTTCGTCGACGAGTCGAAGATCTACTTCTACTCGGTCTTCGACAAGCTCGACATGGACATCGACGACCCGGACGTGGTCGGCGAGTCGGGCTACAACGACATGCTGGTGGAGACCTGCCGCATCCTCGAGGAGTCGGGTGTCGCGGTCCGCTCCAACGGGGCGCTGTGCGTGTTCTTCGACGACGTCAAGGGCCCGGACGGCAACCCGACGCCGCTGATCGTCCAGAAGTCCGACGGCGGCTTCGGCTACGCGGCGACGGACCTGTCCGCGATCCGTGACCGTGTGCAGAACCTGAAGGCGACGTCCCTGCTGTACGTGGTCGACGCCCGGCAGTCCCTGCACTTCAAGATGGTCTTCGAGACGGCTCGCCGCGCGGGCTGGCTGAACGACGAGGTCACCGCGGTCCAGCTGGCGTTCGGCACGGTGCTCGGCAAGGACGGCAAGCCGTTCAAGACCCGTGAGGGCGAGACGGTCCGGCTGGTGGACCTGCTGGACGAGGCGATCGACCGGGCCGCGTCCGTGGTCCGCGAGAAGGCGCGCGACCTGAGCGAGGACGAGATCGCCGAGCGGGGTGCCCAGGTGGGTATCGGCGCGGTGAAGTACGCGGACCTGTCGACGTCGGCGGCGCGGGACTACAAGTTCGACCTGGACCAGATGGTGTCGCTGAACGGCGACACGTCGGTGTACCTCCAGTACGCGTACGCGCGTATCAAGTCGATCTTCGGCAAGGCGGGCGACCGCACTCCGCTCGCCCACCCCGAGCTGGAGCTGTCCCCGGCGGAGCGCGCCCTCGGCCTGCACCTGGACCAGTTCGGCGAGACGGTGGCCGAGGCCGCGGCCGAGTACGCGCCGCACAAGCTGGCGGCGTACCTCTACCAGCTGGCGTCGCTGTACACGACGTTCTACGACCAGTGCCCGGTGATCAAGCCGGAGCCGCCGAAGGAGGTCGCGGAGAACCGCCTCTTCCTGTGCGACCTGACGGCCCGGACGCTCCACCGAGGCATGGCCCTGCTGGGCATCCGGACGCCCGAGCGCCTCTGACGACACGCCGCGGTACGACGAAGGCCCCGGCACCGTATCCGTACGGTGCCGGGGCCTTCGCTCACTCCAGTTCGGCCCACTCGCTCTTGTCGTACCTGTAGCCGTAGATTTTCTTGCCCTCCATGGCGCTGGTCCGGAAGGGCTTGCCGCCGTCGTCGATGACGATCTTCTCGCGCCGCGCGCCGTCGCTCCATTCGAGCTCCAGGTACCAGGAGACGTCATGTCCCTCGGTGTGCACGTCGAGGTTGAAGACCTGCGGGTCGCTCGTGGAGACCTTGAACGGGAAGTCCTTGGCGGGCACGGTGAGGTCGCCGTCCATGCCCGCGATGGGCTTCGCGAACGGCGTCGGCGCGTCGAGGTCGATGTCGAAGGTCTGCGGTGTGACACCGCCGCCGCAGCCCTCGCCCATGGAGTAGACCGTCCGGTCCAGGGGCTCGGACCGCTCCACCACTCGTACGTGGAGGCCGGTGATGACCACGGCGGCGTCGGTGCGGCCGGTGGTCGTGAGCTCCAGGTACATGCGGCCGGCGGCCACTCCGTCGAACGGCGCCGCCCAGCGGCGGGACTCCTGCGGCGAGGGCGGCGGTGGGACCTGGTCGGGCCGCCGGTCGAGCAGGTAGTAGTACCCGCAGGGCCCTGACCAGTTGTACGAGCTGATGCCGGCGCTCACGGGCGTTCCGGTCGCGCCCGCGGCGGGCGCTCCGGTGCCCTTCGTGCGCCTGGGGGTCGCCGAGGGGCCCGACGTCGTGGCGGAGGCTGAGGGCGTCGTGGGGGCGGACGGGGACGTGGAGGACGGCGAGCCGCTCGGGGAGACGCTCACTCCCGGCACCTCGGACGAAGCGGCCGTGGCGCGCCCGCCCTTGGCCTCGTCGCCGGCGCTGTCCGCGGACACCGCCCGCCCGATGCCGTAAGCGACGGGCACGGCGAGCGCGACGACGGCGGCCGCGGCGAGCACCATGCGCAGCCGCCTGCGGGATCGGGGGGCGGGCGTGGCGGGCGCTCTGACGGTGACGAGGGTCTCGGCCGGGTCCTCCTCGGGCTCGACGGCCTCCGGCGCACCGCCGTCGGGCTCGTCCGCGACAGCCGCGACACCCGCCTCGCCTTCCGCCGCCTCGCTCGTCCTACCGGCCGCCTCGGCGCTCCCCTCACCGGCCGCCTCGCCGTTCCCCTCACCGGCCGCCTCGGCCGCCACCGGGGCCACGGGAGCCGCCGGGGCCTCGGCCGCCGCCGGGGCCCGCCGTCTTCTCGCGTCGTCGGCCACGATCCAGCTGCGGTGGAGGGCGATCAGCTCCTCGCGCGTGGCACCGCACAGCCGCCCGAGCCGCTCCACGGGTGCGAACTCCGTGGGGACGGCGTCCCCGTTGCAGTACCGGTGCAGTGTCGACGTGCTCAGGTGCAGCTTCTTGGCCAACGCCCCGTAGCTGAGCCCGGATCGCTCCTTCAATCCGCGTACGAGCTCCGCGAAACCGCCCGTCTCCGTTGCCACCCGCCCCGTCCCCCCTCGTCTCGCCGTCCCGGGAACGCGTTCCAGGGGAGGTTCGTTTCCCCAGGTCACGGTAGGTGCGTGCGTTCCAGCTTCCCCCATTGTCCCGTGCCGATTGCAGGCGGAACGCCCCGGGCCGCAGGGTATGAGCCATGCCGAGCAGCCGAGCCACGGACGCTGTGGCCCTGGCGGTGCTGATCACCTGCGCCGCAATCGCCATCGCGCTGATCAATCGTCACTGACCCGCGACCACACCGCACTTCACGGGGGACACCCATGCGTATCGACACCCGCGTCATCACGACCGCCGCGACCGCCCTGATCGCCGCGCTGTCGCTCACCGCCTGCCAGGGGGACGGCGAGTCGGCCGCCTCCTCGAAGCCGTCGACGGAGACGTCCTCGACCGCGCAGGCGCCGCCATCGAAGCCGTCCACGCCAACAGCCACCGCGTCGCCGTCGGCCGACCCGTCCTCGCGGCAGTCGCAGAAGCCGTCGTCCCAGCAGTCACCGAAGCAGCCCTCGAAGCCGGGCGCGAAGCCCGGGACCGGAGCGAAGGACGACGGCCCGGTCACCACCGCGTGCACCGGCGCGACGACCAAGGTCGTCGTGAGCCAGGTGTCCCGCCCCATCAACCACCTCCTCCTGACCGTCACCAACACCGGCAGCCGCGCCTGCAACGCCTACGGCGCTCCGTTCGTCGGCTTCGACGACGCCCAGGCCCCCATCGCCCGCATCGAGGAGTCCCGCCCGCAGGCCGTCGCCACCCTCGCCCCGGGGGCCTCGGCCTACGCCTCGGTCATCCTCTCGGGCGAGCGGAGCGGCGACCCCGACGCGCACGGCCGCACCGTGCGCACGGTGTCCGTCCATTTCGCCCCGGGCGACGGCTCGGGCGGCTCCGTGGGCAGCGGCAGGACCGTGGCGGCGCCGAGCGGCACGTACGCCGACGACGACGCCCGCGTCTCGTACTGGCAGCACACCCTGGAAGACGCCCTGACGTACTGACGTACCGGCAGGCGATCAATCGCGATCGAGCCTCAGTGGATCGGGCGGGACGTCCTGCCCGACACCTCGTCGATCTCGGTGTGTGCCTTCTGGAGCAGCTGCGAGGCGAGATCCATCAGTGCGCGGGCCCCCGCGATCTCCTCGCCGACCCGTAGCTGCTCCGGGTCGGACGGGTGCCTCATGGCGTTGCCCTTACCGCGGAACTCGGTGCCGTCACCGAGGCGCACCATGGCGGCCGCCCTCGTCCGGTCGCCGTCCTCCTGGAACTCCATCTCGATGTGCCACCCGACCAGCGTGTGCATCATGAGGACCACCTCCTGAGGTACTTCCAGGGTGCGCCGCCCGGCCGTTCCGTACCAATCGATGCGTCGCCGGCCGTCGAGCCGGCCGCCGCCGAGGGAAATGATCACTGTCCGTCAATTCATTTGCGCGGTCGGTGGCGGCCCGGCAAACTGTTAGTCATGACTAACGAATTAGCTCGTACAGAGCTCGTGGAGACCGACGCACTGCCCCTGTTCGGACGGCCGGACGCCGGCCTCATCCTGATCTCCGAGTGGCGGACGGAGGACGCGGAGCGGCAGCGGATCGTGATGGACGGTGTCGTCGACACCTGGGCGCAGGCGCGGCTGCCGGAGACCTTCCTCTCCCGCTACTGCCTGGCGGGCTCCGACGGCCGCACCATCCTCAACTTCGCCCAGTGGACCAGCTCGGAGGCCCATCTCGCCTTCGCCGCCGACCCCGCGAACCGCCGGGACATCGCGGACTCCATCCAGTCCCTGATCACGGTCGGCCCGCCCGGCCGGTACCGCCACGACCGCGCGGTCGTCCTCCGGGACGCGCCGGTGCGCAGCCTCAGCACGACCGGCTCCGAGGACGGCGTCGCCCAGTACTTCCACCGCGGCGGCGAGGACGGCAGGCTCGTCCACGTCCTCACGGCGCACGAAGACGAAGGGGACGGAACCGCCCTGCGGTTCCGTCCCTATCGAGGAGTCGTACGAGAAGTGGTGCGGGAAGCCGGCCGCGTAACCGGCCGGGACGACGTCAGACCCCGCGGCTGAGCTTCTGGGCGACCTCGGTGGCCCAGTACGTCAGGATCATCTGCGCACCCGCGCGCCTGATCCCGGTCAGCGTCTCGAAGATGGCCCTGTCGCGGTCGATCCAGCCCTTCTCGGCCGCGGCTTCGACCATCGCGTACTCACCGCTGATCTGGTACGCGGCGACGGGCACGTCCACGGCGTCGGCGACCTTCGCCAGCACGTCCAGATAGGGACCCGCGGGCTTCACCATCACCATGTCGGCGCCCTCCTCCAGGTCGAGCGCCAACTCCCGCAGAGACTCGCGAAGGTTGGCCGGATCCTGCTGGTACGTCTTGCGGTCGCCCTGCAGCGAGGAGCCGACGGCCTCGCGGAAGGGGCCGTAGAAGGCGGAGGAGTACTTCGCGGTGTACGCGAGGATCGACACGTCCTCCTTGCCGATGGTGTCCAGCGCGTCGCGGATCACCCCGACCTGACCGTCCATCATCCCGGACGGCCCGACGACATGGACGCCCGCGTCGGCCTGGACCTGGGCCATCTCGGCATACCGCTCCAGCGTGGCGTCGTTGTCGACGCGGCCGGTCCCGTCCAGGACGCCGCAGTGCCCGTGGTCGGTGTACTCGTCCAGGCACAGGTCCGACATGATGACGAGGTCGTCGCCGACCTCCGCCTTCACGTCCCTGATCGCGACCTGAAGAATCCCGTCCGGGTCCGTGCCCGCGGTACCGGCGGCGTCCTTCTTCTCGTCCTCCGGCACACCGAAGAGCATGATCCCGGAGACCCCGGCCTCCAGCGCCTCCACGGCGGCCTTCCGCAGGGTGTCCCGCGAGTGCTGCACCACGCCGGGCATCGCGGTGATCGGCCGCGGCTCGGTGATCCCCTCGCGCACGAACGCGGGGAGGATCAGATCGGCCGGACTCAGCCGCGTCTCGGCCACCATCCGCCGCATGGCAGGAGTCGTCCGCAGCCGCCGCGGCCGCGCCCCGGGAAAGGTTCCGTACGAGTTCATGAATCGAGGCTACGCCCACGGGGTCGGTGCACTTACCGACACCGTGTTGCTCCGCTGCGCCGCTGCGGGGCACACGGAGGCGCCCCGAACGCACGAGGTGCGGGACCCCGAAAGGCCCCGCACCCCATGCACCGCACACGACTACGTCGTCCGACGCCTCCGCGCCCCCGGCCGCCGCTCCGACGGCCGCGTCACCGGATCGCCCGCCTCCAGCGCCGCCGCCCGCCGCCGCAGACCGAAGTCCGCCAGCGCCTCCGCGAGCTTGTGCACCGACGGCTCCGGCGAGAGCACATCCACCCGCAGGCCGTGCTCCTCCGCCGTCTTCGCGGTCGCGGGACCGATACAGGCGATGACCGTGACGTTGTGCGGCTTCCCGGCGATACCCACCAGGTTCCGCACCGTCGACGAGGACGTGAACAGCACCGCGTCGAAGCCACCGCCCTTGATGGCCTCACGCGTGTCCGCCGGCGGCGGCGACGCCCGCACCGTCCGGTAGGCGGTGACGTCGTCGACCTCCCACCCGAGCTCGATGAGCCCCGCGACCAGCGTCTCCGTCGCGATGTCCGCCCGCGGCAGGAAGACACGGTCGATCGGGTCGAAGACCGGGTCGTACGGCGGCCAGTCCTCCAGGAGCCCCGCGGCGCTCTGCTCACCGCTCGGCACCAGGTCCGGCTTCACACCGAAGTCCACGAGCGCCGCGGCGGTCTGCTCGCCCACCGCCGCGACCTTGATCCCGGCGAAGGCCCGGGCGTCGAGCCCGTACTCCTCGAACTTCTCCCGCACCGCCTTCACCGCGTTGACGGACGTGAAGGCGATCCACTCGTAGCGGCCGGTCACCAGACCCTTGACCGCACGCTCCATCTGCTGCGGCGTCCGCGGCGGCTCGACGGCGATCGTCGGCACCTCGTGCGGCACCGCACCGTACGAACGCAGCTGGTCGGAGAGCGACGCGGCCTGCTCCTTCGTACGCGGCACGAGCACCCGCCAGCCGAAGAGCGGCTTGGACTCGAACCACGCGAGCTGGTCCCGCTGCGCCGGGGCGCTGCGCTCGCCGACCACGGCTATGACCGGCCGGTGGCCCTCGGGCGAGGGGAGGATCTTGCCCTGCTTGAAGACCTGCGCGATCGTGCCGAGCGTCGCGGTCCAGGTCCGCTGCCGGGTCGTCGTACCGCCGATGGTCACGGTGAGCGGGGTGTCCGGCTTACGGCCTGCCGCCACCAGCTCACCGGCCGCCGCCGCCACCGCGTCCAGCGAGGTGGACACGACCACGGTGCCGTCCGAGGCACCGACCTCGGTCCAGCAGCGGTCGTCGGCGGTACGGGCGTCCACGAAGCGCACATCGGTGCCCTGCGCGTCGCGCAGCGGGACACCGGCGTACGCGGGTACGCCCACCGCCGTCGCGACACCGGGCACGACCTCGAAGGGGATGCCCTCGGCGGCGCAGGCCAGCATCTCCTGACCTGCGTTTCCGTCGAGGCCGGGGTCGCCGGTCACCGCACGGACGACCCGCTTGCCGCCGCGTGCGGCCTCCATGACAAGATTGGTGGCATCCCTCAACACGGGGACACCGGCGGTTGTTGACGCCTCGTCAACAACCGTCAGCTCAGGCGTGCTCACGCCCGCGCGCGCATGGCACCGGACGACTTCGAGCACCTCCGGCTCGGCGATCAGTACGTCCGCGCCGGCGAGGGCTTCGACGGCCCGGAGTGTCAGCAGTCCGGGGTCGCCTGGACCGGCGCCGAGGAAGGTGACGCTCCCGTGGCCGAAGAAGGCCGAGGGCGCGGGGCTGGTGGTCGGGCTGGTGGGGCTCAAAGTGCTCGCTCCCCCATAAGACCGGCCGCACCCTTGGCGAGCATCTCGTCCGCGAGTTCGCGTCCGAGCGCCATCGCCTCGTCGTGCGACGCGGGTACGGGACCGGTGGTGGACAGCTGCACCAGCGTCGAGCCGTCGGTGGTGCCGACGACGCCGCGCAGGCGCATTTCGGTGACAATCTGCCCGCGGCCGGAATCCTCGGCCAGCAGGTCGGCCAGCGCACCCACGGGTGCGGAGCAGCCGGCCTCCAGGGCGGCGAGCAGGGAGCGCTCGGCGGTCACGGCGGCCCGGGTGTGCGGGTCGTCGAGTTCGGCGAGCGCGGCGACGAGGTCGGCGTCGGACGCCAGGCACTCGATCGCCAGTGCCCCCTGGCCGGGGGCGGGCAGGACGGAGTCGACCGACAGGTGGTCGAGCGACAGGGAGCCGGTGAGCTCCGCCGTCCCGCCGATGCGGTTGAGGCCGGCCGCGGCGAGAACCACCGCGTCCAGCTCCCCACCACGTACGTATCCGACGCGGGTGTCGATGTTCCCGCGGATCGGCACGGTCTCGATGGTCAGCCCGTGGCTGCGCGCGTACGCGTTGAGCTGGGCGGTGCGGCGCGGCGAACCGGTGCCGATCCGGGCGCCGTCGGGCAGCCGGTCGAGCGTCAGTCCCTCGCGGGCGACCAGCACGTCACGCGGGTCCTCGCGCTCCGGGATGGCGGCCAGCACCAGCTCGGGGTGCTGGGCGGTCGGCAGGTCCTTCAGGGAGTGGACGGCGAAGTCCACCTCGCCGGCCAGGAGCGCGTCGCGCAGGGCGGCGACGAACACGCCGGTGCCGCCGATCTGCGCGAGGTGCTCACGGGAGACGTCCCCGTACGTCGTGATCTCCACGAGCTCGACGGGCCGGCCGGTCGTCCGCCGGACGGCGTCGGCCACATGCCCGGACTGGGCCATGGCGAGCTTGCTGCGCCTGGTCCCGAGCCTCAGTGCCCTCTCGGTCATACTCGCCCTCGGTTCTTGACGTCGGCGTCATTCAGGTCGGCCCGGGAGACGGAGGCGACCGTCTCCGGGTCGAGGTCGAAGAGTGTCCGCAGCGCGTCGGCGTACCCGGCGCCGCCGGGCTCGCTGGCCAGCTGCTTGACCCGCACGGTGGGCGCGTGCAGGAGCTTGTCGACCACCCGGCGCACGGTCTGGGTGATCTCGGCGCGCTGCTTGTCGTCGAGGCCGGGCAGCCGGCCCTCGAGCCGGGCCACCTCGCCCGCGACGACATCGGCGGCCATGGTGCGCAGGGCGACCACGGTCGGGGTGATGTGCGCGGCGCGCTGGGCGGCGCCGAAGGCGGCCACCTCGTCGGAGACGATGGAGCGCACCTGGTCGACGTCGACGGCCATGGGGGCGTCGGCGGAGGCCTCGGCGAGCGACTCGATGTCGACGAGCCGGACGCCGGGCAGGCGGTGCGCGGCGGCGTCGATGTCGCGGGGCATGGCGAGGTCGAGCAGGGCGAGCGGGGCCGTACGGCCCGCCATCGCGGCCTCGACGGCCTCGCCGGTCAGGACGAGTCCGGTGGCTCCGGTGCAGGAGACGACGACGTCGGCACGTGTCAGTTCGTCGCCGACGGCAACCATCTCGACCGCGCGCGCGGCCACGCCCGTCGATCCGGGCTCGGTCAGGATCTGTACGAGTCGCTCGGCGCGCGCGGCCGTACGGTTGGCGATCACGATCTCGGCGACGCCGGAGCGCGCGAGCGTGGCGGCGGCCAGCGAGGACATCGACCCGGCGCCGATGACCAGGGCGCGCTTGCCCGCGGCCCAGGCGTTGACGTCCGTACCGTCGGCGAGCTGCTCGAGACCGAAGGTGACCAGCGACTGCCCGGCCCGGTCGATCCCGGTCTCGCTGTGGGCGCGCTTGCCGACCCGCAGCGCCTGCTGGAACAGATCGTTGAGGAGACGGCCGGCGGTGTGCAGGTCCTGGCCGAGCGCGAGGGCGTCCTTGATCTGGCCGAGGATCTGGCCCTCGCCGACGACCATGGAGTCCAGGCCGCAGGCCACCGAGAAGAGGTGGTGGACGGCCCGGTCCTCGTAGTGCACGTAGAGATAAGGGGTGAGCTCCTCGAGCCCGACGCCGCTGTGCTGGGCGAGGAGCGTGGACAGCTCGGCGACACCGGCGTGGAACTTGTCCACGTCGGCGTAGAGCTCGATGCGGTTGCAGGTGGCCAGGACCGCGCCCTCGGCGGCCGGCTCGGCGGCGAGGGTGTCCTGCAACAGCTTGGCCTGGGTGTCCGCGGCGAGGGAGGCCCGCTCCAGGACGCTGACCGGGGCGCTGCGGTGGCTGAGGCCGACGACGAGGAGGCTCATGCCGGCATCACGGCGGGGACGTCCCCGTCGGGTCCCTTGCGGCTGCCGCCCTTGACCGGGGCCTCGCCCGCCGTACCGCCCGCCGGGGCGAGCGGAACGGGCGGCGCCGGTACGGCGGCGGCCTCGGACTCGGCCTCCTCGCCGGCCTTGCGCTGCTCGTGGAAGGCGAGGATCTGCAGCTCGATGGAGAGGTCGACCTTGCGCACGTCCACGCCGTCGGGCACGGAGAGCACGGTCGGGGCGAAGTTCAGGATGGAGGTGACGCCGGCGGCCACGAGCCGGTCGCAGACCTGCTGGGCGACGCCGGCCGGGGTCGCGATGACGCCGATGGAGACGCCGTCCTCCTCGATGATCTTCTCGAGGTCGTCGCTGTGCTGGACGGGGATCCCGGCGACCGGCTTGCCGGTCATGGCGGGGTCGGCGTCGATGAGCGCGGCGACCCGGAAGCCACGGGAGGCGAAGCCGCCGTAGCCGGCGAGCGCGGCGCCGAGGTTACCGATACCGACGATGACGACGGGCCAGTCCTGCGTCAGACCGAGCTCACGGGAGATCTGGTAGACGAGGTACTCGACGTCGTAGCCGACGCCCCGCGTACCGTACGAGCCGAGGTAGCTGAAGTCCTTGCGCAGCTTCGCGGAGTTGACGCCCGCGGCGGCTGCGAGCTCCTCGGAGGAGACCGTGGGTACGGAGCGCTCCGACAGTGCGGTGAGCGCACGCAGATACAGCGGAAGCCGGGCGACGGTGGCCTCGGGAATTCCTCGGCTACGGGTCGCCGGTCGGTGAGTTCGGCCAGTTGCCACGGTGCTCCTGCGGGATGAGCGGGGCTGCAGGCGGCCGTGTGTCCCAAGACCGCCCCGTCGAATGCAGGCTATGTCTTTGTGAACGCGTGCACAAAGATGGTGTCCGTTTTGTCCGGCCAAAGTGACCGGGGTCACGCGACCGGTTCGCGCCAGGACGGAACCGTGGAGCGCGTCAACCCGTTGAGAACCCGAAGGGGGCAAAACCGTACACACTCCTCACGATCACGCCCCCGAAACCCAACAAAACGTCCACGATGGTAACCGTCTTCGCGTCAGCCACCCAGTTCACGCCGGAGCCGCCCGGCGTCCACACGCCAGAACGTGTGCTGCTCGCCGTCGACCAGGACCACCGGAATCTGCTCCCAGTAGGCCCGGTGAAGCTCCTCGTCCTGGGTGATGTCCTTCTCCTCCCAGCTCGCCCCCGTCTCGGCGCAGACCGCCTCGACCACGGCACGGGCATCGTCGCAGAGATGACAGCCCGGCTTGCCGATCAGCGTCACCGTCCGCGCGGCGGCGGGAACCGCGGGGGTGTTCTTCTTCGCTCGTCCAAACATGCCGTCCATTCTGCGCCGCGCCGCGCCGTGCCCCCTGCATCCAGCTTGCCCCCGATGTCCGCTTAACAGGAGAGTCGCGGAGTGTTCACGCCGCCGCTTCCCGACGCGTCGGGAAGTACCGAACAGACTGGCTATGCTCACGACATGGCCGCAATGGGATGGCTCACCCCCCGTAGGCGCTCCGCCACCGCGCGCAGCGTTCTGGCAGGCGAGGCCGCCGCCGAGGCGGCGCGCAAGACCTCGCAACAGCTCGAACTGGAGCGGGAGACGGCAGCGCGGGCCGAGCCCGAGAAGCCCGCCGAGCCCGAGTTCCCCGTCATGGGCGACGCCGAGGCCGCCGCCTTCTTCGACCTCGACAACACCGTGATGCAGGGCGCCGCGATCTTCCACTTCGGCCGCGGCCTGTACAAGCGGAAGTTCTTCCAGCGGCGCGAACTCGCCCGGTTCGCCTGGCAGCAGGCGTGGTTCCGGCTCGCCGGCGTCGAGGACCCGGAGCACATGCAGGACGCCCGCGACAGCGCCCTGTCCATCGTCAAGGGCCACCGCGTCTCCGAGCTGATGTCCATCGGCGAGGAGATCTACGACGAGTACATGGCCGACCGCATCTGGCCCGGCACGCGCGCGCTGGCCCAGGCCCACCTCGACGCCGGGCAGAAGGTCTGGCTCGTCACCGCCGCGCCCGTCGAGACGGCCACCATCATCGCCCGGCGCCTCGGCCTGACCGGCGCCCTCGGCACGGTCGCCGAGTCCGTCGACGGCGTCTACACCGGCAAGCTCGTCGGCGAGCCCCTGCACGGGCCCGCCAAGGCGGAGGCCGTACGCGCCCTGGCCGCGGCCGAGGGCCTGGACCTGAACCGCTGCGCGGCGTACAGCGACTCGCACAACGACATCCCGATGCTCTCGCTGGTCGGGCATCCGTACGCCATCAACCCGGACACCAAGCTGCGCAAGCACGCCAAGGCGCGCGACTGGCGGCTGCGTGACTACCGGACGGGCCGCAAGGCCGCGAAGGTCGGCATCCCGGCCGCGGCGGGCGTCGGCGCGCTCGCGGGCGGCACGGCCGCGGCCGTTGCCCTGCACCGCCGCCGCCGCTGACGGACGGCCCCGCCCGCCACGTGGGCCCCGCCCGACGCGTGGGCACACCGCACGGACACGTGGGCCCCGCACGACACGTCCACGCCGCCCGACACGGCGCGCCGCCCGACGCGACGACACCGTCCGGCGCGCCACCCGCTGCCGATACGTTTCGGCTGCGATCGTCTGCGACAACCCCGGAACCGCCGCCCTCACCCGTACGTGGTCGAACACCGCCGCACAGGTCGACTCGGGCGCATTCGCGGCACCCTACCCAGCAGCGGCGCAGATCACTCCCCGCCTGAGCACTCGACCACAACAGAGCGTGCACGCAGTCACACTCGGAAGCAATGCGATCAACAATCGGTCACCAAGTGCTAAGGATCCCGTCCGCAAGTAGTAACGGATGCGACGGAATCGATGATTTGAGCAACTGGGTGTAGCGCTGCCTGTACGAAGCGTTATTCTCCTCAGACGCACAACGGAACCCACACGTCGCCACGACGAGTGAACGGTCCCGCACTGCACGTGATGGAAGCTCTGCCTCTGGGAGTCCCGTGTACCCACACGTCGGGGTTGACGCCTCGGGCCTGGCTACGCTGCGCGCAACGGTCCTCGACCACTTGCGCGGCTTCGTCCCCACCGCGTACGCCGGCCCTGTCCCCGCCTTTGCCTTCGCCGCCCCGGCACCCGCCGGTCCCTGCTATGCCCTCGCCGAGAGCGGTGCCGCTGTCGGCAGACGGGGCAGCCGCAGCGGCACCGGAACCTCGACCGCCGCCCGCCGCCCCACCGCCGACAGCGACAGCGCCCGCATGATGGATCTGGTCGAGCGCGCCCAGGCCGGTGAGGCCGAGGCCTTCGGCCGCCTGTACGACCAGTACAGCGACACCGTCTACCGCTACATCTACTACCGTGTCGGCGGGAAGGCGACGGCGGAGGACCTCACCAGCGAGACGTTCCTGCGCGCCCTGCGCCGGATCTCCACCTTCACCTGGCAGGGCCGCGACTTCGGCGCCTGGCTGGTCACCATCGCCCGCAACCTGGTCGCCGACCACTTCAAGTCCAGCCGCTTCCGGCTGGAGGTGACCACCGGCGAGATGCTCGACGCCAACGAGGTCGAGCGCAGCCCCGAGGACTCCGTCCTGGAGTCCCTCTCCAACGCCGCGCTGCTCGACGCCGTCCGCCGGCTCAACCCCCAGCAGCAGGAGTGCGTGACCCTGCGCTTCCTGCAGGGCCTCTCGGTCGCCGAGACCGCCCGGGTCATGGGCAAGAACGAGGGTGCGATCAAGACCCTCCAGTACCGGGCCGTGCGCACCCTCGCACGCCTGCTCCCGGAAGACGCCCGCTGACCGCCGTACACCCCCACACGCCCCCCCACCCACCGAGCGCCGCGCCCGCTCGCCCGCTCACGCCCCGCTCCACCCCCACGTCCCCCCATCCCCACAGTCCCCACTCCCCCCACGTCCCCCGACCCCCGTCCAACTCACAGTCGGTGACGCCTCGATGACGCACTGGTCCGATCATCTTTCGCGCGTAACCCAAGTGCCGCGCCGCTCGTTGTGCGGAATGCAGGCTCCCTGTGGTCACGCCATGCCCACAGCCACTCACTCTTTCGTGTGGATGTGTTCAAGGCGTGCAACCTTCCGGACACCCGGGGGAGTCGACCGTCATGACGAGAGGAGGTGCCGCCAGTGATCGCGAACGTATCGGCGCACCGGCGGGCGAACGCCTTCGCCCAGGCCCTGGATGACCGGACGCCCGACGACGCGACGGCCGAGCAGCCCGAGGCGTCGGCCGAACCGGCCGAACAGGGGCGGCTGTTGGCCCTGGCGAACGGTCTCGGCGAACTGCCGAGACCGAAGATGGACCCCGAGGTCAAGGTGGTGCAACGAGCGCAGCTCGTCGCCGCCATGGAAGCGATGCTCGCGGAGGGGAGCGCGGCCGCGGGCCCTACGGTGCCGGAGCAACGGACGGCGAGCGGGCGGGGAGCCCACCGGGCCTCCCCGCTCCGGAAATTGCGCCCCCGCTCCCGCTGGTCGAAGGGCATCGCCGCGGGCGGCCTCACGGTCGGTGTGGCCGCGGGCGCTTTCAGCGGTGTGGCCGCTGCCAGCTCCGACGCCCTCCCCGGTGACTCGCTCTACGGGCTGAAGCGTGGGATGGAGGACATCAAGCGAGGGATGGCCGACGACGACTCCGAGCGGGGCGGGATCTTCCTGGACCAGGCGTCGACGCGGCTCAGCGAGGCACGCAGACTCATGGAGCGAGGGCGCGCAGGCGACCTCGACCACGAATCCCTCAGCGAGATCCGCCGCGTCCTCGGCGGCATGAAGCACGACGCCTCCGAGGGCCACAGGCTGCTGCGCCAGGCGTACGAACGGGACGGCGAGATCGGGCCCATGGCCCGGCTGAACTCCTTCGCCCAGGCCCACCGCTCCACCTGGAACGGCCTGCGCGACCGGCTGCCCGTCCAGCTCAGCGACGTCGGCCAGGAGGTGAACGACGTCTTCGTCGCCATAGACGAAGAGGTCGAGCCGCTCCAGGGCATGCTCCCCCGCACCCCGGAGAAGGGCGCCGTCGAGAGCAGCGGCGCCGGCACCCCGCAGGACACCCCGCGCACGCACACCCAGCGCCCGCCGTCCTCCCCCGCCGCCCCCTCCACGGGCGGCGAAGGCTCCACCCGACCCCAGCCCTCGGGCTCCGGCTCGGGCACGGGCTCCCCACAGGACGACGGCCTGCTCGGCGGGAACACGGGCGGACTGCTCGACGACCCACCGACGGGGACGCTCCCGACACCGTCGGGCAGCCACGCGACACCCGAAATGCCGGATGTCACCCTCCCGCCGCTGCTGCCGGGCCTGCTCCCCGGTCTCGGCATCGACAGCGAGGACGCGCCCTAGCCGATACGTGTGTGGGGCGCCCCCTCTCCGGAGGGGGCGCCCCACACACGTACGGCCGGAGGTCAGAAGAACACGGACCTGCGCTGCACCAGCAGCTTGTACAGCGTGTGCTGGATCTGCTCACGGACCTGGTCCGTCAGGTTGAACATCAGCATGGGGTCCTCCGCCGCCTCCGGCGGATAGCCGTCCGTCGTGATCGGCTCGCCGAACTGGATCGTCCACTTCGTCGGCAGAGGCACCGCACCCAGCGGCCCCAGCCAGGGGAACGTCGGCGTGATCGGGAAGTACGGGATGCCCAGTACCCGCGCCAGCGTCTTCGCGTTGCCGAGCATCGGATAGATCTCCTCCGCCCCCACGATCGAGCACGGCACGATCGGCACCCCGGCCCGCAGCGCCGTCGACACGAACCCGCCCCGGCCGAAGCGCTGCAGCTTGTACCGCTCGCTGAACGGCTTCCCGATGCCCTTGAAGCCCTCCGGCATCACTCCCACGATCTCGCCGGCCCGCAGCAGCCGCTCCGCGTCCTCCGCGCACGCCAGCGTGTGCCCGGCCTTACGGGCGAGCTCGTTGACGACCGGCAGCATGAAGACCAGGTCCGCGGCGAGCAGGCGCAGATGACGGCCCGCCGGGTGGTTGTCGTGCACGGCGACCTGCATCATCAGACCGTCCAGCGGCAGCGTCCCGGAGTGGTTCGCCACCACCAGGGCGCCGCCCTCGGCGGGAATGTTCTCCACGCCCTTCACATCCACCCGGAAGTACTTCTCCGCCAGCGGCCGCACCAGCGACATCAGGACCTGGTCGGTGAGCTCCTTGTCGTAACCGAACTCGTCGACCTCGTACTCACCGGTCACACGCCGCCGCAGGAACGACAGCCCACCCGCGAGCCGTCGCTCCCACCCGCTCCGACGCCCCTCGGCCCCCGGAGCGCCACCCGGCCGGTCCCCGGCGGCGTCCACGCCATCCGAGGCCTCCGCAGGCCTCCCGGCCGTCCCCGCGCTACCGGCCTCCACCGGCACGGCGGGCCACGGAGCCTCCTCGGGCCCGGACTGCCCCGGCAGAGCCCGTACGGCGGCCTCCCCGGCCGTCCTGCCGGGCCGCCGGCGCGCCCGCGAACGGTCGTCGTCGAACGGAATGACCTTGGCGTCCGCCATCGTTACCTGGGCTCCTTCTGATCCAGCCGGGCCGCGACCCGGTCCACGGCCCCCGCGAGCATCTCCGGCGGCAGCAGCCCCGGCCCACGGCTGCGGACGAAGTCCGCGAACGTCTCGGCCGTCGTGAACCGAGGCGTGAAGCCGAGCGTCTCGCGCATCTGGACCGTGGAGACCACCCGGCCATGGGTGAGAAGCCGGATCTGCTCGGGCGAGAAGTCGGTGACACCGACCGTCCGCAGCGCAGAGCCCACCCACGTGACCGCCGGCAGCAGCACCGGCACCGTCGGCCGCCCCAGCCGCCGCGCGCACTGCGAGAGCAGCAGCACACCGTCCCCGGCCACATTGAACGTGCCGCTGTTCAGCGTCGCCCGGCGCGGCTCGCCCGAGGCGACCTCCAGGACGTCGAGAACATCGTCCTCGTGGACGAACTGCAGCCGCGGGTCGTAGCCGAAGACGGTCGGCATGACCGGCAGGGACAGATACTCCGCGAGCGGAGAGTCCACCCGCGGCCCCAGGATGTTCGCGAACCGCAGCACACAGACGGCCACGTCCGGGCGGCGCCGCGCGAAGCCCCGTACGTACCCCTCGACCTCGACGGCATCCTTGGCGAAGCCACCGCTCGGCAGCGACTTGGGCGGCGTCGTCTCGGTGAAGACGGCCGGATCGCGGGGCGCGGAGCCGTAGACGCTCGTACTGGACTTGATCACCAGGCGCCGGATCCGCGGCGACTTCTGGCAGGCACCCAGCAGCTGCATGGTGCCGATGACATTGGTCTCCTTGGTGGACGCACGGCCGCCGGCGCCCAGCGCGATGCCGGTGACGTCCATGTGGACGACCGTGTCCACCTCGTGCTCCGCGAGCACCTTGGCGATGGCGGGCTGGCGGATGTCCGCCCGTACGAACTCGGCCCCGCCGAGATCGTGCGCCGGTGGGACGGCGTCCACGGCGACCACCTTGTCCACCTCGGGATCCCGCTGGAGACGCCGTACGAATCGGCCTCCGAGATGCCGGGCCGCACCGGTGACGAGCACGACCTTGCCCAAGATCAGCGCCTTCCGTCGCTCTCGGCCCCGGGTTCTCCCGCAGGGCCCTGTGCGCCACCGTAGCGCCTCGTCGTTGCGCTGCGATGACCGCCGTGGGCAACCGGGTGGAACCCGGCCAAAAAAACGTGGCCCCTCACCGATTTCGGTGAAGGGCCACGCTTCGACGCACAAACAGCCGTCGTTACAGCCGTCGCTTACTTCTTGTTGCGACGCTGAACGCGGGTGCGCTTGAGCAGCTTGCGGTGCTTCTTCTTGGCCATCCGCTTGCGCCGCTTCTTGATAACAGAGCCCACGACTACCCTCGCTCACTTCTTCTCACTCGGTGCGGGGCGTCTGGGCCCACACGACCTACGTCGGCCTAGCCTACCGGCCAGAGCGCCGCAGTTGTAATCCGAGGGGTACGAGGGCTCTCGGTCAGGCTGTCTCCACCCCCACGAAGGACTCCCTGAGGTACTCGTGAACCGCCTGTTCCGGGACCCGGAAGGACCTGCCCACCCGAATCGCCGGCAGATGACCGCTGTGCACCAAGCGGTACACGGTCATCTTCGACACCCGCATCACCGAGGCGACTTCCGCCACGGTCAGAAACTTGACCTCGTTCAGAGGCCGATCGCCAGCAGCCATGACCCACCTGTACCTTCCGCACACGACGCCCACCGGCTTCCCCTCCGGTGACCCTGCGTCGCTGTGCGCTCACGCTCCAGACTAGGGGCGTGTGGTACGAGTGGGGAAGAGGAGCAGCCATCGGCCGTTTACCGTGACAGACACGCTCGATTGAGTACATAGCGAGTAAGCGGGCGGTAGTAATCGGACCGCACCCCATCATCAAGCGGAACGGCCACGGAGACCTGCCCCTCGGCCTCCCCGACGAACAGCGCCGGATCGTCCGTATCAGCCAGCCCGATGGCCTCGATACCGAGCTGACCTGCGCCGCAGACCCACCCATGGTCCCCCACGACAAGTTCCGGAAGCGGCCAGCCGTCCTCCACGACCCCCTCCAGAGCGGCCCTAACCGGCAGCGGCGAGTGGGTGTGCGCCCCCGTCTCACGCCCGGTTCCCGGCAGACCCGGTTCTCGCACCAGCGCGACACCTCGCGCGTAGTCGAGGATGTACGTGCGTAGACCGAACCGGGTCGTTATGTCGACACATCGCCCCTGCGCGGGTGTGAGAACAAGACATCCCACCGCCGACAAAGCGTCTGCGAGCGCTGCGTAGAAGCCGAGCAGCCGATGCGGATGACCGGTCCCGAACAGCACCGGAGCCCGCCGTCCGGCCACCTCACCCAGCCGCTCGGCGAACGCGTCCAGCGCACTCAACGTCCGCTCCGGATCGATGACATCGGGCCCCGAGCGGTGCGCCGGATTCCCCGACACCCCGCACTTGTCCGCCATCAGCCGCAGCAAGTCCCCCTCGCCCCAGCCCCATTCGGGATCGAGACCCAGCATCACCCGCGGATCCCGCGCCGCGAAGAGCCGGTAGCTCCGCAGACTCTCCTCACGCGAGGTCGCCACGGTCCCAGCCAACCCCGCCGCCAACAGATGCGCCCGCAGCGCCCCGGTACTCAGCACGCTCCCGATGCTGCCGGAGCAGAGGTGACGAGGGGCCAAAACCCCAGGGAGACCCCACAGTCGGCGTAACAGCACGGCCCACCGGAGGAATCAGGGGAGCAGCCCCCGAAGCGGGAACGCCGCCCGCCGGGTCGCGAGCACCGCCTGATCGAGCCGGTCCGCAGGGTCGTACCCCTCTTCCCAGTCCCGCCGCGCCACCGGCCACCGCCCGTCCGTCATCCGTACCGGACCCGGCTGCCGCGTCCGCGCATAGACCAGGTCACGCCACGACGACGGAATCACCGACTCGGGATCGATCTCCGCGTGCGCGGCGATCCCCACCAGATGCGTCCACGACCTGGGCACGACATCCACCACCGCGTACCCGCCACCGCCCAGCGCGACCCACTTCCCGCCGTCCACGTACTCGTGCGCGAGCTCATGACAGGCCACCTGCACCGCCCGCTGCGCGTCCAGCGACACCGCCAGATGCGCCAGCGGATCCTCGAAGTGCGTATCGGCACCGTGCTGGGTCACCAGGACCTGCGGCCGGAAGTCCGCGATCAGCTCGGGCACGACGGCGTGGAAGGCCCGCACCCAGCCGGCGTCCCCGGTCCCCGCCGGCAGCGCCACATTCACCGCGGACCCCTCGGCGGCACCGGCCGCACCCGTCTCCTCCGGCCACCCCGTCTGCGGGAACAGGGTCCGCGGGTGCTCGTGCAGCGAGATCGTCAGAACCCGCGGATCCTCCCAGAACGCCGCCTGCACCCCGTCACCGTGGTGGACGTCCACATCCACGTACGCGACGCGCTCCGCACCCAGCTCCAACAGCCGGGCGATCGCCAGGGACGCGTCGTTGTAGATGCAGAACCCCGACGCCGCACCCGGCATCGCGTGATGCAGCCCGCCCGCGAAGTTCACCGCGTGCGCCGCCTCCCCGCGCCACACTGCCTCCGCCGCACCGACCGACTGACCGGCGATCAGCGCGGACGCCTCGTGCATCCCGGAGAACGCCGGATCGTCGACCGTTCCGAGCCCGTACGCCTGGTCCGCGTGCCTCGGATCGGCCGAGGCCGCCCGCACGGCCGCCACGTAGTCCTCGCGGTGCACCAGACGCAGCGTCGAGTCACCGGCCGGCCTCGCCGCCACCACGTCCACGGCACGGTCGAGCTCGTACGCCCGCACCAACCCCATGGTCAGCGCGAGCCGTACCGGATCCATCGGATGCTCGGACCCGAAGTCGTACTGCGTGACAGCTTCATCCCACATCAACAGTGCGCGGCCGCTCATGCCCGCCACCGTATCGGGCCGCTCGAGAGCCGAACGACGTGGCGTACACCACCGTCACCAGGACCAGCACCATCGGCACGAGCATCGCCCCCCGATAGCTCCAGGCGTCCCCGAGCGCCCCCACCAACGGGGACCCGATCAGGAACCCCACGTAGTTGAAGACGTTCAGCCGGGCGACCGCCGCATCGCTCGCACCAGGGAAGAGCCGCCCGGCCGCCGCGAACGTCTGCGGCACGATCACGCTCAGCCCGAGCCCCAGCACCGTGAACCCGGCCATTCCCACCCAGGCACCCGGCGCCACCGCGACCAGCGCGAACCCGAGCGCCGCGAGGACCGCCCCGCACCGCACGACCGTGGCTGCACCCAGCCGACGGACCCCGAAGTCACCCACGGCCCGCCCCAGGAGCGTGGTGACCATGTACGCGTTGTACGGCACGGTCGCCAGCTCCTCCGAACTGCCGAGCACGTCCTGCAGGTACTTGGCGCTCCAGTTGGAGACCGTCGAGTCCCCTATGTACGCGAAGGTCATGACGAGGCAGAGCGGCAGCAGCAGCGTGAAGGAGACCCCGGCACCGTCGGCCTTCACCTCCTCGGCCGCGGGCAGCTGGGCCCCCGGCGTGTACCACCGGCTCGCCACCAGAGCCGCCGGCAGCAGCACGGCGACGACGGGCAGATACGAGACGAACAGCGGCAGATGCCAGTGCGCCCCGGCCCAGGCCAGCGAGGCCCCGGCGATCCCGCCCAGGCTGTACGCGGCATGGAACCCGAGCATGATGGACCGCCCGTACGCCCGCTGGAGGCTCACCCCGAGCATGTTCATGGACGCGTCCAGCGCACCGACCGCGAGCCCGAAGACCCCGAGGGCTAGGGCGACCTGCCACAGCCGCGTACCCGCGCCGACGGCGAGGAGCGCCAGGAGGACGACCGGCTGCGCCCACCGCAGCACCGCCCCCGGCCCCACCCTGGCCACCACCTTCTCCGTGGCCACGCTGGACACACCGGCCAGGATCGGGACGGCGGCCAGGAAGACGGGCAGCAGCCCGTCGGAGATGCCGTACCGGTCCTGGATGGCCGGTATTCGGGTCACAAGGAGCGCGAACGTCACTCCCTGCACGAAGAAACTGACCGCCAGGGATCCCCGCCCACGCCGCAACCGCGCATCCGTCATGGCGGCACAGCGTAGGACCCGGGTCTACCCATGGGTAGATGGATCACAGACCCAAAATCGCCGGCAGCTCGGCCATCCCGGCGAAGTACCCGGTGGCGCCGACGAGATTCTCCTCGGGCGTCATCGCGGTGAACCCGTACACGTCCATCCCGGCGGCCAGCGCGGCCTGGACCCCGAGCCGGCTGTCCTCCACGACCACACACCGCTCGGGGGCGACGCCCATCCGGGCGGCGGCATGGAGGAACAGGTCGGGCGCCGGCTTTCCCCGCCCGACGTCCTCGGCGCTGAAGACGTTCTCGTCCCGGAACCACGCGTCGAGCCCGGTCTTCCGGTGCCCGACCCGGATCCGCTGATGGGACCCGGAGGACGCGAGACAGTACGGAACGCCCTCGGCGACCAGCCGCTTCAGCACGTCGGTCACCCCCGCGACGGCCTCCAACTCCCGCTCGAAGGCGGCGAACGTACGCGCGTGCAGCGTCTCGTCGAAGTCGGCCGGCAGCCGCTGCCCGGTCCGCTCCCCGATCAGATCGTGTACGCGATGCACTGCGGAACCCATGTAGTCGCGCAGGGATTCCTCGTAGGAGGTGGGGTGCCCGAGCTCGGTCAGATAGCCGGCCAGGATGGTGTTGGCGACGGGCTCACTGTCGACGAGCACACCGTCGTTGTCGAAGACGACCAGTTCATAGCGCATGTTCATACGATAGGTGCCCGTAAACGCAGAAAAGCCCCGCACCAGAAGGTGCGGGGCTTTCCCACAATGATTGTTCGGCGGCGTCCTACTCTCCCACAGGGTCCCCCCTGCAGTACCATCGGCGCTGAAAGGCTTAGCTTCCGGGTTCGGAATGTAACCGGGCG
>NZ_JBVHGJ010000008.1:0-334045 GCF_055561875.1 Streptomyces sp. NPDC022552
CCCTCGACCGTGCCCCAGCCGGTGATGACACCGTCGGTGTACGGCTTCTTGGCCTCCAGGCCGAAGCCGGTGGCCCGGTGCCGGCGCAGCTGCTCGACCTCGTTGAAGGAACCAGGGTCGAGCAGCAGCTCGATGCGCTCACGAGCGGTGAGCTTGCCCTTGGCGTGCTGTGCCTCGGTCGCCCGGTCGCTCGGTCCGCGCCGCGCCTCCTCGCGCAGGGCGTGCAGCTCGGCCACGCGGCCTCGGGCGTCGGTCGGCTCGCTCGGGATCTGGTCCACAACGGTCATGTACCGACCCTACGAAGCCGACCAAGGAAATCCTGCCGTTGACTCCGTACAGTCTCCTGAGTCGAATCCTGGTGGAGTAAGACAGAACCGTCTCCCGGACGGACCGAGTCGACAGCCGGACACCCCTCCCTCTTGTGGAGTTCCCACAGAGGCCCCTCCAGCGCCACCTGACAACGGTAGGTTGCCCCCGCAGTCCCGGGCGTGATCCCCAGGCCCGTCGGGCGGGGCGGTGACCGTCAGGCGCCCCACCGTACCGGCCCGCCGGAGGTTCGCGGCCGACAGCCCGGGAGGGGGACGCAGACGACCTTGCGGTTCCGCGAGGTTGTCGAGGATCCGCAACCAGGACGGGCCGGCGGCGCGTGCGAGCGGGGTGCGCGGGGAGGCGCGACGGGACCGGGGGCCGCCCTACGGGGACTGCGGGGAGCCTCCGCAGTGGAAGCGGGCGTTCCCCCAGTCCGCGTGATCGTTGCCGTTCCCGTCGCCGCCGTCGTCGGCCACGAGCTCCACGTAGGAGGCCCCGGTGACGTCGGCGGTGAGCGACCAGGCCGTGTCGGTGGCCTTCAGGACCGGCGACATCACCTTCTCCGTGCCGTCGGCGACGACGCCGAACCGCACCGTGCCGCGGCTGGACTGGACGTCGTCCACGCCGACCTCGGCGGTGAAGGAGGTGCACCTCCCGCCCAGGTAGTAGCGCACCTTCGACGGGGCGTGGGCGCCCAAGCCCTTCGCGTACGTGACTCCCCCGATCCGCAGCGGGCCGCCGTCGCCGGTGCCCGTCTCGCCGTTGGACCCGTCGCGCTCGACCGGTCCCCATCCGTTGGCGGCCGAGGTCCAGTCCAGGTCGCTCGCCCAGCTGTCCGTGGTGGGCGGCGGGGGCAGCGTACGGACGGTGGTGGCGGCGCTCAGCTTCCGTGCCTCTCCCCCGACGGTGTAGGCGAGTGCCGCACCGAGCGGGTACGGCTGGTACGTCGCGTCCACCGGAGGCGTCACCTTCCACGTGGCGGTGGCCTCGGCTCCGGCCGCGACCGTCCCGAGCGCCACGGCTGCGGCCGGCTCGGCGGTCCAGCCCGCGGGAAGCGCCAGCGTCGCCGTGGCAGCGTCGGCCGCGCCGGCCTCGTCGTTGGTGAAGGTGGCCGTGACCTGGTTCGGACGGCCCGGCTCCAGCGTCTCCGGGGCGGCGAGCGCGAGCGTGCCGCAGGCGGCCTTCTCGGGCGCCGGGCCGAGGTCGGTGACGGCGAAGGAGTCGAGGACGAAGTCGGCTCCGTCGGGCGCGTCGGCGCGCTTGCGCAGTCCGGTCCAGGTGTCGCCGCAGCCGGCCGTCACGGTCTCGGAGAAGTGGCCGGTGGTCCGCTGCTGTCCGACGGGCGTTCGACGGGTCTCGACCGCGGTCCCGTTGGTACGGTCGTAGCCGGTGACCCACTCGTAGGCGCCCGCGTGGCTCGACTGGTAGGCGAACTCGACGCGGTAGCTGCGCCCCTCCTTCATGGGCACGGTCCACGGCGCGGTCCGGTAGACCAGGCCGCTGTTCTCGTCATGGGACTTCAGGGACTCCGCGCCGCCGATGACGTCGTCGACGAGCTTCCCGTTCCAGCCCGCCTGGGTGTACGGGGCGTGGAGCTGGGCGATGTGGGTGCGGGGGTCGGTCGTCCCTCCGGAGTCGCCCTTGAGGAAGGGGCCCCAGCCCTGGTCGACGGCCTCGAAGTCCTCGTACGCGAGCGCTCCGGCCCTGGTCGCCGGGTTGTTGGCGACGACCCGGACGTCGTCGACGCGGACGCCCGCCGTGCTGCCCCCGGCGGCCTCGATCGCGAGCGTGGTGGAGCCGCCGGCGGGGGCGTTGAAGGTGACCTTGGCGCGCTGGAGGCGAGTGCCGTTCCAGTCGGACGCGGCGACCCGGTCCTCGATCGACGAGCGCTCCACGGTGACCGACTTCCCGCCGATGGAGAGGGTGGTCGGGCGGCTCCTGCCCGGCTCGACCTCGATCAGGGCGGAGGCGGTGTAGCGGGAGCCGGGGGTGAGGCCGCTGATCCGCTGGCGGACGGAGGCGGCGGCGGAGCCGGTGAGCTCGGCGCTGTTGCGCCCCTGGTCGTCGGTGTCACGGGCGACCGCGCCCGTCGTGGACCAGGCGTCGAGCCCGGCGTCGTTGAAGCCGGGGTCCTCGACCGGGGTGCCCTGGCCCCAGCGCGGGTCGCGGGGCTCGGGGGCGCGGTCGGGGTAGAGGACGTAGGGCTGACCGGCGACGGCGTCGAGGGTGATCGTGCCGCCGCTCGGCCGGACGGTCGCGGTCTTGACGCGTCCGTTGTCGGTGAGCTTGTAGACGCTGTACGAGCGGGTGCCGGGCACCGCCCAACTCGTCTTCCCGCCCTTCTTGTTGTAGTGGTACAGCTTCTTCCCGCCGTCCCACGGCAACAGGTAGTTCTCGCCGTCGAGGACCTTACGGCCGTTCTCGTAGAACGTGCGCCGGCCGTCCTCGACGGCGCCGCGGACACCGCCGGTGAAGGTGAGGTCGTTGCCGTCCCAGCGGGTGATCCGCTGCTGCTGGAGGTACTTGGCGGGCAGGTTCTTCTGCCAGATGTTGGCGTAGAAGTGGTTCCAGTCGGTCTCGCCGGTCCAGCCCTCGAAGTCCTCCAGGGCGGTCTGGCCGAGGACCGGGTGGTTGTTCCAGACGTCCTTCTCGCCGTTGCGGATGAAGCGGACGATCTGGGAGTTGAGGCCCTTGTTGGTGGCGCCGCCGTAGTTCAGGTCGTTGGCCCAGTGGGACCAGAGCGAGGCCCGCTCGAACTTCTCGGACCACTCGGTGGCCACGTTCCAGCCCTGGGACTGCACGGCCCGCAGTGTCTTGTCGGCGATCCAGCCGTGCGTGTAGTAGACGTCGATGTAGAGCATCGACAGGTTCGGGTCGGTCTCGTCGCGCAGCTGCTGGAAGCGGCGGGCGAGGTCGCCGCTGTTGATGTCCCGGCGCTGGTCGATGTAGTAGCTCTGGTTGAGCCAGTTCCAGCCGGGTTTCGTCTTGTCGACGAGGGTCTCGCTGAAGTTCTTCGCCTCGGGGTACGACTCGGTGGCGTTGACGTGGACGCCGAAGCCCGCACCCCACTTCCTGCCCTCCTTGAGGAGGGTGTTGAGGTCCGCGAGGCCGCCTGCGCGCTTGTTGTAGTTGCCGCCGTAGTCGGGGTGGGCGGAGTCGTGGCCCTCGGAGCCGTACCCCTTGAGCAGGGCGAACTGACCGAGTCCGTCGGTGGCGAGAGAGATCCGCTTGACGTCGTCGAGGGTGCGCAGGAAGGGGTGGGTGGCGTTGGAGGCGAAGTTGAACGGGATGTGGGCGATCACCCGGTCCGGGGTCTGCTCGCCGCCGGGGGCCTTGATGCCGATGGCGGGGAAGGCGAGGGCGCCGTCCTGCCAGTCCACCGTCCCGTCGGCGTTGGCGTCGGGGGTGACGACGACCTTGGCCCAGGGAAGGTCCTTCCCCTTCTCGGGGGCGGGGGCGCCCTCACCGCGGTAGGTCCACTGGCCGGACCAGACGCCGACGCGGGTCTCGGTGCCGCGCTTGCGGGCCTGGTGCCAGAATCGGGCGCCGTCGCGGGCGCTCGGGCCGGAGGGCTTGTCGTAGGAGGAGTTGGACTCGACCGCGGCGGCGAGGGAGCCGGTGTTGACGATCGCGTAGCTCGCGCCGGTGGCGGTGGTCTCGGCCGGGGTGGCGTCGGTGATGCCGGCAAAGACGTCGGCGGTACGGGTGGAGTCGGGGTCGAGCCGGGTGAAGGCGGTCTCGGCGCCCGCGTCCGAGGAGCCGACGGAGACCAGGTCGTGGCCGGGTATGTCGATCGTGCCGACCCGGAAGGCCTCGGTGTCCCGGACGGCGGTCACCCTGAAGGTGGTGGCCCGGCCGCTGACGCTCAGGCTCGCGTCGATCTCGACCCCGGGCAGGTCCGGGAAGGCCAGGGTGTAGGCGGCGGAGGAGGCGGTCAGGACGGGGGCGCCGGTGACCCGGACGGCGTGGGCGGTGCCGTTGAGGACGACCTGGGTGACCGGGGCCGTACTGCCGAGGAGGCGGGCGCCGGTGGCGCGGTCCGTGTAGGAGACGACGCGCGGGAAGTCCTCGGCGACGGCGACGGAGAGCTGGGCGGAGCCGATGCGGGCCTCGGCGGCCGAACGCCCGGGTTCCTCGGCGAGGGCCGGTCCCGACAGGGCGAACACGGCGGATGACGCGGCGGCGAGCGCGCAGGCCACACGGATTCTTGGCGACTTGGGGAGGGACATGGGGACTAGTTGGGCCCGTTCGGCAGGACACCGTCAACGAGATCGTGTCCCGGCGGCCCCGCCAGTCCAAGAACCCCCTTCGGTTAGTCCAAGCGGATGAACATCTCGCCGGGATGTTGAATGTTGAACGGAATAGCGCTACAGTCGTTCTCGTTGAAGGTTCAACGAAACGAAGTACAGCCTCCGCGCCACCCCCGCGCACCGTCCCCAAGGAGCACGTCATGGGCATCTTCAACCGCAAGAACGACACCGCCACCGCCGTCGCCACCCTCCCCGTCGACCCGGCGCTCGCCGCGCTGACCGGCGAGTACGCGATCGACCCGGCGCACAGCAGCATCGGCTTCACCGTCCGTCACGCCATGGTCACCAACGTGCGCGGCTCCTTCGCCGAGCACGAGGGCACCCTGCGGCTCGACGGCTCGGACCCGGGCGCCTCGGCCGCCTCGATCGAGGTCAAGATCGCCTCCATCGACACCGGCATCGGCGACCGCGACAACCACCTGCGCAGCGGCGACTTCTTCGACGCCGAGCAGTTCCCGCTGATGACCTTCCGCTCGACCGAGGCGGAGCAGCTGGGTGGCGACAAGTACCGCGTGACCGGCGACCTCACCATCAAGGACGTCACGAAGCCGCTCTCGATCGACCTGGAGTTCAACGGCGCCGCCACGGACGTCTACGGCAACGAGCGCGTCGGCTTCGAGGGCTCGGCCGAGATCCTCCGCTCCGACTGGGGCCTGACCTGGAACGCGGCGCTGGAGACCGGCGGTGTGATGGTCAGCGACAAGGTGAAGCTGACCTTCGACATCTCCGCGATCAAGAACGCCGCCTGACCCCCGGCCCCCGCCCGCGAGGGCACCCACGAGCGCGCCCGCCTCTCCGTCACGACGGAGGGCGGGCGCTCGGCGTTGCTCGTCCGGAGCACCCTGCACGGCCTCGCCTCCCTCGACGGAACCGACCGACTCCGTCCCGACCTCGCAGAAGGACGCCGGGAGCGCCTGGTCGGCGCCGTTGTCAGTGGGGGCCGTTAGCGTCGTCGGCATGGAATTCCGTATCGACAGCAGTGTGTTGACCGACGCGGTGGCCTGGGCTGCCCGCGTGCTTCCGGCCCGGTCGCCCGTCCCTGTGCTCGGCGGGCTGCTCCTGGACGCCGCTGACGGCCGGTTGCGCGTATCCGGCCTCGACTACGAGGCGTCGGCGCGCATCGAGGTCGAGGCGGACACCGTGCGGGTCGGCCGGGCGCTCGTCCTCGGGCGGCGGCTGCTCGACATCTGCAAGGTGCTGCCCAAGGGGCCGGTCGAGTGCGCGGTCGAGGGGGCGCGGCTCTCGGTGACGGGCGGGGACGCCCGCTTCGGGCTCTCCCTGCTGCCGCTGGACGACTATCCGGCGCAGCCCGAACTGCCCGCGTTCCGGGGCGTCGTGGACACCGAGGCGTTCGCGGCGGCGGTCGGGCAGGTGGCGGTGGCGGCCGGCCGGGACGACTCGCTGCCGGTGCTGACGGGGGTACGGCTCGCCCTGGACGGTACGACGATGACGCTCGCCGCGACCGACCGCTACCGCTACGCGGTCCGCACGCTGGAGTGGGAGCCGGAGGGCGACGAGCCGGGGGAAGGTGGCGGCGCGGACGTCGTCGTACCGGCCCGTCGGCTGACCGAGATCGCCCGCTCCCTGACCTCGGCGGGGCCCGTCCGTCTCGCCCTCGACGGTGGCTCGATCGGCTTCGAGAGCGAGGGGACGCGGACGACGACCCGGCTGCTCGACGGCCGTCTCCCCCGCCACGACAAGCTCTTCTCCCTCGGTGAGCACGCTGTGGCCGTGACGGAACGGGCCCCGCTGGTCGAGGCCGTGAAGCGGGTCGCGGTGGTGGCGGAGGGAGACAGCCCGGTCCAGCTCGCGTTCAGCGGCGACGCCGTCCACCTCCAGGCGGGCTACGAGGACGACGTCGCCTCCCAGCGGCTCCCGGCGCTCCTGGAAGGCGCGACCGCGATGACGGTCGCCTTCAACCCCGGCTACCTGCTGGACGCGCTCGGCTCCTTCGGTACGGACTCCGTCCGCTTCCATCTCCTCGGCCCGGGGCAGCGCGCCCTGATCACCGACCGGGAGGACGGGGTCCACCAGCATCTGCTGATGTCGGTGAAGCCCCTGGTGTAGCCCCTGGTGCAGCTCCTGCCCCGGCTCTCCGTGGCGGCCGCCCCTCGGGGTGACGCCGACGCCCCAAGTGGAGCCCACGAGTGGTGGGCCTCCTCCCTCGCGCTCAGGCTGACGTACGCAGTGCCCGCCCCGATCATGCGGCAGCGGGCTGAGCCACGCGACGTCGCCCCGGTCGGGGCGGGTGGGGACGTCAGAGAGACGGGATCACATGACGGAGCAGGGCATCAGAGCAGGGCACCTGCCGTTCGCTCGCGGGAGCGACAGGTCCGTACGAAAGCGGGTGCAGCACCGCCGCGCACCGCGACCCGCCCGCCGGTCGCCCACCGGGGTGGCGCTCGTCGCCGCCGGGCTGGCATTCCTGAGCGCGGCCGGTACGACATCGAGCAGTGCCGCGTCACCCCCCTTCACCGAGCCCCAGCCGGGAGGTCCGGCGAGGTTCGTGCCCGGTCCCTGCCCGCAGGCGCCCGAAGAGATCCCCGGACGGTGCGGGGTCCTGGAGGTGCCCGAGAACCGGCAGCACCGCGGTGGACGGACCATCAAACTAGCCGTCGCCATCATTCCGGCCACGTCGGCGAAACCGGCCGGGGACCCGGTGGTGTTCATGGAGGGAGGTCCCGGCGGCGACGCGATCGGAGCCATCCCCTTCCTGATCGACTCCGGGGTGAACCGGGATCGCGACCTGATCGTCATGACCCAGCGCGGCGGGCCCTACTCGGAGCCGTACCTCGCCTGCCCGGAGATCGACCGGTTCAACGCGAGCGCCGTGGGGCTGCCCTACGACGCGCCCTCGACCGGACGGCTGCTGGTACGAGCGGCGAAGGAGTGCCGGGACCGTCTGACCGCCGACGGAATCCGGCTGAGCAGCTACAACACCACCGAGAACGCCGCGGACTTCGCCGACCTGCGCAAGGCGCTCGGCATCAAGAAGTGGAACGTCTACGGCTACTCCTACGGCACCGACCTGGCCCTCACCTACCTGCGCCGGCACCCCGACGGGATCCGCTCGGTGACCATCGACTCGGTCGTGCCGCCACAGATCGTGAGCCTGCCGTGGGCCTGGGACAGCGCCCAGGAGGGGATCAACACGATCTTCGCGGCGTGCGAGGCCCAGCCGAGCTGCAAGAGCCGCTACCCGGACCTCTCCCGCACGCTCACGGAGCAGGTCCGGCGCCTTGAGGCGAACCCCCTGACGCTGACGGTGCAGCCGCCCGGGGGCGGCAGCCCGGTGAAGGTCGTCCTCGACGGGGGCGCGCTGGTGAACCTGCTGGTCACCAACGGCGGCGCCCTGCCGGCCGCCGAGGTCCCCGCGGCGCTCGACGAACTCGCCCGCGGCAATCCGGAACGCCTGGCGCAGGCACAGGCCGCCGGCGCTGCGCCGCCCGCCGTCCCCCAGGCCCACGGTCTGACGCATTCGGTGGTGTGCGCCGAGTGGGCGCCGGGCTTCACGGAGTCCGACGTCCTGGAGGCGGGGCGCCGGGCCTTCCCCGGGTGGCCGGACACGGTCCTCGCCCACGCGCCGCAGCTGCCCTTCGAGTACGACCTGTGCCGTGTCTGGAACGTCCGGGACCGCACCTCGATCCAGCGCGTGGCCACCTACAGCAAGGTGCCGACGCTGATCATCTCAGGGACGTTCGACGCGAAGACGGGCGCGAGCTGGGGACCGTACGCCGGTCGCACGCTGCCCCGCTCGACCGCCGTGCGGATTCCCGGGATCGGCCACTTCGTGGTCCCCCAGTCGCCCTGTGCGCAGAGCGTCCTGGCTTCCTTCCTCGCGCGTCCGACCTCGCCCGACACCGGGTGCGTGGCGGGACTCGCACCGGGTCCGTTCACCATCACCCCCGAACCGGAGAGAGCATGATGTCCATCCGCCCGCCCCACGACCGTCGCGCCCCGCGCCGGTTCCCCGCCACGCTGGCCGGAGCCACGGTCGGTGCCCTCGTCGTCGGCCTGGCCGCGATGCCCGCCCGAGCCGAGTCCGACGCCGGAGCTCCGCTCGGCACGGTCGCCCGGACGGCGGGCGACGCCCGCTTCGAGCCCGGACCCTGCCCGCGGACGGCGGACCCGATCCCCGATCTGGCGCGCGCCCGCTGCGGCACGCTCACCGTTCCCGAGAAGCGCTCCCACCGCAAGGGACGGAAGATCACCCTCGCGGTCGCGATCATCCCCGCGGTCACCAGCAGACCGGCACCCGACCCGATCATCTGGCTCGCCGGCGGACCCGGCGACGACGCGGTCTCCGAGATCCCGATGGCGGTCGGCGGCGGCCTCAACCGCGACCGCGACGTGATCTTCATGTCGCAGCGAGGGACCTACTCGGCCGACCCGGAGCTCACCTGCCGGAACGTCGACGAGTTCGCCGCGGACTCCCTCGATCTCGTCTTCGGTGCGCCGTCCACCGGACGCCTGCACGTCGCGGAGACGCGGAAATGCCGTGACCAGCTGGTGCGCCGTGGGGCCGACCTCAGTGCCTACAACGGCACCGAGAGTTCCGCCGACTACGACGGCCTGCGCAAGGCACTGGGCATCAGGCAGTGGAACGTGTTCGGCATCTCCTACGGCACCGACCTGGCGCTCCAGTACATGCGTCTGCACCCGAAGGGCATCCGGTCGGTCGGCATCGACGGCGTCCTGCCGCCGTCCCTGGCCGGCGGGGCCGTGACCTGGAAGGCCGCACGAGAGGGTTTCGACGGCATCTTCAAGGCCTGCGCGGACCAGTCCGCCTGCAACACCCGCTATCCGAACCTCAAGGCCACCTTCGAGCGCCTGGTGGTCGAGCTCGAGGCCCGACCGGTCACCACCACCGTCACGGTCCCGGGCCAACCGGAGCCGGTGAAGGTCGTGCTGGACGGCGGGCTCCTGGTGAACTGGCTGACCTTCGCCAGCCATCTCGCGGCCGGAGTGCCCCGCTCCATCGACGAACTGGCCCACGGCAACCCGCAGCGGATCGCCGAGCAGTACGCGGGCGGAAAGCTCAGCCCGCAGGCCATCGGGAGGGTCTCTCACGGGCTCGTCTTCGGCGTCTTCTGCAGCGAGTGGACACCGTTCGAGAGTGAGGCCGACGTGATCCGGGCAGGGCGGCGGCTGTTCCCGTCGTTCCCCCGCTCGGTGCTGGCCAACGCTCCGCTTCTCAGCTGGATGCACGCGGACTGCCGCGCCTGGGACATCCCCGCGGCGCCCCGCTCGATCCGGAGCGTGACGCGCAGCGACATCCCGACGCTCGTCCTGTCCGGCGGGTTCGACGCCCAGACCGCGCCGAGCAGCGGGCCGTACGCCGCCCGTACGCTGAGCCGGTCCACGGCCGTCACGGTCCCCTACGTCGCCCATGTGGTCTTCGCGGACTCGCCGTGCGCGCAGAGGATCACCCGCTCGTTCTTCGACACTCCGACCGCGCCGGACACGGGATGTCTCGCCGGTCTCCAGCCACCCGTGTTCGAGATCGCACCGTGAGGGACGGCCCGGTGGTGACCCGGGGAAGCCCGGCGGCCTAGAAGCCGCCGCCGCCGAAGTCCCCGCCGCCACCGAAGTCGCCGAAGCCTCCACCACCGCCGCCGAAGTCGCCCGACCCGAAGTCGCCGGAGTTGAAGTCGCCCCCGGAGACGTCGCCGCCCCCGAACTCGCCTCCGCCGTACTCACCGGCGTAGGCGGGGGTGGCGAGCATCGAGCCGAGCAGGGTGCCGGCGAGGAGGCCGGGCAGCAGGCCGCCGCCGAAGTAGCCGCCTGCCCACGGGCCGTACGCCGGTCCCGCCTCCCAGTACGGGCGGCGGCCGGTGTCGGTCTCGACCGTACGGGCCAAGGGGTCCTGCCCGTCGTCGAGGCGGGTGGCGTCGGCGGCGCACACCGGGACCTCGCGCGCGGTGCCACCGGCCGGGATCCAGGTGCGGTCCTCGGTCGAGGGTCCGTGGCGCGGGTCGAAGAAGCAGGGCGGACGGCGCTCGGGCAGCGGCCGGGACTCGCGGCGGGCGGCCAGGGCGGCGAGCGAGAAGCGGCCGTCCTCCAGCGCCTGGGTCACGGCCTTGACGTCGTGCGGGTGCGTGGCCGAGCCCATCAGGGACTTCGCCTTGTCGTACGAGTCGAGCGCGCGCTCGTAGTCGGCGCGCATCGCGTCGTCGGCGCCGGCCTCGGCGGGGTGGAAGTCGAGCCGTTCGAGTTCCTCGCCGAAGGCGGTGATGTCCTCGTCGACGACGACCCGGAGCTTGTCGAGGGCCTCGCGCTCCTCGGCCTGCTTGCGGAGCCGGTTGCGGCGGACGATCGCGTAGGCGCCCGCGCCACCGGCGGCGAGGAACGCGCCGAGGGTGATCAGACCGCCGACCGGCACACCGTTGTCGGCGCCGACCGAGCCCCAGGAGGCGGGGGCGGTCCCGTCCATGGTGGGCAGGGCCTGGTCGACGAAGTTGTTCAGCTCGGTGGCGGCGTCCACCCCGGGCTGGCGCACGGAGGTGACCAGGTTGTCCACGGCCTGCGCGGACATCACCCTACGGTCGGCGGCGGCGTCGAACCCGTCACCGAGCCGGACGGCGTACAGCCCCGTCACCCCGGTCTGGGTGCGCAGATTGCGCAGCAGGTTCTCGGGCGGATACTCGCTGTTCGCGGGCAGCACGGCGATGAAGAGCGGCTTGTCCGCGTCCTCGATCTTCTGGGCGAGGGCATCCGCCTGGGCCGTCGAGAGCTGGTCGGCGGCCCCTGGATCGACGTAGACCGGCCCCTGCTTCAGGGCCGCTCCGGCGTCCGGGATCCCGGTGATCCCGGCCCCCGCGGAGGGGGCCAGGACCAGGAGCAGCAGCATGGCCAGCCCCGCGAGGGCCGACAGAAGGTGGAACGGCCTGGTCCTCATACCATCGAAACTACCCCCAAAGGGGGATTCCGAGACATTGTGGACCGAAGGTTATGACCGATTCCGTGCCTACTCCGCGGGGTCGATGCCCACACGCAGCAGTCCGTAGGTGAACGCGTCCTCCAGCGCCTGCCAGGAGGCGGCGATCACGTTCTCCCCGACGCCGACCGTCGCCCACTCGGCGTTGCCGTCGCTGGTGGTGATCAGGACGCGGGTCGTGGACTCCGTACCGTGGCGCCCCTCCAGGATGCGGACCTTGTAGTCCACCAGCTCGAACTTGGCGAGCTGGGGGTAGATCCGCTCCAGACCGACCCGCATCGCCCGGTCGAGGGCGTTGACGGGGCCGTTGCCCTCGGCGGTGGCGACGATCCGCTCGCCCTTGGCCCAGAGCTTCACGGTCGCCTCGTTGGCGTGGGTGCCGTCCGGCCGGTCCTCGACGATCGCGCGCCAGGACTCCGTACGGAAGTAGCGGCGGGCGCGGCCCTCCACCTCCTCGCGGAGCAGCAGTTCGAAGGAGGCGTCGGCGGCCTCGTAGGTGTAGCCGGAGAGCTCGCGCTCCTTGACGCGCTCGACGACACGGGCGACCAGCGCGCGGTCGCCGCCCAGGTCGACGCCGAGCTCCTTGCCCTTCAGCTCGATGGAGGCGCGGCCGGCCATGTCGGAGACGAGCATCCGCATGGTGTTGCCGACCAGCTCGGGGTCGATGTGCTGGTAGAGGTCCGGGTCGACCTTGATCGCGGAGGCGTGCAGCCCGGCCTTGTGCGCGAAGGCCGAGACACCCACGTACGGCTGATGCGTGGAGGGCGTCAGATTGACGACCTCGGCGATGGCGTGCGAGATCCGGGTCATCTCGGCGAGCGCGCCCTCGGGCAGCACCCGCTTGTCGTACTTGAGTTCCAGGGCGGCGACCACCGGGAAGAGGTTGGCGTTGCCGACCCGCTCGCCGTAGCCGTTGGCGGTGCACTGGACGTGCGTGGCGCCCGCGTCGACCGCGGCGAGCGTATTGGCGACGGCGCAGCCGGTGTCGTCCTGGGCGTGGATGCCGAGCCGGGCGCCGGTGTCGGCGATCACGGTGGCGACGACGGCCTGGACCTGGGCGGGGAGCATGCCGCCGTTGGTGTCGCAGAGGATCACGACATCGGCGCCGGCCTCGGAGGCGGCCCGGACGACGTCCTTGGCGTACTGCGGATTGGCCTTGTAGCCGTCGAAGAAGTGCTCGCAGTCGACGAAGACGCGGCGGCCCTGGGAGCACAGGTAGGAGACGGTGTCGCGGACCATCTCCAGGTTCTCGTCCAGGGTGGTGCGCAGGGCCAGCTCGACGTGCCGGTCGTGCGACTTGGCGACCAGGGTGATCACAGGGGCGCCGGAGTCCAGGAGCGCCTTGACCTGCGGGTCGTCGGCGGCGTTGCCGCCGGCCCTGCGGGTCGCGCCGAACGCGACGAGCCGCGCGTTCTTGAACGTGATCTCCTGCTTCGCCCGGGCGAAGAACTCCGTGTCGCGCGGGTTGGCTCCGGGCCAGCCGCCCTCGATGAAGCCGACGCCGAAGTCGTCGAGGTGCCGCGCGATGGTCAGCTTGTCCGCGACGGTGAGGTTGATGCCTTCACGCTGCGCTCCGTCGCGCAGCGTCGTGTCGAAGACATGGAAGCTGTCGTCGAGGCGCGAGCTCTCGTCGGTCTCCGTGGTCATGGCTTGGATGGCTCCTGTCGGATGTGGCTCCGGAAGGTCTGGATCCACTTGCCCCCATTCTCACGCGCTGTCCGTTTCCGGCGACGGTGGGGCCGGAAAACGAAAAAACCTCTCGCGGGTGCGAGAGGTCTGCGCGCGGGTCTGGGGCACGGTGTCCACTGCCGCGGGGGTGGAGTCGCGGTTCAGTGGCCACTGCGGACCGGCGCGCTGCTGTCCATAATCATGGTGGTAGCAAGCACGCTCGCAGTCTGCCATACCCCAGCCGCACGCGGGACGCCGGTCTCAGGATGCGGTCACCTGGTCGGCCGCCGTCCGCTCCGCCCGCCGGGACGCCCCGGTGCCGACCCTCCCGAGGTCGATGTCCCGGGTCTCGCGCATCGTCAGGTAGACGATCAGGGAGACGGCCGCGCAGCCCGCCACGTACCAGTAGTAGCCGGACTCGATCCCGGCGTCCTTGAACCACAGCGCCACGTACTCGGCCGTGCCGCCGAAGAGGGCGTTGGCGATGGCGTACGGCAGGGCGACGCCCAGGGCGCGGATGCCGGTCGGGAAGAGCTCCGCCTTCACGCACGCGTTGATCGAGGTGTAGCCGGTGATGACGACCAGCGCGAGCAGCGAGAGGCCGAGGGCCGGCCAGAAGGAACCGGCGTCCTGGAGCAGCGTCATGATCGGCACCGTGAGGAAGGTCGAGCCGAGCGCGAAGGTGATCAGCAGAGGACGCCGCCCGATCCGGTCGGAGAGCCGTCCCGCGAGGGGCTGCAGACAGGCGAAGACGATCAGGGCGCAGAAGGAGACCAGGGTGGCGGTCTGCTTCGGCAGTCCCGCCGAGTTCGAGAGGTACTTCGTCAGATAGGTGGTGTACGTGTAGTAGGCCACAGTGCCGCCCATGGTGAGGGCGACGACGAGGAACGCCTCGCGGCGGTGCGCCCACAGCGCCGTGAGCGTGCCCTTCTCGCCGCTCGCCACGCCGTCGTCGGCCGTCTCCTCGTACACCTCCGTCTCCAGCATGTTGCGCCGCAGATAGAAGACGACGGCCGCGCCGAGCGCACCGATGATGAACGGGATGCGCCAGCCCCAGCTGTGCAGGGCCTCCGCGGACATCGTGCGCTGGAGGACGATCTGGAGACCGAGGCCGAGGATCTGGCCGGCGGTCATCGAGACGTACTGGAAGCTGGAGGCGAAGCCCCGGTGCCGCGGGGCCGAGGCCTCCGTCAGGTAGGTCGCGCTGGCCGCGTACTCGCCGCCGACCGAGAGGCCCTGGAGGAGCCGGGCGATCAGCAGGACGGCGGCGCCGCCGTAGCCGGCGACGGCGTACGTGGGCGCGATCGCGATCAGGAGGGCCGAGGCGGACATCAGCGTCACGGTGAGCGTGAGCGCCGCCTTGCGGCCCTTGCGGTCGCCGACCCGGCCGAGCAGCCAGCCGCCGACGGGGCGCATGAAGAAGCCGACGGCGAAGATGCCGGCGGTGTTCATGAGCTTGGCGGTGTCATTGCCCTCGGGGAAGAACGCCCCCGCGAAGTACGTGGCGAAGCTCGCGTACACGAACCAGTCGAACCACTCGACCATGTTGCCTGCCGAGCCGACCCAGATCTTCTTCCAGTGCTCTCGTCCCATGATCCGGAACCGTGCCGGAGGTGACGGCCGGGCAACAAGGGTGTAGTCCGCAACGATCGGGAGTACTTACGTTCGTTGTGTTCGCAGCAACAAGGTTTCGGCGACGAACTCCCCTACGTGCGCGAGAACTTGCTCACGCCCCGTGCCCGGGATGCCGACCGCGACATGGACACTGAAGCCGTCGAGCAGGGCCCGCATCCGCGCCGCGTACCGGTCGGGGTCGACGGGCCGGAACTCCCCGCGCGAGACGCCTTCGGCGATCAGGGCGACCAGGTCACGGTGCCAGGCGCCCTCGATGGCGGCCTGCCGGGCGCGCGCGTCGTCGTCGGCGTTCTGGGACCGGTTCCAGACCTCCAGCCAGAGGGTCCAGTGGGGGTCGCGCGGGCCGTCCGGGACGTAGACGTCGATGTATCCGTCGAGCCGCTCGCGGGCGGTCCCGGGCCGTGAGAGCAGCGCGCTGCGTTCGGCACCGAGCCGCCCCTCGCTCCACTCCAGGGTCTGCAGCAGCAGCTCGTCCTTGGTGCGGAAGTAGTAGAGGAGGTGCCCGCTGCTCATCCCGACCTCGCGCCCGAGCCCGGCCATGGTCAGCCCGTCGAGACCGCGCTCGGCGATGGTGTCCATGGCGGCGGCGAGGAGCTCCTCACGGGGAGGGGCGGCGTTGTTGCGTCGCCGGGGTCCGGCGGGGCTGATGCGGGTCACTCGTCTGTTCTACCTCACGCCTCCGCCGACCCCCGGCCGAAGGCCGCCTCCAGCACAGCGGGGACGTCCTCGACGGGCACGGTCGCCCGCAGCTCCGCCGACACGCGCCGGAACCGCTCGTCGTCGATCACGCCGAGGTACTCCTCGCGCAGCTCGCGGATGATCTCGACGAGCTCGGGCCTCAGCCGCATCCACCCCCGTGACGTGCGGATCTCCTCCTCCACGTGCTCCATGAACCAGCGCATGACGTCGTACGGGACGGAGTGGTGCCCCGACACGGGGTCGACGCACACGGTCGGCTCCCGGGCCGGGTCCTCGTCCGGCACGACGGCCGTCAGCACGGTCCGGTTGCCGGCGACGTGGTCCAGCTCCAGGTACCAGGCGTCATCCGGTACGGAGTACAGGATCTGGAGCGCGTAGTCGGCGCCGTCGTGGGTGATCAGTGGCATGGCCGCAGGCTGTCACGCCGCCCGCGGCCGTCGCCAAGGGGTTTCAGACCTTCGGCTGCTGCTGCGTGATGCAGTGGATGCCGCCGCCGCCCGCGAAGATGCCGCGCGCGTCGACCAGCGTGACGATCCGCTCCGGGAACAGCCGGCGGAAGATGCCCGCGGCGATCTCGTCGTTCGGGTCGTCGAAGCCACACAGGACGACGCCGCCGTTGCAGAGGTAGTGGTTGATGTACGAGTAGTCGACCCAGTCGCCCTCCTCGTCCTTCAGGACCGTGGGGGCCGGGATCTCCACGACCTCCAGCCGACGGCCCTTGGCGTCCGTCTGGCGGCTGAGGATGTCGACGTACATCCGGGAGCGCTCGTAGTCCGGGTGGGCCGGGTCCTGCTGGCTGTGGACGACCACGGTGCCGGGCCTGGCGAAGGCGGCGACGATGTCGACGTGGCCCTGCGTGCCGTACATGCCGTAGTCGCCGGAGAGGCCGTGCGGGAGCCAGATGGCCTTCGTGGTGCCGAGCTTCGCGTGGATCTCCGCCTCGACCTGCGCCCGGGTCCACTCGGGGTTGCGGCCGGAGCCGAGCTGGACGGTGTCGGTCAGCAGGACCGTTCCCTCACCGTCGACGTGGATCGCGCCGCCCTCGTTCACCAGGGGGCTGCTCAGCACCGGCACGTCGACGAGATCGGCGACATGGCGGGCGATCTTGGAGTCGTGCTCCCAGCGGGCCCAGTCCTGCGCGCCCCAGCCGTTGAAGACCCAGTCGACGGCGGCCAGCTCGGTGCCGTCGGTGACGAAGGTCGGGCCGATGTCGCGCATCCAGGCGTCGTCGAGCTCGCGCTCGACCAGGTCGACCGCGTCGCCGAGCAGGGCCCGCGCGGATTCCAGCTGGCCGGGGCCGACCACCATGGTGACCGGCTCGAAACGGCGTACGGCACGGGCCACGGAGGCCCACGCGGTACGGGCCTCGGCCAGCTCCTCGTCGTTGGTGAAGGTGGGGTTGGGGCCGGGCCAGGCCATCCACGTGCGCTCGTGCGGGGCCCACTCGGGCGGCATACGGAAGGTCTCGGAGGTCATGGGTCAGGTCCTAGAGGAAGTAGAGGCGGTTGAGGGAGACGGACTCGGCCGGCTCGGAGCGGAGCGGGTCGCCGTCCAGCGACACCAGGCCCGTCCGGCCGTCGACCTGGACGTCTCCGACGCGGGAGTTGAGGAGCAGGTCGCCGGGTCCGATGCCGCGTGTGCCGCGGACGGCGACCCGGCGGCGCCGGGTCGGCATCCGGTCGGCGCCGAGGTCGACGGCGGCCTGGGCCACGAACGCGACCGAGATGTCGGCCGGGGTCGCGCCATGGGCGCCGAACAGCGGTCCGAGGACGAGGGGTTCGCAGGTGTCGGTGGCGGCGTTCGGATCGCCCACGACCCCCCACGCGGGGAAGCCGTTCTTGATGACCATCTGTGGTTTGGCGCCGAAGAACTCGGGCCGCCACAGCACGATGTCGGCCATCTTGCCGGCCTCGATCGAACCGATCTCGTGCGCGAGGCCGTGGGCGATCGCCGGGTTGATGGTCAGCTTCGCCATGTACCGCAGCACACGCGCGTTGTCGTCGTGCGCCCCGTCGCCCTCCAGCGGGCCCAGCTCGGCCTTCATCTTCCCGGCCATGGCGAAGGTCCGGCGTACGGTCTCGCCGGCCCTCCCCATCCCCTGGGCGTCGGACGAGGTGATCCCGATCGCCCCCAGGTCGTGCAGGACGTCCTCCGCGCCCATCGTCCCCGCCCGGATCCGGTCCCGCGCCATGGCCGCATCGCCGGGCAGATCGGTCTTCAGGTCGTGGACGGAGACGATCATCCCGTAGTGCTCGGCCACCGCGTCCCGCCCGAACGGCAGCGTCGGGTTGGTGGACGAACCGATGACGTTCGGCACACCCGCCATCTTCAGCACGTTCGGCACATGACCGCCACCACAGCCCTCGATGTGGAACGCGTGGATGGTCCGCCCGTCCAGCACCCGGAGGGTGTCCTCCACGGACAGGCACTCGTTCAGGCCGTCACTGTGCAGGGCGACCTGCACATCGTGCTCGTCCGCGACCCGCAGCGCGGTGTCCAGCGCGCGGGTGTGGGCGCCCATGTCCTCATGCACCTTGAAACCGGACGCACCGCCCTCGGCCAGCGCCTCCACCAGCGGAGCCGGGTCCGAGGACGACCCACGCGCCAGGAAGCCGATGTTGACCGGCCACGCGTCGAAGGCACTGAACGCGTGCTTGAGGGCCCATGGCGAGTTGACGCCAACCCCCCAGACAGGACCGAACTCCTGTCCGATGATGGTGGTGACACCAGAGGCGAGGGAGGCCTCCATGATGCGCGGGGACAGCAGGTGGACATGGGTGTCCACGGCACCGGCGGTGGCGATGAGGCCCTCGCCGGAGACGATCGACGTGCCGGTGCCGACGACGACGTCGACACCGTCGAGCGTGTCCGGGTTGCCCGCACGCCCGATGGCGTGGATCCGGCCCTCGCGAATACCGATCGACACCTTGCGGATGCCCTGGACGGCGTCGATCACCAGCACGTTGCTGATCACCACGTCACAGGTCTCACGGACGGCAGCGGCCTTGAGGTGAAGACCGTCGCGGGCGGTCTTGCCGAAGCCGGCGAGGAACTCGTCGCCCGGCTTCTGCGAGTCGGACTCGACGCGGACGACGAGCCCGGAGTCGCCGAGGACGACCCGGTCGCCCGCGCGGGGCCCGTGCACCGATGCGTACTCGTACGGGTCCATCACGCCTCAACTCCCAGGTAGCCGCAGGCCGCGGCGCGTCGCAGTGCCTCTTCCTTCGCGCCGGGCGCGTCGAGCGGGCCGTCGACCAGGCCCGCGAAGCCGATGGCGACACGCGCGCCGCCGATGGGCACGAGGCCGACCTCGGCCTCGCCGCCCGGATCGAAGCGGAAGGACGCTCCCGCGGCGATCGCGAGCCGCATGCCGTAGGCGGCGGCCCGGTCGAAGTCGAGGCGCGGGTTGGCCTCGAAGAAGTGGAAGTGCGAGGTCACGCTGACCGGCACCGCCGCGGTGTTGCGGACGTTCAGGGTCAGCGCGGGCGGCTCCTCGGCCACCGTGGGGGCCGGCAGCAGCGCGCCCGGCGCACTCTCGCCCAGCGAAGGACCGCCGATCGGGTCGGAGACGACCGCGAGCCGCGAGCCGTCGTCGAAAACGGCCTCGACATGCACTTCGGTGACGACATCGGCCACACCCGGCAGTACGTCGTCCGGACCGAGCACGGACCGGGCGGCCGCGATCGCCTCGGCGAGCCGCCTGCCGTCGCGGGCCGCCTCGCAGACCGTGTCCGCGATGAGCGCGGTCGCCTCCGGCACATTGAGCCGCAGGCCCCGTGCCCGGCGGGCCCGGGCGAGCTCCGCTGCGCCGAAGAGCAGCAGCCGGTCTCGTTCCGTGGGGGTCAGTCGCACGTCCACACACCTCCTGTTTGAGCGACACTCTAAACGTTCGGTGCGCCGTATCCAAGCATTGACGTACGCGTCGGTAGTGGGTCACATTGAGCGCCACTCTAAATCCCGTCCGCCCGCTTGCCCCGCAGGGAGCCCCATGCCGATCGAACAGCGCGGAGTCGACACCATCCCCGAAGCGGAACGCACCAGCGGTCCCCGTGACCTGCTGGCGATCCTCCTCGGCTCCAACCTCTGCCTCGGAGTGATCGTCTTCGGCTGGCTGCCGGTCTCCTTCGGCCTCGGGCTGTGGGCGTCGGTGACCTCCGTCGTGACCGGAACGCTCGTCGGCGTCGCCGTGACCGCCCCGCTCGCCCTGGTCTCGCTGCGCACCGCGACCAACCTCTCGACCTCCAGCGGCGCCTTCTTCGGCGTCCGCGGCCGGCTCGTCGGCTCGGTGGTGGGGCTGCTGCTCTCCCTCGGCTACACGGCGCTGACGCTGTGGATCGGCGGCGACGTGGTGGTCGGGACCCTCGCCCGGCTGACCGGTCTGCCGACCGGCGACACCACGCACGCGGTGGTGTACGCGGTGCTCGCCGCCTGCACGGTCGTCTTCGCCGTCTTCGGCTACGGGCTGCTGCTCCGCCTCAGCAAGGGGCTCGCGATCGGCATGACCCTGCTGCTCGGCCTCGGCCTCGTCGCGTACGCGGGCGATGTCACCGCGGCTCCGGTGCCCGAGACCCCGTATCTGCTCGGCTCGTTCTGGCCGACGTGGGTGCTCTCGGCGGTGGCCGCCGGACTCAGCGGCCCGGTCGCCTTCATCACGCTGCTCGGCGACTACACCCGCTACATGTCCCCCGAGCGGCACAGCCCGAAGACCGTCTGGCGGACCACCTGTATCGGCCTGGTCTTCGGCCTGCTGATCCCTCAGCTCTTCGGTACGTACACGGCGTTGGCGGCCCGCGGCGCCCTGGACTACGCGGGCCCGCTCGTCGCGGCCTCCCCCGCCTGGTACGTGGTGCCGCTGCTCCTCGCGGCGACCGCGGGCACGGTCGGCAACGCGGGTCTGATGCTGTACTCGATGGGCCTGGACCTGGACGCGATCCTGCCGCGGGCGACCCGGGCGCGGGCCACGCTGGTGGTGGCGGCGGTGGCGACGGCCTTCGTCTTCCTCGGCCACTTCGCCTCGGACGCGCAGTCGGCGATGACGTCGTTCGTGCTGCTGCTGACGGCCATCGGCACGCCGTGGGCCGTGATCACGCTGATCGGTCACGCGCGCTGCCGTGGGGCGTACGACCCGGAGGCGCTCCAGGTGTACAACCGCGGGGCGCGGGGTGGCGCGTACTGGTTCTCGGCGGGCTGGCACCCCCGGGCGACGGTCTGCTGGGCCCTGGGGGCGGCGGTGGGCCTCGCGTCGGTGTCGACCCCGCTGTACGAGGGCCCGCTGCTCGCCCTGACGGGCGGGATCGACTGCAGCTTCGTCCTGTCGGCGCTGGTGGGTGGAGTGCTGTACGCGGTGCTGACGCCGGGCCGCGCGGCGGCGGTCGTACGCGAGCGGGCGGCGGAGAAGGAAGTCGCCGTCTCCTGAATCCCAGGCAGGCCCGAGAAGTGACCGGGCCTGCACGCACAGCAGCCCCGGGCATGCCCACCCCGGCCCCCGGGCGTGCCACCCGTTCCGTCCCGCGGAACGGGTGCCCACACCCGGGGGAAGAGATCCCCTCAGCCCAGCTGGTGCGTCCAGCCGTGGACGTCCTCGGACTTGCCCGTCTGGATCGCGAGCAGCGCGTCACGGAGCTTCATCGTGACCTCGCCGGGCTGCCCGCCCGACTGCTGCCACTCGCCGCGCGCCGACTTCACCGTGCCGACGGGCGTGATGACGGCGGCGGTGCCGCAGGCGAAGACCTCGGTGAGGGTGCCGTTCTCGCTGTCGGCCTGCCACTGGTCGATGGAGACGCGGCCCTCCTCCGAGCTGTAGCCGAGGTCCTTCGCGAGCTGGAGGAGCGAGTCACGGGTGATGCCGGCGAGCAGGGAGCCCGTCAGCGTCGGGGTGACGATCTTGTCCCCGTACACGAAGTACAGGTTCATGCCGCCGAGCTCCTCGACCCACTTGTGCTCCACGGCGTCGAGGTAGGCGACCTGGTCGCAGCCCTTCGCGGCCGCCTCGGCCTGGGCCAGCAGGGAGGCCGCGTAGTTGCCGCCGGTCTTGGCGTCGCCCACGCCGCCCGGGACGGCGCGGACGCGGTCCTCGGAGAGCCAGATCGAGACGGGCTTCACGCCACCGGGGAAGTACGGTCCGGCGGGCGAGGCGATGACGACGAAGAGGTACTCGTTCGCCGGGCGCACCCCGAGGCCGACCTCGGTCGCGATCATGAAGGGGCGCAGGTAGAGCGACTCCTCGCCGCCGTGCGCCGGGACCCATGCCTTGTCCTGCTGGACGAGGACGTCGCACGCCTCGATGAAGGTCTCGACGGGCAGCTCCGGCATGGCCAGCCGGTGGGCGGAGGCCTGGAAGCGCCGGGCGTTGGCGTCGGGGCGGAAGGTGGCGACGGTGCCGTCGGGACGGCGGTACGCCTTGAGGCCCTCGAAGATCTCCTGGGCGTAGTGCAGGACGTTCGTGGCCGGGTCGAGCGAGAGCGGGCCGTACGGAACGAGCTGGCCGTCGTGCCAGCCCCGCCCCTCGGTCCAGCGGATGGTCACCATGTGGTCGGTGAAGTGGCGGCCGAATCCGGGGTTGGCCAGGATCGCCTCGCGCTCCGCGTCGGACAGCGGGCTGGAGGAGGGCTTGAGCTCGATCGTGGGCGTCGTCATGAGTGCTAGTCCTTCACCGGTTGTGTGTGACGGACCGCGCTCACGCCGCTATCAGTGCTCTGCTAGGACGTCCGAGCTTTCCCGCATGCCGCGGCCCCACGTTCGATTATCGCCCGTGGGGACCGGTGCACGAAACGGTGTGTGGTGCGGTCCAGGGTTTGATGGTGGCACCCCGCGACCGCATAGGTACAGCCGCCGGGTGCTCGATGCGACCCGGCGGCTGTGTGACGTTCAGTCGACGGGTCAGCTCGCTACGCGTACCGCGAGCGCGTCGCCGATCTCGGCCGTCGTACGGACGGAGTCGCCGCGCTCGGTCAGATCCGCGGCGACGGCGGCCTCGACACGGCCGGCCTCGGCCTCGTGGCCGAGGTGGCGCAGGAGGAGGGCGACGGAGAGCACGGTGGCCGTCGGGTCGGCCTTGCCCTGGCCCGCGATGTCCGGCGCGGAGCCGTGGACGGGCTCGAACATGGAGGGGAACTCGCCGCTCGGGTTGATGTTGCCCGAGGCGGCGACCCCGATGCCGCCGGAGACGGCCGCGGCGAGGTCGGTGATGATGTCGCCGAAGAGGTTGTCGGTGACGATCACGTCGAACCGCTCGGGCTGCGTGACGAGGAAGATCGTCGCCGCGTCCACGTGCAGGTAGTCGGTGGTGACCTCGGGGAACTCCTCGGCCACCTTGTTGAAGATGTTGGTCCAGAGGTGACCCGCGTACGCCAGGACGTTGTTCTTGTGGACCAGCGTCAGCTTCTTGCGCGGGCGGGCCTGGGCGCGGGCGAAGGCGTCACGGACGACGCGCTCGACACCGAAGGCCGTGTTGACGGAGACCTCGGTGGCGACCTCGTGCGGGGTGCCGGTGCGGATCGAGCCGCCGTTGCCGGTGTACGGACCCTCGGTGCCCTCGCGGACCACGATGAAGTCGATCTCGGGCTGGCCCTTGAGCGGGGTCGAGACACCCGGGAGCAGCTTCGACGGACGCAGGTTGACGTGGTGGTCGAAGAGGAAGCGGAGCTTCAGCAGGAAGCCGCGCTCCAGCACGCCGGACGGGACCGACGGGTCGCCGATCGCGCCGAGCAGGATGGCGTCGTGCTCCTTGAGGGCCTCGACGTCGGCGTCGGTGAGGGTCTCACCGGTCGCGTGGTAGCGCTTGGCGCCGAAGTCGTACTCCTTCGTCTCCAGCTTCACGTCCTGCGGGAGCGCGGCAGCGAGGACCTTGAGGCCCTGGGCCACGACCTCCTGACCGATGCCGTCGCCGGGAATGACTGCGAGATTGATGCTGTGAGACATGTCGGCACCCTACTCCTCGTCCCACCGTCTGACACTCGTAGTCCACGATGCGGACGACCGCGAGCCTTCGAATGTCGTCCGTCCCGCGTCCTGGACACGTTCCACTGGACCAGGCTGCGACTGCCGGACCCGGACACGGTGGAGTGGTCGCGGGTCCGGGGTCCTCGCGGTCCTCAAGGTGTCCGCGCTCGCCGAGAGCGGCGAGCGCATCGACCACTTCGAGGTCAGGCGGACGGCTTAAGGGCTTGCGGTGGATCAGCGCGTCAGTGCCCGGTGGAGCCGCCGTTGTCACGGCGGTCGAGGGCGCGCTGGAGGGCGGCGGCGGCGTTCTTACGGGCGTCGTCACCGCTGGGGCGGGCGACGGAGTGGCGGACACGGCGGGTGGTCTCAGCGGCCATGAGGGATCGACTCCTTGAGATCAGTGATGATCCGAGATCAGTGGTGATCGAAGGCGCCGGAAGGGGCGGGAAGCGGGCCCGCAGGGGTTGCCTGCAGAGGGGCAGCGCGCTCACGACCGCCATTCGCTGATGGAGCGAGACGTTCGGCTCCTACAAAGCTAGGACAGGCGGCCGCATCTGTCTCCACAATTACTCGGACTTCCTACTATCTGAGACGGCGCTCGGCTCACACCGGCCGGCCGACGGCCCGCAGCTCCCGGATGAGAGCGCGCACGGCGAGGGATTTCGCCAGCTCAGGGGTGGTGACATAGCCCACGGACCGGGTCGGGCGCTCCGGACCGAGATCGGTGATCTCCACCGAGGGCGGTGCTCCGATCAGGGAGAGTTCCGGCATCACGGCCATACCGAAACCACTGCTCACCATCGAGAGCACCGCTCCGTCGTCCTCGGCCTCGACGGTCGCCGCCGGCAGCCACTCCTGCTCCGCCCACCACCGGCGGGTGTAGGAGGTGCAGTTCTCCGCCCAGTCGACGAGCGGCAGCGAGCGCGGCGCCGCGTGCCCGGCCGGGTGCACCAGCGCGTACGCCTCCTCGACCAGCACACCCCCGACGAGCTGCGGCGGTACGGGCGAGGTCGTCCCGATCGTCGCGATACCGAGGTCCGCCCGCCCGTCCAGGACCTCGCCGGCCGTCCCGCGCCCCACCTCCCGTACGATCCGCACCTCCGGGACGAGGTCCGGGTGGTGGGCGGTCAGCCGTTCCAGGGCGCGCGGCAGCAGATGCAGGGCCGCGCTGCGGAAGGCGGCGATCCGCAGCGGCCCGGCGACGGTGCCGCTCCCGGCCTCGCGCACCTCCGCGCCCATGACGTCCAGGAGCCGCAGCACCCGCCGGGCATGGGCGAGAGCCCGCTCCCCGGCGGCGGTGGGCGTGGCCCCGGACCGCCCGCGGTCGAAGAGGACCGCACCGAGCTTGCGCTCACTGGTCCGTACGGAGTGGGAGACGGCGGACTGGGTCGTTCCGAGGGCCCGGGCGGCGGCCGAGAAGCCGCGCTCGCTCCCGACGGCGAGGAGAACGCGCAACTCGTGCGGCGCGAGGTCGGTCATCGGGTCTTCCACCTCGGAGTATGAGGAACTTCGATGGATCGGGGCGATCCATCGAAGCAACCTACTGCCCGGCCTGCTGATTCCTTCCTACGGTCTCCCCCATGACGCACGACACCATGATCACCGTCCACCAGACCGCCCGGCCCGACGGCTTCCCCACCCCCGGTCACTTCGCCTTCGTCGAGGCCCCGGTCCCCGCCCCGGCGCCCGGCACCGCACTCGTCGAGAACCTCCTCTGGTCCGTGGACCCGTACCACCGCGAGGCGATGGACGGGGACTCCCTGTGGACGCTCGGCTCCCCCATGGAGGGCCGCACCCTGGGCCGCGTCCTGGACTCCCGTACCCCCGCACTCTCCCCCGGCGACCTGGTCCTGCACCGCAAGGGCTGGCGTACGCACTCCCTCGTCGCGCCCGACGAGGTGCGCGCCGTTCCGGACTTCGAGGGAGTGCCGCTCACCGCGCATCTGAGCGTCCTGGGCGGTACGGGCCTCTCGGCGTACGTCGGCCTGGCCCGGATCGCGCGGCTCCAGCCGGGCGAGGACCTGTTCGTCTCGGCCGCCGCCGGCGGGGTCGGCACGGCGGCCGGCCGCTTCGCCCGGCTTCTGGGCGCCGGGCGGCTCGTCGGCAGCGCCGGTTCGGCCCGGAAGGTCGCGTACCTGACGGAGGAGGCGGGCTTCGACGCGGCCTTCGACTATCACGACGGGCCGGTGAAGGAGCTGCTCGCGAAGGCGGCGCCGGCGGGTCTGGACGCGGTGCTGGACGGGGTGGGCGGGGACCATCTGGAAGCCGCGATCGCCTCGCTGCGCGAGCACGGCCGGATCGCCTGGGTGGGCGCGGTCGCGCAGTACCACGCGCTGTCCGCTCCCCCGCCGGCGCCGCGCAATCTCTTCGACCTGGTGGAGAAGAGCATCCGCCTCGAAGGCTTCCTGGTGAGCAACCACGCCGACGCGCAGCAGGAGTTGTACGACTTCGCCGTGCCGCATCTGCGGAGCGGGCGGCTGCCTCTGGACGTGACGGTGGTGGAGGGCTTCGAGCACATCGTGGACGCGTTCCTGGGGATGCTGCGCGGCGAGAACATCGGGAAGATGCTGGTGTCCCGATCCAGCTAGCGATGCCAGCTAGGTTGCATTCCTACCTAGCTGGTGGTGGAATACAGCCATGGCCGCAGACCGCAGATCGAGTTGGCTCAAGGGCGTCCTGGATCTCCTCGTCCTCTCCTGCCTCACGGAGGAGGAGAGTTACGGGTACGAGATCTCCAAGGCGCTCGCCGAGGCGGGGCTCGGGGAGATCAAGGGCGGGACCCTCTATCCCGTACTGAACCGGCTGGAGGAAGCCGGGCTGGTGGAGGCCGAGTTCCGGGCCGCGGAGCGGGGACCGGGGCGACGCTACTACTGCCTCACCGAGCAGGGCCGGAGCCACCTCACCACCGAGAGCGGGGCGTGGCTGACCTTCCACACCGCCGTTCGCACCATGCTGAAGACCGGGGGAACACGATGAACACCGAGCCGAGCACGTACTTCGACGAGCTGACCACCGTGCTGCGCGGGGCCGGCGTACCGGCGGAGCAGATCGCCTCCACCGTCTCCGAACTGCGCGGGCACCTCGCCGATACGGGCACGTCGCCGGAGGAGGAGTTCGGCCCGGCCGCCGACTTCGCGGCACGCCTGGGCGGCACGGTGCCTGCGGCGGCGGAGCCCGCCGAGAAGGCCGAGACCTGGCTCTGGACGGCCGACATCTACAACGACCGGCGGCTGCTCGCACTCCACGGCGACCAGGGCTGGGAGGTCGAAGGGCTCGACACGCTCGGCCGGTTCATGTGCCGGCGGGTGCCGGGCGCCGCTCTGCGCTGGGAGTACCGCCGCGAGCTGATCAGCGGGAAGCGGCGTGACGAGGTGCTCGACCGGCTGACGCCGGAGGGGTGGGAGATGTGCGGGGAGTGGATGCTCTTCGCCTACTTCAAGCGCCCGAAGGCCGCGAGCGAAGGACCGGCCGGGGCCCTCGACACGCTGCCGCAGCGGCCCGGCCGCTGGCTCTTCCTCAGCCGCAAGGGGAAGGCGCTCTTCGCGGTCTGGCTGCTGCTGGTCGTCGGCGCGGCCGTGACGACCACCGTCGGCGCCTTCGACCTGCCGCCGTCGGTGGCGATCTTCGCCGCGCTGTTCGGACTGGCGGGCGGGATGATCGGCCTGAAGCGGGACGCCGCCAAGGGCTGCCAGGGCTGAGGCCTCCGCCCACTCAGAGCACGTCGCCGTCGCGCCAGTCGAAGAGGAGCGCGACGGCGGGGTCCGGCAGCCGCCGACCGGCCGCCGGCCGTACATAGGTCGACCCCTCCTCCTCGGGCAGCCGGGCGATCCCCTGGGGGCCGAGCACCTCGATCCGGCCCTCCCACAGGCGCCAGCCGCGCGCCGTGTAGAGCGTGGCCCCGCCCTCGGAGGCGGACAGCGCCCCGAACGCGAACGCGCCGTCGATCACCCGCTCCAGCTCGGCCATGACGAGCCCGCCGAGTCCCTGCCGGCGCCGGTCGCCGCGCACGCCCACGCCTTCGACGTAACCGACGCGGCACGAACGCCCCTCGTGGAGCACGCGCCGCATGACGACGCTGCCGTGGGCGGCGATGCCACGCTCGTCCTCGATCCACGCATGGACGCCCCCGAGGGCATGGTCCCAGTCCTCGTCCGAGAAACCACCCCCGAAGGCGTCGTCGAGCATCTCCCGTACGGCACGCAGACGTTGGGGCCCGAGCCGGTGGGTGGGGTCGATGTGCAAGGAGTCCGCCATGCCCCCAGTCTGACGCACCCACGGAGAGACTTCTAACCTCTTTGAGTTCATTGACAGGTTACACACAGTACTGCTTGACTCATTTCATAACCACTCACCGCTCTTTAGGAGGTTAGGGATGACGAATGCGGCGCGGGTCCACCAGGTTCACCACCGCACCACCAGCGTCCGGGGCCACGAGGTCTTCTACCGGGAGGCCGGCCCCGCCGACGCGCCCGTACTGCTTCTGCTGCACGGCTTCCCCACCAGCTCGCACATGTTCCGCGACCTGATCCCACGGCTCGCCGGCCCGTTCCGGCTGATCGCCCCCGACCATCTCGGCTTCGGCCGCAGCGCGGCGCCGCCGGCCGGGGAGTTCGACTACACCTTCGCCGAACTGGCCGCCGTCACGGCGGAGTTCACCGAAGCCCTCGGCCTGGAACGGTTCGCCCTCTACATCCAGGACTACGGCGCCCCCATCGGCCTCCGTCTCGCCCTCGCCCACCCCGAACGCGTCACCGCGATCGTCACCCAGAACGGCAACGCGTACGAGGAGGGTCTCGGCGCCGACGCCTGGGCTCCCGTCCTCGCGATGATCGCCGACCGCACCCCCGAGACCGAGGAGCCGGTGCGCGGCATCCGCTCCCTGGACGGCATCAGGTGGCAGTACGAGACGGGCGTCCCGCCCGAGTTCCGTGACCTGCTCAGCCCCGACGCCTGGCACCACGACGCCACCCTGATGGCGCGGGACGGCCAGGACGCAGTCCAGCTGGACCTGATCGGCGACTACGGCTCCAACTTCGCCCTCTACCCGGCCTTCCACGAGTACTTCCGCACCACGCAGGTCCCTCTGCTCGCCGTCTGGGGCGAGGGCGACGAGGTCTTCGTCCCGGCGGGCGCCAAGGCCTTCCTCCGCGACCTTCCCGACGCGGAGGTCCACCTCCTGCCGACGGGTCACTTCGCCCTGGAGACGCACGCGCCGGCGATCGCCTCGCTGATCGGCGACTTCCTCGCGCGGCGCGTCCTTCTCAGGCCGTAGCCTTCTCCAGGTCGCGGGCCATGCGCTCCACCCAGTCGGTAAGGCCCTCCCGATGGTGGGCTTCCCCGCTCAGGGCCGCGACCTGCGCGTCCGTGAACCGGTCGGATCCCGCCTCGGTCAGCAGCCGGTGCAGCTCCTTCATCAGGGACATCATCCGCAGCGCGTCGAGGTGCTCGATCGCGTCGACCCCGTGCCCGGGGCCGAGCGTCGTCGAACCAGGCATGTCGTCCTCCTCACCGAGCCCCCTCCCAGCAGCGTAAGCCCCCCGCATGAGAACCGCCCCCGTCCTGGTTTGGGGGTCCAGGAGGGGGGCGGTGTCAGGGGTGGGCCGCACTGGCGGCCCAGGGGGCTTCAGCCCATGTGGGGGTAGCCGTACTCGGTCGGCGGGACCAGCGTCTCCTTGATCGCGCGGGTCAGCGTCCAGCGCATCAGGTTCTGCGGGGCGCCCGCCTTGTCGTTCGTACCCGAGGCGCGGCCGCCGCCGAAGGGCTGCTGGCCGACGACGGCGCCGGTCGACTTGTCGTTGATGTAGAAGTTGCCCGCGGCGAAGCGGAGCTTCTCCATCGTGTACGCCGTGGCGGCACGGTCGCCGGAGATGACCGAGCCGGTCAGCGCGTAGTCCGAGGCCGACTCCATCTGGGTCAGCATCTCGTCGTACGTGTCGTCCTCGTAGACGTGGATCGCGAGGATCGGGCCGAAGTACTCGGTCGTGAAGACCTCGTTCTCCGGGTCGGAGCACTCGATGACGGTCGGGCGGACGAAGTAGCCCTCCGAGTCGTCGTACGTGCCACCGGCGACGATCGTGCAGGTCTCGTCGGCCTTCGCACGGTCGATCGCGGCCTTGTTCTTGGCGAACGCACGCTCGTCGATGACGGCGCCGATGAAGTTCGTCAGATCGGTGACGTCACCCATCTTGATGCCGTCGACCTCGGCCGCGAACTCCTCCTTGAAGCCCGAGTTCCAGATGGAGGCCGGGACGTACGCACGCGAGGACGCGGAGCACTTCTGGCCCTGGAACTCGAAGGAGCCGCGGGTCAGCGCGGTCTTCAGGATCGCGCGGTCGGCGCTCGGGTGGGCGACGACGAAGTCCTTGCCGCCGGTCTCGCCGACGATCCGCGGGTAGGAGCGGTACGACTCGATGTTGTTGCCGACCGTCTTCCACAGGTGCTGGAAGGTCTTGGTCGAACCGGTGAAGTGGATGCCGGCCAGGTCGCGGTGGTTCAGGGCCACCTCGGAGACGGCGATGCCGTCGCCCGTCACCAGGTTGATGACGCCCTTCGGCAGACCGGCCTCCTCCAGGAGCTCCATGAGGAGCACGGCGGAGTGGGTCTGGGTCGGGGACGGCTTCCAGACCACCACGTTGCCCATGAGGGCGGGGGCGGTGGGCAGGTTGCCCGCGATGGCCGTGAAGTTGAACGGCGTGATCGCGTAGACGAAGCCCTCGAGCGGGCGGTGGTCCAGGCGGTTCCACACGCCGGGCGAGTTCGCCGGCGGCTGCTCGGCCAGGATCTGGCGGGCGTACGCCACGTTGAAGCGCCAGAAGTCGACGAGCTCGCAGGGGGTGTCGATCTCGGCCTGCTGCGCGGTCTTGGACTGGCCGAGCATCGTGGAGGCGGCCAGGGTCTCGCGCCAGGGGCCGGCGAGCAGCTCGGCGGCGCGCAGGATGATCGCGGCGCGGTCGTCGAAGGACATCGCGCGCCACGCCGGGGCGGCGGCCAGGGCGGCGTCGATGGCGTCCTGGGCGTCCTGCTGGGTGGCACCGGCGAAGGTACCGATGACGGCCTTGTGGTTGTGCGGCTGCACGACGTCGACGCGCTCGCCGCCGCCCATGCGCTTGACGCCACCGATGGTCATCGGCAGGTCGCGCGGGTTGTCGGCCAGCTCCTTGAGCGCCGCCTCCAGACGGGCGCGCTCGGCGGAACCGGGGGCGTAGCTGTGCACCGGCTCGTTGACCGGAGCGGGGACCTGGGTCACAGCGTCCATGAGTCTCGTAACTCCTTTTGAGGGGTGGGCTCAGCCCTTGGTGAGGATGGAGCGGACGAAGAAGAGGAGGTTGGCCGGCTTCTCCGCGAGGCGGCGCATGAAGTAGCCGTACCAGTCGGTGCCGTACGCGGTGTAGACACGCATGCGGTGTCCCTCGGCGGCGAGACGGTTCTGCTCCTCGCTGCGGATGCCGTACAGCATCTGGAACTCGTACTCGTCCAGCTTGCGCCCCGCGCGGCGGGCGAGCTCCTGTCCGACGGAGATCAGACGGGGGTCGTGGGAGCCGATCATCGGGTAGCCCTCGCCCTCCATCAGGATCTTCATGATCCGGACGTAGGCCTTGTCGATCTCGGGCTTGGCCTGGATCGCGACGGAGGCGGGCTCCTTGTAGGCGCCCTTCACGATCCGGACGCGGGAGCCGTTGGCGGCGAGGCGGCGGGCGTCGTCCTCCGTGCGGAAGAGGTACGCCTGGATGACGCAGCCGGTCTGCGGGAAGTCCTTCCGCAGCTCCTCGTGGATGGCGAACATCGAGTCGAGGGTGGTGTGGTCCTCGGCGTCCAGGGTGACCGTGGTGCCGATCTCCGCGGCGGCCGCGACGACCGGGCGGACGTTGGCGAGGGCGAGCTCGTGGCCGCCCTCCAGCGCTTGTCCGAACATCGAGAGCTTCACGGACATCTCGGCGCGCTCGCCGAGGCCCAGCTCCTTCAGGCGGCCGATCAGCTCCAGGTACGCGTCGCGCGCGGCGTGGGACTGCTCGACGGTGGTGATGTCCTCACCGACGACGTCGAGGGTGACCTCCAGGCCGCGGCCGGTGATGTCCTGGACGATCGGGATGACGTGATCGACCGTCTCGCCGGCGATGAACCGGTCCACGACCTGCTTGGTCCCGGGGGCGGCCGACACGAAACGGCGCATCTTGTCGCTGCGGGACGCGGCGAGGATCACGGGACCCAGCACGGGGACCTCCAGAAGGGCAGGGTGACGAAGGGTGCCTACCCGAACTTTCGTAAGCAATCGGGAACAGCACGGAGAACCACCGTGAAACCTAAGGATCGCTCCGATCCTCTGCCATCGACAGCTGTCACGCATCCGTGCGCGGCATCTCATACAAATGTCTGAAGGGGTGCGAGAATGGCGCCGTGAAGGGCGATTACCAAGAACTGGTGGACGAGATCTCCGCGCTTCTGGGAGCGCCGGCGACGCTGGAGAACCGTGACTTCGGGCTGATCGCCTTCGGCGCCCACGACAGCGACGACGACACCGCCATGGACCCCGTCCGGACACGGTCGATCCTGACGCGGAAGTCGACCCCGGCGGTCCGCGCCTGGTTCGAGGGCTTCGGCATCACGCGGGCGACGGGCCCGGTCCGTATCCCGGCGGCCCCCGACGCCGGGGTGTTCCGCGACCGGATCTGCCTTCCCGTACGTCATCGGGGCGTCGTCCTCGGATACGTCTGGCTGCTGGACGCCGAGCCGCATCCCACGCACGCCCAGCTCACGGCGGCCATGGAGGTCGCCACCCGGATCGGCGGCCTGCTCGCCGACGAGGAACGCGCGGGCTCGGACCTCTCCCGGGAGCTGCGGGCGGCCCTGACCGCCGAGCGCGGCTGGCAGTACGACATGGCACTCACGGCGCTGCGTACGGCCCTGGGCCCGGACGCGGACGGGCTGCACGCGATGGTGTGCGTGGCGCCCTGGCCGGGCGAGGACAGCCCGTCGTCCCGTACGGTCCCGGCCGCGGCGGCGCTCTGCACGGTGCCGTGGCACCTCCCCGTGGGCCCGAGGAGACGGGGAGGCGGCCGGACCGGCGGGCCGGACGGCGAGCCGGAGCCGGCACCGGACACGGCGCTCGGCGGCGAGGGCACGTGGGCGCTCGGGGGGCTGGTGCGGCTGCGGGCCGCGGACAACCTCGCGCCCGCCGCCTCGGCGGCCGGGCGGCTGCGGGACACCGCGGGCCCGGGCGCCGTCGCCGGCGTCTCGCTCCCGCGCCGAGGGCTCGCCGACCTGGACACCGCCTGGCGCGAGGCCGCGGCGGGCGCGCGGGCGGCGACCGCCCAGCCGGGGCTCGGCCCGCTCGCCGAGTGGTCGGCCATCGGCCCGTACCGCCTGCTCACCGCCCTCCCGCGAACCGCCCCGGACCCGGCGGTCCGCGCCCTGCTCACCCCCGCCCATGCCGAACTGGCCCACACCGCCGAGGTGTTCCTCGACCACGCGGGCCAGGCGGGCCGCACGGCGGCGGCCCTCGGCATCCACCGCCAGACGCTCTACTACCGCCTCTCGCGCGTCGAGCAGCTGACGGGCCTCGACCTGGACGCGGGCGAGGACCGTCTGCTGCTCCACATGGCACTCAAGGCGGCGAAGTTGTAGTCATCTTTCGGCTTTTCCGTCCCCGGGACTTTCTCAGGGATCCGCAGGGGTGTTCTGGGGGCCGTCCCCGATACCCCCGGGCGCCGGGAGCTCGTACCTTCGCAGAAGAGGCGGGGGAAGGCGGAGGACCATGAAGGCAATCGTTCAGGACCGGTACGGCTCGGCCGATGTGCTGGAGTTCGGCGACATCGGGACGCCGGTGCCGGGCGACCGCGAGGTGCTCGTACGGGTCCACGCGGCCTCGGTCAACGCGCGCGACTGGCATCTGATGCGAGGCGATCCGTATCTGGCGCGTCTGGCGCTCGGCGTCCGCAGACCGAAGGAGCGGATCCCGGGTACGGATTTCGCGGGCCGGGTGGAGGCGGTGGGCGCGGGGGTGACACGGTTCCGCCCCGGTGACGAGGTGTTCGGCGAAGCCCCAGGAGCGTTCGCCGAGTTCCTGTGCGCCTCCGAGGACGTCGTGGAGCGAAGACCGGCGAACCTGTCGTACGAACAGGCGGCCGCGATTCCGCTGGCCGGCACCACCGCACTCATGGGGCTGCGCGATGCGGGGCGCGTGCGGCAGGGGCAGAGGGTGCTGATCAACGGTGCGTCGGGAGGGGTGGGGACCTTCGCCGTCCAGATCGCGAAGGCCCTCGGCGCGGACGTCACCGGCGTGTGCAGTACGAGGAACGTGGACCTGGTCCGCTCGCTCGGCGCGGACCGCGTCGTCGACTACACGCGGGAGGACTTCGCCACCGGCGCCGAGCGGTACGACCTCCTGTTCGACCTGGTGGGGAACCGTTCGCTGGCCGAGTGCCGACGCGTCCTGACCCCCACCGGGACGCTCGTCCTGTCCGGCGGCGGTGTCTTCGAAGGGGGCAGCCTGGTCGGGCCGATGGCGCTCCTCCTCAAGGGGCAGCTGATGTCGCGCTTCGTGCGCCAACGGCTGCTCGTGCTCTCGGCCTCCCCCGGCAGCGAGAAGCTCGCGGTACTGCGGGACCTCGCCGAGAGCGGCAGCGTCACCCCGGTGATCGACCGGACCTATCCGTTGAGCGAGGCGGCCGAGGCCATCCGCTACGTGGAGATCGAGCACGCGCGCGCCAAGGTCGTCGTCAGCTCCCCTCCCCCATCAGCACCTTGAGCCCCTCGGTCAGGTCGTCCGCCGTCGGAGCCGTCTCCGGGTCGACCATCCACTGGATCATCACTCCCGTCGCGAGCGCCTGGCAGAGCAGCCCTGCGACCCGGGCCTTCTCCGGGTCCGCCTCCGGGTCCAGGCCGAGGAACACCTCGGCCATCCCCAGCCGGCCCTCGCGCTGCGGCTCCTTGATGGCCTCGCGGAGCTTCGCGTCGTCGTCGAGGCGGGTGACGACCTCCGTCTGGAGCTTCCAGACCGGACGGCTGGCGTCGGCGGCCGCGATGACCTGCTCCCAGACCGTGTGGAATCGCTCGTACGGGTCGGCCGGGAGCGTCTTCCTGTCCTCGCCGCTCCCCGCCGGGCCCACGCGGTTGCCCCACTCCTCGGTGAGCGCGAGGAACGCCTTCTGGAGCAGGGCCTCCTTGGAGCCGTAGTGGTAGCCGATGGAGGCCAGGTTGGTGCCCGAGGCGGCGACGATGTCGCGGGCCGTGGTGCGGGCGTAGCCCTTCTCCAGGAGGCAGCTCTTGGCGCCCTCCAGCAGGTCTTCCTTGTGTCCCATGACAGCACTGTACCCGGCGGCTAGACGCTCGTGTAAGACGATCGTCTAGCGCACCGGGTACGGGTACCTGTGCGGGACCGGGCGGCCGGGCCCGGACCGGGATCAGACCAGGTTGACCGAGCGGGCCGAGGCCGCGCCGATCTCCTCCGAGATCTCCGCGAGCACCGCCGGCGGGACGGTGTCGTCCACGGTGAGCACGACGAGCGCCTCGCCGCCCTCCTCCGCGCGCGCCACCTGCATGCCCGCGATGTTCAGACCGGCCTCGCCGAGGATGCGGCCCACGGTGCCGACGACACCCGGGCGGTCCTCGTAGCGGAGCACCACCATGTGGTCGGCGAGCGCCACGTCCACGTCGTAGTCACCGACGGCGACGATCTTCTGGAGGTGCTTGGGGCCGGCCAGCGTGCCGGAGACCGCGACCTCCTCGCCGCTCGAGAGCGTGCCGCGCACGGTCACCACGTTGCGGTGGTCGGGGGACTCGCTGGAGGTCGTCAGACGGACCTCGACACCGCGCTCCTGCGCGAACAGCGGGGCGTTGACGTACGAGACGGTCTCGTCGACGACGTCCTCGAACACGCCCTTGAGCGCGGAGAGTTCGAGCACCTTGACGTCGTGCTGGGTGATCTCGCCGTACACCTCGACGTCGAGACGGGCCGCGACCTCGCCCGCGAGCGCGGTGAAGATCCGGCCGAGCTTCTCGGCGAGCGGCAGACCGGGCTTGACGTCCTCGGCGATGACACCGCCCTGGACGTTGACCGCGTCCGGGACCAGCTCGCCGGCGAGCGCGAGGCGCACCGAACGGGCGACCGCGATACCGGCCTTCTCCTGGGCCTCGTCCGTGGACGCGCCGAGGTGCGGGGTGCAGACGACCTGGTCGAGCTCGAAGAGCGGGGAGTCCGTGCAGGGCTCCTTCGCGTACACGTCGAGACCCGCGCCGGCGACCCGGCCCTCCTTGAGCGCCGAGTACAGCGCCTCCTCGTCCACGATCCCGCCGCGCGCGGCGTTGACGATGCGGACGGACGGCTTGACCTTGTGCAGGGCCTCGTCGCCGATGAGACCGAGGGTCTCGGGGGTCTTCGGCAGGTGGACGGTGATGAAGTCGGCGACCTCCAGGAGCTCGTCCAGGGCCAGCAGCTTCACCCCCATCTGCGCGGCGCGGGCGGGCTGCACGTAGGGGTCGTACGCGACGATCTTCATGCCGAACGCGGACATCCGCTGGGCCACGAGGACGCCGATGCGGCCGAGGCCGACGACGCCGAGAATCTTCTCGCTGAGCTCGACGCCCGTGTACTTGGAGCGCTTCCACTCGCCGTTCTTCAGCGCGGTGTTGGCCTGCGGAATGTTGCGCGCGGTGGCGACGAGCAGACCGCACGCGAGTTCGGCGGCGGTGACGATGTTGGAGGTCGGGGCGTTCACGACCATCACGCCGGCCTTGGTGGCGGCGGAGACGTCGACGTTGTCCAGACCGACACCGGCCCGGGCCACGACCCGGAGCTTGTTCGCGGCGGCGATGGCCTCCGCGTCGACCTTGGTGGCGGAGCGGACCAGGATCGCGTCCACGTCGGCGATGGCGGGGAGCAGCTCGGCGCGGTCCGCGCCGTTGCAGTGCCGGATCTCGAAGTCCGGGCCCAGTGCGTCGACGGTGGCGGGCGACAGCTCTTCAGCGATGAGTACGACGGGTTTCGAGCTCACGTGAGTCCTCACAGATCCAGTGCGGACGGCCGTCCCGACGGCCGCAGGCGGTGGAGGGGGCTTGCCGCGTGAAAGCGCACGACGCTGTGGGCCTGAACGCGAATGTTGTTGAGCAGTGTAGTGGTGCGTCGGCGCCGTTCATGCGCCTCGTTGGAAGGATCACCCGTCCGTGGTTGGACGGCCTGTCCAACGGTGTGGCGCGGGGCCGGACGGTGTGTCCGGCCCCGCGCCGAAGGCTTACGCCTCCTCGTCGTTAACCCAGCTCATGAGCTTGCGCAGCTCCTTGCCGGTGGTCTCCAGGAGGTGCTTCTCGTCCTGGGTCTTGTACTCGTTGTACTTCTTCAGACCGCCGTGGTACTCGTCCATCCAGTTCTGGGCGAAGGTGCCGTCCTGGATCTCCGTGAGGACCTTCTTCATCTCGGCCTTGGTGGCGTCGGTGATGATCCGCGGGCCGGTGATGTAGTCGCCCCACTCGGCGGTCTCGGAGACGGACCAGCGCATCTTCTCCAGGCCGCCCTCGTACATGAGGTCGACGATGAGCTTCAGCTCGTGCAGGCACTCGAAGTAGGCGATCTCCGGCTGGTAGCCGGCCTCGACCAGGGTCTCGAAGCCCGCCTTGACGAGGGCGCTGGCGCCACCGCACAGGACGGCCTGCTCACCGAACAGGTCGGTCTCGGTCTCCTCGGTGAAGGTCGTCTTGATGACACCCGCACGCGTGCCGCCGATGGCCTTGGCGTACGAGAGCGCCAGGGCGAAGGCGTTGCCCGTCGCGTCCTGCTCGACCGCGGCGATCGCGGGGACGCCGCGACCCTCCTCGTACTGGCGGCGGACCAGGTGACCCGGGCCCTTCGGGGCGACGAGCGCGACGTCGACGCCGGCCGGGGGCTTGATGAAGCCGAAGCGGACGTTGAAGCCGTGCGCGAAGAAGAGGGCGTCGCCGTCCTGCAGGTTCGGGGCGATCGACTCCTCGTAGACCTTGGCCTGGATCGGGTCCGGGATCAGGATCATGATGACGTCGGCCTCGGCTGCGGCCTCGGCGGGCGTCACCACGCGCAGGCCCTGCTCCTCGGCCTTGGCCTTGGACTTGGAGCCCTCGTGCAGACCGACACGGACGTCGACACCCGAGTCACGGAGCGACAGCGCGTGGGCGTGGCCCTGGCTGCCGTAACCGATCACCGCGACCTTGCGGCCCTGGATGATGGACAGGTCGGCATCGTCGTCGTAGAACAGCTCGGCCACTGGGATTCTCCTTGGTGTGCTGGTGTTGCGTCCCACCGTACGGCGGGCGGGGGAAGGGAAGTCTTCTGTCTCGTCAGGCGGACCGGTCGGCGGACGAGCCGTCGGACCGGTCCGACGGCCGGCCGGGAAGGCCGGTCAGGCGCTGCGGTCGAGGGCCCGCAGGGAACGGTCCGTGATGGACCGCGCACCACGCCCTATGGCGATCGTGCCGGACTGCACGAGCTCCTTGATGCCGAACTGCTCCAGCATCTTGAGCATCGCGTCGAGCTTGTCACTCGAACCGGTGGCTTCGATGGTGACCGCCTCGGGCGAGACGTCCACGGTCTTGGCGCGGAACAGCTGGACGATCTCGACGATCTGGGAGCGGGTCTCGTTGTCGGCGCGGACCTTCACCAGGACGAGCTCGCGCTGGATCGCAGCGGAGGGCTCGAGTTCGACGATCTTCAGGACGTTGACCAGCTTGTTGAGCTGCTTGGTCACCTGCTCCAGCGGCAGGTCCTCGACATTGACCACGATGGTGATGCGGGAGATGTCGGGGTGTTCGGTGACACCGACGGCGAGCGAGTCGATGTTGAAGCCGCGGCGGGAGAAGAGCGCGGCGATCCGGGCGAGGATGCCGGGGGTGTTCTCCACCAGGACGGAGAGCGTGTGCCTAGTCATGTGCGTGGTACCTCTTCCTACGGCTCTCGGTCTCAGTCGTCTTCGTTGTCGCCGAAGTCGGGGCGGACGCCCCGGGCGGCCATGACCTCGTCGTTGGAGGTGCCTGCGGCGACCATGGGCCAGACCTGGGCGTCCTCGTGGACGATGAAGTCGATCACGACCGGGCGGTCGTTGATGGCGTTGGCCTCTTCGATGACCTTGTCCAGGTCGGCCGGGTCCTCGCAGCGCAGGGCGACACAGCCCATGGCCTCGGACAGCTTGACGAAGTCCGGGATACGGGTGCCCTTGCGGGGCGCCGTGCTGGCGCCGACCTGGGAGCCGGTGGCCTCGTGGCCGGTCTCGTCGGAGTGCAGGACCGTGCTCGAGTAGCGCTGGTTGTAGAAGAGGGTCTGCCACTGGCGGACCATCCCGAGGGCGCCGTTGTTGATGATGGCGACCTTGATCGGGATGTTGTTGAGCGCGCAGGTGACGAGCTCCTGGTTCGTCATCTGGAAGCAGCCGTCGCCGTCGATCGCCCAGACCGGGCGGTCCGGCATGCCGGCCTTGGCGCCCATGGCGGCCGGGACCGCGTAGCCCATCGTCCCGGCGCCGCCGGAGTTCAGCCAGGTGGCCGGCTTCTCGTAGTCGATGAAGTGGGCCGCCCACATCTGGTGCTGGCCGACGCCGGCCGCGTAGATGGTGTCGGCGGGGGCGAGCTGGCCGATGCGCTGGATGACCTGCTGCGGCGAGAGGCTGCCGTCCTCCGGCAGGTCGTAGCCGAGCGGGTAGGTCTCGCGCCAGCGGTTCAGGTCGCTCCACCAGGAGGTGTAGTCGCCCTGGTTGCCCTCGCTGTGCTCGGCCTGGACGGCCTGGACCAGGTCGGCGATGACCTCGCGGGCGTCACCGACGATCGGGACGTCGGCGGCGCGGTTCTTGCCGATCTCGGCCGGGTCGATGTCGGCGTGGACGATCTTGGCGAAGGGGGCGAAGCTGTCCAGCTTGCCGGTGACGCGGTCGTCGAAGCGGGCTCCGAGGGCGACGATCAGGTCGGCCTTCTGCAGCGCGGTGACGGCGGTGACCGCACCGTGCATGCCCGGCATTCCCACGTGCAGCGGGTGGCTGTCGGGGAACGCGCCCAGCGCCATCAGGGTGGTGGTGACGGGGGCTCCGGTGAGCTCGGCGAGAACCTTCAGCTCGGCGGTGGCGCCGGCCTTCAGGACGCCGCCGCCGACGTACAGGACGGGGCGCTTGGCGGCGGTGATCAGCTTCGCGGCCTCGCGGATCTGCTTGGCGTGCGGCTTGGTCACCGGGCGGTAACCGGGCAGGTCGGTCTGCGGCGGCCAGCTGAAGGTGGTCTTCGCCTGCAGGGCGTCCTTGGCGATGTCGACCAGGACCGGGCCGGGACGGCCGGTGGAGGCGATGTGGAAGGCCTCGGCGATCGTCCTCGGGATGTCCTCGGCCTTGGTGACCAGGAAGTTGTGCTTGGTGATCGGCATCGTGATGCCGCAGATGTCCGCCTCCTGGAAGGCGTCCGTGCCGATGGCCTTCGAGGCGACCTGGCCGGTGATCGCGACCAGCGGGACGGAGTCCATGTGGGCGTCGGCGATCGGGGTGACCAGGTTGGTCGCGCCGGGACCTGAGGTCGCCATGCAGACGCCGACCTTGCCGGTCGCCTGGGCGTAGCCGGTGGCGGCGTGGCCCGCGCCCTGCTCGTGGCGGACCAGGATGTGGCGGACCTTCTGCGAGTCCATCATCGGGTCGTACGCGGGGAGGATGGCGCCGCCCGGAATACCGAAGACGGTGTCGGCCCCCACTTCCTCGAGAGAACGGATGAGGGACTGCGCACCCGTGACGTGCTCGACGGTGGTGGCGGACTGTCCGCCGCTACGGGCCCGCGGCTGCGGATGGTGCCCGGTGGCCTGCTCGGTCATCAGCATTCTCTTCTCGAAGCAGAGGGTTTTTGCGAGGGTTTGGGAGGAGCCGGTGCAACAAAAAACCCCTCGTGCCGGGAGGCAAGCGAGGGGAGCGCGTCGGTAGCGTTTCAAGCCGGGCCGTCTTGGCCCTGCTTCAGCCGACGCGCTTTCCAAGTACGAGAATTCGGGTGCGCATGGCACTGACCCTCCCCCCGACGCACCATCAGTGTCAAGTGGGTGGGACGGGCGTCTCATTATTTGAGCGGATCGGGGGACGGTTTCCGGCTGGAACCGCCTCTCCACCAGGGACGGGGTACTCGTCCCGTACGAGCGCGCGGCGCAGCCGGTACTCGTCGAGGGGACCCGAGAAGGCCATGCCCTGGCCGTGGGTGCACCCCATGGCGCGCAGGGCGAGCACCTGCTCGGGGACGTCCACGCCGTCGGCGACGGACTGCAGGCCCAGGTCGGAGGCGATCCGGAGCAGCCCGCTGGTGATCTTGCGCAGCCGGGCGGACTCCACCACGCCCTCGACGAGCCCTCTGTCCAGTTTCAGTACGTCGACGGGGAGGCGGCGCAGCGCGTTGATGGCCGCGTAGCCGCTGCCGAAGCCGTCGAGCGCGATCCGTACCCCGAGCCGGCGCAGAACGACCAGGCGCTGCTCCAGGTCGTCGAAGGAGACCCGGGGGTCGCTGTCGGCCAGCTCGATCATCAGGGAGCCCGAGGGGAGCTCGTAGCGGGTCAGCAGCGCCTCGACGGAGCCGAGCGGCAGCGAGCGGTCGAGCAGGCGGCGGGCGGAGAGCCGGACGGAGACCGGGGTCCGGTGGCCGAGCCGGGCCCGCTCGGCGGCCTGCTCGACGGCCTGCTCGAGGAGCCAGCGGCCGAGCTGGGCGACGCGCTCTCCGTCCTCGGCGACCCGCAGGAACTCGGCGGGGGTGAAGAGGATGCCCTGAGCGGAGCGCCAGCGGGCCTGGGCGGCGACGGCGGTGATCCGGCCGGTGGAGAGGTCCACGACCGGCTGGTGGAGCAGGGCGAACTCGCCGTCGTCCAACGCGGTGCGCAGCCGGGTGGCCAGCTCGGTCCTGCGGACGATCTCGGCCTGCATCTGCGGGGCGTACATCTCGACGCGGTCCTTGCCTGCGGCCTTGGCCCGGTACATGGCCAGGTCGGCGTTGCGCAGCAGATCGCCGGCGCTGATGCCGGGCTCGGCGAAGGCGACGCCGATGGAGGCGGCGACCCGCACCTCGTTCCCTCCCTCGACCTGGTACGGCTGGGAGAGCGTGAGGCGCAGCCGGTCGGCGATCTCGTGGACCTGGTACTCGCGGGCGGAGCGGTCCCGTGAGCCGTCGCCGAGGATCAGCGCGGCGAACTCGTCGCCACCGAGCCGGGCGGCGGTGTCCCCGGCCCGTACGGAGTCCTGGAGGCGGCGTGCCGCCTGGACGAGCAGCTCGTCGCCCGCCTGGTGGCCGAGCCGGTCGTTGACCGCCTTGAAGCCGTCGAGGTCGATGAAGAGCACGGCGGTGCCGGGGTCGGAGGAGCGCCGGCCGGCGAGCGCCTTGCGGACGCGCCGGGTGAACAGCGCCCGGTTGGGCAGGTCGGTGAGCGGGTCGTGCTCGGCGTTGTGCTGGAGCTGGGCCTGGAGGCGGACCCGTTCGGTGACGTCCCGGCTGTTGAAGATCAGACCGCCCTGGTGACGGTTGACGGTGGACTCGACGTTGAGCCAGTCGCCGCGGCCGGAGCGGAAGCGGCACTCGATCCGTGTGGTGGGCTCCTCCGAGGGAGGAGCGGCGAGGAAGCGGCGGACCTCGTGGACGACTCCGCCGAGGTCCTCGGGATGGATGAGCGAGGCCAGCTCGGAGCCGATCAGGTCCTCGGCCTCCCGTCCGTAGACCCCCGAGGCGGCGGGGCTGACGTAGCGGAGTATGCCGGTGGGCGCGGCGATCATGATGACGTCGCTGGAGCCCTGCACCAGGGACCTGAAGTGGTTCTCCTTCTGGGCCAGTTCGTGGGTGAGGGCGATGTTGTCGAGGAGCATGATGCCTTGGCGCACGACCAGGGCGAGCACGACCGTACAGCCGGTGAAGACGACCACGCGGTCCACTCTGCGTCCCTCGACGACGTTGTACAGGATGCCGAGCGTGCAGACCGCCGCGGCGAGATACGGGGTGAGAGCGGCCAGCGAACCGGCGACCGGCCGGCTGTGCGGGCGCTGGCCGCGCGGGGAGGAGACCCCCTCGGTGGTCCGGCGCACCCCCCAGGGGGCGTATGCCAGGAGCAGCGAGCCGGCGAACCAGCCGGCGTCGAGCAGTTGGCCGGAGGTGTAGTTCTCGCGGAACAGCGGCGAGGTGAACAGGGCGTCGCACAGCACGGTGAGGGCGAGGGCGGCGATGGCGGTGTTGGTCGCCGAGCGGTTCACCTGAGAGCGGCGGAAGTGCAGGGCGAGGACCATGCTGACGAGAACGATGTCCAGCAGGGGGTACGCCAGGGTGAGCGCGGCCCGGGCGACGCTCTCGCCCTCGAAGTGGGCGGTGTGCGCGAGGGCGAGGCTCCAGGAGAGGGTGAGCAGCGAGCCGCCGATGAGCCAGGCGTCGAGGGCGAGGCAGACCCAGCCGGCCCGGGTGACGGGCTTCTTGGCGAGCACGAGCAGGCCGACGATGGCGGGCGGCGCGAAGAGCAGGAAGAAGACGTCGGCGAGGGAGGGGCTTGGGACCTCCCTGCCGAGCACGACTTCGTACCACCCCCAGACGGCGTTCCCGGCGGCGGCCATGCCCGAGGAGAAGGCGAACAGCAGCCAGGCGGGGCGGAAGCGGCTGTCGTGCAGGCGGGCGTAGAGGAAGCAGGAGACGCCCGCGGCGAGGGCGGCGGCGCTGAGGCCGAAGTCGCCCATGATGAGGGCCAGTTTCTCGGATCCCCAGCCGAGGGCGGCACCGGTCGCGTATCCGGCGCAGACCAGCCCGAGGAGGACCTGGGTCAGGACCACCGGGCTCCCGGAGCGGGCGGGGCCGCGGCGGCCCTCCCCCGGCCCGGGGGCGACGCCGGCTCGCGCGACGCGGCCGCGCTCGATGAGCGCGCCGGGGGCGCTCATCGCCGCCACCGGGGTTTCGTGCCCGTCAGAGCGCGGGGACGCGGTGAAGCGCCGGACCCACGAGCGGACGGCGCCCGGGGCGGGGTCTGAGGCGGCCGGGGGCGGACCCGAGGCGGCCAGGGCGGGGTTCGGCGAGGCGAGCGGGCCTGGGCCCGGTGTGTCCGCGTCGCGGTCCGGGGCGCCTGGGCCCTGGACCGCGGCCGGGTCCGAGGCGTCCGGCTCGGAGGTGCGCCGGTCGGCCTGGACGGGGAGACCGGCTCCGCCGGTCGACCTGCGGAGGCCGGGGCCCTGCGGGTGCGGCCCGGTGCTGTCGTCGCGTGCGAGGGTCGTCGACGGCGGCCCCGCCGCGTCGGCTCGTCGGTCCATCGGCCGTACATCACCCGTCGCCCCCCTCGGAATCTGATGTCCCGTCACTTCGCTCCCCGGCGTCAGCTCGTACTCGACGCAGCCCCCCGCTTCGGGACGATACACCAGGACCGTCACTCAGGGACAGGGGTGCTGTACTCTGCGTGACGGTCCGGAGGCTCGCGAGAGGCGCACTGAGGGGGCGCTCTGCACGGCCGCGCGGCTCAGGTCGTCAGGACCACGTTCGCCAGCCGCTCCCCCGCCGCGAACCGGGTGAGCTGGGCGGCGATCAGCCGCTTGGCGCGGGGCATGAACGCCGAAGTGGAACCACCGACATGGGGACTCAGCAGAACACCGGGAGCGTGCCACAACGGGTGACCCGGCGGCAGGGGTTCGGGGTCGGTGACGTCCAGCGCCGCGGTGATCCTGCCGCTCTCGACCTCCTTGAGCAGCGCGGCGGTGTCCACGACGGGACCGCGGGCCACGTTCACCAGAAGGGCGCCGTCCTTCATCCGGCCGAGAAACCCCGCGTCGGCGAGGTGCCTGGTCCCGGGCGTGAGCGGAGTGGAGAGGACGACCACGTCCGCCTGCGGGAGAAGGGCGGGGAGCTCCGTGAGGGGCAGCACGGGACCGCGCTCCGTGGTGCGTGCGGAGCGCGCGACGCGCACCACCCGCGCGCACTCGAACGGCACGAGCCGGTCCTCGATGGCGGCGCCGATCGATCCGTACCCCACGACGAGGACCGACTTGTCGGCGAGCGCCGGATAGAAACCGGCCCGCCACTCCTCCTTGTCCTGGCCCCGGACGAAGCCGGGGATCCCGCGCAGGGAAGCGAGGATCAGGGCGAGCGTCAGCTCGGCGGTGCTGGCCTCGTGGACGCCCTTGGCGTTGCACAGCTCGACGCCCGGGGGCAGTGAGCCGAGTCCGGGCGTCACATGGTCCGTGCCCGCCGAGAGCGTCTGCACCGCGCGCACCGAGGTCATCCCGGCGAGCGGCCGCACGGCGATCTCCGAGCCCTTCATGTACGGGACCACGTAGAAGGCGCAGCGCGCCGGATCGGCGGGGAAGTCGGGACCGCCGTCCCAGAAGCGGTAGTTGAACCCCGACGCACCCGGATCGGGAAGTCCTTCGATCTCGTCCGCGGGAATCGGAAGCCAGACGTCGGCGGTCGTCTCATCGAGTGTCATGACCGGGAGGCTATGCGAAGAATCCCGGTCGCCATTGGTTACTTTGGGGACGGCACAGGGAGGGGTACCGGCAGGTGGAGCGCAGGACTATCGGGGCGGCGGCGCTCGACGTGGGCGCGGTCGGCCTGGGCTGTATGCCGATGAACTGGGCGTACAGCGCCTCGCAGCAGCGCGGGGACCGCTCGCTGCGTACGGTGCACGCGGCGCTCGACGCCGGGGTGAGCCTGCTCGACACCGCCGACATGTACGGGCCGTTCACCAACGAGCTGCTGGTGGGGCGGGCGCTGAAGGAACGCCGGGCGGAGGCGTTCGTGTCGACGAAGTGCGGTCTGCTCGTGGGCGATCAGCATGTCGTGGCCAACGGCCGGCCGGGGTACGTGCGGCGGGCGTGCGACGCCTCACTGCGGCGGCTGCAGACGGATGTGATCGATCTCTACCAGCTGCACCGGGCGGACCCGGAGGTGCCGGTCGAGGAGACCTGGGGCGCGATGGCCGAGCTGGTGTCGGCCGGCAAGGTGCGGGCGCTCGGGTTCTGCGCGGTCGGGGCGCGGGCTGCGCGGCGCGGTGGAACCGCACACCTGCATGACGAAACGATCCGGCAGTTGGAGCGGATCCAGCAGGTCTTCCCGGTGAGCGCGGTGGAGGCCGAGCTGTCGGTGTGGTCGCCGGAGGCGCTGGAACGGCTCCTGCCGTGGTGCGAGGCGCGGGGTGTGGGGTTCCTGGCGGCGATGCCGCTGGGGAACGGTTTCCTGACCGGGACGCTGACGCCGGGCGGGGGTTTCGAGCCGGACGATCCACGGGCCCGGCATCCTCGGTTCACGGCCGAGATGATGGCGGCGAACCAGCCGCTGGTGGCGGGGCTGCGGCGGGTGTCGGCACGGCACGGGGAGGACGTCACTCCGGCGCAGGTGGCGCTGGCGTGGGCGCTGGCTCAGGGGCCGCACGTGGTACCGATCCCCGGGGCGAAGCGGGAGTGCTGGGCGGTGGAGAACGCGCGGGCGGCGGAGCTGGTGCTCACGGCCGGGGATCTCGCCGAGATCGCGCGGCTGCCGGCGCCGCGTGGATCGTGGGACTGAGCGGGGCCGGGAGTGTGGGGCCGAGCGGGGCCGGGAGTGTGGGCCCGAGTTCGTGGGAGTGAGGTTGCCGGGGTGAGCGCGGGAACCTGATCGGGCCGAGCGGTGTATCAAGGGTAGTGATCGCCGCTCGAAGGGATCGGGACCGTGAGCCGAGCTTTTGTGGGAGCCGTGGGGGCCGCCGCCGTGCTGGGGCTGCTGGCGGGTTGCACGTCGGGGGGAGACGGGGGCGGGGAAGGAGCCGCGTCGCCGTCAGGAGCCCCCTCCGTGTCCGTGTCCGCGCCGGAATCGGGGACGCGGGGCTCTCCGGGCTCCGTGCGCGTCGCCGGGACGCTGACCGAGGATCTGGAGTCTCCGTGGGGTGTGGCCGCGCTGCCGGACGGTGATCTCCTCGTCGCCTCGCGTGACGAGCGCACGATCACCCGGGTCGACGCGGGGACGGGCAGGAAGACGCCGGTCGGAGAGGTGCCCGGGGTGGTTCCCGGCGGCGAGGGCGGCCTCCTCGGCCTGGCCGTGCGGGACGGCCATGTGTACGCGTACTTCACGGCGGAGTCGGACAACCGCATCGTCCGCATGCCCTACGGAGGCGGGGCGTCGGACCGTCTCGGCGCGCCCGAGGTGGTCCTCTCGGGCATCCCGAAGGGGAACGTGCACAACGGCGGGCGGATCGCGTTCGGCCCGGACGGAATGCTGTACGCGGGCACGGGCGAGCGCGGCGAGACGGGGCTCGCCCAGAACGTGGAGTCGTTGGGCGGCAAGATCCTGCGGATGACACCGGAGGGGAAGCCGGCGCCCGGCAATCCGTTCCCCGGCTCGGTGGTCTACTCGTACGGTCACCGCAATGTGCAGGGGCTGGCCTGGGACGCGGACGGGCGGCTGTGGGCGGCCGAGTTCGGCCAGAACACCTGGGACGAGCTGAATCTGATCGAGGCCGGGAAGAACTACGGCTGGCCGAAGGCCGAGGGCACGGCGAACGTGTCGGACTTCGTGGACCCGGTGGCCCAGTGGAGGACGGAGGAGGCGTCGCCGAGCGGTATCGCCTATGCGGAGGGCGCGATCTGGATGGCGGGCCTGAGAGGCGAGCGCCTGTGGCGGATCCCGCTGTCCGGAGCGGAACGCTCCGGCGACCCCGAGGCGTTCCTCGTGGAGGAGTACGGCCGGCTGCGCACGGTCCTCGCGGCGGGTGACGGCAGGCTCTGGCTGACCACGAGCGAGACAGACACCCGGGGCACGCCCGAGCGCGGCGACGACAAGATCCTCCGCCTGGAGGTCGGATAGGGGCCCGATGTTCAACCTGATGGAAGAACTGTTCGCGCCGAGCCAGAAGCACACCGCCGACGAGCGGCAGCGGCTCGAACTGACCCGGGAGGACCTGGGCGACGCCGACCCCGGCCGCGGGCCGATCGACCTCGGCTCGGGCGCGGTGACGATACGGGTGCCGGCCCTGGTGACCCGCGACGACGACGAGGGCAACGGGGACGGGGACGACGACGGGGACGAGGGGCCCTGACCGTGGGGACGGTGCCGGCTTCTAGGGCGCCGGCTCCAGCAGGCGGAGACGGTGGGCCAGGGCGGCCGCCTCGCCTCGGCCGGAGACGCCCAGCTTGGCCAGGATGTTGGAGACGTGGACGCTCGCCGTCTTCGGGGAGATGAAGAGCTCCTCGGCGATCTGACGGTTGGTGCGGCCCGCGGCGACCAGCCGCAGGACGTCCTGCTCACGGGGGGTCAGACCGAAGGCGTCGTCGTCCGGTTCGGGTTCCGGGGTGCGGTCGGGCGAGGTCAGCGGGAGGCGGGCCCGGCCGGCCAGGAGCTCGACGTCCTCACGGAGTGGGTGCGCGCCGAGACGGACGGCCGTGGTGTGGGCCTCGCGGAGCAGCGCGGCGGCCTCGTCGCGCCGGCCGCCCTCGGCGAGGAGGGCGTCGGCGAGGCGGTGCCGGGCGAGGGCCAGCAGATGGGGCCGCTCGAGCGGCTCGTGGGCGGCGACGGTCTCCGCCCAGCGGTCCACGGGTTGGCGGCCCTCGGCGCGGTCCAGCTCCGCCGAGGTGTGCAGGGCGTACGCCTCCCAGACGGGTGCCGGGGTCGCCGTCCCCCGGGCGGCGCGGCGGAGCAGTGCGAGCGTCTCCGCCCGGCCCTCCTCGGCGGCGGGCAGGCCGAGGGCGTCCGCCTCGGCCGTCGCGGCGGCGAGGAGCAGCGGCCAGGCCTCGCGGTGCGTGCCGGGCGGGAAGCCGGCCTCGACGGCGGCGGCGAGCACGGTCCGCACGTCCTGGATCCGTCCGGTGACAGCGGCGAGGCTCAGCTCGACCATGCGGGTCGGGATGACGTACTGAGGCATCGGGTCGGCCTCGCCGAAGTACTCGCCTGCGACGGCGAGCTGGGTGACGGCCGTGGCCGGCTCGCCCCGGACGAGGGCCAGTTGGGCGAGCCGGAGCGCTACGGAGCCGCGCGGCTTGGACCGGGTCCCGGCCCGCTCCAGCCACTCGCAGTTGCGCTGTGCCTCGCACCACAGCCCCAGCGCGAGCTGTGACTCCGCCAGGTTGGAGCGGATCCAGCCCTCGCTGTCGAGGAGCCCGTGGTCCCTGGTGAGCCGGATGCCCTCCTCGGCGACCTGGGCGGCCTCCCGGGAGCGGCCGAGGTTCTCCAGGGAATGGGAGAGGTTGACATAGGCGCGGGAGGCCTCGTGGTGGAGGCCGAGGGCGCGGGTGCGATCGCGTACCTCGCGCATGGTGGCCAGCCCGACCTCGCGGTCGCCGGCGCCGACCTGCAGGGTACCGAGGGTGAGGCGGGCGGCGAGTTCGATGGACTCGTCCTTGACGAGACGGGCGTATTCGACGGCCCGTTCGGCGGCGGTGAGGCTCTCGGGGCCGGGCTGGTGGAGCATGCCCCAGCCCGCGGCCACGACGAGAACACGCGCGTGCACGCTGGACGGGGGAAGGCCCTTGACGAGTTCCTGGGCGGTCGCGATCTCGGCCCAGCCGTCGGAGCGGCCGAGTCCGGAGACGATGCGGGAGCGTTCGGTCCAGAACCAGGCGGAACGCAGCGGGTCGAGCTCCTCGGCCTCGTCCCCTTCGAGGAGCCGCAGCGCCATCTTGCCGATCTTCAGGGCGCGTTCGCGCTCTCCGCACAGGCGGGCGGCGTACGCGGCCTCGGCGAGCAGGTCGAGATAGCGCAGGGGGGTGGTCTCGGGGTCGCAGCCGCACGGCGGGTACGCCTCGGCGTAGTCCATCGGTCGCAGGGAGCGGCGCACCTCGTCGGGGACCTCGTCCCAAAGCTCCATGGCCCGTTCGAGGAGCCGGAGTTGCTCGGCGTACGCGTAGCGCTTGCGGGTCTCGACGGAGGCGCGGAGCACGGCCGGCAGCGCCTTGGCGGGGTCGTGGGCGCGATACCAGTAGGTGGCGGTCCGGGTCGCGCGCTCGTCGGCGCGGACGAGGGAGGGATCGGCCTCCAGGGCCTCGGCGTAGCGCCGGTTGAGGCGGGAGCGTTCGCCGGGCAGCAGGTCGTCGCTGACGGCCTCGCGGACCAGCGAGTGCCGGAAGCGATAGCCGTCGCCGTCGGGGACGGCGAGCAGGATGTTGGCGCCGACGGCGGCCCTGAGCGCCTCGATGAGCTCGTCCTCGGAGAGCCGGGCGACGGCGGCCAGCAGCGCGTACTCGACGGTGGAGCCGCCCTCGGCGACGATCCGGGCCACGCGCTGGGCGTCCTCGGGGAGCGCCTCGACCCGGACGAGCAGCAGATCGCGCAGCGAGTCGCTGAGGGAGCCGGGGGCGCAGCCGGCCTCGTGGGAGACGACGAGCTCCTCGACGAAGAAGGCGTTGCCGTCGGACCGGTCGAAGACCCCGTCGACGAGGGCCGCGTCGGGTTCGGCGGCGAGGATGCCGGTGAGCTGGCGGCGCACCTCGGCGCGGGTGAAGCGGGCGAGTTCGATGCGGCGGATGGTCCGCAGCCGGTCGAGTTCGGCCAGGAGCGGGCGCATCGGGTGGCGGCGGTGGATGTCGTCGGAGCGGTAGGTGGCGACGACGACGATCCTGCCGCGGCGCAGGGTGCGCAGGAGGTAGGCGAGGAGGTGCCGGGTGGAGGCGTCGGCCCAGTGCAGGTCCTCCAGGACGAGCACGATCGTACGGTCGGCGGCGAGGCGTTCCAGGAGCCGTACGGTCAGTTCGAAGAGGCGGGCGGTGGAGTCCTCGTGGGAGGGCTCGTGGCTGCCGACGTCGCCGAGTTCGGGGAGGAGCCGGGCGAGTTCGCCCTCCTGCCCGGCCGCGGCGGCGGCGAGTTCGTCCGGGAGCCGGCGGCTCAGGGCGCGCAGAGCCGTGGAGAAAGGCGCGAACGGGAGCCCATCCGCGCCGATCTCGACACAGCCCCCGACGGCGACGTACGCGCCGCGGTCCTGGACCGTGGCCACGAACTCCTCGATGAGCCGGGTCTTGCCGACGCCCGCCTCGCCGGCGACGAGCAGAGCCTGGGGCTCTCCGTCGGCGGCGCGGACGAAGGCGTCGGTGAGGGCGGTGAGTTCACCGGCCCGGCCGACGAACACGGGGCTGACTGACCTGGTCTCCACGGCGCCGAGCATCGCACAGACGTCCGTCGTCCGGGCCATGCGGGTTCACGCGGCCTTGACGAACCGGCCGGGCCGGGCGCTCACCCGCCCCTCGGCTTCATGGTCGCCGGACCGCTCGGCCTTCGCGGCCCGCCGCGCCTGGACGGCCTGGCGGACCAGGCGCTGGGCGGCGGCCTCACGGACGAGCTCGGAGTGGTGCATGCGGTGCAGTTCGTACGCGAACATCTCGTTCTCCCTGGTGTCGGTATCGCTCCTTGCGATGCCTCGACTCTCGTCTCCCAGGGGGTGCGGCCACATCGGGCGTGTGCCGCATGTTCGGCGTACGGGGGGCCTTAGGCGGGCCTCAGGGGGCCTTAGGACGCGGTCGGGAGGTTCAGGAACAGGTCGAAGAACATGCCCGCCGACAGGAACAGGCCGATCGCGCCCAGGACGGCGCCGGCGAGGGCCACGGCGCGGACCCAGGTGGGCCGCTGCGGGCGGACGAGGACGAGCAGGGCGACGACGAGGGCGAGGAACGCGAAGACGCCGTTGACCAGTGCGGTGCTGTGCCAGGCGTCGGCGTAGATCTCGTTGATCTGCTGGGCCGCGGTGCCGCCCTGGGCCTTGATCTGCCCGATGAGGGTCTCCCGCTCGCTGACGACCTTGCCCATCCAGGTGCCGGTCAGGGCGGCGAGCCCGAGGCCGGCGGAGACGACGGCCGCGGCGGCCGCGCCGACTCCGTCGCCGGAGGCCGCGGCGGAAGCCGCCTCGACCTCGTCGATGTCCTCGTCGTCGTCCAGCTCGTCGAACTCGTCCGACTCCTCAACAGACTTGGCGGTCCCGGCGTTCTCGGCCGCCTCGGCCTTCTCGGCCGCCTCGGCCTTCTCCGCCGTCCCGGCCTTCTCCGCCGTCTCGTCGGGCGCCGGCGTCTCGTCAGTCTTGATAGTCATGCGCCGCACGCTAGGTGCCACATATGAGAAGCGCCTTAACGAACGGCCTCGGACCGGGGCTTCAGGACGCCGGCTCGGCCTTCTGGGCCTGCCACTCCGGTGCGAGCACCGACCAGACCTCCATGTCGAGGCGCCGGCCGCGGTACGCGTAGCTCTCGCGCAGCACGCCGTCCTTGGTCATCCCCAGCCGCCGGGCCACCGCGATGCTGCTCTCGTTCTTCGAGGAGACCAGCCACTCGACACGGTGGATGCCGCGTTCCCCGATCGCCCAGTCGATGATCGTCCGCGCGGCCCGGGTGACCAGACCCTTGCCGACGGCCGAAGGCTCCAGCCAGCAGCCTGCCTCGGCCGTCGCCTGGTCCACGTCCATCGCGCGGAAGAGCACGCCGCCGACGAGGGTGCCCTCGGTCCAGATGCCGTAGATCCGGCCGGCGTCGTTCGCGGCCTTCTCGGCGTACGCCTGGAGGAAGGAACGGGCCGAGTCGAGGTCCGCCACGACGTCGGCGAGGGCGATGTGCTGCCCGACGAACTCGCGCCCCCGGTCCATGTGGGTGAGGAACTCCTCGGCGTAGGAGGGCTCCAGCGGCCTCAGTTCGGCGCCGTCGTCACCCAGCGATATCGCGAACACTGTTCTCGTCCTCCGCAGTCGAAACCGTCACACGCTGTGTGGGGATCTTCGCACGGGCGTCGGCGGCGGCGCGGGACTCCGGAGGTTCGATGCTGATGCGGGGCAGCCGGCGGTCGAGCCAGCGGGGCAGCCACCAGTTCGCCCCACCCAGCATGTGCATGAGGGCGGGGACGAGCAGGGTCCGCAGGACGAAGGCGTCCAGCGCGACGGCCGCCGCGAGCGCGATGCCGAACATCGCCACGACCCGGTCGCCGGAGAGCACGAAGGCGAGGAAGACGGAGATCATGATGACCGCCGCGGAGTTGATCACGCGGCTGGTCTCGGCGAGCCCGACCCGGACCGCCCGCCGGTTGTCGCCGGTCTCCAGCCACTCCTCGTACATCCGGCTGACCAGGAAGACCTGGTAGTCCATGGAGAGCCCGAAGAGCACCGACACCATGATGACCGGCAGGAAGGGTTCGATCGGGCCCGCGCTGCCGAGGCCGAGGAGCTCGCTCCCCCAGCCCCACTGGAAGATCGCGACGACGATGCCGAAGGCGGACGCGACGGCGGCGACGTTCATCAGCGCGGCCTTCAGCGGGATGCCGAGGGAGCGGAAGGCGACCAGGAGCAGCACGGAGCCGAGGGCGACGACCACGCCCACGAAGAGCGGCAGCTTGCCGACGATGATCTCGGCGAAGTCGTCGTACGAGGCGGTGACGCCGCCCACGTGCACATCGAGCGAGGTGCCCTGCTCGGCCGCAGGCAGCACGTCCGTGCGGAGCCGGTCGACGAGTTCGCTGGTGGCCTTCGACTGCGGCGAGGAGTCCGGTACGACGGTCAGGGCGGCGGTGTCCCCGGCGCTGTTGTAGACGACCGGGGAGACGGCTTCGACACCGCGGGTGTGTGCCAGCTCGGCCGGCAGCTCACCCATCGCGACACGGTCGTCGGCGCCGTCGATCTCGGCGACGAGGGTGAGCGGCCCGTTGACCCCGGGCCCGAAACCGTCGGCGAGCAGGTCGTACGCCTGCCGGGTGGTCGAGGTGGCGGGGTCGTTGCCCTGGTCGGAGGTGCCGAGGTGGAGCGAGAAGGTCGGCAGCGCCAGGACCAGCATGACGACGGCGGCGACCGCGCCGAGCAGCTTGGGGTGGCGCTCGACGAAGGCGGACCAGCGGGCGGCGAAGCCGGTCGGCAGCTCGGGCTGGGGCCCGTGCTCGGCGAGATGCCGGCGCTCGCGGCGCGAGAGCGCCCGCATCCCGATGAGCGAGAGCAGCGCGGGCAGCAGGGTGACGGACGCGGCGACCGTGAGGACGACCGTCAGCGAGGCGGCGATGGCGACGCCGTTGAGGAAGCTGAGTCGCAGTATGAGCATGCCGAGGAGGGCGATGCAGACGGTTGCGCCGGCGAAGACGACGGCACGGCCGGTGGTCGCGACGGCGATCTGCGCGGATTCGGGGACCGAGAGCCCGCGTTTGAGCCCCTTGCGGTGGCGCGTGACGATGAAGAGCGCGTAGTCGATGCCCACGCCGAGGCCGATGAGCATGCCCAGCATGGGGGCGAAGTCGGCGACGGTCATGACATGGCCGAGGAGCACGATCCCGGAGTACGCGATGCCGACGCTGACGAGCGCGGTGGCGATGGGGAGTGCGGATGCGGCGAGCGAGCCGAAGGCGAGGAAGAGGACGACGGCCGCGACGACGACGCCGACGGCCTCGGCCACATGGCCGCCGGAGGCCTCGGTGAGGGCGACGGCGCTGCCGCCGAGCTCGACCTGGAGGTGGTCGTCGGCGGCCCCGCGGGCCGTGTCGACCAGGGCCTGGGCCTGGGACTTCGGGATGTCGTCGGCCTGCTCGTGGAAGATCACCGGGGCGTAGGCGGTCCGCCCGTCCTCGCTGATCTGCGCCTGGGCGGCGGGGCCGTCGTCGTAGGGCGAGGTCACGGACGCGATGCCGGGCAGTTCGGCGACCTCGTCGAGCATCTCGGTCATGCGCTGCTCGACACCGGTGGCGCGGACGCTGCCCTGGTCGGTGTGCCAGACGATGGTGTTGCTGTCGCCCCCGGAGCCCGGGAAACCCTTCTCGAGGAGGGCGGTGGCACGGCCGGACTCGGTGCCGGGGACCTCGTAGTCGTTGGAGTACGCCGAGCCCGCGACCGATGCTCCGGCGACGGATCCGCCGAGGACGGTGAGCCAGAGCAGAACGGCGACGAGGCGGTGCTTGATGCACCACCGTGCGATGGCTGCCAAAGGACGTGCTCCCTGGTGGGTGGTTCGTGGATCTTTACCGGGGAACAGCCCGCAAAGAACGCATGACCTGGATAAGGCCACTGTTACAGCCTTAAGAGATCCTTTGTCCCTTTCGTGTCGTTACTCACAGCGCTGCGCGGAAGCTCAGGCCTTTGGTCCTGTGCTCCCGCGCGGGCCCTGCACGGAGGGGTCAGCCGGAGACGCTCGCCCGCCCGTTCTCGATGTGCCCCATGAGCCGTCGGCGGAAGCCGCCGGGAACGGTCACCTCGACGTCGTACCAGCCGTGCGCGTCGGCCGCCGAGTGCACGAGGGTACGGCTCCTGCCGGGCTTCACCTTGACCGTACGGGTCCAGTCGCGGAGGTCGTCCCGGTCCACGTAGCCGAGCGGGCGGACGGTGAAGGAGACCGGCGCGGTGCCCGTGTTCCGTACGGTGAGGTGCAGGTCACGGTCACGATGATCGATGTGCGTGGCGAGGTCGGCGCCGCCCGCCGCCGGGCCCTCGAACTCGCGGCGGAAGCCGTTGGGGCCGGTGATCGTGAACCGGTAATGATCACGCGTAAGGGGTACGGCCCATCGCGCCGTGCCCCTTACATCCCGGTGCTGGGGGACGGCGAACTCACCGGCGTACGGGTACAGCGCGAAGTGTGCGGAGGCCTTCCCGCTGTTCGTGAGGTCGACGGTGAGCGCACCGCCGCCGACCCGCGCCTGGGCGTCCGGCTGGTACGGCAGCGGGCGGGCCGGGCGGGTGCCCGGCTCCTGGACCGGCATCTGCTGGACGGCCGGGGGCTGCGGGCGCCAGCGGCCGGAGAACGGCGGGATCGGGCCGGGCTCGTCGACGTCGGGCTGCCGGTGGGCGCGCCGGAAGTCGAAGGCGGAGGTGAGGTCGCCGGTGACGGCGCGCCGCCACGGGGTGATGTTGGGCTCCTTGATGCCGGTGAGCTGCTCCAGGAACCGGATCACGGAGGTGTGGTCGAAGGTCTCGGAGCAGACGTAGCCGCCGACCGACCAGGGCGAGACGACGAGCAGTGGGACGCGGATGCCGAGGCCGGTGGGCAGGCCCTTCCAGCGCTCGTCCGTGTTGTCGGCCGGCGGGACGGGCGGCGGCACGTGGTCGAAGAAGCCGTCGTTCTCGTCGTAGTTGATCAGGACGACGGTGTGGCGCCAGACGTCCGGGTGCGAGCCGAGGGCGTCGAGCACCTTGTAGACGAGCGAGGCGGAGGCGATCGGCGAGGAGGAGCCGGGGTGCTCGGAGTCGATCGCGGACGGGACGAGGTACGAGACCTCGGGGAGCGTTCCGGCGGCCACGTCGGCGCGGAAGGCGTCGGCGAGCCTTCCGGTCTCGACGCGGCGCAGGCCGCGCTCGAAGAGCGAACGCTCGGAGGTGGTGAGCGTGGCGACGCCGTCCTCGAGGGCGGCGAGCAGACGGGCCCGCTCGGCGGCGTCGTCCGTGTCGCGGACGGCGGCGTAGAAGGACTCCATGAAGGTGTGCCCGCCGGTGGGGGCCAGGGCCTTGCGGGCGATCTTCTTGAACGAGGTGAAGAACTCGATGTTGTTGTCGGTGAAGTTCTCCCACTCGGTGTACGTCTTCCAGGTCCGCCCGGCCGCTTCGAGACGCTCGGCGTAGGTGGGCCAGGGGTAGCCGGGGTGGGTGCCCTCGGCGTACGCGGCGTTGGTCACGGCGCGGCTGCCGTCGGCCTCGTAGCCGGTCCAGCCGGACCAGAGGTGGTTGCGGTTGGGGCTCGTCGAGGTGTGGGTGGACGAGTGGTAGGCGTCGCAGATGGTGAAGGTGTCGGCGAGCTCGTAGTGCAGCGGGATGTCCTGGCGGTCGTAGTACGCCATCGTCGCCGCGGTCTTGGCGGAGACCCAGCCGTCCATCCAGCCGTCGTGCCAGGCCTTGGCGCCGCCGCTCCAGGAGTGGTCGAGGTCGCCGATGTACTGGAGGTCCTTCTTCTGCGTCTCGGCGGCGCCGCGGATCGGGAACGGCAGCACGGTCCGGCCGAGCGCGGCGGGCTGCTCGAACACCGGTGTACCGGAGGGGAGCTCGATCGCGTTGCGGTCGCCGAAACCGCGGACACCGCGGAGGGTGCCGAAGTAGTGGTCGAAGGACCGATTCTCCTGCATGAGGATCACGACGTGGCGGACGGCCGACATACCCCCGGCCGGCGGTCCCGCGGCGATCGCTTCCTGGAGCGACGGCGGGAGCAGCGAGCCCGCAGCGGCGGCGCCGAGCGCGCCTCCGCCCAGCGCGAGGACCCTGCGGCGGGACATCCGGGACTTCTCGGGGGACAAGACCGACCTCCAGTCGACGGCCAATGGTTCGCCTTCGAGCCATTGGGTGGTACCCCGGGGACGGTAGTGAGGCCGGATGACGCGCGGAAGACCCGACGCGGGCCGCGCGGTGAACGTCCAACACCCGGTGACAGGAGTCCAAGCGCGGAGATATTCGCTGCCGTGCCGGTCGATGGGCGTGCAGACTCGATCCATGGCGGACATGTGGGCGTTCCGGGACGCGGTCGGTGAATGGGCGGCGGGCGGTCCCGGCGGACCGGCGAGCGAGCTGGCGGTCCGACTGGGGCTGCGGACGGCGGTGTTGCTGGAAGGTCCGAGCGACCTCGCGGCCGTCGAGACGCTGGCCGCCCGGCGGGGCCGGGACCTCGGCGCCGAGGGCGTGTGCGTGGTGTCGATGGGCGGGGCGATGAACGTGGGCCGGTACGCGGGCCTCCTCGGGCCGCCCGGTCTCGGTCTGCGCCTGACAGGGCTGTGCGACGGGCGCGAGGAGCGGTACTACGACCGCGGTCTGGAACGGGCCGGGGCTCCGCGCGACGGCATCTTCGTGTGCGTGGCGGACCTGGAGGACGAACTCATCCGCACCCTGGGCACGGAGAGGGTCGAGGAGATCGTCCGCGCCGAGGACGACGACCTGCGCGCCTGGCAGACGTTCCTACGCCAGCCGGCCCAGCACGGCCGGGACCGCCATCAGCAGCTGCGGCGCTTCCTCGGTACGAAGAAGGGCCGCAAGATCCGCTACGGCACTCTGCTGGTCGAGGCCCTCGCCCCCGACCGGGCCCCGGCCCCGCTCGACGGCCTCCTCGGGAGCCTGTGACCGCCGGGCTCAGATGCCGGTGGAACTCGCACCAGACGATCTTGCCGGGGTTCCGCTCCCCCACACCCCACCGGTCGGCCAGCGCCGCGACGAGGAGGAGCCCGCGCCCGGACTCGCGGCGGGTTCACGGAGGGCCGGGGTGCCGTCGCCGCTGTCGTGGACCTCGATACGGAGCGTGGGGCCGGGGCAGCCGGGGCCCCTCAGGGCGAGGTGCAGGGCGTAGCCGCGGCCGGGCGGGGCTCCGTGGAGGAGGGCGTTGGTGGCGAGTTCGCTCACGCACAACAGTACGTCGTCCGCACGGGCCTCCAGGCTCCATTCGGTCAGGACCTTGCGCGTGAAGTCGCGGGCGAGGGGGACGGATCGGCGCTCACAGCGGAAGAACGCCTGGTGTTGAAGGGTGAGTTGGTCGGTCATGGCGTCACGATGACGACTCGCGCCTCATGCGCCCCAGGGGGGAAGCCGTACAAATTCTTTGTACGGGACGGAAATGCGTCGGGTACGCGCGCGGAGGGGAAGGCAGTGCCCATGCAGCCAGGGAAGAAACCCGAGAAGAAGGTCCCTTCGTGGGAAGTGGTCGGCGCGCTCGTGGGCCTCTACCGGAAGCACGCGGGCATGACACAGCCACAGCTCGCGTCGCTCGTCTGCGTCGGACTGGAGACGCTGGGGTCGATCGAGCAGGGGCGGCGGCCGTTACGGCTGAAGCTCGCGGAGGGGCTGGACGAACTGCTCCAGACGAAGGGGGCGTTGACGGCGACGGTGGAGAAGGTCCCGCAGAGGGAGCGGTATCCGGCGTTCGCGCAGGAGTTCATCGATCTTGAAGAAGCGGCGCTCAGCCTGCTCTCGTACGAGAACCAGGTCGTGCCCGGTCTCCTCCAGACACCTGAGTACGCGGGCGCCGTCTTCGACTGCCTCTATCCGCCCATCACCGAGCAGGAGGCCAAGGAGCGGCTGCTGGGCCGAATTGACCGACAGCGCATCTTCGAGCAGAAGCCCTGGCCGCCGATGATGACCTTCGTTCTGGACGAGTCCGAACAGTCGCACCACGCACGCGGGGCTCGACGGGCCCATGGCCCTTATCGAGACCCCGGAGCATCAGCACCTCGCCTACATCGAAGGCCAGCGCGTCAGCTTCCTCATCGAGGATGCCGACGAGGTCGGGATCCTTCAGCTGAAGTATGGAATGCTGCGATCACAGGCCTCACGCCAGAGGAAACCAAGGGCCTGCTGGATCGTCTGGCAGGAGTGACATGAGCGCAGCAGAACTTTCGTGGTTCAAGTCCAGCTACAGCGGAAGCGACGGCGGCAACTGCCTCGAAGTCGCCTACGACTGGCGCAAGTCGAGCTACAGCGGCAGCGAGGGCGGGGCCTGCGTCGAGGTCGCCGCTCACCCCGCCGCCGTCCACGTCCGAGACTCCAAGCTCGCCGACAGGAGCCCCGTCTTCACCGTCTCCCCCACCGCCTGGGCCGAGTTCATCGCGGAAGCGACGTGTTAGAGGAGTCGCTGACCGCCCTGGCCGCCGCCGGTGGCGGGGCCGTTGTCGCCGCCATGGCCTCCGACGCCTGGCAGGTCACCCGGGACGGAGTCGTACGGTTGTTCCGGGGGCGCGCGGAGGTCGCAGGGCGGCTTGAGGAGGACGCCGCCCTGGTCGCCGGAGCCGAGGACGCCGACGAGGCGCGGCAGGCGCTCGTGCCCGCCTGGGCCCTGCGGCTCCGCGCTCTCCTCGCCGAGCACCCGGAGTACGCCGACGAACTGCGCGAGCTGATACGGGACGCCCCGGGCGCCCAGCACTCCGTGCAGCGCAACACCGCCCACGACAACGGGCGCGTCTTCGGGGTCCAGTACGGGAACATCGTCTTCCATCGCGACCCGGGCGCGTGAGCTTCGAGCAGCACGTCACCGCGCTCTCCGGATACGCGTACGGCGTCATCGGGGCCGACATCCATGTGTTCGGAGACGGGTCGCCCGTCTACCTCCTCCAGAACTGGCGTCCCGCGCCCTCGGCCGACCCCGAGTGGCTGCGGGAGTTACCGAGCCGGATGCTCAACTCCCGTTTCGAGGTGGTGCCGTTCACCGGGCGGGAGGCCGAGCTCGCCGACCTGCGCGCGTGGCGTGACCAGGGGACCCGGCTCTCCGTCCGCTGGATGCACGCGCCCGGCGGGCAGGGCAAGACCCGCCTCGCAGCACGGTTCGCGAACGAGACCCTGCAAGCGGGCTGGCGGGTCGTCGCCGCCACCAACGGCCCGGGGTCGGTCCAGCCGCCGCCCGGCAGCCAGGACCTGACGATCGACGGGCACCCCGGCGTCCTGCTGGTCGTCGACTACGCGGACCGGTGGCCGCTCACCCACCTCACCTGGCTGTTCAGCAACGCCCTGCTCCACCGGCCCGGGCTGCCGACGAGGGTTCTGCTGCTCGCCCGTACCGCCGATGCCTGGCCCGCCCTACGCGCCTCGCTCGCCAACCACCAGGCCGCCACCTCCAGCCATGCCCTGGGCGAGCTTCCCGGCGGCACCAGCGCTCGCGCCGCGATGTACACGGCCGCCCGGGACGCCTTCGCCGTACGGTACGCAGTCCCGGCCGCGCCCGGCCCCCCTCCCCCGTACGGGCTGACCCTCGCCCTCCACATGGCCGCCCTCGTCTCCGTGGACGCCCATGCGCGCGGACGCCGGCCGCCCACCGATCTCGCCGGTCTGACCGTCTACCTGCTCGACCGCGAGCATCTGCACTGGGGCACCCTCTTCGCCCGGGGCGGGCCGTACGCCACCCCTCCCCCGGCCATGAACCGGGCCGTCTTCGCCGCCGCGCTCACCGGGTCGCTCGACCGGCTCGCCGGCTCGGCCGTCGTGGCCGGGCTCGACACCGGCCTGGCCCCCGGCCGGGTCCTCGACGACCACGCCTTCTGCTACCCGGCCGCCGAGCCCGGGCGCGCTACCGTCATGGAGCCGCTCTATCCCGACCGGCTCGCCGAGGACTTCCTCGCCCTCACCCTCCCGGGGCACAGCGCCGACTACCCGGCCATGGACTGGGCCGCGCCCACCACCGCGAACCTGGTCGGTCCGCACGCCGAGCGCGCGGTCACCTTTCTGGCGGCCGCGGCCCAGCGCTGGCCGCATCTCGGGCCACGGCACCTCTACCCGCTCCTGGCCGCCGAGCCGGGCCTCGCGCTCGCCGCCGGCGGCGCCGCCCTGAGCGCGCTCGCCGCCCTGGACGACGTACCGGCCCAACTGGTCTCCGCCATCGTGGGCCGATTCCCGGTACGTCGCCATGTCGACCTCGACGCGGGCATGGCGGTCCTCACCGAGCGGCTCGCCGGCCATCTGCTCGTCCTCGACAACGGTCCGGCCGCACGCGGGGTGGCCTACGCCGAGCTGGCCAACCGGCTCGAGAACGCCGGTCGTCCCGACGAGGCCCTGACGGCGGCCCGGCGGGCCGTCGACGCGTACGGCGAGACCGACGACATCGGCTCACTCGCCGGCGCTCTGAGCCGTCTCGCCACCTGCCTGGGCCTCCTCGGGCAGCACGAGGAGGCCCATGACACGGCCGTCGAGGCCGCCGCCCTGACGGGGCGACTCGCCCGGACCGAACCCGCGCTGTACGAAGGTACGCATGCCGGGCTCATCAGCAACGTCGGTATATGGCTCGCCGCGACGGGTCGCCCGGAGGAGGCCCTCGCCACGGGTGAGCGGGCGGTGGCGATCTGGCGGCGGATCGCCGCGGCGGACCCCGTCCACGAGGAGTTCCTGGCGAACGCGCTGCACGGCCTCGCCAACTATCTCTCCGACCTCGGCCATTGGCCGGCGGCGGCCGAGGCGGGGCGGGAGGCGGTGGCGACCCGTCGGCGGCTCGCCGCACAGGACCCTGCGGCTCACGAGCCCGACCTCGCGAAGTCGCTCACCAACCTGGCCGACCACCTCGCCCTCCAGGGCCACCGGGCGGAAGCCCTGGCGCTCTCCGAGGAGGCGACCTCGCTCCTGCGCCGGCTCGCGAAGGTCAACGCGGCCGCGCACGAACCGGACTTCGCCAACGCCCTCCTGAGTCTGGGCGTCGACCTCGGGGAGGCGGGTCGGACGGCCGAGGCCGTCGACGCCACCGCCGAGACCACCGCGATCCGCCGCCGTCTCGCCGCAGCGAACCTCGCCGGCCACGAGAAGGTCCTGGCGATGTCGCTGTCGAACCTGAGCAGGTTCCTCGTGGAAGCGGGGCGTCCGGCCGAAGCCCTGGGACCCGTGGAGGAGGCCGTCGCGATCCACGAGAGGCTGTTCGCCGGGAATCGTGACCTCCACGGGGCCGACCTCGCCATGTCACTCTCCAACCTGGGCCTGTGCCTGGAGGCGGCGGGGAGGCGCTCCGAGGGGCTCGCCGTCACCCGGCGCGCCGTCGAGCTGTACCGCGCGGCAGTGGCCCGCACCCCCGCCGCGTACACCTTCGACCTGGCGAGGATCCTCAACAACCTGGGGCGCTTCCTCGCCCTCGACGGTCGGTGGCAGGAGGCGCTGGGGCCGGTAGACGAGGCGATCGGCCTGGCCGAACGGTCCTCGCCCGCCAACCCGCCCGCTTACGCCGAGCTGCTCGCCCATCTGAGGAAGACCCGCTCCGGCTGTCTCACGATGCTACGAAGAGGGCGGCGTCCCGGGTCGTGAGACCCGGGACGCCGCCCTTGTTCGCGTACCAGTCAGACGCTCAGCCCTCGGAGACGCCCAGGCGCTCCAGGATCAGGTCCTTCACGCGCGCCGCGTCCGCCTGGCCGCGAGTGGCCTTCATGACCGCGCCGACCAGGGCGCCGACCGCGGCCACCTTGCCGCCGCGGATCTTGTCGGCGATGCCCGCGTTGGCCGCGATGGCCTCGTCGACGGCCGTGCCGAGCGCACCCTCATCGGAGACGACCTTCAGGCCGCGCTTCTCGACGACCTCGTCCGGGCCGCCCTCGCCGGCCAGCACGCCCTCGATGACCTGGCGGGCCAGCTTGTCGGTGAGGTCGCCGGAGGCCACCAGCTCGGTCACCCGGGCCACCTGCGCCGGGGTGATCGGCAGCTCGTCCAGGGCCGTGCCCGACTCGTTGGCGGAGCGGGCCAGCTCGCCCATCCACCACTTGCGGGCCTGGTCCGCCGGAGCACCGGCGTCCGTGGTCGCGACGATCAGGTCGACCGCGCCCGCGTTGAGGATCGACTGCATGTCGTGCTCCGACACACCCCACTCCTCACGGAGCCGGTTGCGGCGCACGCGCGGCAGCTCGGGCAGCCCGGCACGCAGCTCCTCGACCCACTCACGGGCCGGGGCGACGGGGACGAGGTCGGGCTCCGGGAAGTACCGGTAGTCCTCGGCGTTGTCCTTGATCCGGCCGGAGGTGGTGGAGCCGTCGTCCTCGTGGAAGTGACGGGTCTCCTGCACGATCGTGCCGCCCGACTGGAGGACGGCCGCGTGGCGCTGGATCTCGAAGCGCGCCGCCCGCTCCACCGAACGGAGCGAGTTGACGTTCTTCGTCTCCGAGCGGGTGCCGAAGGTCGTGGTGCCGTGGGGGCGCAGCGACAGGTTCACGTCGCAGCGCATCTGGCCCTTGTCCATCCGCGCCTCGGAGACGTCCAGCGCGCGGATCAGCTCGCGCAGCTCGGCGACGTACGCCTTGGCGACCTCGGGGGCACGCTCGCCCGCGCCCTCGATCGGCTTGGTGACGATCTCGATGAGCGGGATGCCGGCCCGGTTGTAGTCCAGCAGGGAGTGGGACGCGCCGTGGATCCGGCCGGTGGCGCCGCCGACGTGCAGCGACTTGCCGGTGTCCTCCTCCATGTGGGCGCGCTCGATCTCCACGCGGAAGATCTCCCCGTCCTCCAGCTGGACGTCCAGATAGCCGTTGAAGGCGATCGGCTCGTCGTACTGCGAGGTCTGGAAGTTCTTCGGCATGTCCGGATAGAAGTAGTTCTTCCGGGCGAAGCGGCACCATTCGGCGATCTCGCAGTTCAGCGCGAGACCGATCTTGACGGCCGACTCGACGCCGATCGCGTTGACGACCGGGAGCGAGCCGGGCAGACCCAGACAGGTCGGGCAGGTCTGCGAGTTGGGCTCGGCGCCCAGCTCGGTCGAGCAGCCGCAGAACATCTTGGTCTTCGTGCCGAGCTCGACATGGACCTCCAGGCCCATGACGGGGTCGTACGCAGCGAGCGCCGCGTCGTACGACAGCAGTTCAGTGACGGTCACAGTGAGACTTTCCCTCTCAGCCCAGCAGGACGTCGTCGTCGCCCAGGCGCTTCAGCTCCCGGTAGAGGATCGCCAGGCCGGTAACGATGGCGGCGGCGGACACGGCGGAGTCGATCAGCCGCAGCATGTCGTTGTCGTTGCGGGCCATCTTGGCCTGCTTCGCGACGCTGATGGCGCCGAACGCGGTGGTCGCCAGCGAGACGTAGACGCCGGTCTTGGACTTCTTGAAGTTCTTGGCCTTCTTTGCCATGGCACTCATAGCGACGGAGCCTCCTCAAGCAGCGGGTGACCCCACTTTTCCACGAAGGCGGCCTCGACGGCGGCGCCGACCTTGTACAGCCGGTCGTCCTTCATGGCGGGGGCGATGATCTGCAGCCCGACGGGGAGGCCGTCCTCCGGCGCGAGGCCGCAGGGCAGCGACATGGCGGCGTTGCCCGCCAGGTTGGTCGGGATGGTGCACAGGTCCGCGAGGTACATCGCCATCGGGTCGTCGGCGCGCTCGCCGATCGGGAAGGCGGTGGTGGGGGTCGTCGGGGAGACGATCACGTCCACCTGCTCGAAGGCCTGCTCGAACTCACGGGTGATGAGCGTGCGGACCTTCTGCGCCGAGCCGTAGTACGCGTCGTAGTAGCCGGAGCTCAGCGCGTACGTACCGAGGATGATGCGGCGCTTGACCTCGTCGCCGAAACCGGCCTCACGGGTGAGGGCGGTGACGTCCTCGGCCGACTTCGTACCGTCGTCGCCGACCCGCAGGCCGTAGCGCATGGCGTCGAAGCGGGCCAGGTTGGAGGAGCACTCCGACGGCGCGATCAGGTAGTACGCCGAAAGGGCGAGGTCGAAGGTCGGGCAGTCCAGCTCGACGATCTCGGCACCCAGCTCCTTGAGGAGCTCGACGGACTCGTCGAAGCGCTGCACGACACCGGCCTGGTAGCCCTCGCCGCGGAACTGCTTGACGACACCGACACGCATGCCGGCGACGGAGCCGTTGCGGGCGGCCTCGACGACCGGCGGGACCGGGGCGTCGATGGAGGTCGAGTCCAGCGGGTCGTGCCCGGCGATGGCCTCGTGCAGCAGGGCCGCGTCCAGGACCGTACGGGCGCAGGGGCCGCCCTGGTCGAGGGAGGAGGAGAAGGCCACCATGCCGAAGCGGGAGACCCCGCCGTAGGTCGGCTTGACGCCGACGGTGCCGGTGACGGCGGCGGGCTGGCGGATCGAGCCGCCGGTGTCCGTGCCGATGGCGAGGGGCGCCTCGTACGCGGCGAGGGCGGCGGAGGAGCCACCGCCGGAGCCGCCGGGGATCCGGGTCAGGTCCCAGGGGTTGCCGGTGGGGCCGTAGGCGCTGTTCTCGGTGGAGGACCCCATGGCGAACTCGTCCATGTTGGTCTTGCCGAGGATGACGACGTCGGCGGCCTTCAGGTTCTTCACCAGGGTCGCGTCGTACGGCGGGATCCAGCCTTCGAGGATCTTCGAGCCGACGGTCGTCGGCACGCCGACGGTGGTGAAGATGTCCTTGAGCGCCAGGGGGACGCCGGCCAGCGGGCCGAGCTTCTCGCCCTTGGCGCGCTTCTCGTCCACGGCGCGGGCCTGGGCGAGGGCGCCCTCGCGGTCGACGTGCAGGAAGGCGTGGACCTTCTCGTCGACGGCCTCGATCCTGGCGAGGTGGGCCTCGGTCACCTCGACGGCGGTGAGCTCGCCGGAGGCGATCTTCGCGGCGATCTCGGCGGCCGTGAGCTTGATGATGTCCGTCATGTGATTAGTCCTCCCCCAGGATCTGCGGCACCTTGAAACGCTGCTGCTCCTGGGCCGGGGCGCCGGAGAGCGCCTGCTCGGGGGTGAGCGACGGACGGACCTCGTCCGCGCGCATGACGTTCGTCAGCGGCAGCGGGTGGGAGGTCGGCGGTACGTCTTGGTCGGCGACCTCGGAGACGCGGGCGACCGCGCCGATGATGTCGTCGAGCTGACCGGCGAAGTGATCGAGCTCTTCGCCCTTCAGCTCCAGACGCGCCAGCCGTGCGAGGTGGGCGACCTCCTCGCGCGTGATGCCAGGCATGCGATCCTCACGGGGTGAGTTTGATGGTGTTGGCCCAATCCTATGGGGCCCGCACCGCTACCCGTGAAACGGTTGCCCGCCGCCCGCCGCGCGGCTACTGCACCACCTGGCCGGAGGACTGGTCGAGGTCCACGGCAGCGGCCGCCTCGGCGGCCTGCATCGCGGCCTCCTCCGAGGGGCGGCGCCAGCCGCGTTCGCCGCGGGCGAGCAGCCAGGCGGTGGTCTCGGCCGGGGGCATCGCGGCGGCCACCAGCCAGCCCTGGACGGCGTCGCAGCCCAGGTCCCGCAGGCGCTCCCAGGTCTCGTCGTCCTCGACGCCCTCGGCGACCACGAGCAGGCCGAGCGAGTGGGCGAGGTCGAGGGTGCAGCGCACGATCTCGGCGTCCTCGGCGTCGACGGCGAGCCGGGCGACGAAGGAGCGGTCGATCTTCAGCTCGCTCACCGGGAGGCGCCGCAGGTGGACCAGGGAGGAGTAGCCGGTGCCGAAGTCGTCCAGGGACATCTTCACGCCGTGGCCGGTCAGCCCGGCCATGGTGTCGGCGGCGCGCTGCGGGTCCTCCAGGAGCACGTGTTCCGTTATCTCCAGCTGCAGGGCCCCTGCCGGGACGCCGTGCCGGGCCAGGCGGGCGGCGACCGCGCCGGCGAAGCCGGGGGTGTGGACGTCCCGGGGCGAGACGTTCACGGCCACAGGAACGTTCAACCCCTGGGCACGCCACCGGGCCACCTGCGCGAGCGCGGTCTCCAGGACGTACTCGGTGAGGTGGGGCATCAGGCCCGAGGACTCGGCGATGGCGATGAACTCGTCCGGGGGGACCCGCCCGCGCTCCGGGTGCACCCAGCGCACCAGAGCCTCCAGGCCGGCGACCTGTCCGTCGAAGCGGACCTTGGGCTGGTAGTGGAGCTCGACCTCGCCGGCGTCCAGGGCGCGCCGCAGGTCGCCGAGGAGTCCGAGCCGGTCAGGGGTGTTGGAGTCGCGCTTGGACTCGTACACCTCGACGCCCGTACGGTCCCGCTTGGCCTGGTACATGGCGACGTCGGCCCGGCGCAGGAGCCCCTCGGCGTCGAGCGCGTGGTCGGGGAAGACCGCGACGCCGGCGCTGGCCTCCAGGACGAGGGTGAGGCCGTCCAGGTCGAGCGGCGAGGAAAGCTCGGCGACCAGGTGGCGGGCGACGCGCTGGGCGCTGGTGGTGGAGTCGGCGGTGGGGAGCAGGACGGCGAACTCGTCGCCGCCGAGCCGCGCGGCCTCCGCCCCGCGCGGCAGGGCGAGCTTGAGCCGCTCGGCGATCTGGAGGAGCAGCCGGTCCCCGGCGAGATGGCCGAGGGTGTCGTTGACCGAGCGGAAACGGTCGAGGTCGATCAGGACGAGGGCCGAGCGGGCGCCCTCCCCCTCGGCCTCCTCAAGGGCGGTCCAGGCCCGCTCCAGGAGCCACTGGCGGTTCGGCAGCCCGGTGAGCGGGTCGCGCAGCTGCTCCTCGGCGCGGGCGCGGGCGATCCAGAGGGTGGAGTCGAGGGCGATGAGCGGGACGGCGAAGAGCGGCAGCAGGATCGGCTGGGCGACGGCGACGACGCAGATCAGCGGGGCGATGCCGAGCAGGGCGACCGCGACGAGGCCCTGCCGGAGCAGGGCGGTGCGGGCGACGGTCGGCAGTCCGCCGCTGCGGGGCGAGAGGGCGTACCAGAGGAGCAGCCGGGTCACCATGAGGTAGGTGCCGGCGGCGAGCACGACTTCCGGTACGTCGGCGATCCCCCAGTCGGGGGGCTGCCAGGGGTGCTCGACCGTCGGTACGTCTCCGAACGCGGCGAGCACCAGGGCGGCGGCGCCGACGCCGAGGACGTCCACGGCGCCGTGCAACAGGCCCTGGCGCCAGCGGTGCCGGCGGGCCGCGCCGACCAGGAGGACGACGGCCATGGAGACGAGTCCGGCGGGCACCCAGCCGTAGAGGAGCAGGACGGCGAGGGTGAGGGCGGCGCCGGAGCCGGTGCCGCCCCACCAGCGGTCGCGGCCGAGGGCGACCAGGTGTCCGACGATGAGTCCGGTGAGGACCGCGAGGGACCAGCCTTCGGCGCCGCCGGGGAAGAGTCCGTGGCCGGCGCTCAGGACGTGGTAGAGCCCGGTGACGAGCGCGCCGGCGGCGAGCCCCACCACCGCTCCGGGCAGCCCGGAGGTGATGCCCACGAAGGCCGCGCGGGCACGCGGCCGTGAGACCGGGGCGGCGGCACTCTCGGTCGGTTTCATTCCGTCCCTCTCACAGCCGGCGGTGCCGATGCAACGCGATGGGCCGTTGTCATGCCGCCACGACCGGCAGAGCCCTCACGCGGCCGTGCGCGACAGACGCACGGTCTCAACACTAGGCCGCGGAGGGCTCCGACGGGCAGCGCTCTCCATGTCTTGCCCGAATGCGACCTGGCCACCCGTAACGATCTGGTATGCGCCAAACGGGTGACGTTCGCGCGGCCGCCGCTCCGGCTCCCTCCCGGCTATCCCTCGACCGGAACCGCGGCCTCCCGAGCGGCCTCGGGCCCTTGTTCGAGCAGCACGCCGAAACCGTCCTCGTCGAGAACCGGAACCTTCAGCTGCATCGCCTTGTCGTACTTGGACCCGGGGTTCTCGCCGACCACCACGAAGTCGGTCTTCTTCGAAACGGAACCGGTGACCTTCGCACCGCGGCTCTGGAGCGACTCTTTTGCGCCATCCCTGGTGAAGTTCTGCAGGGTGCCGGTGACGACGACGGTCAGTCCCTCCAGCGGACGCGGCCCCTGCTCCTCGCCGGCGCCCTCGTCCTCGAACGCCACTCCCGCCGCACGCCACTTGCGCACGATCTCGCGGTGCCACTCCTCGGAGAACCAGTCCTTCACCGCCGTGGCGATGATCCCGCCGACCCCGTCGACGGCCGCCAGCTCCTCCTCGCTCGCCTGCTCGATCCGCTCCAGGGAGCGGAACTCGCGGGCCAGCGCCTGGGCGGCGACGGGGCCCACGTGCCGGATGGAGAGGCCGTTGATGAACCGGGCGAGCGGGCGGGCCTTGGCCGCCTCGATGTTCGCCAGCATGGCAAGCGCGTTCTTCTTCGGCTCGCCCTTCTGGTTGGCGAAGACCGTGACGACCTTCTCCTCGCCGGTCTTCGGGTCCCGCTTGGGCAGCCCGCTGTCGGAGTCGAGGACGTACGCCTTGATCGGCAGGAGCTGCTCGATGGTGAGGTCGAAGAGATCGCCCTCGTCGACCAGAGGCGGCTCGGCCGGCTCCAGGGGGCGCGTCAGCGCGGCCGCGGCCACCGAGCCGAAGTTCTCGATGTCCAGGCACTCACGGCCCGCCAGATAGAAGAGACGTTCACGCAGTTGGGCGGGGCAGGTCCGCGCGTTGGGGCAGCGCAGATCGATGTCGCCCTCCTTCATGGCCCGCAGCGGCGTCCCGCACTCGGGGCACTCGGCGGGCATCACGAACTCCCGCTCGGTGCCGTCCCGCAGGTCGGCGACGGGGCCGAGGATCTCCGGGATGACGTCACCGGCCTTGCGCAGCACGACCGTGTCACCGATCAGCACGCCCTTGGCCTTCACGACCTCCTGGTTGTGGAGCGTGGCGAACTCGACCTCCGAACCGGCGACCGTGACCGGCTCCACCTGGGCGTACGGAGTGACCCGGCCCGTCCGGCCGACACCGACCTTGATGTCGACCAGCTTGGTGTTGACCTCCTCGGGCGCGTACTTCCAGGCGATCGCCCAGCGCGGGGCGCGCGCGGTGGAGCCGAGCCGGCCCTGGAGCGGGATCTCGTCCAGCTTGACGACGACCCCGTCGATCTCGTGCTCCACGGAGTGGCGGTTCTCGCCGAAGTACGCGATGAACTCCCGTACCTCGTCGAGCGAGGCCACGACCTTGTTGTGCCGGGCGGTCGGCATGCCCCACTCGCGCAGCAGCTCGTACGCCTGGCTGAGGCGGTCGATGTCCAGGCCCTCGCGGGCGCCGATGCCGTGAACGACCATCCGGAGCGGGCGGGTCGCGGTGACCTTCGGGTCCTTCTGCCGGAGCGAACCGGCCGCCGCGTTGCGCGGGTTGGCGAAGGGCTTGTCGCCCGCCTCCACCAGACGCGCGTTCAGCCCTTCGAAGGCCTCCATCGGGAAGTAGACCTCGCCGCGGATCTCGACGAGCTCCGGGACGCGGTCCCCGTGCAGCCGGTCCGGGATGTCGGCGATCGTGCGGACGTTGGGCGTGATGTCCTCGCCGGCCCGGCCGTCGCCCCGGGTGGCCGCCCGGGTCAACCTGCCGCGCTCGTACGTCAGGTTGACCGCGAGGCCGTCGACCTTCAGCTCGCACAGCAGGTGGTAGTCGGGCGTGCCGACGTCACGGGCGGTCCGCTCGGCCCAGGCGGCCAGTTCCAGGTCGTCGAAGGCGTTGTCGAGGGAGAGCATGCGCTCCCGGTGCGCGACGGAGGTGAACTCCGTCTCGTACTGCCCCGCGACCTTCTGCGTCGGCGAGTCCGGCGTGCGCAGCTCGGGGTACTCCTCCTCCAGCGCCTCCAGGGAGCGCAGGAGCTTGTCGAACTCGCCGTCGCTGATGACCGGCTGGTCCCTCACGTAGTACCGGAAGCGGTGCTCCTCGACCTGCTCGGCCAGGTCCGCGTGCTTCTCCCGTGCCTCGGCGGGCAGGGCCCCCTGTTCGACTGCCACCGTTACTCGTCCTCCCGTTGCCTCTGACCGAAGTCACTCAGGGTTGTCCGCGAGCGATCTCGCCGCCCGGGCGCAGTGGGCGAGGGCCGCGCGGGCATACGCGGGCGAAGCGCCCGCGAGACCGCACGTGGGGGTGACCACCACGGACTCGGCGAGAGTCCCCGGATTCAGCCCCAGCCTGCGCCACAGCGTCCTGACACCCATGACGCTACCGCCCGGGTCGGACAATGCCGTGTCGGTGGACGGCACCACGCCCACGAAGAGCTTGGTGCCGGCCTCGACGGCCTCGCCGATCGGCTCCTCGTCACGTTCGGTGAGGAGACCGAAGTCGAACGAGACCCCGGAGACACCGGTCCGCCGCAGCAGCCCGAACGGCACCTCGGGGGCGCAGGAGTGGACGACGACCGGGCCGTCGTGGACCGCGACCACCTCGCGCAGCGCGCTCTCGACGACCTGCCGGTCGACGGCGCGGTACGTGCGGTAGCCGCTGGCGGTACGGACATGGCCGCGCAGGACGGCCGTGAGGGAGGGCTCGTCGAGCTGGAGGACGAGCCGGGCGCCCGGGATCCGCTTGCGGAGTTCGGCGAGGTGGGCGCGGAGGCCCTCGGTGAGGGAGCCCGTGAGGTCCCGGCAGGCGCCGGGGTCGCCGAGGGCGGCCTCGCCACCGCGCAGTTCGAGCGCCGCGGCGAGCGTCCATGGGCCCACGGCCTGGACCTTGAGCGGGCCCTCGTAGCCCTGGGTGAACTCCTCCAGGGCGTCGAGGTCCTCGCCGAGCCAGGAGCGGGCACGCCGGGTGTCGCGGCCCGGCCGGTCGCTGACCCGCCATCCGCTCGGCTCCACGTGCGCGTACATCTCGACGAGCAGTCCGATGGTCCGCCCGATCATGTCGGCACCGGGGCCGCGCGCGGGCAGTTCGGCGAGGAAGGGGAAGTCCTCGAAGGAGCCGGTGACGGTCCTGGCGGCCTCGCGGGCGTCACCGCCCGGCAGGGAGCCGACGCCGGTGGCGGGCCCCCAGGGGAACTCTTGCTGCTCGCTCGTCTCGCTCAATGTTCCTGGCGTCTCGCTCACTGTTCCTGGTTCCTACCGTCCCGGACGGACGGTCAGGTCGTTGATCTCCGCGTCACGCGGGAGGTCGACGGCCGTGAGGATCGTGGTCGCGACCGATTCGGGGTCGATCCACTGCGAGGGGTCGTACTCCTTGCCCTCCTGGGCGTGGACCTTCGCCTGCATCGGGCTGGCGGTGCGGCCCGGGTAGACGGAGGTGACCCGCACCCCGTTGCCGTGCTCCTCGTGGCGCAGGGAGTCGGCGAGCGCCTTCAGGCCGTGCTTGGAGGCGGCGTAGGCGCTCCACTCGGCGTGGGCGTTGAGCCCGGCGCCGGAGTTGACGAAGACCACGTGGCCCTGGGAGACGCGGAGCTGGGGCAGGAAGTGCCGGGTCAGCTCGGCCGGGGCGACGAGGTTGACGTTGAGCTGGTGGCGCCAGGTCTTGGGGGTGAGGTCGCCGACCGGGCCGAGGTCGACCACACCCGCGATGTGCAGGAGCGTGTCGACCCGCTCGGGCAGGCTCTGGTGCGAGAACGCCCAGGACAGCCGGTCGGGGTCGGCGAGGTCGCCGACGAGGGTCCTGGCGCCGGGGAACTCGGCGGCGAGCTCCTTGGCCCGGCCGGCGTCGCGCGCGTGGAGCACGAGTTCGTCCCCGCGCGCGTGGAGCCGTCGCGCGACCGCCGCGCCGATGCCGGAACCTGCCCCGGTGATCACATGAGTAGCCATGGGGACCATGGTCCCATCACCGTGCGGCGATCGACTCCTCAAGGTGGGCGAGAGCGGATTCGCCGTCCTCGGCGAAGAACACCAGGTCGGCGAGGGGCAGCGGCAGGAAGCCCTCCGCCTCCATGCGCTGGAACTGCGCCTTCAGTCCGTCGTAGAACCCGGCCGTGTTCAGCAGGACCACCGGCTTGGTGTGCTTGCCGTGCTTCCTCAGCTCCAGGACCTCGGTGGCCTCGTCCAGGGTGCCGGTGCCACCGACCATGATCACGATCGCGTCGGACTTGGCCAGGAGCAGCGCCTTCCGCGCTGCGAGGTCCTTGGTGACGATCATCTGGTCCGCGCCGGGCCGGGCCTTCGCGGCGAGGAACTCGACCGAGACGCCGACGAGCCGGCCGCCCGCCTCCTCCACCCCGTCCGCGACGACCTTCATCAGGCCGACGTCGGAGCCGCCCCACACCAGGGTGTGGCCCGCCTTCCCGAGCCGTTCGGCGAAGTCGCGGGCGGGGGCGGTGTAGCGCTCGTCGAGGTCGGCGGCGGAGAGGAAGACGCAGATGTTCATGGCTCCCACCGTATCCCTCACATCCCTGACCTCGGCTTTCAAGATTCTTTCGGGAATTTCCTTGCCACGCCGATGAGTTCCGGGAGCGCGTCCGGTCAGCACTGGCATGGACGAGATGAGCGACACTCTGCACAGGGTCCGGGGGCGGGTCAGGTCGGCGGACGGGACGAGGATCGCGTACGAGCGGCGCGGGGAGGGGGCCGCGGTGATCCTCGTGGGCGGGGCCCTGTCGACGGCCGGTACGGAACAGCCGCTGGCCGATCTTCTGGCGCCGCACTACGCGGTCGTGACCTACGACCGGCGGGGGCGGGGCGGGAGCGGCGACACGGGGCCGTACGGGGTGCGGCGGGAGGTCGACGATCTGGCGGCGCTGATCGACGAGGTGGGTGGCCGGGCCTTCGTGCACGGCGTCTCGTCGGGCGGGGCGCTGGCCCTCGCGGCGGCGGCCGGCGGGCTGCCGATCGAGCGGCTGTCGGTCTTCGAGCCGCCGTTCTCCACGGAGGCCGGGGCCCGGGACGCCTTCGCATGGCGCCGGCGGCGGCTGGCCGGGCTCCTCGACGGCGGGCAGCGGGGTGCCGCCGTCGAGCTGTTCCTGAGGGAGGGGGCGGGACCGGAGCGGGGAGGGCCGCAGCTGGAGGCCGTCGCGCACACCCTCGCGTACGACCACGCGGTCCTGGGCGACGGGACCGTACCGGCGGCGCGGCTGGGACGGGTCCACACGCGGGCGCTCGTGGTCGACGGCGGGGCGAGCCCTGCCCGGACGCGCCGCGCGGCGATGGCGGTCGCGACGGCCCTCCCGCGCGGCCGCCATCGCACCCTGACCGGTCAGACGCACCAGGTGGCACCGCACGTCCTGGCGCCGGTCCTGGAGGAGTTCTTCGAGGAGGAGTGACGGGATCCGTCGGAGACCCGCCGGGCAGGTACGCGTACCCGCGTCAGACCGTCGCCGTCGCCTCGCGTCGTACCGTCGTCGCGATCGTCGCCGAGCCCACCACGCGCGTGTCGTCGTACAGCACGATCGCCTGGCCGGGGGCCACGCCCCGGACCGGCTCGTCGAAGGTGACCGTCAGCTCGCCGTCCTCCAGCGCCGCCGTCACCGCCGTCTCGCCGCCGTGGGCGCGCAGCTGGGCGGTGTAGCGGCCGGAGCCCTCCGGAGCCGTGCCGCACCAGCGCGGCTTGATCGCCGTCAGGCCGGTGACGTCGAGCGCCTCGACCGGACCGACCGTGACCGTGTTGTTCACGGGCGAGATGTCCAGGACGTAGCGCGGCTTGCCGTCCGGCGCCGGGTGGCCGATCCGCAGGCCCTTGCGCTGGCCGATGGTGAAGCCGTACGCACCCTCGTGGGTGCCCACCTTCGCCCCCGACTCGTCGACGATGTCGCCCTCCGCCCGGCCGAGTCGGGAGGCCAGGAAGCCCTGGGTGTCGCCGTCGGCGATGAAGCAGATGTCGTGGCTGTCGGGCTTCTTCGCCACCGCGAGACCGCGCCGCTCCGCCTCCGCCCGGATCTCGTCCTTGGTGGTGAGGGTGTCGCCCAGCGGGAACATCGCGTGGGCGAGCTGCTTCTCGTCCAGGACACCGAGGACGTACGACTGGTCCTTGGCCATGTCGGAGGCGCGGTGCAGCTCGCGCGAGCCGTCCTCGTTGAGCACGACGGTGGCGTAGTGACCGGTGCAGACCGCGTCGAAGCCGAGTGCGAGCGCCTTGTCGAGCAGGGCCGCGAACTTGATCTTCTCGTTGCAGCGCAGGCACGGGTTGGGGGTGCGGCCCGCCTCGTACTCCGCGACGAAGTCGTCGACGACGTCCTCGCGGAAGCGCTCGGCGAGGTCCCAGACGTAGAACGGGATGCCGATGACGTCGGCCGCGCGGCGGGCGTCGCGGGAGTCCTCGATGGTGCAGCAGCCGCGCGCACCGGTACGGAAGGACTGCGGGTTCGCGGAGAGCGCCAGGTGGACGCCGGTGACGTCGTGCCCGGCTTCGGCGGCGCGGGCGGCGGCGACGGCGGAGTCGACGCCGCCGGACATGGCGGCGAGGACACGGAGGGGGCGCTGCGGCGGAGTCTGAGTCATAGCCCTACCAGGGTACGGGGCTCCGGGAACCGCGGTCGCGTGAGTAAGCGTTGTCCTGCACATGGGGAGCGAGAAGAAGCGGGGGGTGGGGCGGCGAGCCGTCCTGCTCGGCGGCGGCGCGGCCGTGCTCGGTACGGCGGCGCTGGCACGGGACGAGCTGGCTCGTGCCTGGTGGCGGCTGCCGGGGACGGAGAAGGACCGGGTGGAGGGCGAGCTCGACCACAAGGGCGCGGACTGGTCGGCGGCGTCCCGGGCGAACTGGCGGCGGGCGGACCGCCCGGCCGACTTCACGATCGACCGGGTGGTGATCCATGTCGTCCAGGGCAGCTACGCGACGGCCCTGAAGGTCTTCAAGAACCCGGGGCACGGGGCCGCCACGCACTACGTCGTGCGGAAGGACGGTCATGTGGCGCAGATGATCCGCGAGCTCGACGTGGCGTTCCACGCGGGGAACCGGGACATGAACGAGCGGAGCGTCGGGATCGAGCACGAGGGCTTCGTGGACCGTCCGCAGGACTTCACGGCGGCGATGTACGCGTCCTCGGCGCGGCTGACGGCGGGGATCTGCGCCCGGTACGGCATCCCCGTGGACCGGGAGCACATCGTCGGGCACGTCGAGGTGCCCGGGACCGACCACACGGACCCCGGGCCGCACTGGGACTGGGACCGCTACATGGAGCTCGTACGGGAGGCTTCGAAGAGGGTCACGTGAGACCGGCGGTGCGCGCGCGCTCGACGGCCGGGCCGATGGCGCCGGCGACCGCCGCGACGTCCTCCTTGGTGGAGGTGTGGCCGAGGGTGAAGCGCAGGGTGCCGCGGGCGAGGTCCGGGTCGGTACCGGTGGCGAGCAGGACGTGGCTGGGCTGGGCGACACCGGCGGTGCAGGCGGAGCCGGTGGAGCACTCGATGCCCTGGGCGTCGAGGAGCAGGAGGAGCGAGTCGCCCTCGCAGCCGGGGAAGGTGAAGTGGGCGTTGGCGGGGAGCCGGTCGACCGGGTCGCCGCCGAGGATCGCGTCGGGGACGGCGGCGAGGACGGCCGCGACCAGGTCGTCGCGGAGGGCGCCGATCTCGCGGGCGAACTCCTCGCGCCGCTCGGCGGCGAGCCGCCCGGCGACGGCGAAGGCGGCGATGGCGGGCGCGTCCAGGGTGCCGGAGCGGACGTGGCGCTCCTGGCCGCCGCCGTGCAGGACGGGGACGGGGCTGTACTCGCGTCCGAGGAGCAGCGCCCCGATGCCGTAGGGGCCGCCGATCTTGTGGCCGGAGACGGTCAGGGCGGCGAGGCCGGAGGCGCCGAAGTCGACCGGGAGCTGACCGAAGGCCTGGACGGCGTCGGCGTGCAGGGGGACGTCGAACTCGCGGGCGACGTCGGCGAGTTCGCGTACCGGCATGACCGTGCCGATCTCGTTGTTCGCCCACATGACGGTGGCGAGCGCGACGGTCCCGGGCTCGCGGGCGATCGCCTCGCGCAGGGCGTCGGGGTGGACGCGGCCGTGGCCGTCGACGGGGAGGTACTCGACGGTGGCGCCCTCGTGCGTGGCGAGCCAGTCGACGGCGTCGAGGACGGCGTGGTGCTCGACGGGGCTGGCGAGGACGCGGGTGCGGGCGGGGTCGGCGTCACGGCGGGCCCAGTACAGGCCCTTGACGGCGAGGTTGTCGGCCTCGGTGCCGCCGGAGGTGAAGACGACCTCGCTGGGCCGCGCGCCCAGGGCGGCGGCGAGGGTCTCGCGCGCCTCCTCGACGACACGCCGGGCGCGCCGCCCGGCCGCGTGCAGGGAGGAGGCGTTGCCCGTGACGGCGAGCTGGGCGTTCATCGCCTCGATCGCCTCGGGAAGCATGGGCGTGGTCGCGGCGTGGTCGAGGTAAGCCATGGTGCCTTGATTCTACGAGGGCGCAGCCGGCCACTCGGTCACGGCCCCGGGCCGGGGAGGCCACGCGACCGCCACCGGACGGCGGGGCGGCACGCCCGGGCCCCGGCCGTCGGCGCCACGCCCTCCGGCTTCGGCGCCCTCAGGGCGGGTCCGTGTGGAGGGCCAGGATCTCTGCGGCCGCCTGGGCCAGGAGGGTTCGGATCTCCGGCGGGGAGAGGACCTGGATGCTGCCGCCGAGGGCCAGGAGGGGTCGGGTGTCGCCCGGTTCGGGGAAGGCCAGTTCGACCTCCGTCCACTCCTCGTCCCCCTCCGGCGGCGGCGCCGTCATACGGTCGCCGTGGAGGCGGAGGAAGCGGTCGAGGCGGTCACGGCGGATCCGGGCCCGCACCAGGACGCCGGCCGGCCGGGTCTCGACGCGGCGGCGCAGGGCCTCCCACACCTCCGCCAGCTCCACCCCGTCCCGCCGCCGCACCGGGTCGTCGAGCAGTTCGGCGCTCCGGACCCGGTCGGCGCGGAAGAGGCGGGGTTCCGTGCGGTGGTCGGCGACCAGGTACCAGACGCCCGCCTTCACGACGAGCCCGTACGGGTCGACCGTGTACGTCTTCGGGGCCTGCGCCCCGCTGCTCCGGTACCGCAGCCGTACGCGCCGGTCGGCGAAGACGGCCCGGTCGAGGACGTCCAGGTCCACGGCGGGACGAGGCGCCCGCATCCAGCGGTCCGGGTCGACCAGGATCCGGCGGCTCGTCAGTTCGGCGGCGGGCCGGTGGGGTTCCGGCAGGGCGGCCATGACCTTGCGGAGGGCCGAGCCGAGTGCCCGGTCGAGCCCGAGGGCCTCATGGGCGCCCTGCGCGGCGAGGACGAACAGCGCGCGGGACTCGTCGGCCGTCAGCCCCGTGACGTCCGTACGGAAGCCGGGGAGCAGCGCGATACCCCCGTACCGGCCGCGCTCGGCGTACACCGGCACCCCGGACGCCGAAAGCGCCTCGACGTCCCGGTAGATGGTGCGTACGGAGACTTCGAGGCGCTCGGCGAGCTCCGCGGCGGGCACCCGGCCTCGCGTCTGGAGCAGCAGCAGGAGGGAGAGGAGGCGGTCGGACTTCACCGCCTCACGCTAGTCGCCTAGGCGCGCGGGGCGCGGGCCAGCTGACGGGACTGGGCGACGAGGCGGTCCGCGCTGTCCCAGACCTCCGCGTCCTCCTCCAGGAAGCCGCCGGCGAGGTTCCGCGTGGTGATGGAGACCCGCAGCGGTCCGGGGGCCGGGCGGCAGCGCACGTGCGTGGTGAGTTCGACCGTGGGGGTCCAGCCCTTGAGGCCCAGTTCGAAGGAGGTCGGCGGCAGCGCGTCGACGGTCAGGAGCAGGGAGAGCGCGTCCGGCTCACGGCCGTCGGCGAGGCCGAACCAGCCGCGCATCTCGCCGTTCCCGGACGGCGCGCCGATCGCCCAGCCGACGGTCGCCGGGTCGAGCTTGAGGGCGAGGCGGTCGGTGATCGCGTTGGAGCCGGGGATCGGGGGCCGCGGGCCGTCGGACGGGCCGAAGCACTGGTCGATGGGGGCGATCGCCGGGGGCGCGGCGGAGGTGCGGACGTCGTCGCTGAGCGCGTCGAGGTCGCCGTACGAGGCGAGGACGCGGATGCGCTCGACCTCGGTGCCGTCCTCGGCGTACTGGAAGAGCGAGGCCTGGCCCGTGGAGAGGGTGCGGCCGGTGCGGACGGTCTCCGTGCGGATCACCGCGGGGCCGGGCACGGACGGTGTGAGGTAGTGCGCCGAGATCGTGAACGGGTCCGGGTGCGGCAGGTGGTCGCCGAGCGCGCGGCCGAGCAGGGCGAGGAGGTAGCCGCCGTTGACGGCGTTGATGATCGTCCAGCCGGCGGAGAGGTCGGCGTCGTAGACACCGGGGGCGCGGAGGGTGACGGCGGTGTCGCGGTCGAACTCGCTGACCGTCGTCGTCGCGTCGGGCGTCGTCTCGATGCTCGTGCTCATGTCCTGACCGTACAACAGGATGCTACTGAGCGGTAGCTTTTTCGGGCTCCTCGCGGGCGGACGTACGGCGGTTCCAGGCGCGGGGCGCGCGCCAGTGGTAGCGCATGGCGAGCAGACGGAGGGCGAAGGCCATGAGCACGGCGGCGCCGGTCGTGAACGTGTTGAGCGCGTCGAAACGGATGCAGAGGACGACCGTCGTGGCGCCGACCATCGCGGGCACGGCGTAGAGGTCGCGGTCCCAGCGGAGCAGGGAGGGCACCTCGTTGGCGAGCACGTCACGCAGGACACCGCCACCGACGGCGGTCGCGAGACCGAGGGCGGCGGAGGCGGTGAGGCCGAGACCGTACTCGTACGCCTTGATGGTGCCGGTGACGGAGAAGAGTCCGAGCCCGGCCGCGTCGAAGACGTTGACGGCGGTCTGGGTGCGCTCGACCTCGGGGTGCAGGAAGAAGACGAGTGCGGTGGCGACGAGCGGCGTGAGGAAGTAGCCGAGGTCGGTGAAGGCGGCGGGGGGCACGGCGCCGATGATCATGTCGCGCAGGAGCCCGCCGCCCAGGGCGGTGACCTCGGCGAGGACGGCGATGCCGAAGACGTCGAAGTTCTTCCGGACGGCCAGGAGGGCGCCGGAGATGGCGAAGACGAAGATGCCGACGAGATCGAGGGCGTGTTGTACGGAGGGACTGAACAGATCGTGGAACACGGCGCCCATTGTGACGGGTCCGCGACGGCGAGGGGCGGGCGGCGCCGGGGACCGGGGGCGGCGCGGGAAGGGGCGGGGTGGGAACTCCCCACCCCGCCCCTTCCCCAGAGCTTCGCCCGGGAGGTACCCCGTACCGGAACCCTGACGGGACCGGGGGCTCCGTCCCCGGGACCCCGGGGGCACGCAGCCGCGCGCCGCGCTACTCCTTGGCCGTACCGCCCTCGGACGGCGCCTCGGGCTCGGCCGGGGCGTCCGCCTTCGGGACGTCCTCCGAAACCGGGGCCTCCGCGACGGCCTCCGGAGCCTCCCGCTTCGTGATCGACACCTCCACCGACTCCCTCGCCGCCGGCACCGTCACGCCCTCCGCGTTCTCCGGGTGGTGGCATGCGACCCGCTGGCCCGGGCGGAGCTCGATCAGCGGCGGCTCGACCGTCTTGCAGACCTCCGTCGCCTTCCAGCAGCGCGTGTGGAAGCGGCAGCCCGGCGGCGGGGCGATCGGGGACGGGACGTCGCCCTTCAGCAGGATGCGCTCGCTCTTCGCGCCCTTGCGGCGGGGGTCCGGGATCGGGACCGCCGACATCAGCGCGCGGGTGTACGGGTGCATCGGCGACTCGTACAGGGACTTGCGGTCCGCGAGCTCCACGATCTTGCCGAGGTACATCACCGCGATCCGGTCCGAGACGTGCCGGATCACCGACAGGTCGTGGGCGATGATCACGTACGTGAGGCCCAGCTCCTCCTGGAGGTCGTCCAGGAGGTTCACCACCTGCGCCTGGATCGAGACGTCCAGTGCCGAGACCGGTTCGTCGGCGACGACCAGCTTCGGCTTCAGGGCGAGCGCCCTCGCGATGCCGATGCGCTGGCGCTGGCCGCCCGAGAACTCGTGCGGGTAGCGGTTGTAGTGCTCCGGGTTCAGGCCGACCAGGCCGAGGAGGCGCTGGACCTCCTTCTTGACCCCGCCCTCGGGCTCCACGCCCTGGAGCTTGAACGGCGCCGAGACGATCGTGCCGACCGTGTGGCGCGGGTTCAGCGAGCCGTACGGGTCCTGGAAGATCATCTGGATGTCGCGGCGCAGCGGACGCATCTTGGCCACACCGAGGTGCGAGACGTCCACGCCCTCGAACTCGACGGTGCCGCCGGTCGGTTCGAGCAGCCGTGTGATCAGCCGGCCCATCGTCGACTTGCCGCAGCCCGACTCGCCGACGACGCCGAGGGTCTCCCCGGGGTACACCTCGAAGTCGATGCCGTCGACCGCCTTGACCGCCCCGACCTGGCGCTGGAGCAGCCCCTTCTTGATCGGGAAGTGCTTCACCAGGCCGTTGACCTTGAGCAGGGGCTCAGTGCTCTTGTTGTCGCTCACAGCTTCGGCGCAATCTCTTCGGTCCAGATCCGGGTCCGCTCCTCCGTCGACATGTGGCAGGCGGAGTAGTGACGGTCGGCGTGCTCGCCGCCCGTCGGCGCGAGCCGCAGCTCGGGGCGCTCGGTGCGCGTGATGCCGCCCTTGGGGACATCCGCGTACGGGCATCGCGGGTTGAAGGCACAGCCGCTGGGCACGTTGATCAGGCTGGGCGGGTTGCCCTTCACCGGGATGAGCCGGTCGGTCTGCTCGCGGTCGATCCGCGGCATCGAGCCGAGCAGACCCCAGGTGTAGGGGTGCTGGGGCTCGTAGAAGACCGCCTCGGCCGGGCCGCGCTCCACGCACCGGCCGCCGTACATCACGAGGATGTCGTCGGCGACCTCGGCGACGACGCCGAGGTCGTGGGTGATGATGACGACCGCGGAGCCGAACTCCTTCTGCAGGTCCCGGATCAGGTCCAGGATCTGCGCCTGGACCGTCACGTCGAGCGCGGTGGTCGGCTCGTCCGCGATGAGCAGTTCGGGGTTGTTGACCAGCGCCATCGCGATCATCGCGCGCTGGCGCATACCGCCGGAGAACTCGTGCGGGTAGTTGTCGAACCGCTTGGCCGGCTCGGGGATGCCGACCCGGTCGAGGAGTTCGACGGCGCGCCTGCGCGCGGTCTTCTTGTCGACCGGGTGGTGGACCCGGTACGCCTCCACGATCTGCGCGCCGACGGAGTAGTACGGGTGCATCGCGGACAGTGGATCCTGGAAGATCATCGCCATGTCGCGGCCGCGCAGCCTGCGCACCTCTTCGGGGTCGGCCGAGAGCAGCTCACGGCCGTTCAGCCAGATCTCGCCGGAGATCCGCGCCTTCTGACGGCCGTACTGGCCGACGGTGTGCAGACCCATGATGCCGAGCGAGGTCACCGACTTGCCGGAGCCGGACTCGCCCACGATGCCGAGGGTCTTGCCCTTCTCCAGCTGGAAGGAGAGCCCGTCGACGGACTTGACCAGACCGTCGTCGGTCGGGAAGTGGATCTTCAGGTCACGGACGTCGAGGAAGGCGTCGGACGGGGCGTTCCCGGACGCGACCGGTTCCCCCAGGGCCGCGCCGGTCTTGGTCAGCTTGTCCGTCATGCGAGCCTCACTCGGGGGTCGATCACCGCGTACAGAAGGTCCACCACGAGGTTGGCGATCACGACGGCGGCCGCGGTGATGAGCGTGACCGCCAGGATCAGCGGCAGGTCGCGGTCGCTGACCGCCTTGAAGGCGGCGTTGCCGAGGCCCGGCAGGCTGAACGCGGTCTCGGTCAGGATCGCGCCGCCGACGAGGGCGCCGAGGTCCATGCCGAAGATGGTCAGGATGGGAGTCATGGTGGAGCGCATGGCGTGCTTGCCGAGCACGACCCGCTCCGGCAGACCCTTGGCCCGTGCGGTACGGATGTAGTCCTCGCCGAGGACCTCCAGCATGGTGGCGCGGGTGAGCCGCGCGTACATCGCCGCGTACAGGAAGGCGAGGGTGACCCAGGGCAGCAGCAGTCCGCCGAACCAGCCGCCGAAGGACTCGGTGATCGGTACGTACTTGGCGTCGAGCCAGCCCAGCTGGGTGCGGAAGGCGAACATCGCCAGCATGGCGGTGAAGTAGATGGGGAGCGAGACGCCGGCCAGCGCGGTGATCATGGCCGCGCGGTCGACGACGGTGCCCCGCTTGAGCGCGGAGAGGACGCCGGTGGCCACACCCATGACGAGCCACAGGAGGGCCGCACCGATGACCATGGAGATCGTGACCGGGATCCGGTCGACGAGCAGCGTCCAGACGTCCTGTTCCGTACGGAAGGAGTAGCCGAAGCAGGGCGCCGCGCAGTGGATGGTGTCGCCGCCGCCGGTGTAGTCCCGGCCGACGAAGATGCCGGAGACGAAGTGCCAGAACTGCACCAGGATCGGCTCGTCCAGGCCCAGCTTCTGGCGGACGCCCTCGATGGAAGCCGGATCCGCCTGCTTGCCGACGAACATCGCGGCAGGGTCGCTGCCGGTCAGCTTGGGGATGAGGAAGAAGATGCTGAGCGTCACCAGGGTGACGACCATCAGCATCACTGCGACGGCGAACAGCCGTCGTACGAGATATGCAAGCATGCGGTCGGCCGTCCGGTGGCCGGGGATCCCGATCGGGATCCCCGGCCACCGTGGGCGGCCATCACCTGCCCTTCGGACCTAGCGGCGGGTGGTGCGCCGTTGGAGCGGGTGGATTGACTCTGGCACTTACTTCATGACGCCGAGCGACGCGTAGTCGTAGCGGCCGTTGTAGGCGTCGGCCGTGTAGACGTTGGTCAGTCGCGAGGAGCGCCAGATGATGTTCTTCTCGTGGGTGAAGGGCAGGTAGATCGCGGCCTCGGAGACCTTGGTGTTGATCTGCTTGTAGAGCTCGCCGGCCTTCTCCGGGTCGGTCTCCTTCAGCGCCTGGTCGAACAGGCCGTTGACGGCCGGGTCGTTCAGCTCCGAGAAGTTGTTGTTACCGCTCTGCAGGATGAAGCGGCCGTCGACCAGCGGCTGCAGGAAGCCCTGGCCCGACGGGAAGTCGGCGCCCCAGCCCATGATGATGATGCCGTAGCCCTTGTCCTTGACCACCTTCGGCGAACCGATGATGCCGGAGGTCTGGGCGCCGTCGAACTGGTCGATCTGGGCGTCGATGCCGACGGCCTTCAGCGACTGCTGGAGGGACTCGGCGGTGGCGATCTCGATCGGCTTGTTGTTACGAACCGCGATGGTGGTCTTGAAGCCGTTCGGCTTACCGCACTTCTGCAGCGCCTCCTTGGCCTTCGCGACGTCCGCCTTGCCGGCCAGCTTGCCGTACGGGTCGGCCTTCGGGTCGGCACCCTTGATCGCCGGGGGCAGCATGTTGGAGGCGATGTCGCCACCGGCCTGCGGGCCACCACGGGCGGTCTGGAGGGACTTGGAGTCGGCCGCGTAGATGATCGCCTTGCGGCACTCGACGTTGTCGATGACCGTCTGCGGGAAGACCGCGTAGCGGATGAATCCGGTCTGCGGGTTGTCCGCGTTCTCCTTGTGCTGCTGGAGCACCTTGGCACGGGCCGCCGCGCCGACGCCGGTGGCGTTGAGGTCGAGGTCGTACTCGCCCTCGATCAGGCGGTTGTCCATGTCGTCGGCGTTGGTGGTGAACGCGACGCTGATCTTGTCCGGCAGGGCCTTGCGGACGGTGTCCGTCTTGGCGTCCCACTTGTCGTTGCGGACCAGCAGCATCGACTTGTTGGGGGTGTACTCCTGCCACTTGTACGGGCCGGAGGAGAAGGGCTTCAGGCCGTACTTGGCCTTGGTGTCCTTGTCCTGGCGGACCGGGGAGGCGGCGGGCATGGCCAGCATCTGCAGGAAGTCACCGTTGGCGACCGGCAGCTTGAAGATGATGGTCTTGTCGTCCGGGGTCTCGATCGCCTTCAGGCCGAGCTTGTCCGCGGAGGTGTCCTTGTAGGGACCCTTGTACTCGCCCTTGGGGTCGAGGACCTGCTGGAGGTAGATCGGGCCGCCGGAGATGACGTCCTGGGCCCAGATGCGCTCGATGCCGTACTTGATGTCCTTGGAGGTGATCGGCTTGCCGTCCTCCCAGGTCACCCCGTCCTTCAGCGTGAAGGTGTAGGTCAGACCGTCGGGCGAGACCTTGCCGGCGTCGGTGGCGAGGTCGGGGACCAGCTCGGTGGAGGCGGCGCCCGGCTCGGCCTTGAAGGTGACCAGCTGACGCGTGTAGTAGCGCGCGAAGTCCCACACGAAGCCGTAGTAGCCGCGCTGCGGGTCCCACGAGTCGGCCTCCTGCGAGCCGATGAACTTCAGCTCGCCGCCCTTCTTGTCCGAGGGGTTGGCGACCTTGTTCACGGCGGCGTTGAAGCCGGCCGCGCCGGTCTTGCCCTTGTCGCCACCGTCGCCGCTGCCGCCGCCACAGGCGGTGGTGACGACCATCGTGGCCGCGGCGAGCAGCGCACCGGCGGCGATTCTGCGCCGCGAAGAGCTGTTCAGAGTCATGGTCTCGCAACCTCCGGAATAGTGGCGGCCGTCGAAACGGTCCGCCGGTCTTGACTGCCTCCTGTCACCAGCGGCAGGGGCGGGGTCTGTACGGGCGTGCGGGCGGTCGGTGGGTGCCGAGCGGGGTGCTCAGCGGGCGCCCTTCGGGTCGAGCGCGTCGCGCACGCCGTCGCCGAAGAGGTTGAACGCCAGAACGGTGATGAAGATGGCGAGGCCGGGGAACACCATGAAGAGCGGATCCGCCTCATAGGTGTTGACGGCCTTCGACAGCATCTGTCCCCAGGAAGCGGTGGGAGGCTTCACGCCCGCGCCGAGGAAGCTGAGCGCGGCCTCGGTGAGGATGTTGGTGGGGATCATGAGGGTCGCGTACACCGTGATCGGGGCGATCAGGTTCGGCAGCAGCTCCCGGCGCAGGATGTAGAGCCGGCCGGCGCCCAGGCTGCGGGCGGCCTCCACGTACTCGCGCTCGCGCAGCGAGAGGGTCTGGCCGCGGACGATGCGGCCGACGTACGGCCAGCCGAAGAAGCCGATCACGACCACCAGAGCGCCGATGCGTACGCCCGAACCCTCGATCCCGAGCAGCTCGTTGGGGAGCACGGAGACCAGGGCGATGGTGAAGAGCAGCTGGGGGAAGGCGAGCATGACGTCCATGACGCGGCTGAGCGCCGCGTCGACCCAGCCGCCGAAGTAGCCCGCGACGATGCCGAGGATCGTGCCGAGGACGACCGCGAAGACCGCCGCGAGGAAGGCGACGAGCAGGGAGATCCGGGCTCCGTAGACGATGCGGCTGAAGACGTCACGGCCGTTGACCGGCTCGACTCCGAGCAGGAAGTCGGAGGAGATGCCGCCGTAGGAGCCGATCGGGGTGCCGAAGAGCGGGTCGATCTGGTCCTCGTGGAACTCGTCCGGCGGGTGGCCGAGGAGACCCACGATGAGCGGTGCGCAGATGGCGACCAGGATCAGGAACAGCACGACCGCGCCGCCCACGAGGGCGACCTTGTCCCGCTTCAGCCGCAACCAGGCGATCTGCCAGGGGGAACGGCCCTCGATCGCCTTGCCTGGCGCCTCGGGCACGGCGTCGACGGCGGTGGTCGACTCGACCGCACTCGTCTCGTGCAGTGGTGCCGTCATCGTGGTCAGGACCCCTCTCGGCCGCCGGTAGCCGGCCCTTGCCCGCCGCGGGTAGCGGCTTGGTGGAACAACTGCGAGGCACCGGCCAGGAGGCCGAACGCCCGGTGTTCCGGGGAGTCTTCAATGGGTTCGCGATCACCCGCCAGACCTCACGGTGAATGTTTGCTCAACCGTGATGCGGTTCGTTGCCTTCCGTTATCCGGACGCTGGGAACGCGTCAGCGGACCATGTCACCCGCTATTCGGTCAGAACGGACATGCGCCCCAACCCCTCTGATGCAGCAGTGAATTGGGGTGACGGAAGGGACGTATCAGTACGTGCGGGGCACGGCCGGAGGGTAGCCGTAGCCGGGGACGGGCGGCGCGGGCGCGGCGTGCGCGTCGCGGTCGTAGAACGGCCGCGCGTTGGCCCGCAGCCACATCGCGACGGGGTCGTACGCGTCGGACATCGCGACCGTCGAGACGGGCAGCCCGTCGGGTACGGCGGAGATCGACTGGCGCATCATCGCCCGTACCGATTCGACGGAGGCGGCGGAGGTGTCGTACAGGTCGAGACCGATGGCGAGGTACGGAGATCCCACCGCCGGCTGCACCCAGGCGCGGCGCAGCGCCCTGACGGCCGGGGTGCGATGGGCGTTCTGGGTCAGAAGGGCATAGAACTGGGGGATTTCCAGGGCGGGCTCGGAGAGCCGCAGCGGTCCGGCCGGCATCCGGTCGAGACCGGTGGCGATCCGGCGCAGGTCGGCCCAGGGGATGCCGACGCCGCCGCCCGCGTCGTGCGGATTCAGCCAGATGCCCCAGCGGTCGGGGTAGAGCGCGCGGGCGATCTCCTGCCCGGTGACCACCTCGTGGGCACGGGTCCAGCCGGAGGCGGCGAGCTCCTGGGCGGAGGTGACGCACGGGGCGTACCCGAAGCCGTCGACCTCCATGTTCCCGTACTGGGCCTCGGGCGCGCCGGGCGTGCCCTGCCAGAGCAGCATCCAGACGCTGCCGTCGGCGAGGGCGTGCAGCAGCTGCTCGTACGCGTCGTAGCGTCCGGGTGCCACCTGGCGCAGCATGTGCTCGACCTGTCCGGCCGCAGCGGTGCCTGACGCGCTCACCCTGGTTCCCGCCCCTCTTCCGTCCACCGCACCAGCTTAATTACAGGGAGGCCCGCTGATAGAAGGGGCGCACCCGCTCCAGCATCCAGTCGCCGACCGGGTCCTGCGCGACGTCGAGCAGGATGAGATTGACCGGCCAGGCGACCTCGATCCGCCCGAGCGCGCGGCCGAGGGCGTCGAGCGGGGCGTTCCGGTCGACACCCTCCCAGGCGACGAGCTCGACGCCGACGAAGAGGGCCGGTTCGGTGCCCTCGACGCTGGCCAGGGCGCGGCGGGCGGAGACGACGACGCCGGTGGCCTCGAACTCGGCGGCCGCGGCGGAGAGGAAGTCGACCGGGTCGTCCTGCCAGTCGGGCTCGAAGAGCCGGACCCGGCCGCCGCTCGCGGGGCCGTCCAGCGGGGTGCGACCGACGCGGCAGAGCTCGGCGACGGCGGGCGGCGGCAGCGGGGCGCCGACGGTACCGCCGGGGTTCACGGCGATGCCGAGCTGCGGGGGCAGACCACGGGCGAACTCTCGGGCGGGCGCGACGGTGAAGGACATATGGCTGCCGACGCAGGCCAGAAACTGCTGCTCGGAGCTGAAGACGGGGACGTACGGGAGTCCGTCGATCTCCATCGTGGGAAGGTCGAGGTCCCGGCTCTCGGGGCTGCCGCCGTTGGGCAGCGGCACCCAGACGGGGCTCCGGCCGAGCACCTCCACGAGCCGGCCCCCGGCGGAGGCGTTGCCGAGCGAGGCCGCGAGGACCTCTTCGAGCTCGTTGCCCGGCCACGTAACGTCCACGGTTCCCGTTTCCCCTTCTCGCGCGCCCTGGTCACGACGCCCTCGGGGCAGAACCCTAACGCCGCCCTGAGGCCGTCGTGGCCAAAAGTACTCAGTGCGCGGTACGGAACGCGATCGTCCGCAGAGCTCCGGCCGCGTCCCGGTCGAGCAGGGTCGCCGAGGCGCAGCCGCGGGGCAGCCGGCCGGACTCGACGGAGCCGATCATCCGGCCGACGGCCCGGCGGTGGCGGGCGAAGGCGTACCCGGAGACTCCGCGGCCGCGCTCGCGCTGTCCCGCGCGGGCCGTGTCGGGGGTGACGTCGAGCAGGATCAGGTGCAGGGCGTGCCCGCGCCGGCGGGCCTCGCGGGCCAGCCATTTCCGCACCCAGGACTGGGTGCCGCAGTCATGGACGACCACGCTCCGCCCGGAGCGCAGCGCCCGCCACAGCCCGGCGTAGTGGGCCATCCGGGCCAGCGGCCGGTACGTCGCGTACGGCAGGAAGCCGGGCAGCCGGGCCTCCCAGCGCTCGCGGGCGTCCTGGGAGTCGATGCCCAGCCCCTGGGCCGCGCGCCGCATCAGCGTCGACTTGCCGCTTCCGGGCAGCCCGGAGACCACCACGAGGTCCCCGGCGGCGAAGGCGAGCGTCCGCGGCCCTCGGCCGCCGCGCTCGCGCAGGTCCCGCAGCAGGGGCGCGGCGGAGCGGCGCCTTCGTGTCCTGGCGCGGGCGCGCTGGGCCGGTATGCCCGTGCCCGTCGCGTACGCGCCGCTGTGCTGGAACGTCATCTTTTCTCCCCCTGTCGGGTCCCGGAGACCCCCTGCCCACAAAGTGTAAAGAAGGGGTAATCAGTCACAAGCGATTTGCCGATCGGACACCGCGTGCAATGATGTGCGCGCCAAGCGCACACAACCTCATACCGGCCGCTCGAATCCGCGCGGGAGAGTCCCGGAACCACCACGGTGGGCCCCGGGCGCCGAAGGAGCAAGACCCTCCCTTGAATCTCTCAGGCCCCGTACCGCGTGGATGAGGCAGATCTGAAAAGCGGGACGCCCCCGGCGTTCCCACCCAAGGTGCAAGCCGACCTCTCGGAGACGAGATGCCCTCGGTGAACCTCTCAGGTTCCATGACAGATGGGGAGGACGTCCTCGCCCGTCATGTTTTCCGCCCTTGGGACCCGGGAGCCACCCATGAGCACGTCTGCCCCCCGTCTGACCGCCCTCGATGCCCTGCATCGCTCCCTGGGCGCCACCATGACCGACTTCGCCGGCTGGGACATGCCGCTGCGCTACGGCAGTGAGCGTGACGAGCACAACGCCGTCCGCACCAAGGCGGGCCTCTTCGACCTCTCCCACATGGGCGAGATCACCGTCACCGGCCCACAGGCCGTCGAGCTCCTCGACTTCGCCCTGGTGGGCAACATCTCCACGGTCGGTGTGGGCCGCGCCCGCTACACGATGATCTGCCAGGAGGACGGCGGCATCCTCGACGACCTGATCGTGTACCGGCTCCAGGAGCAGGAGTACATGGTCGTCGCCAACGCCTCCAACGCGCAGATCGTCCTCGACGCGCTGACCGCGCGCGCGGCCGGCTTCGACGCCGAGGTGCGCGACGACCGTGACGCGTACGCCCTGCTCGCCGTCCAGGGCCCGGAGTCCCCCGGCATCCTGAAGTCGCTCACCGACGCCGACCTGGACGGCCTGAAGTACTACGCCGGCCTGCCGGGCACGGTCGCCGGGGTCCCCGCGCTGATCGCCCGTACCGGCTACACCGGCGAGGACGGCTTCGAGCTGTTCCTGAAGCCCGAGCACGCCGAGGGCGTCTGGAAGGCGCTGACCGAGGCGGGAGCCCCCGTCGGCCTGATCCCCTGCGGCCTGTCCTGCCGTGACACGCTCCGCCTGGAGGCGGGCATGCCGCTGTACGGGCACGAGCTGACGACCTCGCTCACCCCCTTCGACGCGGGCCTCGGCCGGGTCGTGAAGTTCGAGAAGACGACCAACGAGGGACGCTTCGTCGGCCGCGAGGCGCTCGAGAAGGCCGCCGAGCGCGCCGAGACCGCCCCGCCGCGCAAGCTGGTCGGCCTGATCGCCGAGGGCCGCCGCGTCCCGCGTGCCGGCTTCTCCGTCGTCGCGGACGGCCAGGTCATCGGCGAGGTCACCTCCGGTGCCCCGTCGCCCACCCTCGGAAAGCCGATCGCCATGGCGTACGTGGACGCGGCGCACGCCGAGCCCGGCACCCAGGGTGTAGGTGTGGACATCCGCGGCACCCACGAGCCGTACGAGGTCGTGGCGCTGCCGTTCTACAAGCGCCAGAAGTGACGCATCCGTCCCGCTCCGCGTCTCAGCCCGCAAGACCCACGTTCATCAGCACTCCCTCGATCCAGGAGAATCAGGTCATGAGCAACCCCCAGCAGCTGCGCTACACCAAGGAGCACGAGTGGCTGTCGGCCGCCGAGGACGGCGTCGCGACGGTCGGCATCACGGAGTTCGCGGCCAACGCGCTCGGTGACGTCGTCTACGCCCAGCTCCCGGAGGTCGGTGACACGGTGACCGCGGGCGAGACCTGCGGCGAGCTGGAGTCGACCAAGTCCGTCAGCGACCTGTACTCCCCGGTCACCGGTGAGGTCGTGGCGGCCAACCAGGACGTGGTGGACGACCCGTCGCTGGTGAACACCGCTCCGTTCGAGGGTGGCTGGCTGTTCAAGGTGCGCGTCACCGGAGAGCCGGACGACCTGCTGACCGCCGACGCGTACGCCGAGTTCTCCGCCGGGAACTGAGACCCCTTAGGGATCGAATTCATGTCTGTGCTGAACACCCCTCTCCACGAGCTGGACCCGGAAGTCGCCGCCACGGTCGACGCCGAGCTCCGCCGCCAGCAGTCCACCCTCGAGATGATCGCCTCGGAGAACTTCGCTCCGCTGTCGGTCATGGAGGCCCAGGGCTCGGTCCTCACCAACAAGTACGCCGAGGGCTACCCGGGCCGCCGCTACTACGGCGGCTGTGAGCACGTCGACGTGGCCGAGCAGATCGCCATCGACCGGATCAAGGACCTGTTCGGCGCCGAGTACGCCAACGTCCAGCCGCACTCCGGCGCGTCCGCGAACCAGGCCGCGCTCTTCGCGATGGCCCAGCCGGGCGACACGATCCTGGGCCTGGACCTGGCCCACGGCGGTCACCTGACCCACGGCATGCGCCTGAACTTCTCGGGCAAGCAGTTCAACGTGGTCGCGTACCACGTGGACGAGGCCGGTCTGGTCGACATGGCCGAGGTCGAGCGGCTGGCCAAGGAGCACCGCCCGAAGGTGATCATCGCGGGCTGGTCCGCCTACCCGCGTCAGCTGGACTTCGCCGAGTTCCGCCGGATCGCCGACGAGGTCGAGGCATACCTGTGGGTCGACATGGCCCACTTCGCGGGTCTGGTCGCGGCCGGTCTGCACCCGAACCCGGTCGAGTACGCGGACGTGGTGACCTCCACCACGCACAAGACGCTCGGCGGCCCGCGCGGCGGCGTCATCCTGGCGAAGCAGGCCTTCGCCAAGAAGATGAACTCCTCGGTCTTCCCCGGCTTCCAGGGCGGCCCGCTGGAGCACGTGATCGCGGCCAAGGCCGTCTCGTTCAAGATCGCGGCCTCGGAGGAGTTCAAGGAGCGCCAGCAGCGCACGCTCGACGGCGCCCGGATCCTCGCCGAGCGCCTGGTCCAGGACGACATCACCGCGCACGGTGTCTCGGTCCTGTCCGGCGGCACGGACGTGCACCTGGTCCTGGTCGACCTGCGCAACTCCGAGCTGGACGGCCAGCAGGCCGAGGACCGCCTCCACGAGCTCGGCATCACGGTCAACCGGAACGCGATCCCGAACGACCCGCGTCCGCCGATGGTCACCTCGGGTCTGCGCATCGGTACGCCGGCGCTCGCCACCCGTGGCTTCGGCACCGAGGACTTCCGTGAGGTGGCCGACATCATCGCGGAGGCCCTGAAGCCCGGCTTCGACGCCGAGGCGCTCAAGGCCCGGGTGACCGCGCTCGCGGACAAGCACCCGCTGTACCCCGGCCTGAAGTAATTTCGTACGCTTTAGTTCCGGTTTCATTCGTACGAAAGCTCCGGGGCACCGCGCACACTGGACAGTGAGCGCGGTGCCCCACCCCCTTTCCGCTCTTCCTGCTGTTCTGCACCACCCCGGCAGACAACGGCGTCTAGCCCCCACAAGGAGTTCCCCGTGGCCATCTCGGTCTTCGACCTGTTCTCGATCGGCATCGGCCCGTCCAGCTCCCACACCGTGGGCCCGATGCGCGCGGCCCGGATGTTCGCCCGCCGGCTGAAGAACGAGGGCCTCCTCGCCCACACCGCGTCGATACGCGCCGAGCTGTACGGCTCGCTGGGCGCGACCGGCCACGGCCACGGCACCCCGAAGGCCGTCCTTCTCGGCCTGGAGGGGAACTCCCCGCGCACGGTCGACGTCGAGTCGGCGGACGACGAGGTCGAGCGGATCAAGTCCAGCGGCCGGATCAACCTGCTCGGGGCGCACGAGATCCCCTTCGACTTCGACGAGGACCTGATCCTGCACCGCCGCAAGGCGCTGCCGTACCACGCCAACGGCATGACGATCTTCGCGTACGACGCGGAGGGCGCGCTCGTCCTGGAGAAGACGTACTACTCGGTCGGTGGCGGCTTCGTGGTCGACGAGGACGCCGTCCAGGGCGAGAACCCGATCGTCCCGGACGACACCGTCCTGAAGTACCCCTTCCGTACGGGCGACGAGCTGCTCCGTCTCGCGAAGGAGACCGGCCTGTCGATCTCCGCGATGATGATGGAGAACGAGAAGGCCTGGCGCACCGAGGACGAGATCCGTGCGGGCCTGCTGGAGATCTGGCGGGTCATGCAGGCCTGTGTCTCGCGCGGCATGTCCCGCGAGGGCATCCTGCCCGGCGGTCTGAAGGTCCGCCGCCGCGCCGCGAACACGGCCCGCAAGCTGCGCTCCGAGGGCGACCCGGCGTCGCTGGCGATGGAGTGGATCACGCTCTACGCGATGGCCGTGAACGAGGAGAACGCCGCGGGCGGCCGCGTGGTCACCGCCCCGACGAACGGCGCGGCCGGCATCATCCCCGCCGTCCTGCACTACTACATGAACTTCGTCCCTGGCGCGGACGAGGACGGCGTGGTCCGCTTCCTCCTCGCGGCTGGCGCGGTCGGCATGCTCTTCAAGGAGAACGCCTCGATCTCCGGCGCCGAGGTCGGCTGTCAGGGCGAGGTCGGCTCGGCCTGCTCGATGGCGGCGGGCGCCCTCGCCGAGGTCATGGGCGGCAGCCCCGAGCAGGTCGAGAACGCGGCCGAGATCGGCATGGAGCACAACCTGGGCCTGACCTGCGACCCGGTCGGCGGCCTGGTCCAGATCCCGTGCATCGAGCGCAACGGCATGGCGGCGGTCAAGGCGGTCACCGCGGCGAAGATGGCGCTGCGCGGCGACGGCAGCCACATGGTCTCGCTCGACAAGGTCATCAAGACGATGAAGGAGACCGGCGCGGACATGTCGGTCAAGTACAAGGAGACCGCGCGCGGCGGTCTCGCGGTGAACATCATCGAGTGCTGAGGCCGCGGGGCGCCCCGGCCGGCCGGGGCGTGGAGCGGTCGGGAAGCATGGGACGCGTGATCGGGGGCACCCGCTCGGGCGAGTCCCTATGCCGGAGGTGCCGCCATGGTTCCGCTGCTTCTCGTACTGCTCGTGATTCTCATCCTCTTCGGAGCTGGATTCGCGCTCGACGTGCTGTGGTTCATCGCCATCGCGGTCCTGGTCCTGTGGCTGCTCGGGTTCTTCGTGCGCAGCAGCGGGTCGCGTTGGTACCGCTGGTGATCTCACCAGCGCCCGGACGGGCGGCGAGTGACTCGCCGCCCGTCCCGTTCCGGTCTTCCGGTGGGGTCACGCCTTGTTGAGGTGCGCCCAGAACTCGTCCCAGGACAGCTTGCCGTCGGCGTTGTCGTCCCGCTGCTTGATGAGCGCCTCGGCGACCGTCTCGGTGACGTTGAAGTCACCCAGCTGAGCCATGACGCTCTTGTACTCGGCGGCCGTGATGAGACCGTCCCCGTCCACGTCGAACCGCTCGAACGCCGTGCGTGCCGACTCGATGTCCGCCACTGTTTCCGCCCCTTCTCGATGCTTCGATGACGGAGCAAAGATTATCGGGCGGTCCGCCGGGTCCGGCCGCCGGGCCATGCCGGATCATGGGGATATGAGCGACGACGTGGCACGGATCCTGGCGGCTGCGGCGCGGGGGCAGTTCCCACCGCCGGACGGTTCGACGACCGTGGTACCGCCGCCGAACGCCCGGGACTCCGGTGTCCTCGCCTTCACGGCTCACTCGGTGGTCTTCACGGACGCGGATCCGGCATGGGTACGGGCGGAGCTGGCGGCCACGTCCAGCGACCCGCTGGCCGCCTCGATGAACCCGGGCTTCCTGCTGGCCCTGATGCGGCACACGGACCGGCGGATGAACACCATCGACCTGCTGACGGTCGCCACGGCGCTGCCCGGGGATCCGGAAGTGCCGCTGCGGGAGATCGAGGACCCGGAGCACCCGCGGGTGGCGCGGGCGCTGAAGTTCCGCGACGACGTGCGGGTGTGGGCCGCCGACGGCGGGGTGGTGATCCTGGGACGTGGCGTGGCGGGCCGCTGGGAGGCCGCGATCGAGGTCGACGAGGACGTCAGGCACCGCGGGATCGGCCGGGCGCTGGCCCTCGCCGCCCGGCATCTGACGCCGGGCGACGTGGTGTGGGCGCAGCAGTCCCCGGGCAACGCCCGCAGTGTCCGCGTCTTCCAGGCGGCGGGCTACCGCCCGGTGGCCTCCGAGGCCCTGCTGACCGCGGGCTGATCAGCGGAAGACGCCCGTGTGCCCGAGGGAGTAGCGGCCGGGCTGGGGGTAGACGGCGAGGCCGTGGGGGCCGCCGCCGACCGGGATGCGGGCGAGCTGCTCGCCGGTCGTGGTGTCGATCGCGTAGACCTCGGAGTGGTAACGGCCGGACAGCCACAGCACCTTGCCGTCGGCGGAGACTCCGCCCATGTCCGGGGAGCCGCCGTTCGGCAGACGCCACTTCTTCGTCAGCTCGTTCCGGCCGAAGTCGAAGACCGAGACGGATCCCTCGCCGCGGTTGGGGATGTACATCTCCTTGGAGTCGCGGGAGATGTAGAGGCCGTGGGCTCCCTTGCCGGTCGGCATCAGCTGCGGCGTGGTGAACTTCTCGCCGTCCAGGACCCACATGCCGTGGGCCATCATGTCGGCGATGTAGAAGGTCTTGCCGTCCGGGGAGATCTTCACGTCCTGCGGCATGGCTCCCTGGAAGGGCAGCTTCTGCTGGCCGATGACCTCCATCTTCGCCGTGTCGACCTTCAGGAGTTCGCCGGAGAACTCGCAGGAGACGACGAAGTACCGCCCGTCCGCGGAGAAGTCCGCGTGGTTGACGCCGTAGCAGGAGACCGGGACGGTCTTCTTCCGCTCCATGGTGTGCGGGTCGCGGAAGACCAGCTCACGGTCGAGGGAGGCCATGACGACGGCGTACTTGCCGTCGGGCGTGAAGTACAGGTTGTACGGGTCGTGGACCTCGACGGGCTTGCCCGCGACGCCGGTGGCGGGGTCGATCGGGGTGAGCGTGTGGCCGCGGTTGTTGTTGACCCAGAGGGTCTTCATGTCCCAGGACGGGACGACGTGCTGGGGCTGGATGCCGACCGGGATGGTCTCGACGACCTTGTACGTCGCCGGGTCGATGACCGAGACCGTGTTGGAGTTGGTGTTGGGCACGTAGACCCGGGACGGGAAGTCCTTGACGACGGGCGAGAGCATGCCCGGCCGGTCCGCCGCGTAGATGTCCTCGGGGTCGAGGACCGGCGGCATGCCGGGCAGTCCGGCGGGGGCGGCCTTCTTCGGTGCGGCGGGGACCGCGGCGGCCTCCTTCTTGGCGCCGCCCCGGGGCTCGGGCGGCTCGTCGGCGATGCCGCATCCCGCGAGCGCGGTGAGCAGGGCGGCGGCGAGGAGGCTCTTCGTACGCGTGGTGAGAGGCAGCATCAGGTCAGCAGCTCCGTGGTCGTCACCGCGCGCAGGCCGCGGCGGTCGAGGTCGGCGAGGAGGGGCGGCAGTGCGGCGAGGGTGCCCGGATAACCGAGGTGCAGGCTCACCACGGATCCGCCCCGGATCTGTCCGCTGACGTTGCGGACGACGGCCGGGGCGCCGGGCGAGGTGTGGTCGAGGGAGTCGACGTCGTACGAGAGGACGTGCGGGTAGCCGGCGCGGCCGGCGGCCTGCCGGACGGTCTCGGCCGCGTGCCGGGTCCGGGAGGGCCGGAACCAGGTGCCGATGGAGCCGGTGAGACGGCGCAGCCGGGTGGCGCAGGCGGCGATCTCGTCGTACGCCTCCTCCTCGGTCATCGCGTTGACGTCGAGGTGGCGCTGGGTGTGGTTGCCGAGGTCGTGGCCGCCGTCGAGGATCCGGCGGGCGATCTCGGGGTACCGGTCGAGCCACTCCCCCACGGCGAGGATCGTGACCCTGGCCCCGCCCTTCTCGGCCTCGGTGAGCACGGCGCGGGCGAGGGCGGGGTCGCCGTGGCCGTGGAAGGTGAGGGCGACCCGGGGGCGGTCGCGCGGGCCGTGCTCGATCTCGGCGGGGTGGCCGGGGAAGTGGCGGGGGGCCGGGGCGGCGGGTTTCGCGGCGGGGGCGGGGCCGCGCGGCGCGGGGCGGCGGGTCTCCGTACCGCAGGCGGTGGTGAGGGCTCCCGCGAGGGCGGCCGCCGCACCTGCCCGCAGTGCGCCACGGCGGTCGGGGAGGGTCACGCGCCCATTAAAGAGGCGGGATGCCCGAAAAGTAACGATTGGGCCAATTCAGGACGTTTACAGGTCGCGCCCGGGTGTCCGACATGCGGACGCGGCGAGGAAACACCCGATGAACGCCATACTTATTCAGTATTTATAAGGGCGGTGCTCCATGTCACCAACGATTCATCGGTGAACTATGCCGGTATGACCGGTTTTGGCCTGATAGGGACTTTTGGCGACGAGGCCCGCCGTCTGCCATAGTCGGAGCCACGACCCCCATTGACCCGGGCCAGGTCGTCTTCACGGCCGTGGATTACACCCCCCCGATCCACGGCCGTCTCACGGAAGCCCCCAGGCGCCGCATGACGGCGGACGGGGGCTTCTGTGCATCCAGGGCGGGCGGTCAGCGGTCGGTCAGCGGTCGGACACGCGCATCTCGAACCAGGTGGTCTTGCCGCGCGGCTGCAGATCGACGCCCCAGCGGTCGGAGAGCTTGTCGACGAGGAAGAGCCCGCGGCCGCTGATGTCCAGCTCCTGGACGGGCATCAGGCAGGGCAGACCGCGCGAGGGGTCGCGGACCTCGACGCGGATCCAGCCGCGGCGGCGCATCAGCCGCAGGGCGAAGACGCGCGCCCCCGTGTGCCGGACCGCGTTGCCGACGAGTTCCGAGACGAGTAAGACGGCGTGCTCCGAGATCTGGGGAGTCAGCGCCCACTGACGCAGCACGACACACTGGGTGAGCCGGCGGGCCACGGCGGCGGACTCGGGACGGGACGGCAGCCGGACGTCGTCCTCGGCCGGATTCCCGTACAACTCCAGGGCTTTGAGGGCCTGTTCGTCCTCGACGGTCGGTACCCACCGTGCGGCGGTCGCACCGCCGTGCTGCCGCGGTTGTTCCACACCCTCCAGGCCCGCCATGCCCCCATCATGGCCGGACGGACAGGGGCCGCGTGGCCGTTCCGGAGGATTCGATACCCCGGAATCGACAATTCCGGATGATTCCTCCGGCATATGCCAGAGGCGGGCGGCGGTACCCGCGAGTAGGTAGGGGACCGCCGCCACCGCCGGTCAGACGAACTTGGCCTTGCCCGGCCCCTCCTCGACGAAACTGCGCATTCCGCGCTCCCGGTCCTCGGTCGCGAACAGCCCGGCGAACCAGGTGCGCTCGATCGCGAGCCCGGTGTCGATGTCGGTCTCCAGGCCCTGGTCGATCGCCTCCTTCGCGGCACGCAGCGCGATGGCGGGGCCCTGGGCGAGCTTCGCGGCCCAGGCGTGCGCCTGCTCGTACACCTCGGCAGCCGGGACGACCCGGTCGACCAGACCGAGCGCGAGGGCCTCGTCGGCCTTGACCATCCGGCCGGTGAAGATGAGGTCCTTGGCCTTGGAGGGGCCGATCAACCGGGACAGCCGCTGGGTGCCGCCGGCGCCCGGGATCAGACCGAGCAGGATCTCGGGCTGGCCGAGCTTGGCGTTGTCCGCGGCGATCCGGTAGTCGGCACAGAGCGTCAGTTCGCAGCCTCCGCCCAGGGCGTAGCCGGTGATCGCGGCGACGACGGGCTTGGGGATGCGGGCGATCGCGGTGAAGGAGTCCTGGAGCGCGCGCGACCGCTTGACCATGGCCGCGTGGTCCATGACCTGCATCTCCTTGATGTCCGCGCCGGCCGCGAACACCTTCTCGCCGCCGTACAGGATCACGGCCCGTACGTCGTCGCGGTCGGTCGCCTCCTGGGCCAGCTCGCGCAGCCGGTCCTGGACGGCGATGTCGAGGGCGTTCATCGGAGGGCGGTCGAGGCGGATCGTACCGACGCCTTCGGCGACTTCGAGGTTCACAGTCATACCCGGCAGGTTAGCCGCCGTTAACGACAAGGGACCCGGTGCTGTTGCTCACAGCACCGGGTCCCTCGCTCGGTCGGGCCCGGGGACTACTTGATCCACTCCGACCAGGACATGTTCCAGCCGTTCAGGCCGTTGTCCGGAGCGATCTGCTTGTCCTTCGAGTTCTTCACGACCACCACGTCGCCGATGAGCGAGCGGTCGTAGAACCAGGCCGCCGGGGTGGTGCTGTCGCCCGCGCCGCGCGCGTCGCGCAGACCGACGCAGCCGTGGCTGACGTTGGCGGAGCCGAAGGTCCCGGAGGACGCCCAGTAGTTGCCGTGGACGAACGTGCCCGAGGTGGACAGGCGCATCGCGTGCGGCACGTCCTTGATGTCGTACTCACCGCCGAAGCCGACCGTGGCGCCGTTCATCCGGGTCACCTTGTACTTCTCGCTGATGACCATCTGACCGTTGTACGTGGTCGTGGACGGGGCGCCCGCGGTGATCGGGATCGTCTTGATGATCTTGCCGTCGCGCTCGACCTTCATGGTCTTGGCGCTGGCGTCGACCGTGGAGACCTGGCGGCGGCCGATGGTGAAGGAGACCTTCTTCTTCTGCTTGCCGTAGACGCCGGGGCGGCCCTCGACACCGTCGAGGTTGAGCTCGACGGTCACCTTGGTGCCGGCGGCCCAGTAGTTCTCCGGGCGGAAGTCGAGGCGGTCGTTGCCGAACCAGTGGCCCTCGACCTGCACGGCGGGCGTCGCGGTGACCTTGATGGCCTTCTCCACGGCCTCCGGGTCGGTGATGCCCCGGGTGAAGCGGATGGAGACCGGCATGCCCACGCCGACGGTCGAGCCGTCCTCGGGCGTGTAGTGGCCGATGAAGGTGTTCTTCGGGACGAGCGTGGTGAAGGTGGTGTCCTTGGCCGACTCACGCCCGTCGGTGTCCTGCGCGACCGCGTGGACCTTGTACTGCGTACCGGCGGCGAGGTGGCCGACGGGCTGCCAGCTGGCGCCGTCCGCCGATATCTTGCCCTCGACCTCGGCGCCCTTGCTGTCGGCGACCGTGACCGTCGTCAGCTTGCCCTGCTCCGCCGTCACCTTCAGCGCGCCGCTGGTGGCGACCGAGTCGGCGCCGTCCTTCGGAGCGATCGTGACGACCGCCTTCGACGCGGCGATCTCCTGCTTGCCGCCCTGCGCCGGATCCTGCCCGCCCTTGCCCCCGTCGGCCGGGTCCCCGCCCCCGCACGCCGTCAGGACCAGGAGCAACGCCCCCACAGCCAGAGCCTGCAGACGCGCGCCCCCGCGTCGCCGTCCGCGCCCCACCCCGGCCGATATCGGCTGCCCGTTCAAAATGGTCGTCTCCCCTCGCACGGCCTGGTCTCACCACGGCCCGCACCCCCGTGCGCATCCATCGCGCGCACGGCGATAGATAATCACACCGCAGGACACGAAAGTTCCACGTGAATGTCACCGTTCAGTCCCAGTTGCACCAGGAACCGTGCACGTGGGACCGGTCGGCGAGGGGTCGACGGGCTCATCGCAGAGCGGAGCCCTCCGTCCACTCCGCCCACTCCATGTTCCAGCCTCCGAGGCCGTTGTCGGGAGCGACCTTTCGGTCACGGGAGTTGACCACCTCGACGACGTCGCCGATGAGCGTACGGTCGAAGAACCACCCCGCCGGGGAGTCCGGGCTGCCGCCCTTGTCGTCCCGCAGACCGACACAGCCGTGGCTCACGTTGGCCGAGCCGAACGTGGAGGGATCGGCCCAGTAGTTGCCGTGCAGGAACGTTCCGGAGCTGGTGAGCCGCATCGCGTGCGGCACGTCCTTGATGTCGTACTCGCCGCCGAAGCCGACCGTCCTGCCGTCCATCCGCGTCACGTCGAACAGCTCCGTGACGACCATCTTCCCGTTGTACGTCGTCGTCTTGGGCGCCCCGGCCGTGATGGGCACGGTCGCGAGCAGCTCGCCGTCCCGGTGGACCTTCATGGTGTGCTCGGCCGCGTCGACCACCGAGACCTGGGAGCGCCCGACCGTGAACCCGACCGTCTTGCTCTGGATGCCGTACACGCCGGGCGCGCCCTCGAGGTCACGCAGCGCCAGCTCGACCGTCACCTTGGTACCGGGACGCCAGTACTCCTCGGGGCGGAAGTCCAGCCGCTCCTTGCCGAACCAGTGGCCGACCACCTCGACCGGCGGGTCGGAGGTGATCCTGATGGCCCGTTCGACGGCCTCGCGGTTCTCGATGGCCCGGTTGAAGCCGAAGGAGACGATCATGCCCGTGCCGACCGTGGAACGGTTCTCCGGCTTGAAGTAGCCGATGAAGCGGCTCTCGGGGACGACGGTGGTGAAGGTCGAGTGCCGGGCGGAGCGCCGGCCGTGCGCGTCGAGCGCCACGGCGTCCACGCTGTACTTGGCGGCCAGCGCGAGCCGGGAGTCCGCCGTGGGCCGCCAGCGCAGCCCGTCCTCGCTGATCTCACCGGCCACCTGGGTCCGCTGCGCGTCCTCGACCCGGACGACGGTGACCCGCTCCAGGCGGCCGCTGTCGACCCGTACCTCGATCGGCCCCTCGGCCGGCACGCCCTTGCTGCCGTCCTCGGGGCTGATCCGGATGACGTCACCCGGTGCCCGCGCCTTCCCGGGCAGCGGGAGGTCGATACCGCCGCCACCACCGCCGCCGCCGTCGCCCTTGTCGGTGCAGCCCGCCAGGCCCGCCATCAGTGCCGCCACCGCGAGGGCGTAACCCGCCCGCTTCCATACAAGTGTCACGCTCAGCCCAACGACGGCCACCCTCCAGGGGAAACGTGCGTGCGGGTCATGTTGGGAGTACGGCGGTACGGGCAGAACAGGTGGGAGGACCCCGTACGGGGCGCCGCGGCCGGGACGCCGCGGTGTCCGCCCGGTACGGGGCCCGACGAGCCGCGGGAGGCCGACAGGTGTCGAGCGCAGCCGAGCAGGAGGCGGTACGGGACGGAGTGGGGCTCCCGCCTGCCCCGGAGCAGGTCCGGCCGGTGGTGTGGCCGGGGGCTCCGACGCCGTTGGGGGCGCGCTGCCGGGTCGGACCGGACGGCGTGGCGGGGACGAACTTCGCGCTGTGGGCCGGCGGGGCGGAGGCCGTCGAGCTCTGCCTCTTCGACGCCGACGGGGCGGAGAGCCGGCTCCCGCTGACCGAACTGACCCATGAGATCTGGCACGGCTTCGTGCCCGGGGTGGGCGCCGGGCAGCGGTACGGCTTCCGGGTCCACGGCCGCTGGGACCCGTGGACGGGCGCCCGCTGGAACCCGGCGAAGCTGCTCCTCGACCCGTACGCGCGGGCGGTGGACGGCGACTTCACGCTGCCGCCGGAGGTGTACGGGCATGTGCGGGACTGGCCGCAGCAGCATGTGGCCGACACGGTGCGGGACGGCCGGGACTCCGCTCCGCACGTACCGAAGGGTGTCGTCGTCCTGGACGACGACGACTGGTCGGACGACCGCAGGCCGAAGACGCCCTGGCCCGACTCGGTCATCTACGAGCTGCACGTGAAGGGCTTCACCAAGCGGCATCCGGGCATCCCCGAGGAGCTGCGCGGCACCTACGCGGGCCTCGCGCACCCGGCGGCCGTCGACCATCTCGTACGGCTCGGGGTGACGGCCGTGGAGCTCCTCCCCGTACACCAGTTCGCGCACGAGGACCATCTGCTGCGGCGGGGGCTGCGGAACTACTGGGGCTACAACTCCATCGGGTACTTCGCCCCCCACGCCGGTTACTCCTCGTCGGGGACCACCGGGCAGCAGGTCGGCGAGTTCAAGCGGATGGTGCGGGCCCTGCACGCGGCCGGGATCGAGGTCATCCTCGACGTCGTCTACAACCACACGGCCGAGGCGGGCGAGCTGGGGCCGACGCTGTCGCTGAAGGGCATCGACAACCGGGGCTACTACCGGCTCCAGTCCGACGCCCGCCGCTACGCCGACTACACCGGCTGCGGCAACACCCTGCACGTGGTGCAGCCGCAGGTGCTGCGGCTGATCACCGACTCGCTGCGGTACTGGGTGACGGAGATGGGCGTCGACGGCTTCCGCTTCGACCTCGCGGCCGCGCTCGCCCGCTCGATGCACGACGTCGACATGCTCTCCCCCTTTCTGGCGGTCATCGCCCAGGACCCGGTGCTGCGGCGGGTCAAGCTGATCGCCGAGCCGTGGGACGTCGGCAACGGCGGCTACCAGGTCGGCGCGTTCCCGCCGCTGTGGACCGAGTGGAACGACCGCTACCGCGACGCGGTGCGGGACTTCTGGCGCGGTGCGCTGCCCGACGTACGGGATCTCGGCTACCGGCTCTCCGGATCGAGCGACCTGTACGCGTGGGGCGGCCGGCGGCCGTACGCCTCGGTCAACTTCGTCACCGCCCACGACGGCTTCACGCTGCGGGACCTCGTCACGTACGAGCGGAAGCACAACGAGGCCAACGGGGAGGGCAACCGGGACGGCACCAACGACAACCGGGCCTGGAACTGCGGGGCGGAGGGCGAGAGCGACGACCCGGAGGTGGGCGCGCTGCGGCTGCGGCAGCTGCGCAACCTGCTGACGACGCTGCTGCTGTCGACGGGCGTGCCGATGCTGGTCGCGGGCGACGAGATGGGCCGTACGCAGGGCGGCAACAACAACGCGTACTGCCAGGACAACGAGACGAGCTGGCTGGACTGGTCGCTGCCCGAGGACCCGGGGCGTGCCGGGCTGCTCGCCCTGACGCGGCGGCTGCTCGCGCTGCGCCACCGCCATCCGGTGCTGCGCCGCCGCGCGTTCTTCTCGGGCCGACCGCAGGGCGCGGACGGGCTGCGGGACCTGGCGTGGTTCTCGGCGGACGGCACGGAGATGACGGAGGGCGACTGGTACGCGCCGGCGGCGACGCTGGGCCTCTATCTCTCGGGCCGCGACATCCCGGGCCGCGACGCGCGTGGCGCCCAGGTCACCGACGACAGCTTCCTGGCGATCCTGCACGCGGGGTCCCGTCCGGTGGAGTACCGGCTGCCGGGTCCGCCGTGGGCGGAGTCGTACGAACTGGTCCTGGACACCGCCCTGGAGGACCAGACGCGTCCCCCGGGGACGGTCCACGCGGGCGGGGGGACGGTGACGGTGGGGGCGCGCTCGGTCTGGCTGCTGCGGGTCGGGGGGTGAGGGGACCGGCGGTCAGCCGCGGCCCAGGATGCCGCGGTCGTACCCGACCGCCACCGCGGCGGCTCGGTCCTTGACGCCCAGCTTGGCGTAGATGTGCGTCAGATGGGTCTTCACCGTCGCCTCGCTGATGAAGAGTTCGGCGGCGAGGGTGCGGTTCGAGGTGCCCTTGGCGACGAGTTCGAGGACTTCGCGCTCGCGGGCGGAGAGCGTCTCGTCGGCGGGCGCGGTGGGGGTGCGGACGCGGGAGACGAGCCGGGAGGCGACGGCCGGGGACAGGACGGTACGGCCCTCCGCGGCGGCCCGGACGGCGGCGAACAACTCCTCGCGGGGCGCGTCCTTGAGGAGGTAGCCGGTGGCGCCCGCCTCGATCGCCTGGAGGGTGTCCGTGTCCGTGTCGTACGTGGTGAGGACGAGCACCCGGGAGCGGGCGCCGCACCGGGTCAGTTCGGCGATGGCGTCGACGCCGTTGCCACCGGGCATCCGCAGGTCCATGAGGACGACGTCCGGGTCGAGGCGCAGGGCGAGTTCGACGGCCTCGACGCCGTCGGCCGCCTCACCGAGGACGTCGAAGCCGGGTTCGGCCGCGCCGGGGCCGGCCGCGGTGAACATGCCGCGCAGGCCGTCACGTACGACGGGATGGTCGTCGACGATCAGCAGGGTGATGCTCGTTCGGTCAGCCATGGTGCACCAACGGTACGCGGGCGGAGATCGCCGTGCCCTCGCCGGGCGCCGTCTCCACGGTGACGCAGCCGGCGAGGCGTTCGGCCCGGGCCCGCATGCCGTCGAGGCCGAACCCGCCTCCGCCGTCGGCGGTGGTGGAGCGGGCGGGGACGCTCCGGGGGTCGAAGCCGTGCCCGTCGTCCCGTACGTCGAGGGTGACCTCGTCGCCCATGTACGAGAGGGTGACGCCGGCCCGGGAGGCGCCGGAGTGGCGCTCGGCGTTGGCCAGGGCCTCCTGGGCTATCCGCAGCAGGGTGGCGGCGACCTCGTCGTGGAGGGGCTCCTGCGTGCCGGTGACCGTGAACCGGGTGGTGACGCCGGTCCGTTCGGACCAGGTGGCGACGGTCTTCTTCAGCGCCTCGGGAAGGCTGTCGTGCTCCAGGGCGGCCGGGCTCAGGTTCTGCACGGACCGGCGGGCCTCGCCGAGGCTGTGGCGGGCGAGGTCGGCCGCGCGCTGGACGTGGACGCGTGCGAGGCCGGGGTCGGGGGTGGCGGTGACGACCTGGAGCTGGGCGATGATCCCGGTCAGGCCCTGGGCGATGGTGTCGTGGATCTCGGCGGCCAGGCGGCGCCGCTCGTCGGCGACCCCCGCCTCGCGGGCCTGCAGGAGCAGTTGGGCCTGGAGGGCGGCGTTCTCGGCGAGGGCCTCTTCCAGCCGGGCGTTGGTGCGGGCGAGTTCGGTGATGGTGACGGCGCGTTCGGAGGCCTTCTCGATCTCTTTCGTACGGAGGTGGGAGAAGACCATGGCGAGGCAGGCGTTGAGGGCGAAGAGGCCGCCGAAGGCGACCCAGTTGACGAGCGCCGCGGGCGGCAGGCCGCCGGACTGGGCGCCCGCCATGGTGACGGCGGTGCACAGGAGTCCGGCGCGGGCGAGGCGGCGGGGCAGGAGCTGTACGGCGTCGAAGAAACCGATGCAGGCGTAGACGGAGAAGAACGGGTTGAGCCAGGTGAGCGCGAACGCGAGGGCGGTGCGCACGACGAAGTAGCAGAGGGACGCGGCGCTGGGGGCGCCGGGGACGAGGTGGGGCGTGGTGTCGTCGGCGTCCTCGGTGGTGTGCGGGGGCGCGATGCCCTGCGCGACCGCACGGCGCCGGTGGACGTCCCATCCCGCCTGGAGGGCGAGGGCGGCGACGACCAGGACCGCGGCCGTCGTCGGCTCCGTACCGTGCATGACCAGGTCGGCGGCCGCGGCGGCGAGGACCGTGGCGACGGCCAGCAGGCCGTACGGTCCCCAGCGGAAGAACTGTTGCCAGCGTTCCTCGACCGTCGTCGCCGTCATCGGCTCTCGCCCCCCGTACCGTCGTTCCCGGCTGTCACTCCCAGCGGAACCAGCGGGCCGCCGTCGCGGTCAGCAGCACCGTCCACAGGGCCATGGTCCCGAGCGCCGCCCACCCCGGCCAGCCGCCGGACGTCGCGGCGTCGAGGGCCTGCGAGGCCGCGCCGAACGGCGTGACCTGGACGATGCGTTGCAGCGTATCCGGCATGGCCTGGACCGGGACCCAGACGCCCGCCGTGAACATCGTCGGGAAGAAGACGGCCGACCCGACCGCGGTGGCGATCTTCTGGGTACGGGAGACGGCGCAGACGGCGGCGCCCAGGGCGAGACCGCCGGCGATCGCGAGCAGCAGCGCGAGCACGTACCCGGGGAGGTTCTGCGGCAGCCGGACGCCGAAGGCCAGCCGGCCGACGACGATCACGAGCGCGGAGGAGACCAGGGCCGCGGCGCCGTGCAGGGCGATCTGGGCGGTGAGGAGGGAGGCCGGCCGGACCGGGGTGGTCGACATCCGTCGCAGGATGCCGCGTTCGCGGTAGCCGGCGAGGACGGGCGGCATGGCCTGGAGACCGGACATGATCATGGCGAAGAGGACGGAGACGGGGACGTAGAGGTCGATGACACGGCGGCCGCCGAGGTCGTCGGACGCCTCGCGGAAGGACGGGATCAGCCCCAGGATCACCAGGAGGACGGTCGGCGAGACCATCACCCAGAACAGGGAGCCGGGTTCGCGGGAGAAGAGGCGGGCCTCGGTCTTCAGGACCATGGTGGTGGCGGCGCTCATCGGTGGTCGGCTCCTGTCAGGTCGAGGAAGGCGTCGTCGAGGGTGGCGTCGGTGACCCGGAGCTGTTCGGCGGTGACGGCGCGCCGGGCGAGGAGCTGGATGAACGCGTTGACGGTCGCGTCGGTGCCGGTGACGACGGTCCGGCCGTCCTTGGTCTCCACGGACGCGGCCTGCGGCAGGGCGCGGAGTTCGGCGGGGTCCAGGGCCGTCTCGGCGGCGAAGGAGATCACCCTGGAGGCGGCGGCCCGTCCGATCAGCCCGTCGGGGGTGTCGAGCGCGGCGATCCGTCCCTGGTCGATGACGGCGATCCGGTCGCAGAGGCGCTGGGCCTCCTCCATGAAGTGGGTGACGAGCAGGACGGTCACTCCGCCCGCCCGGATGTCCTCGATGAGGGTCCAGGTGTCGCGCCGGGCGCGCGGGTCGAGCCCGGTGGTGAGCTCGTCGAGGACGACGGCCCGCGGGTTGCCGACCAGGGCGAGGGCGATGAACAGCCGCTGCTTCTGCCCGCCGGAGAGCTTCCCGAACCGTGCCTTCAGATGGGCCTCGAGTCCGAGGCGCTCGGCGAGCGTCCGCCAGTCGGCGGGCCGCTCGTAGAAGGAGGCGTACAGCTCCAGGGCCTCCCGTACCGTCAGCTTGGCCTGGAGCTCGCTCTCCTGGAGCTGCACCCCGAGGATCCGCGTGACGTCGGCGTGCCGGGCGACGGGGTCGAGCCCGCCGACCCGCACGGTCCCGGCGTCCGGGCTCCGCAGCCCCTCGACGCACTCCACGGTCGTGGTCTTGCCGGCCCCGTTGGGCCCGAGGATCCCGAAGATCTCCCCCTCGTCGACCGCGAACGACACACCGTCGACGACCGTCCGGCCGCCGTAGGCCTTGCGCAGGCCCTGAACCTCGATCATTGGCATGCCCCCAGACTGGCCGCGGGGGCCGTACGGGGGTATCGGCCATCACGCTCGAAGCGCGATCAACCGATCGGTTGATGCCGGTACGACCCGTGGCCTCCCCCGCGGCCGACAACCCGGCCTCGAGCCGCGCCACCACGCACTCCTCAGCGCTCGAAGTACGCCTCGGCCGTCGTCATCCGGTTCCCGCCCCTGTGCTCGTAGCCCGGATGGTCCACGGGGTCGGGAAAGTCTCCGGCCTGCGGGTATGCCGGTCAAGGGGTGGATCGGGAGGGCCCGGGGCGGGGAAATTCGGGTGAGGGATGTCAGTGGTGAACCCTAGGCTCGGACCTGATGCCCGGAGAACATGCAGTAGACAACGATTCCCCCGATCCCCGCCGCTCGACCGTGCGCTCCTTGGCGCGGCTGTGGCCCTATGTGCGGCCTGTGCGCGGGCGGTTGGCGTGGGCCGCCGTCGTCGCGATCGTCGCCTCGTGTCTGTCGCTCGTCATCCCGCTCGTCCTGAAGTGGATGGTGGACGGGCCCGTCGCCGAGGGCGACCCGGGCGGGGTGTGGCTCGGGGCCCTGTATCTGCTGCTGCTCGGCATCGCGGAGGCCGTGCTCTTCGGGTTCCGGCGGTGGCTGGTGGCCCGGCCGCTCGCCGGGGTCGAGGCGGGCATGCGGGCCGCGCTGTACCGGCGGCTGCAACGGCTGCCGATCGCCTTCCACGACCGGTGGGCCTCGGGCCAGCTGCTCTCGCGCGCCACCACCGATCTGATGCTGCTGCGGATGTTCCTCGCGTTTCCGCTGACGTTCTTGCTGGTCAACGCCGTGACGATCCTCGCCGGTTACGTCCTGCTGCTCGGCCAGGACTGGACGCTCGGGCTCGTGCTGCTCACGCCCGTCGTCCCGCTGGTGATCCTCTGCGCGCTGTTCGAGACGAAGTACTCCATGGTGGCGCGCCGCGCCCAGGACCAGGTCGGCGATCTGACGACCGTGGTCGAGGAGAGCGTCCTCGGCATCCGGATCGTGAAGGGCTTCGGGCGGCACCGCAGCCAGGCCCTCGCGTTCCGCGCGCTGGCCGAGCGGCTGCGCGGCACGGAGCTGGTCAAGGCGCGGATGCTCGCCGGGATCTGGGCGCTCATCACGATCATCCCCGAGCTGGCGATCGGCGCGGCCCTGGTGCTCGGCACCGTCCAGGTCGCCGACGGGGAGCTGTCGGCGGGCACGCTCGTCGCGTTCCTGTCGACGGCGCTCGCGCTGCGCTGGCCGGTGGAGTCGATCGGCTTCCTGCTCGCGATGAGCCAGGAGGCGGCGACGGCGACGGAACGGTACTTCGAGGTGATGGACGCGGCGGAGGAGAGCCAGGGACCCGAGCCGGCCAAGGGTCCGAGCGCCGCGTCCTCGTCCGCGTCCTCGTCCTCGTCCGCCGACGGGGTGCGGTTCGAGAACGTGTCGTTCCGCTACCCCGACGCGCCCCCCGACGCCCCTCCCGTGCTCGACCGCGTCGATCTGCACATCCGGCCCGGCGAGACCCTCGCCCTCGTCGGCGGGACCGGTTCGGGGAAGACGACGCTCACCGCCCTCGTACCGCGGCTGCACGAGCCGACCGGCGGGCGGATCCTGCTGGACGGCGAGGACATCACGCTCATGGAGCGCGAACGGCTCCGCACGCTCGTGTCGATGGCCTTCGAGGAGCCGACCCTCTTCTCGGCGAGCGTCGGCGAGAACGTCCTGATGGGCGGTACGGAGGGAGCAGGCGAGCCCGAACTGTGGCGCGCGCTCGACGTCGCCCAGGCGGACGGCTTCGTGGGGGCGCTGCCCGAGGGGGCGGCCACCCAGGTCGGCGAGCAGGGGCTGAGCCTCTCCGGCGGCCAGCGCCAGCGCCTCGCCCTGGCCCGCGCGGTGGTCGGCCGGCCCCGCTTCCTGGTCCTCGACGACCCGCTCTCCGCGCTCGACGTCCACACGGAGGCCCTCGTCGAGGCCGCCCTCCGCGAGGTCCTCCGCGACACGACGGCCCTGGTGGTCGCCCACCGCCCGTCGACGGTGCTGCTCGCCGACCGGGTGGCGCTGCTGTCGGGGGGCCGCGTCGCCGCGGTCGGCACCCACCACGAACTGCTGCGCGGCAACGCCGAGTACGCCTGGCTGATGTCCGGCGAAGGGGCTGAGGAATGATGACGGATCCGATGACGGCGACGAAGACGGCGAAGGCGAAGGGGACGCGTACCGCCGAGATCGCCGACGCCGGACGCCGCGACGGCGGCGGCGATCCCTTCGACCGGGACGACCTGCCCACCGCGCCCGGGGCCACCGGCGTCCTGCTGCGGTCGCTGCTCGCCGCCCACCGCGCCCGCGTGGCCGTCGCCGCGCTCGTCCTGCTCCTCCAGCAGGCCGCCGTGCAGGCCGGTCCGCTGCTCGTCGCGTACGCCATCGACCGCGGCGTGCCCGCCTTCCGTGACGGGGACTACGGCCCCCTGGTGGCCGTCGCGGTCGGGTACCTGGTCTGTTCCGTGGCCGGCGGACTCCTCCAGTACGCCTTCGTGCGCGGCGCCGCCCGGGTCAACCAGGACGTGCTGCTGGACCTGCGCGGGCGGATCTTCCGGCACGCACAGGTGCTGAGCGTCGACTTCCACGAGCGGTACACCTCCGGCCGGCTCATCTCGCGGTCCACCACCGACGTGGAGTCCCTCCGCGAGCTGCTCGCCGAAGGGCTCCAGGAGCTGATCGGCGTCGTCCTCGCGTTCGTCTACATCTCGGCGATGCTGCTCTGGCTGGACCTGGGCATCGGCGCGGTCGCCGTCGCCTCCTTCGTGCCGCTGTTTCTGCTGGTACGGATCTACCAGCGGCGCGCGGGCGTCGTCTTCGCCGAGCGGTCCACCGCCATCGCGGGCGTGATCGTGAAGTTCGCCGAGACGATGAACGGGATCCGGCCCGTGCGGGCGTTCCGCCGCGAGCGGGCCAACGACGCCGAGTTCGCCGCGCTCAACCGGCGGCACGAGCGCTCCAACGGCGACGCGCTCCTGGAGATGGCGCGCTATGTCGTCGGCTCGCGGCTCGTCGCGAACACGGCCGTGGCCGGCATGTGTCTGTGGGGCGCGTACCGGGTGGCCGGCGGGACGCTGGCGCTGGGTGTGCTCGCGGCGGCGGTGCTGTACATGCGGCGGCTGTACGACCCGATCGACCGGCTCGGCATGTTCCTCAACTCGTACCAGTCGGCCGCCGCCTCCCTCGCCAAGATCGCGGGCCTGCTGGCGCAGGAGCCGGGGGTCCCGGAGGCCGACGCGCCGCGTGAGCTTCCGGAGCGCCGGGGCGGGCGTCCCGGACGGGAGGTCGTCTTCGACGGGGTGCGGTTCGCGTACCGGACGGGTGGCGAGGTGCTGCCCCGCTTCGACCTCGCGATCCCGGCGGGTCAGACGGTCGCGGTGGTCGGCTCCACGGGCGCGGGCAAGTCGACGCTCGCCAAACTGCTGGCCCGGTTCTACGACCCGACGGAGGGGCGGGTGCTGCTCGACGGCGTCGACGTCCGCGACCTGGAGACGGCCGAACTGCGGCGGGGCGTGGTGATGGTGACCCAGGAGGCGTTCCTGTTCTCCGGGACGGTCGCCGAGAACATCGCGATCGGGCGGCCGGACGCGACCCGGGAGGAGATCGAGCAGGCGGCGAAGGCGATCGGCGCGCACGACTTCATCGCGGGGCTGCCGGACGGGTACGACACGGACGTACGGAAGCGGGGCGGCCGGATCTCGGCGGGTCAGCGGCAGTTGGTGGCCTTCGCCCGCGCCCTGCTCGCGGACCCGGCGGTCCTGATCCTGGACGAGGCGACCAGCTCGCTGGACGTGCCGGGGGAACGGGCGGTGCAGCGGGCGATGGACACGGTGCTCGCGGGCCGTACGGCCGTGGTGATCGCCCACCGCCTCTCGACGGTGGAGATCGCGGACCGGGTGCTGGTGATGGAGGCCGGCCGGATCGTGGAGGACGGCACCCCGTCGGACCTGGTGGGCGGCGAGGGCCGCTTCGCGACCCTCCACCGCGCCTGGCGGGACAGCCTGGTGGGATGAGCCCAGGCGTCACGCGCGCCCCGGGTGGACCTCAGGCGGACGTCACGTACTCAGCCGTTCCCTCAGCCGTTCCCTCCGCCGTACGCCGTCCCCTGAGCAGGCCCACGCACAGCGCCGCCGCGCAGAGCATCACCACGGCCGCGCCGCCCGCCGCCCAGTTCAGGGCGTCGGTGAAGGCGGTGCGGGCCGCGTCCAGGACCGGGCCCGGGGTGGCGAGCGCGCCGCCCAGGGTCTCGCGGGCCGCCGCCGGGGCCGAGGCGGGCATGGCGGCGGTGTAGACGGCGGCTCCGATCGAGCCGAGGGCCGCCATGCCGAGCGCCCCGCCGAGCTCCGAGCCCGATTCGAGGACGGCGGCCGCGGCGCCCGCCCGCTCGGGCGGGGCCGCGCCCAGGGCGCTCTCGTTGGCCAGGGTCATGGCGGAGACGAGACCGGAGGCGTAGACGGTGGCGCCGGTCACGACCGCCCAGAGCGGGGTGCCGGTGCCGATGAGCGTCAGCGAGGCGAAGCCGCCCGCGGAGAGCAGGAAGCCGCCCGCCATCACGTACGCCCGGTCGATCCGCTGGGCGAGCGCCGCGCCGGCGGGGGCGGCGACCATGACGCCCGCCGACGGGACGAGGCTCCACAGCGCCGCCTCGAACGGGCTCCGGCCGAGGACGGACTGGAGGTACTGGGTGAGGAAGACGGCGAAGCCGACGGTGGCGAGCATCGCGAGCAGGTTGGCGAGGACCGAGCCGCCGTAGGCCCGTGTGCGCAGCAGTCTGAGGTCCACCATCGGTTCCGCGAGCCGGGTCTGACGGCGCAGGAAGACCAGGGCGAGGAGCAGGCCCGCCGCGATCGTGAGGAGTGGCAGCGGCCGTGCGCCGTCCTCGGCGAGTTCCTTGATGCCGTGGATCAGGGGCAGCAGCGCGGCCAGGGAGAGGAGCGCGCTCGCCCAGTCGAAGCGGCCGCGGGCTTCCGGCCCCCTGGACTCCGGCAGGAGGACCGGGCCGAGGAGCAGGAGCAGGAGCATCGCCGGCAGGTTGACGAGGAACACCGAGCCCCACCAGAAGTGTTCGACGAGCGCGCCGCTGACGACCGGGCCGAGCGCGATCCCGCCGGCCATGACGGCCGTCCAGGCGGTGACGGCCTTGGCGCGCTGGGCGTCGTCGCGGAAGAGCGTGCGGATCAGGGCCAGCGTGGACGGCATCAGGCAGGCGCCGCCGACGCCGAGCAGCGCGCGGGCGGCGATCAGCGTGCCGGGGCTGTGCGCGTAGGCGGCGGCGAGGGAGGCGGCGCCGAAGAGTCCGGCGCCGGCGAGGAGCAGCCGGCGGCGGCCGATCCGGTCCCCCAACGCCCCCATGGTGATGAGGAGTCCGGCGAGGACGAAGCCGTACATGTCGAGGATCCACAGCTGTTCGGTGGCTCCGGGGCGCAGGTCGGCGCTGATGGAGGGGATGGCGAAGTACAGGACGGAGACGTCCATGGAGACGAGGAGCAGCGGCAGCATCAGCACGCCGAGCGCGGTCCATTCGCGGCGGCCGGCGAGGGCCGCTTCCGGTGGTGTCGTGAGCGTCATGCGGGGAGCGAAGCAGCCCGGCGCGTACGGTGCCACCCTCGCCCTAGTGCACCCTCGCAGGGGCGATGAACCACCAGCTCATCCGTGCGTACGGGCGCGAGGTGCACTAGTACACTGCCCGCCGTGACGACTCCGCCGCCCTACCTCGCCATCGCCGCCGAGATCCGTCGGAGGGTCCACGCGGGGGAGCTCTCCCCCGGCGACCGCGTCCCCTCCACCCGGGCCATCACGCGTGAGTGGGGCGTGGCGATGGCGACGGCCACGAAGGCGCTCGCGGCGCTGCGCCAGGAGGGCCTCGTCCGGGTCGAGCCGGGTGTCGGGACGGTGGTCGTGGTCGGATCGGCCGGCGGCCCGGCCACGGAGGCGCTGAGCCGTGACCGGATCGTCCGGGCCGCGCTCGAACTCGCCGACAGCGAGGGCCTGTCGGCGCTCTCCATGCGCCGGATCGCCACGCGGCTCGGCACGTCGACCATGGCGCTGTACCGGCATGTGCCGGGCAAGGGCGAGTTGGTGCGGCTGATGGCGGACGCCGTCTGCGGAGAGGTGCCGCTGGGGCCGGTGCCGGCGGACTGGCGTACGGGTCTTGAGCAGGCGGCCCGCTGGCTGCGCGCGGTCTACGCGCGGCACCGCTGGATGGCGCACGCGATGGCCTCGTTCACCAGACCGATCGCCTCACCGAACGCGATGGCGTACACGGAGTGGGTGCTCGGGGTGCTGCGGGGCACGCCCCTGACGCCCTTCGAGAAGATCCACACGCATCTGGTGATCTTCGCGTATGTCCAAGGAGTGGCCATGGCCGACGACTTGGAGGAGCAGGCGCGGCAGGACTCGGGGATCTCGGACGGCGAGTGGATGGAGCGGAACGAGCCACGTTATGACGCGATCTCGGGCGGTGGCGCCTATCCGCTGCTCAGCAGTCTGAGCGAGGGCGAGGAGTTCGAGCTCGACCTGGAGACGCTCTTCGAATTCGGGCTGAGGAGAACGCTGGACGGCGTCGCGGCCATGATCGACGAAACGTCCGGTTAACGAACACGACCATTCGGGCACCGGACGATTTCCGGCCAACTTATTGACGCGCTCCTGACAGATACGTGTCATCACTGCCACTCTCTCCCCGACTCGTCAGTGAGTTCGTGCTCCACAGCTCTGTTTGCTCTGCCCGGGCGACCGACCCAGCCGTCCGGTACCCCCCTCGCAAAAGGAGTCTGCGTGAGATCCACGCCCAGCCGTCGCGCCACCGCGACCGGCGCTCTGATCGCTGCCGCCGCCATGATCGCCGTCACCGTCCAGTCGGGTTCCGCCACCGCGGCGGACGATCCGTGGACGGCCGCGCCGAAGGCCCAGGCCGCGGGCCAGGCCAACCCCGGCAAGCTGCCGGCCGACCTGTCCCCCGCCCAGCGCACCGCGCTGATACGCGCGGCCGACGCCGACAAGGCGGCGACCGCCAAGTCCCTCGGCCTCGGCGCCCAGGAGAAGCTCGTCGTCCGGGACGTCGTCCAGGACCGCGACGGCACGACGCACACCCGCTACGAGCGCACCTACGCCGGACTCCCCGTGCTCGGCGGCGACCTGGTCGTCCAGGAGACCAAGGCCGGAGTGACCCAGGGCGTCACCAAGGCCTCCCGCGCGGAGCTGAAGAACGTCGATATGACCGCCGACGTCGCCCCGGCCGCCGCCGAGAAGCAGGCGCTCGGCGCCGCCGCCGCGGAGGGCTCGAAGAAGACCTCCGCCGAGCGCGCCCCGCGCAAGGTCGTCTGGATGGCGCAGGGTTCGCCCGTCCTCGCGTACGAGACCGTCGTCGGCGGCCTCCAGCACGACGGCACCCCGAACGAGCTGCACGTCGTCACCGACGCGAGCACGGGCGCGAAGCTGTACGAGTGGCAGGCCGTCCACACCGGTACCGGCAACACGCAGTACAGCGGCCAGGTGACGCTGGGCACCGCGCCGTCGTACACGCTGACCGACACCGGCCGCGGCAACCACAAGACGTACAACCTCAACCGCGGTACGTCCGGCACCGGGACGCTCTTCTCCGGCTCCGACGACATCTGGGGCGACGGCACCCCGCAGAACGCGGAGACCGCCGGCGCGGACGCGCACTTCGGCGCCGGGGTCACCTGGGACTACTTCAAGAACGTGCACGGCCGCTCCGGCATCCGCGGTGACGGCGTCGGCGCGTACTCCCGGGTCCACTACGGCAACGCGTACGTCAACGCCTTCTGGCAGGACTCCTGCTTCTGCATGACGTACGGCGACGGCGCGGGCAACACCAAGCCGCTCACCTCGATCGACGTGGCCGCGCACGAGATGTCGCACGGCGTCACCTCGAACACGGCCGGTCTGGTCTACAGCGGGGAGTCCGGCGGCCTGAACGAGGCCACCTCCGACATCTTCGCGGCGGCCGTCGAGTTCTACGCCAACAACGCCTCGGACAAGGGCGACTACCTCGTCGGCGAGAAGATCGACATCCGCGGCAACGGCACGCCGCTGCGCTACATGGACAAGCCCAGCAAGGACGGCTCGTCCAAGGACGCCTGGTACTCGGGCATCGGCGGCATCGACGTCCACTACTCCTCGGGCCCGGCGAACCACTGGTTCTACCTGCTCTCCGAGGGCAGCGGCGCCAAGACCGTCAACGGCGTCAACTACGACTCGCCGACCTCCGACGGCCTGCCCGTCACCGGCATCGGCCGTGACAAGGCCGCGCTGATCTGGTTCAAGGCGCTCACCACCAAGTTCAGCTCGAACACCAACTACGCCGGTGCGCGCACCGGTACGGTCGCGGTGGCCACCGAGCTGTACGGCGCCGGCAGCCCCGAGGTCCTGGCCGTCGAGCACGCCTGGGCCGGCATCAACGTGGGCTCGCGCCCCGGTGGTGGCAACCCCAACCCCGGCAAGGTCTTCGAGAACGCGGCCGACGTGTCCATCCCGGACAACGGCGCCGCGGTGACCTCCACGGTCAACGTCACCGGTATCACCGGCAACGCGCCCTCCACCCTCAAGGTGGACGTGGACATCGTCCACACCTACCGCGGTGACCTCGTCGTCGACCTCGTCGCCCCCGACGGCTCGGTCTACAACCTGCACAACCGCTCCGGCGGCAGCGCCGACAACATCGTGCAGACCTACACCGTGAACGCCTCCTCGGAGGTCGCCAACGGCGCCTGGAAGCTCCGTGTCCAGGACCGGGCCTCGATCGACACCGGCTACATCAACAGCTTCAAGCTCACCTTCCCGTAACAGCGAGGCTGTGACGACAAGTGAGTGACGGACGCCCGGGGGGCTCGTGCCCTCCGGGCGTCCGTGCGTGTGTGCGGGGGCGCCTGCAAGGATGGGCCAATGGAGCCGACTGAGATCGTCCGGGGTTTCTGGGACCGTATGCAGGCGAGGGACTGGACCGGTCTTGCCGCGTTGCTCGCCGACGACCTGGTGGTGGAGTGGCCGGCCAGCGGCGAGCGGATCGTGGGCCGGGAGAACTTCGTACGGGTCAACGCGGAGTACCCGGAGGGGTGGTCGATCCGGGTCCTGCGCGTCGTGACGCAGGGCGAGGACGTGGTCTCCGAGGTCGAGGTCCCCCACGACACGATGGGGGTGCACCGGGTGGCGTCGTTCTGGACGGTCAGGAACGGGACCATCACCGGCGGACGGGAGTACTGGACCGAGGTGGGCGCGGATCCGTCGCCGGAGTGGCGCGCGGCGTACGTGCAGAGGCTGACGCCGTGATCAGGGTGCTCCTCGCGGACGACGAGACGATGATCCGGGCCGGGGTGAAGGCGATCCTCGCCGCCGACCCCGGGGTCGAGGTGGTCGCGGAGGCCGGCGACGGCCGGGAGGCCGTCGAGCTCGCGCGCCGCCACCTTCCCGACGTGGTCCTGCTCGACATCCGGATGCCGAGGCTGGACGGGCTCGGGGCGGCGGAGGAGCTGCGCCGTGCGGTGCCGGACGCGGCGGTCCTGATGCTGACCACGTTCTCCGAGGACGCGTACATCGCCCGGGCCCTCGGCTCGGGCGCGGCCGGTTTCCTGCTGAAGTCGGGCGACCCGAGGGAACTGCTCGCGGGGGTACGGGCGGTGGCCGGCGGGGCCGCGTTCCTCTCCCCCGAGGTCACCCGCCGCGTGATCGCCCACCTCCCGACCGGCCGCCTCTCCCGCGCGGCGGAGGCCCGGGAACGGCTGGAGCCCCTGACGGCCCGGGAGCGCGAGGTGGTGGCCCTGGTCGGCGCGGGCCTGTCGAACGGTGAGATCGCGGGCCGCCTGTACGTCGTGGAGGGCACGGTCAAGGCGCACGTGAGCGCGGTCCTCGCCCGCCTGGGCCTGAAGAACCGGGTACAGCTGGCGATCCTGGCGTACGAGGCGGGGTTGGTGGACGGGGCGGGCGCGGCGGAGGACTGACGGCCGGTCGGCGCGGCGGGCAGCCCGGGCGTCACTTTCGTCAGGGGTCCCCGGACCGCACGTGCGGGAAGCTGGGGGGATGCGGCGTGAACGACTTCGGGAGCTGGTCCTCGACCTGGGGCTGTGGGGGGTGCTCGTCTGTCCCGTCCTGCTGCGGCTCGATCCCGACGACGGCGGATCGTGGGGGCAGGTCGCCGTGGGGGTCGTCGGGCTCGGGGCCGGGGTGGCCGTCTGCCGGGTCCTGCCGCTGCTCGCGCTCGCCCTCGCCGTCGCGCTGAGCCTCGCCACCTCGCCGGAGCTGTTCACCCCTCCGTACGCGCTCGCACTCGTCGTCTTCGGCTATCTCGCCGGGCGGCGCCAGCGGCACACCCGTGCCGCGCTCGCCCTCTTCGCCGCGATCGCGGTCCTCGGCTTCGCCCTCGTCCCGCTCTCGGACGGGAACGTCTCCCAGGGCTTCACCGTCGTCCTGGTCCTCGCCCTGGCGATCGTCGCGCCCTGGCTGACGGGCCGGTACGTGCGCCAGTACGCCCGGCTCGTGCGGGCGGGCTGGGAGCTGGCCGCCCGCATGGAGGGCGAGCAGGCCGCCGTCGCCGACCGGGAGCGGCTGCGCGAACGCTCCAGGATCGCGGGCGACATGCACGACTCCCTCGGCCACGACCTCGCGCTGATCGCGCTGCGGGCCGCCGCCCTCGAGGTCGACCCGGGACTCGGCGCCCGGCAGCAGGCCGCGGCCGGTGAGCTGCGCGTGGCGGCCGCCGACGCGACCGCCCGGCTGCGCGACATCATCGGCGTCCTGAGGACCGGCGAGGACGGTGAGGGGAGGGGGACGAGCGCCCCGATGACCCCCGTCGGGGAGACCGTCGAGGAGGTCGTGGAGCGGGCGCGCGCCTCCGGGCTGCGGGTGGAGCTGACGGTGACGGGTCCGGGCGGTGAGACACCGCCGATGGTCGACCGGGCGGTCCACCGGCTGGTGGTGGAGTCCCTCACGAACGCGGCCAAGCACGCCCCGGGCGCCCCGGTCCGGGTCGCGCTGGAGCGCGCGGCCGACACGCTGACGGTCTCGGTGTCCAACGGCCCCGGGACGGGGGCGCACGGGGAACGGGGCCCCTCCGGCGGCACCGGCCTCGTCGGGCTCGACGAGCGCGTCCGGCTGGCCGGGGGTCGGCTGACCCATCGCGCCCGGGCGGACGGGGGGTTCGCCGTCCGGGCGGTACTGCCCCTGGCGCCCGGCGCGACGGCGGCGGCCCCCGCCCAGCCCGCCGCGCCCACCTCCGTACGGGAAAGGGACCGCGCGCGGCAGCAGGTGCGGCGCGGGCTCGCGCAGGCGATCTGGATCCCGCTCGCGCTGGTCGCCGCGCTCGGTGTCGTGATGCTGGTCTTCGGCCTCTGGACGCAGTCCCGGTCCTTCCTGGACCGGGACGACTACGTCTCCCTGCGCGTCGGCGACCCCCTGTCCGCCGACGCCGAGCGCCTTCCGCCGCACCCGCTCGACGGGCCGCCCGCCGACGCCCCGCCGGAGCCGTCCGGCATGGACCGGTGTCTGTACTACCGGGCGACGCTGACGGCGACGGTGCCCGTCTACCGCCTCTGCCTCGTCGACGGGAGGCTCGCGGGCAAGGCGGTCGTGGAGTGAGGGGGCGCCGGGGTCAGTTCGGGTTCCCCGCGTGCGTCAGGGTCTCCCAGGACACGAAGTAGTTGTCCGTGCCGGAGGGCCTGTGCGACTCCGTGTACCGCGCCGTGTTCGTCATGGGGATCCCCATCCGGCCGTGGAGCGCGTTGTAGCCGACCTCCGTCACCCGTCCCAGGCCCGGCTTCACCGTGCCGCCGCACAGCCAGGACGGGATCGCCGCGCCGTTCTCGTACGTGGTGTGGAAGCCGAGCGCGTGCCGCAGCCGCTCGGAGACCTGGGGATAGAGGTCCGCGCCCTGGATACGGCTGGTCTCGGCGGTGTGGACGGCCGCGGCGAGGCCCCAGCCGGTGTGGCCGAAGTCCCGGCAGGTCTCCTGGGAGAGGCCGTCGGCGAAGGTGGACTGGCCCTGCCAGTACTTCACGATCTCGTCGCGGGTGTCGATGCTGCTGTTCGGCGGCGGCTTGGGCGTGGAGCCGTCGCCGGTCAGATAGATGTACGCGGGGACCCGCCCGAGATAGGTCTTCACGGCCTTGTCGTAGGCCGCGCGGTCCTCCAGGTGGACGGCGATGCCCAGCGCCGCCTCGGTCATGATGAGTTCCCAGTTGCCGTTCTTCGTCGCGGCCCCGTTGATGATCTCGGGGAGGTAGACGGTGCGCAGCATGGTCGCGAAGCGACCGGAGCCGGCCCATCCGCCGGTGTAGGTGTGCTTGATGATCTCGGCGGCCCGGGGCCAGGAGGAGCCGGCCCAGCCGGTCTGGAGCGGGGCGTTGGAGTTGGTGTGGTCCCGGATCACGGCCGACCAGGCGTCCATGATCTCGATCGCCTTGCGGGCGTGGCGGTCGTCTCGGGTGATGTACCAGGCCAGCGCCTGGGTGTACGCGGCGACGGCGTCCTGCCGCTCGTCCGTGCAGCCGTAGTTGGGGTTGGAGGAGGAGCCGCACTCGACGATCGCGCGCGGCTTGGGGGCGCGCGTGAGGGAGGCGTAGGAGCTCGCCATCATCTGGTCGTAGGCGGCCTTCCAGGGCTGCGCCCCGGCCTGCACCTTCGACCTTACGAAGTCGAGTTGCGGGCGCGACACGACCACGCCGGGGTGGGTGAAGGTCGCGGGAGCGGCGACCTGGGCCGGGGCGGCCGGGGCCGCCGCGGCCTGTTCGGGTCCGGCGGCGGCCGTCGGGGCGAGCGTGACGGCGAGGGCCGCCGCGAGAGTGGCCGCGAGGGCGGGGACCAGGGCTTTGAGGCGCATGTGGGGGGTGCCTTTCGTTCCTGTATGTGAACGACGCGCGGGTGAATGAACTCCGCGTCGAGCGTGGAACCTAAAGGCGGTTCATGGACACGTCAAGGCCCTGGTCCATACCTGTCAGCGCATCAGAACACCCGCCCCCTCGCGCGTCGTCTCCGTCGGCAGGGTCACCAGGCCCAGCTCCGCCGTGGAGGCCAGCAGCCGGTGGGCGGGCAGCACCCGGACCGTGCAGCCGAAGGAGCCCGTACGGTCCAGGACGAGGGAGCCCTCGTAGGGCAGCCTCCCCTCCAGGTCCGGGCCGCCCGCGGGCTTCAGCACGCACACCCGGGCGTCCACGAGCGCGTCGTCCGGGGTGACCCGGCCGGCCACCGCCTGCACCTCCACGTCGTCCGGCAGCAGTTCGCCGAGCGCCACCCTCACCCGTACCGCCGTGGTCGCGCCCAGCTCCGCGTCGGCCAGGTCCTCGCCGATCTCGCCCACCTCGATGTGGTCGACGGCGATCTTCGACCAGGCGCCCCGCAGCCGGGACTTCCACTCCGCGAGCTCCCGCGCGGCCGCCGGCATCAGCGCCCGGTGGGCCCGCGCCGCCGGCGCGTACAGCCGGTCGACGTACTCGCGCACCATGCGGTCGGCGAGCACCTTCGGACCGAGGTCACGAAGCGTCCTGCGGACCATCTCCGTCCAGCGGACCGGCACCCCGTCCGCGCCCCGGTCGTAGAAGCGGGGCGCGACCCGGCGCTCGATCAGCTCGTAGAGCGCGGCCGCCTCCAGGTCGTCGCGGCGCTCCTCGTCCGTGGCCGAGGCCCCGTCGGCCGTGGGGATCGCCCAGCCGAAGTCGGACTCGTACCACTCGTCCCACCAGCCGTCCAGGACGGAGAGGTTGAGACAGCCGTTCAGGGCCGCCTTCATCCCGCTCGTCCCACAGGCCTCCAGCGGGCGCAGCGGGTTGTTCAGCCAGACGTCGCAGCCCGGGTACAGCCTGCGCGCCATGGCCATGCCGTAGTCGGGCAGGAAGACGATCCGGTGCCGCACCCGCGGGTCGTCGGCGAACCGCACCAGCTCCTGCACCAGCCGCTTCCCGCCGTGGTCGGCCGGGTGCGCCTTGCCCGCCACGACGAGCTGCACGGGCCGCTCGGGGTGGAGCAGCAGCGCCCGCAGCCGGTCGGGATCGCGCAGCATCAGCGTGAGCCGTTTGTACGACGGGACCCGGCGCGCGAACCCGATGGTGAGCACGTCCGGGTCCAGGACGGTGTCGGTCCAGCCGAGTTCGGCGGCGCCGGCACCCCGCTGCCGCCAGGAGCGCCGCACCCGCTCCCGTACCTCGGTCACGAGCTGTTCGCGCAGGGTGCGGCGCAGCTCCCACAGCTCCCGGTCGTCGGCCTCCTCGGCGCGACGGCCCACCTCCGGCGCGGTCCAGGTCGGCGCGTGGACGCCATTGGTGATCGAGCCGATGGGCACCTCCTCCGGGTCGAAGCCCGGCCACAGTCCGGCGAACATCTCACGGCTGACGGACCCGTGGAGGGTGGAGACGCCGTTGGCGCGCTGCGCGAGCCGCAGGCCCATCGCGGCCATGTTGAAGAGACCGGGCTCGCCGCCGAGCGGGGTCTCGTCGCCGAGGGCGAGGATCCGGCCGACGTCGACACCGGAGAGCTCGCCGTCCTCGCCGAGATGACGGGCGACGAGGCTCCGCTCGAAGCGGTCGATACCGGCGGGTACGGGCGTGTGGGTGGTGAACACCGTCCCGGCGCGGACGGTCTCCAGGGCCGCGTCGAAGTCGAGACCCCGGTCGGCCAGTTCCCGGATGCGTTCGAGGCCGAGGAAACCGGCATGGCCCTCGTTGCTGTGGAAGACCTCGGGCGCGGGGGTGCCGGTGAGCCGGCAGTACGTACGGACGGCGCGGACGCCGCCGATGCCGAGCAGCATCTCCTGGAGCAGCCGGTGCTCGCTGCCGCCGCCGTACAGCCGGTCGGTGACCTCGCGTTCGGCCGGCGCGTTCCCCTCGACGTCGGAGTCGAGCATCAGCAGCGGCACGCGGCCGACCTGCGCGGTCCAGATGTGGGCATGCAGGGAGCGGCCGCCGGGCAGTGCGAGGGTGACCCGGGCGGGGCTGCCGTCGCTCTCGCGGAGGAGGGTGACGGGCAGCTCGCCGGGGTCGAGGACGGGGTACTGCTCCTGCTGCCAGCCCTCGCGCGAGAGCGACTGGCGGAAGTAGCCGTGCCGGTAGAGCAGGCCGACGCCGACGAGCGGGACGCCGAGGTCGCTGGCGGCCTTCAGGTGGTCACCGGCCAGGATGCCGAGGCCACCGGAGTACTGGGGCAGGGCCGCGGCGACCCCGAACTCGGGCGAGAAGTAGGCGATGCAGGCGGGCAGGTCGTCGCGCCGCTCCCGCTCCTCCTGGTACCAGCGGGGGGCGTGCAGATAGTGGTCGAGGTCCTCGGCCGCGGCGCGCAGCCGGGCCTGGAAGTCCTCGTCGCCGGCGAGGGCGGCGAGACGGGCGGCGGAGACGGAGCCGAGCAGCCGGACCGGGTCGAGGTCGTCGGCGCGGCGGTCCCCCGCCCGGCCGGCGTGGTCGGGGTCGACGGAGCCGAAGAGCTCACGGGTCGGGTCGTGCCAGGACCAGCGCAGGTTCCGCGCGAGGTCGGTGAGAGGTCGAAGGGTGTCGGGGAGGACGGGACGCACGGTGAATCGACGGATTGCCTTCACGTGTTCCACCTTCGCAGGGGATGACGGAGCGGAGCCGACGCACCACGCTGTGCAGCCGGTTGTGCATCCACCGAAGGTAGGCCACCCCGCGCTCCCGGGCCACGGCGCACGGGGGTGGTGCCGTGGCCCGGGAGGGCGTCAGCGCGGCGCGCCGACGGACAGGTCGCCGGGTCGCACCTCGTAGGGCGAGCCCTCGTTGACGGTGGCCGGGTCGGCCGCGCCGCTGACGGCGTAGCGTGCGGCGACGGCGGCCAGTTCGGCGGCGGGGATCACCTGGTGGATGTCGGTGAAGCCGTGCGGGGCCCGCTCGTGCGCCATGTTGATGACGACCTCGGGGCCGAGCCTGCGGTTGGCCCGCTGCAGTTCGGTGGTGACGGGCCTGCGGTCCGCTTCGTAGGCGGCGAGTGCCTCGGCCGGGTCGTGGTGGAGCGCGAGGGAGTGGGCGAGGGCGCGCGCGTCGAGGATGGACTGCGAGGCGCCGTTGGATCCGACCGGGTACATGGCGTGGGCCGCGTCGCCGATGAGGGTGGTCCGGCCGTGGCTCCACCGCGTCAGGGGCTCGCGGTCGACCATCGGGTACTCGTGGGCGGTGTCGGCCGCCCTGAGGACGTCGGTGACGCTGACGCCGTCGAACTCCCAGCTCTCGTAGTGGTGCAGGAACGACTCCACCGGGACCGGGCGGTTCCAGTCGCCGAGGTAGCGCTCGTCCGCCGCCTCGGACGGCCGGGCGAGGGCCCAGTTCACCAGGACCTCGCGGGAGGGGCCCGAGGGCCCGCTCATCGGGTAGACCACGGCCTTCTGCCGGTCGTCGCCCGCGATGAGCATGAAGGCGCCGACAGATCGGGCCGGCATCCGGGAGACCCCCCGCCACACCAGGGTCCCGTTCCACGGCGGGGCGCCCTCACCTGGGTTGAGCGCCGCCCGTACGGCCGAGCGGATGCCGTCCGCGCCGACGAGGACGTCCGGCTCGAGGGAGGCCCGGCCCCGGACGGCGCCGTCGCGGTGGACCAGCTGGATCCGGGGACGGCCGTCGGGCAGCGGCTCGACGCCGGTCACCCGGACGCCCGTCACCAGGGCCGCGGCGCCGAGCCGTTCCCGTACCGCCTCCGCCAGGACCTGCTGGAGGTGGGCGCGGTGGATGGAGAGCTGGGGCCACCGGTACCCGGCCCCCACGCCGCGGGGTTCCCGGGCGATCAGGCCGCCGGAGCGGTGGTAGTAGCGCAGCTCGCGGGTGCGCAGGGCGCCGGCTTCGAGGCGGGGGAGGAGACCCAGCGCGTCCAGTTCGCGGACCGCGTGGGGCATCAGGTTGAGACCCGCGCCGACCGGGCGGCTCTCACGGACGGACTCGACGACGGTGACGCGGTCGAATCCGGCGGCGTGGAGGGAGAGGGCGGCGGTGAGACCTGCGATGCCACCGCCCGCGACGACGATGTGGAGCAGTCCGCCGTCCGGTGTGGGCGGGGTGAACGGAGCGGGGGGCGTCATCGGAGCTCCCCTGGGCGGCCGGCGGCATGGACCCCGGACGCGTGCGCACGGGCGGCGGCGACCACGGGGGAAGGGGCCGGGGAGGCGGCGGGGGCCGTCGTGGACCGGGCTGCCTTGGACCGGGCGGCCGTGGAAGGGGCCGCCCCCGGTACGCCCTTGGACGCACGGCGTACCAGCGTCTCGTTGTCCCTGGTCAGGTCGAGTATCGAGCGCAGCAGGGCGACGGGTGCGCCGCCGCTGCCCTCCTCGTAGAGCCGCACGTCGTCCGCGTACGCCTTGCGGGCGATGCCGATGTGCCGGGCGCGGAAGGTCTTGAGGATCTTCAGGACCCGGCCGAGCGCGTGGGCGGAGGCGGCCAGTTGCGGGGGCAGCCGGTCGCCGCTCTCCCAGCTGACGGCGGCCGAGAGCTTGCTGACGGCGGAGATCCCGCCGGCGTACCGGACGTGGAAGTCCCGCCAGGACGGCAGGCTGTACTGGACGGATTCGGCGAGGAACGCGTCGTAGGCCGCGTCGGAGCGGTCGCACTGCCAGAGCGTCAGGTCCACCAGCCAGAGGGGGACCTGGGCGGCGGCGGGGCCGAGGTAGTCGCGCCCGTCGACGTCGATCTCCTCGAAGTACGGGCGCAGGGTGAGCGCGAAGTACTCCGGGCTGACATGGGCGACGGTGAAGTCGATGGCGTCGACGATGGACTGGACGTGGTGGGCGATGCGGTCGAGCGCGACGGCGAAACCGGGATCGTACGGTTCGAGCGTGGTGAGCCGCGCGCAGGTGTCCAGGGCGGCGACCAGGCCCGGGAACGACATCCGGACGGCCTCCTGGAGGCGGCCCTCCATGGGGTCGCCGGTGTACATGCGCTGACGTGGGCCGAGCGGGTTCCAGGTCGTGTAGTGGTGGACGGTGTCGCGGGGCACCATGTCGGTGCGGCGGCCGAGGAGTTCGAGGATCGGCAGGACCTCGGGGACGGCGGCCGTGGGCTGCGTGCCGTGACGTTTCAGCGAGCCGAGCAGGATGCCGAGGTCGCGCATCGCGGCGAGCGCGTCGACGACGCTCCACTCGGCGGCCAGTTCACGGTCCGGGAGGAGCGCCCGCAGCGCGACGGTGAGCGCGGGCACATCGGCGCGGGCGTTCATGGCGGGCACCGCGGCGAGCAGGGCGTCGGCGCCGAGCGGGTCGGCGTCGCGTATGTCGGCTATGCGATAGCGCGGGTCGCCGCGTTCCTCGAGACGGGGTGCGACAAGGTCGTACAGGGCCAACGGAATGCCCCCTCCATTTGGGGCGCGTTCACCTCCGGACGCCTCGCGCGCGCGTCGGCCGGTCGATCGCGCATCGGTCCCGCGTTCCTCGGGACCTGCGCGCGATCTCCCCTTTCGACACCCGCGACGTCCTTCGGTTCACTCGCCGGGTCTACGTGGTCACCGCGGTCACCGTGGTCATCGCGGTTCGGCCACGCGCCCCTGGCGTGGCGGCGCCGGGGTGGGCGTGGGCGTGGGCAGGCGCAAGCGTAAGGAGATCACCGCGGCGACGGCGGCGAAGGCCCCGCCGACGAGCAGAGCGGCCCGGAACCCGCCGGTCTGGGCGGCCGCGGTGGCTGATTCGTTACGGGTGGCGGCGACGGCCACGAGGACGGCGAGGCCGAGCACCGAGCCGAACTGCTGGGCGGTGTTGACGAGTCCGGAGGCGAGCCCGGTCTCCTCGGGGGCGGCGTCGGCGGTGGCGGCCACGTTGGTGGCGACCATGACGAGCGGGAGGGCGGCCCCGAGGAGCAGGCTGGGCGCGAGGACTGTGGTGAAGAACGTGCCGTCGGGCCGGAGCGCGAGCGCGAGCCATACGGTCCCGGCGCACAGCAGCACGAAGCCGAGGGTCATGGTCCGGGTCAGGCCGAGACGGAAGATGAGCCGCCCGGTCTGCGGGGCGACCGCGACGACGACGAGGGAGAGCGGGAGGAGCCCGAGGCCGCCGCCGAGCGGGGCGTACCCGAGAACGCTCTGCAGGTAGAGGCTGACCAGGAAGAACATCGGAAACAACGTCATCTGGACGAGGGCGCTGAGGAGGTTGGCGAGCCGGAGCGCGGGACGGGCGAGGACGGCGGGCGGGACGAGGGGCCGGGCGGTACGGGTCTCGACGACGGCGAACACGGCGAGAAGGACGAGTCCGGCGCCGCCCGCGCCGAGGGTCGGCACGGACACCCACCCATGGGCGGCGGATCCGACGAGCGCGTACGCGACGAGGGCGAGCCCGGCGGTGACGGAGAACGCACCGGCGACGTCGAAGCCGGACGCGCGGGAGCTCGTCCCGCCTCCTCCCAGGACGGCCGATCCCCACAGGATCAGCAGGGCCGCGGCGAGGACGTTGAGCCAGAAGGTGGAACGCCAGCTCAGGAGGTCGGTGAGGACCCCGCCGAGCACGGTGCCGAGGACGCCGCCCAGACCGCCCATCGCGGCGAACGCGCCGAGCGCCTTGTGCCGGGCGGGCCCGTCGGGGAAGAGGACGAGCAGCAGGGCGAACGCGGCGGCCGCGGCGAACGCGGCGCCGACTCCCTGCACGGCCCGGGCGGCGACCAGGACACCCGCGCTCGGCGCGAGCCCGCCGAGCGCGGAGGCGGCGGCGAGGAGCGCGAGCCCGGCGAGGAACACGCGCCGGTGGCCGAGCAGGTCGGCGGCGCGTCCGCCGAGCAGCAACAGCCCGCCGAAGGCGATCAGATAGGCGTTGGCCACCCATGACAGGCCGGCGGACCCCGCCCCGAGGTCCGCCCCGATCGAGGGCAGCGCGACGTTGACGATCGCGGTGTCGAGGATCAGGAGGAGCTGGGTGGTGGCGAGCAGAAAGAGAGCACCGCGGAAGGCGTGGGCGTCCTTCACGGCGCGGCCTCCGCGTCTCCGCCGCGCGCCGCGCGCGGGGCCGCGGCCGGCACGGCACCGACCGGGCCCTCGGGCCGGCCGGGGCGCCGGGTCGCGCTCCGCCGGCCCCCCGGCGGGCGGAGCGCGACGTCCCGGCCGTCCGGCCCGCGACGCGGCCGCCCGGTCGACCGCACCGCGCGCGGCGCGCGCGGCCCGTCACCGGACCGGGCGACGGACGGCGGCTCGACGGCGACCGAGCACCGCCCCCAACCGGGATCGAGATCCCCGAGCCGGGCCCCACCGGGATCGAGGTCCCCGAGCCGGGCATGGCCGGGGGCGGAGTTTCCGCGCCGCCCCCAACCGGGATCGAGGTCACGGCATCGGGCCGGGCCAGGGGCCGCGCCCCGTCGATACGCACCCGACCCGGCGGCGGGAGACGTTCCGTCGTCACGGGGCCGTATCGCGCCCACCCCAGGCCGCCTCACTTCGTCGTGCCCAGGTCGTAGCCGTCCAGGCAGGTCCGCGCGAGGCTCTCGCAGGCGTCGGCGGCACCGGCCCAGGTCTGCATCGTGAGGTAGACGTGAGGGGCGCCCTGGTAGAAGCGTTCGTACTGCTCGTGGCGGCCGGCGAACTCCGAACCGAGGGCGTCCCAGGCCAGCTTGAGGAGCTTGAGCCGGTCCTCGGCGGGGTCCCCGGGGGTACGGACGTACCGCTGGATCAGCGGCCCGAGCTCGGGGTGGAGCAGATCGCGCCCACTGGCGGGAGTCTGGATGATCGCCCCGCCGGCGAGCAGCTTGATGTCCGCCACGGCACGCGGGTACAGCTCACCGGCCATGATCCGCTGGGCGAAGGAGATCTCCTGCCCGGGCCGCACCCCACCGCGTCCGCCGCCGACGGGCTCGAAGGACGCCTCCGCGCCGAGGACGAACGCCTTGGCCTGGGCGACCATCCCGAGGAGCCGGCCGATGGCCTGGGTGACCTGAGGGATGCCGTCGGTGCCGTTCGACCGCGCGAGGAGGATCGCGATCCCGGTGAGGAACTCCAGCTTGGTCCAGAAGCGGGTGGACGACTGGTGGGTGAAGTTCAGATAGGCGGGCGTCTCCCACCACATGGCGGCGGTCGAGGTGACGTCCCGGTAGGTCAGCACGCGGTCCCAGGGGACGAACACGTCGTCGCAGACGAGCAGCGCGTCGTTCTCGTCGTACCGCGAGGAGAGCGGGTGGTCGAAGACGGACCGGGCGTTGGCCTCGTAGGACGTCCGGGAGACGAGCTTGAGCCCAGGTGTGTCGACCCTGACGGAGAACGAGACGGCCCTCTCGACCTCCCCGTCCGGCAGCGGCTCGATGGTCCCGACGAGGATCTCGTCGGCGAAGACGGCCCCGGTGCCGATGGTCTTGGCACCACGCACGACGATCCCGCCGTCACGCTCCTCGACGACCCGCACGCCCTCGCAGGCGGGATCGGTGATGGTGAAGGCGCAGTACAACCCGCCCTCGGCGAGACGGCGGTGGTAGGCGAGCGCGTTCTCCGCGCCGTCGAACCGGTCGGTCGTGAACACCTCGGGCGCGGCGGCGAACCCGGCGGCACCTGAGGCCATGTAGTCGGGGGTACGGCCGAGGAAGCCGTAACTGGCCTCGGCCCACACCTTGTACGCCCGCCGCCGAGCCACGAGATCCTCGTACGACCGGGGCACGGCGTACGCGCGATGCACGCCACCCGACATGAGGTCCGGTGCGTGCGGTGAGTCACGGGCGAGGTCGAAGAGCCCGGCGAAGGAGGCCGCGGTGGCCCGGAAGGCGGGGTGCGCGCTGACGTCCTTGACCCGCTCCCCGTCGAGCCAGACCTCGCGCCCGTCGCGCAGTGCCTCCAGATATTCCTGCCCGGACCTCGTCACGGTGATATCGCCTCTCCTCATGTGTCACGCCTTGTACCGGACCCGAGCCTTCCCGTCACAGGACACAAGAAGCAATGAACGACCGTCCACCGGTCCTTAAGAACCGGCCAGTCCGCGCCCGTTCACGCGGCATTTGTACGGATCACGCACGGTGAAGAATCGATCACCGCGCTACGTGGCGGCGAACGACCCAGCCGCTGCTCATGAGAAGAGTCCCTGGAGCGCCATCGCCTCCAGGGACTCTTTCTGTCCGACAGCGGGACACCTGAGTCTCCCCGTCCGCAGTGCACCGCGGACGACGCAGGGATTCACGCCGCCCGCTCCACCCCCGACCGGTACTCCCCCGGTGTCATCCCGAACCACTTCCGGAACGCCAGGTGGAAGCCGACCGCGCTCTGGTAGCCGACGCGGGCCGGGACCGCTGACTGGGGCAGGGTGGTCTCGGCGAGGAGGCGGGCCGCTTCCTGCATGCGGCGGGACGTGAGGTGGCGGGCCGGGGACTCGCCCACCAGGTCGCGGAAGGCCGCCGTGAACGCCGAGCGGGACATGCCGACCTCGCGGGCGAGGGAGTCGATCGTCCAGGGCTGGGCGAAGCGGGTGGCGATCATGACCATGGCCTGGCTTATGCCCGGGTGGCGCAGCAGCGGCAGTGACGTCGGGTTGTCGGCGAGGTCGCGCAGCAGGGGGCGGAGCGCGAGGACGAGGGCCATCTCGAAGGCACGCAGGGTGATGAGGCGGTCTCCGGGGCCGACCGGTCGGTCCGGCGAGGCCAGGAGGCGGAGCGTGTCGCGGAGCAGGGGCTCGCGGTCGACCTGGGCGCCGTCGAGGACGAGGGCCCAGGGCAGCGAGGTGTAGAGCGTGCTGGCGGCGCTGGCGTCGTAGTGGAGTCCGGCGCACAGCAGTCGGCTGACCGCACCGGTGCCGTCGATGCGGATCTCCCCCGACGTGCCGGGCCGGCGCTCGGGCAGTACGGCCCTGAGCGGCACCCCCTGGCGGTCGGGGCGGTCGGAGAGCCGGTGGGCGGTGCCGGTCGGGAAGACGATCAGGTCGCCGGCGTGCAGCTCCAGCGGGGCCTGGCCCTCGCCCGTGATCCAGCAGCCGCCCTCGACGATGTAGTGGAGCACGGCACAGCTCTGTTCGGCGTCGCCCTCGATGGCCCAGGGCGCGCGAACGTGCCAGCGGCTGTCGAAGACGCCGGTCAGGCGGAGCGGTTTGAGCAGTTCGCTCAGGAGGTCCTCGGCCTCGTCGTCCTCACGCCGGTCGTCACGGTCGGTTGCCACGGTGTCCATGGACGATCCTTCAACTTCCGCCCCGGTTTGTTAATTGAACGGTGTGAGCCGCCGCCGCCAGCCTGAGAAAGACGTCACGGCAGCACCACACCCTACCGAAGGGCCCCAACCACACATGTCCAGTCAGATTCCGATGCGGGTCGCGGTCGTCGGAGCGACCGGTTTCCAGGGCGGCGCGATCGCGCGTCTGCTGGTCGAGCGCCACCACCGGGTCAGGACGCTCACCCGGCGCCCCGCGGGCGACCGTCCGCCGCTGCCCGGCGCCTTCTTCGTCGCGGGCGACCTTTCGACCCCCGCCGACGTGCGGCGGCTCTTCGAGGGGACCACGCACGCCGTGGTGACGATGCCGCTGGTGTACGACGAGGAACGGATTCGCCGTTACGCGCGGAACGTGGCGCACGCGGCCCTGGCCGCGGGGACCGTGAGGCTGGTCTTCAACGCCAACACCCGTGTCCCGCAGGGGCCGAACGCGGTCGCCGCGTTCGAGACCCGGCGGATCGCCGAGCAGGAGCTGCGGGACAGCGGTGTCCCGCTGGTCGTCGTACGGCCGCCGGTGTACCTGGACAACCTGTTCTCGCCCTGGAACGGGCCGGCCCTGGTGAACGAGGGGATTCTGGCCTATCCGCTCCCCGCGACCGCGCCGACGGCCTGGATGTCGCACCGGGACCTGGCCGAGGCGGTGCACCAGGCGCTGACCGTCGAGGGGCTGGAGGGCCGCACCTTCGACATCGGCGGGGCTCGGTCGCTGACGGGCGAGGAGCTGGCGGCCGCGTTCAGCCGTGGGCTCGGGCGTGCGGTGCGGTATCTGCAGCTTCCGCCCGAGGCGTTCGAGCGCGGGCTCGCCCAGCTGCTCGGGCCGGAGACGGCGGCCGGTGTCGCGGGGATCTACCACTACATGGCGACGGGCGCCGATCCGCTGCTCCTGGCGGCCGACGACGGGGTGTCGGCGGAGGTGCTCCGCGTACGGCCGGCGCCGGTGGAGGAGTGGGTGACGCGTCAGCCGTGGCAGATGTGGTCCGGCGACACGGAGGAGCAGTCCCCGTCCCCGCAGGGCTGACGCGGCGACACGGGCGCCCGATGGGGCGTACGGCCGTCAGGCAAGCGCCCCCGCGGCGATCCGGCCTCGACGAGCCGCCGCAGAGATTCGGCCATCCGGCCCCGTCCCACAAGGACGGGGCCGGATTGTTGTGGGCACCGTGTCCTTGCACGCGCCACTACGCCCGAGTAGGTAACAAAGCGCCGGATTGCCCACCCCGAGTGGGTGGAAGGCTCCCCCGGTACACCCCCGTACACCCCGGTACACCCCCGTACGTACATCCCGTAGACCCGCCATCCGAGTGAACGCGGACAGGAGCGGCCATGCCCGCAACCCGCAAGCCGTCGACGGAGCTACAAAGAGCGCACCACCACCCGCACCCCCGTACCCCCTCAGGTGATGCTGTGAATCCGCTCATGGGACGCATTCCCGTTCTGGACGTCCGCCCGCTGGTCGACTGCGGTCGCCGCCCCGCGAAGGCGGTGGCAGGTGAGACCTTCGAGGTGTCGGCCACCGTCTTCCGCGAGGGCCACGACGCCGTCGCCGCCAATGTCGTGCTGCGCGGCCCGTCCGGCCGTCCCGGCCCCTGGATCCCGATGCGCGAACTGGCCCCCGGTACCGACCGGTGGGGAGCCGAGGTCACGCCGGACGCCGAGGGCCGGTGGACGTACACGGTCGAGGCGTGGAGCGACCCGCTGGCGACCTGGCGGCACGCCGCGAAGATCAAGATCCCGGCCGGGATCGACTCCGAGCTCGTGCTCGCCGAGGGCGCGGAGCTGCACGAGCGCGCCGCGAAGGGCGTCCCGAAGAAGGGCGGCGGCCGTGAGGCGGTGCTGGCCGCGGCGGACGCCATGCGCGACGAGTCCCGGCCGGCGGCGGCCCGGCTCGCGGCGGCGCTCGCCCCGCGGGTGACCGAGACCCTGGACCGGCACCCGCTGCGCGAACTGGTCAGCTCCTCCCCCGCGTTGCCGCTCCAGGTGGAGCGCGAGCGGGCCCTGTTCGGTTCCTGGTACGAGTTCTTCCCGCGCTCGGAGGGCGTGAAGAAGGTCCGGGGCCGTACGAAACCGGGTACGTTCCGGACCGCGGCCGAACGTCTTCCGGCCATCGCGGCGATGGGTTTCGACGTCGTCTACCTCCCGCCCATCCACCCCATCGGCACCACGCACCGCAAGGGCCCCAACAACGCGCTCTCGGCGAGCCCCAGCGACGTCGGCGTGCCGTGGGCGATCGGCTCCCCCGAGGGCGGCCACGACGCGGTCCACCCGGACCTGGGCACGATCGAGGACTTCGACGCCTTCGTGGCCCGGGCCCGCGAACTGCGCCTGGAGATCGCGCTCGACTTCGCGCTGCAGTGCTCGCCGGACCACCCGTGGGTGGAGAAGCACCCCGAGTGGTTCCACCACCGCCCGGACGGCTCGATCGCGTACGCCGAGAACCCGCCGAAGAAGTACCAGGACATCTATCCCGTGGCGTTCGACAAGGACATGGACGGGATCGTCGCCGAGACCGTCCGGGTGCTGCGGCACTGGATGGACCACGGCGTACGGATCTTCCGCGTCGACAACCCGCACACCAAGCCCGTGGTGTTCTGGGAGCGGGTCATCGGTGAGATCAACGGGGCCGACCCGGACGTGATCTTCCTGGCGGAGGCCTTCACCCGGCCCGCGATGATGCACACGCTCGGCGCGATCGGCTTCCAGCAGTCGTACACGTACTTCACCTGGCGCAACACCAAGGCCGAGCTCACGGAGTACGCGACCGAGCTGTCCGGCGACGCGGCGGCGTACATGCGGCCGAACTTCTTCGTGAACACCCCCGACATCCTGCACGCCTACCTCCAGACCGGCGGCCGGCCGGCCTTCGAGGTACGGGCGGTGCTGGCGGCCACCCTCTCCCCGACCTGGGGCATGTACGCCGGTTACGAGCTCTGCGAGGGCGCCGCGCTGCGGGAGGGCAGCGAGGAGTACCTGGACTCGGAGAAGTACCAACTCCGGCCCCGGGACTGGGAGTCGGCGGAGCGTAGGGGCGCCACGATCGCGCCCCTGATCACCACGCTCAACCGGGTCAGGCGCCGCCACCCGGCCCTCCGCCGGCTGCGGAACCTGCACTTCCACACCACCGACAACGACGCGGTGATCGCGTACAGCAAGCGGTCGGGTTCGAACACCGTTCTGGTGGTCGCGAACCTCGATCCTCACCACACCCAGGAGGCCACGGTCTCGTTGGACATGCCGGAGCTCGGCCTGGACTGGCACGAGACCGTACCGGTGCGCGACGAGCTCACCGGCGAGACCTATCACTGGGGCAGGGCCAACTATGTGCGCCTCGAGCCGGGTGTCACGCCCGCGCACGTCTTCGCTCTGCGACCGTCCCCGTCGACCGGAGGGTCACCCACACCATGACAGTCAACGAACCCGTCCCTGACACCTTCGAGGACACGCCCGCCAAGGACCGTGATCCGGACTGGTTCAAGCGGGCCGTCTTCTACGAAGTGCTCGTACGGTCCTTCCAGGACAGCAACGGGGACGGCGTAGGCGATCTCAAGGGCATCACGTCCAGGCTGGACTACCTGCAGTGGCTGGGCGTCGACTGCCTCTGGCTGCCGCCGTTCTTCAAGTCCCCGCTGCGGGACGGCGGCTACGACGTCGCCGACTACACCTCCGTGCTGCCGGAGTTCGGCGACCTCGCCGACTTCGTGGAGTTCGTGGACGCGGCGCACCAGCGCGGCATGCGCGTGATCATCGACTTCGTCATGAACCACACGAGCGACGCGCACCCGTGGTTCCAGGAGTCGCGCGCCCACCCCGACGGGCCGTACGGCGACTACTACGTCTGGGCCGACGACGACAAGCAGTTCCAGGACGCACGGATCATCTTCGTCGACACGGAGACGTCGAACTGGACCTTCGACCCGGTGCGCAAGCAGTACTACTGGCACCGCTTCTTCTCGCACCAGCCGGATCTCAACTACGAGAACCCGGCGGTGCAGGAGGAGATCCTCTCGGCGCTGAAGTTCTGGCTGGACCTCGGCATCGACGGCTTCCGGCTGGACGCCGTGCCGTACCTGTACCAGCAGGAGGGGACCAACTGCGAGAACCTCCCGGCCACGCACGCCTTCCTCAAGCGGGTCCGCAAGGAGATCGACGACCACTATCCGGACACGGTGCTGCTCGCCGAGGCGAACCAGTGGCCGGAGGACGTGGTCGACTACTTCGGGGACTTCCCCTCGGGCGGCGACGAGTGCCACATGGCGTTCCACTTCCCGGTGATGCCACGGATCTTCATGGCGGTACGGCGTGAGTCGCGCACTCCGGTCTCCGAGATCCTGGCCAAGACCCCGGCGATCCCGGACGGCTGCCAGTGGGGCATCTTCCTGCGCAACCACGACGAGCTGACGCTCGAGATGGTCACGGACGAAGAGCGCGACTACATGTACGCGGAGTACGCCAAGGATCCCCGGATGCGGGCGAACATCGGCATCCGGCGGCGGCTCGCCCCGCTCCTCGACAACGACCGCAAGCAGATGGAGCTGTTCACCGCGCTGCTGTTCTCGCTGCCCGGTTCGCCGGTGCTGTACTACGGCGACGAGATCGGGATGGGCGACAACATCTGGCTCGGCGACCGGGACGGGGTGCGGACCCCGATGCAGTGGACACCGGACAGGAACGCGGGCTTCTCGTCCTGCGATCCGGGCCGGCTCACGCTTCCGGCCATCATGGACCCGGTCCACGGCTACCAGGTCACCAATGTGGAGTCGGGGATGGCCTCGCCGTCCTCGCTGCTGCACTGGACGAAGCGGATGATCGAGATCCGTAAGCAGAACCGGGCCTTCGGGCTCGGCTCGTACACGGAGCTGCCGTCGTCGAACCCGGCGGTGCTCGCCTTCCTCCGGGAGTCCGGCGACGATCTGGTGCTCTGCGTGAACAACTTCTCGCGGTTCGCGCAGCCGACGGAGCTGGACCTGCGGCAGTTCGACGGGATGAGCCCGGTCGAACTGATCGGCCAGGTGCGGTTCCCGGCGATCGGGCAGTGGCCGTATCTGCTGACGCTGGCGGGTCACGGCTTCTACTGGTTCCGTCTGAAGAAGGCCCGGTCGGCCAAGAGCTGACCGAAAATCGCCCAACTGCCCGGGGTGGGGCGGGTTTCCCCCGCGTCACCCTGGGCACTGTGACCCACACACGGTCGATTCAGGTCCATACGGGCCTTCTTGTCGGGCCCATACGGATCTTCCCCTCCCGACACGTCCCGCACTTCCGGACAGTCGATGCTGCCATCCGGGACACTCTGCGCATTTGAACTCGATTCACGCGAACTCGAATCTGCGCCCCCCGGGGAAAGGACGCGATGCCATGCCGGAGACCGCATCCACCACCCGGGCCCCGGCCGCCCTCCTCCCGTCACTCGCTCCCCTGCTCCATGAATGGCTGCCCCGGCAGCGCTGGTTCGCGGGCAAGGGCCGCCGGGTCATCGGATTCACACTGGAAGCGGCCACCGAGCTGCTGCCGCTGGACGGTACGGGTCCCGGGCTGCTGCATCTGCTGGTACGGGTCGAACAGCCGGGACGCCCGGCCGGGACGCCCGCCGACTGCTACCAAGTGCTCCTGGGCGTACGGACCCAGCTGCCGCCGCGCCTCGCCCCCGCCCTGATCGGGCGGATCCGGCAAGGTCCGTTGGCCGGGCGGGCGGTCTACGAAGGGCTGCGGGACCCGCGGCTCGCCGGACTGATCTACGAGCGGCTGCGCACCCCGGGCCGGATCGGCCCGCTGACGTTCCACGGCTCGGGGCCGCTGCCCCCGTCGCTGGCGCCACGGGTCCTGGACGCCGAGCAGTCCAACTCCTCGCTCGTGTACGGCGATACGTACATCCTGAAGATCTTCCGTCGCGTCAGCCCCGGCGTGAACCCGGATCTGGAGCTGCCGCTCGCGCTGGCCCGGGCCGGGTGCGCGCGGGTACCGGCGCCGGTGGCCTGGTTCGAGTCGGGCGCGAGCACGCTCGGCGTCCTCCAGCCGTATCTGGCGGACTCGCGCGACGGATGGCGGCTGGCCCTCGACGCGCTGGCGGAGGGCCGCGAGTTCACGGCCGAGGCGCACGCGCTCGGCCGGGCGACGGCCGAGGTGCACCTCGCGCTGGCGAACGCGCTGCCGACGGAGCGCCTGCACCGGACGCAGACGGAGCATCTGGCCGCCGAGATGGACCAGCGGCTGCACGCGGCGGCGCAGGCGGTACCGGCGCTGCTGCCGTACGTGCCGGGGCTGCGGGCGGTCTTCGCCGCGGCCGGGGACACGGTCGGCGCGGGGCGGCTGCAGCGGGTGCACGGCGATCTGCACCTGGGGCAGACGCTCCGGGCGACGGACGGCGGCTGGGCGGTGATCGACTTCGAGGGTGAGCCCGCGAAGCCGCTCGCCGAGCGGTGCCGCCCGCAACCGGCGGTCCGTGACGTCGCGGGGATGCTCCGCTCCTTCGACTACGCGGCACGCACGCACCGCCCGTGGAAGCCCGAGTGGGCGTCCCGCTGCCGGGCGGCGTACTGCGCGGGCTACGCGGAGGCCTCCGGCACCGACCCGCGCTCGGACCCGGCGCTGCTGCGGGCGTACGAGACGGACAAGGCCGTCTACGAGGTCCTCTACGAGGCCCGCCACCGTCCGGACTGGCTCCCGGTCCCCATGGCCGCGATCGAACGTCTCGCGGGAGCGGAATGACCCCGGACCCCCGTCGTGGGCGCGCGCAGCCCGTTCGGCGGAGTGTCCTGTGCGGGACCCGCGCCGTTGCGGTTGCGTGGGAACCGGCGCATCTTCATCGGCCCATCCTTCCGACACCCTTGCAGGAGGCATCCCCGTGACCGCCCGATCCGCTCGCAAGACGGCAGCGCCCCCGGCCAAGACGCCCGCACCCCGGGCCGCCCAGGAGGTACGCAAGGCGCCGCCGCTCGACCCCGGGGACCGGGCGAGGCTGCTCGCCGGGGAGCACCACGACCCGCACGCCCTCCTCGGCGCGCACCCGGTCCGCGGGGGCGTCGCGATCCGGGTCCTGCGCCCGTACGCCCGTGAGGTCGCCGTCCTCGCCAAGGGCAAGCGCGTCGTCCTGCACGACGACGGCGACGGCCTCTTCTCCGGGCTCCTGCCGCTGCTGCGCAAGATCCCCCCGTACGAGCTGCGCGTCCGCTACGACGGCGACGAGCTGCCCGTGGAGGACCCGTACCGCTTCCTGCCCGCGCTCGGCGACCTCGACCTGCATCTGATCGGCGAGGGCCGGCACGAGGAGCTGTGGAAGGCGCTCGGCGCCCGGCCGATGGTCCACCAGGGAGTCACCGGCACCCGGTTCACGGTCTGGGCGCCCAACGCCCGTGGTGTCCGCGTCACCGGCGACTTCACCCACTGGGACGGCACCGCGCTGCCGATGCGCTCCCTCGGCGCGACCGGGATCTGGGAGCTGTTCGTGCCCGGGATCGGCGAGGGCGCGGTGTACAAGTTCGACATCACCCGCCCCGACGGCTCCCACACGCTGCGCGCCGACCCGATGGCCCGCCGCACGGAGTGCCCGCCGAACACCGCTTCGATCGTCACCGACTCGTACCACGAGTGGAGCGACGCCTCGTGGATGGCGAGCCGTGGCGCCCGCCCGCACCACGAGGCTCCGCTCTCCGTCTACGAGGTCCATCTTCCTTCCTGGCGGCCGGGGCTGACGTACCGGCAGCTCGCCCAGCAGCTGCCCGGCTACGTCAGCGATCTCGGCTTCACGCACGTGGAGTTCATGGCCGTCGCCGAGCACCCCTTCAGCGGCTCCTGGGGCTACCAGGTCACCGGCTTCTACGCGCCGACCGCCCGCATGGGCACGCCCGACGACTTCAAGTACCTCGTCGACGCGCTGCACCGGGCCGGGATCGGCGTCCTGATGGACTGGGTGCCGGCACACTTCCCGCGCGACGACTGGGCGCTGGCGGAGTTCGACGGCCGGCCGCTGTACGAGCACGAGGACCCGCGCCGGAGCGCTCACCCCGACTGGGGGACGCTGGAGTTCGACTACGGCCGCAAGGAGGTGCGGAACTTCCTGGTCGCCAACGCGGTGTACTGGTGCGAGGAGTTCCACCTCGACGGCCTGCGCGTGGACGCGGTCGCCTCGATGCTCTACCTCGACTACTCGCGCGAGAACGGCGAGTGGCTGCCGAACGAGTTCGGCGGGCGGGAGAACCTGGACGCGGTCGCCTTCCTCCAGGAGATGAACGCGACGGTCTACCGGCGCTGCCCCGGGGTCATCACCTTCGCCGAGGAGTCGACGGCCTGGGACGGCGTGACGAGGGCGACCGACCAGGTCGGACCCGGCGGCTTCGGCGGTCTGGGCTTCGGCATGAAGTGGAACATGGGCTGGATGCACGACTCCCTCGGCTATGTCTCCAAGGAGCCGGTGCACCGCAAGTACCACCACAACGAGATGACGTTCTCGATGGTGTACGCGTACAGCGAGAACTACATCCTGCCGATCTCCCACGACGAGGTCGTGCACGGCAAGCAGGCCCTGGTCTCGAAGATGCCCGGCGACTGGTGGCAGCAGCGGGCCAACCACCGCGCGTACCTCGGCTTCATGTGGGCCCACCCGGGCAAGCAACTGCTCTTCATGGGGCAGGAGTTCGCCCAGGGCGCGGAGTGGTCCGCCGAGCACGGGCCGGACTGGTGGCTGCTCGACCCGTCGTACGGCGCGGAGGCGGACCACCGGGGCGTACGGGACCTGGTGCGCGATCTGAACACGGTGTACGGGGCGACGCCGGCGCTGTGGGAGCGGGACACCGCCCCCGAGGGCTTCCAGTGGGTGGTCGGCGACGCGGCCGAGGACAACGTCTTCGCCTTCCTCCGCTACGACGCCGAGGGCTCGCCGCTGCTCGCGGTCTGCAACTTCTCCCCGGTCGTACGGCACGCCTTCCGGCTCGGGGTCCCGGACGCCTTCGCGGCCTGGGTGGAGGTCCTGAACACGGACGAGACGCGGTACGGCGGCGGTGGCGTGGTGGGGACCGACCCGGTGAAGACCGAGTCGGTGCCCTCCCACGGCCGTTCGGCGAGCGTACGGATGACGCTGCCGCCGCTGGCGACGGTATGGCTCAGGCCCGCGTGAGTCAGGCCGCCTGCGTCAGGATTCCCCGACTCAGGCCTGCTTGATGACGCCGAGCCGCTGGGTGGCCCGGGTCAGCGCCACGTACAGGTCGTTGATGCCGTGCGCGGCGCCGGCCCGGATGCCGTCCGGGTCGACGACGAGGACCGTGTCGAACTCCAGGCCCTTGGCCTGACGGGGGTCGAGGAGGACCACCGGGCGGGTCAGGTCGGGCGCCGCGCCGTGCGAGGCGTCCGGCAGCGCCGCCATCAGCTCCGGGTGGAGCTCCGGCGGGGCGATCACGGCGAGGCGGCCCTCGTCGCGTACCTCGGCGGCGACGGCGTCGGCGGTCTCCTTCACCGGGTCCTCGACGGTCCGCTGCCAGGGCTCGACGCCGGTGGAGCGCACCGAGCGGGGCGGCTCGAACCCCGGGTCGGCCTCGCGCCGGACGTCGGCGGCGACCGCCATGATCTCGGCGGGGGTGCGGTAGTTGACGCCGAGCCGTACCAGCTCCCAGCGGTCCTCCACGTACGGCGCGAGGATCCGTTCCCACGCCCCGACGCCCGCCGCGTCACCGGTCTGGGCCGGGTCCCCGACCAGGGTCATCGACCGGTTCGGGCTGCGGCGCATCAGCAGCCGCCAGGCCATCGCCGAGAGCTCCTGCGCCTCGTCGACGATGATGTGGCCGAAGGCCCAGGTGCGGTCGGCCGCGGCACGTTCGGCGGCGCTGCGGTGGTCGGCCTCCTCGTGCCGCTCGGCGAACCGCTCGGCGTCGATGATGTCGTGCGCGGCGAGGACCTCGGCGGCGTCCCTGTCCTGCTCCTCCTTGTCCTCGAACTCGTAGGTGCGGGAGGCGTACGAGACGTCGAGCACGCCCTGCGCGTACTGGATCTGCTTCTCCCGCTCGGCCTCGGCCGCGGCGCGTGCGGCGGAGTCGTCCACGCCGAGGAGTTCGGCGGCCTCGTCGAGCAGCGGTACGTCGGCGGGGGTCCAGGGGCCCTCCTCGCGCCGGATCGCGGCCGCGTCCTCGTCGGTGAGGTGGGTCGGCTCGGCGAGGTAGCCGGCGAGGAAGGACTCGGGGGTGAGCGGCGGCCAGAGGGTGTCGATCGCGGCGTGGACGTCCCGGCTGGCGGCGATGCCCTTGGCGAGCAGGGCGATGTCGTCGGGGCCGAGGAAGTTGGGGCCGCCGTAGGGGTCGGCGCCGATGCGGTCGGCGAGCTGTTCGGCGAGCGCGTCGAGGATGTTGAAGACGAAGTAGGGGCGGGCCAGGTTGTGCGGGAGGGCGGTCTCACGGGCCTTGTGCCGGGCCTCCAGGGCCATGTCCCAGTCGATGATCAGGTCGCCGTCGTCGTGCGGGACGATCAGCGGCTCGCCGCGCTCGGGGACCTGCTGCCGGTCGCGTACGGCCCGGGCGAGCGCCTCGGCCATGGTGGCGGCGCCCTTGACGGCGGCGGCGCGCGGGGTGTCCGTACCGGTGGCGCGGACGCCGGGGAAGAGTTCGGCGGGGGTGGCGAGCAGGACGCCGGTCTCGCCGAGGGAGGGCAGGACGTTGCCGATGTAGCCGAGGAAGGCGGGGTTGGGGCCGACGATGAGGACGGCGCGCTTGGCGAGCTGCTCGCGGTGGGCGTAGAGGAGGTACGCGGCGCGGTGCAGGGCCACGGCGGTCTTGCCGGTGCCGGGGCCGCCCTCGACGACGAGGACGCCGCGGTGCGGGGAGCGGATGATGCGGTCCTGCTCGGCCTGGATGGTCTGCACGATGTCGTGCATGCGTCCGGTGCGGGCCGCGTCGAGCGAGGCGAGCAGGACCTCGTCGGCGTCCCGGTTCTCGTGCCCGGTGCGGGTCCGGTCGGTGAGGTCGAGGACCTCGTCGTGGAGGGCGGTCACCTCGCGGCCCTGGGTGGTGATGTGCCGGCGGCGGCTGAGCCCCATCGGCTCGTATCCGGTGGCGAGGTAGAACGGCCGGGCGACGTCGGCGCGCCAGTCGACGACGAGAGGGGTGCGGTTCGGGTCGTCCTTCCGGATGCCGATCCGGCCGATGTGATGGTCGCGCCCGTCCCGGAAGGCGAGCCGCCCGAAGCAGAGGCCGCTCTCCCCCGCGTTGAGGGCGCCGAGCACCCCGGACTGTTCGGCGACCAGCACGTCACGCTCGAGACGTCCCTGATTGCCGACCCAGGGCGTCTTCAGGGCCTGGCCGACGGCCGCCTCGGCCCGGTCCCTCAGGTCGTCGAGTCGTGCGTAGAGCTCTGTGATGAATTGCTGCTCTTTCCGAAATTCCTCGGTTGACAATTCGACTCCCGGCGCGATACAGTGCGTTTATTGAACTTCTCCGCGTCTCTTGTTGTGCGTAGACACGGAATCCAAGAATATACGCGAGCGACAACCCCGACTGCAATTCTAGTCGGGGTATTTTCATGTCTCATGGGGAGAGACATGAGGAAGGACGCGGCGCGCGATCTGCTGATCGCGCGGGGAGCGGACGGGATGGACCACCCGGGCGGCACGCTGCTCGCCCACCTGGACCGGGTCGAGGCCCGGCTGACCGCCTGGGGCGCCCGGGAGGCACTCCGGCTCGCAGGCCTGTGCCACGCCTTCTACGGTACGGACGGCTTCGCCGGGCATCTGCTGCCGCTGGAACGGCGGGCTGTCCTGGCGGCGGCCATCGGCGCGGAGGCCGAGGAGCTCGTGTACTTCTACGCGAGCTGCGACCGGAATGTCTCGTACACGGAACTCGGGAACGAGGACGGCCGCTTCCGGGACCGTTTCACGGGCGAGACCTTCATACCGACGCAACGGCAGCGGAGGGATTTCGCGGAGCTGACGGCGGCGAACGAAGTGGACGTGCTGCGGGAGAACCGGGAACTGTGGTCCCGGTACGGCGGCGGGCTGCTGAAGCTGTTCACCCGGTGGCGGTCGCTGCTGAGCGAGCCGGCGTTCGAGGCCGCCCGCGAGCTGCTGACGCTGCGGGGCGCGGAGCGTGAGGCGTTTCTGCGGGGGCTGGAGCGGGGCGAGGTCCGCACGGGCGTCGTCTCACGGATCGAACGATTCGGCGCCTTCGTCGAACTGGGCGGCCTGGACGGCCTGGTCAATGTCGCCGAGCTGTCCTGGAGCCACATCGACGCCGTCTCGGACGTGGTGCGGGAAGGCCAGGAGGTCACGGTCGAGGTCCTGGACGTCGACATGGACCGGGAGAGGATCGCGCTCTCGCTCAAGGCCCTGGAGCCCGATCCGATGACCGCGTTCGCCCGCGCCGGGTTCGACGGCGCCCGCACCGGGAGGGTCACCAAGGCCGTGCCCATCGGGGTCTTCGTCAGGGTGGCGCCCGGCGTCGAGGGGCTCGTCCACGAGAAGGACCTCGGGGGCCTGGCCCCGCGCGAGGGGGACGAGCTCGCCGTCGAGGTCACCTCCGTCAACCTCGTCACGCGTCGCGTCGCGCTCCGGCTCCACGGATAACCCCGTGCGGCGAGGAAGCGGAGTCGCTACCGTCGTCCGTATGAAGCGTGCCGCGATCATCACGACGACGCCGGAGAGTGTCCCGGCGCGCTGACCGATGTCTACGTCACGAAGCCCCGGGGCCGAGCGCCCCGGGGCTTCGTCGTACCTCCGGCCGCTCGCCCCCGGGCTGCCACCCCCAGGAGGGCGACATGCACCACGACCACCGCAGGCTCGGCCGTGAGCTGGACCTGTTCGACACCGACCCGTTGATCGGGGCCGGTCTGCCGTACTGGCTGCCCGACGGGGCCGTCGTACGGCACGCGCTGGAGGAGTACGTACGGGAGGTCGAGCGGCGGGCCGGGTACCGGCACGTGTACTCGCCCGTCCTCGGCAAGCGGGAGCTGTACGAGATCTCCGGGCACTGGGCGCACTACAGCGACGACATGTTCCCGCCCATGGAACTCGGCGGCGAGCAGGTCGTCCTGCGGCCCAGCCTCTGCCCCCACCACGCCGTCATCTACCGCTCCCGCCCCCACAGCCACCGCGACCTCCCGCTGCGCATGGCCGAACTCGGGCCCATGTACCGCTCCGAACTCTCCGGCGTCCTCGGCGGGTTGACCCGCGTCCGGGCCATCCAGCTCAACGACGCACACATCTTCTGCGCCCTGGAGCAGGTCGAGGAGGAGGCCGCGGGCGCCCTGGAGCTGATCCGTCGGGCGTACGAGGCGATGGGCATCGTCCCCGCGCGCTACCGGCTCTCGCTGCCCGGGCCGGGCGGGAAGTACGTCGACGCCCCCGAGCTGTGGCGGCGCTCCGTCGACCTGCTCCGGGAGGTGCTCGACGATTCGGGGCTGCCGTACGAGTCCGCCGAGGGCGAGGCCGCCTTCTACGGTCCGAAGATCGATGTACAGGTCGCCGACCGGGCCGGGCGTGAGTCCACCCTGTCGACCGTGCAGATCGACTTCCACCAGCCGGAGCGGTTCGACCTGCGCTACGTCGGCGCGGACGGCGCGAGGCACCGTCCGGTCATGATCCACCGCAGTGTCGTCGGCAGTGTGGAGCGGGCCGTCGCCCATCTCCTCGAACAACACGGCGGCGCGTTCCCCGGCTGGCTCGCCCCCGTCCAGCTGGTCGTCCTGCCGGTCTCGGAGTCCGAGCGGGCCGTCGCCGAGGCGCTGGCCGCCCGGTGCGTACAGCGCGGGCTGCGGGCAGAGGTGGCGGGCCCTGACCGGGGCAGCCTCGGCGCCCGCGTCCGCGAGGCCCGCCTCGTCCCGTACCAGGCCGTCATCGGCGCGCGGGAGGCCGCCGACGGTCTGGTGGCGCTGCGGCTGCGCGACGGCCACAGGCTCGCCCCGCTGCCGGCCGACGAGGCGCTGCGGCGGATCGAGGGTCTGGTGGGGGCGCACAGCACCGTGCTGTGGGACGAGTAGGGGGTGACCGGTCATCGGTCGATACCCGTGCCGCGCGTCGGCCCCGCGGGCGGCCGGGGGCCTATGCCGGTGTGAGTACGTCCTCCAGTTCCTGGAGGAGGCGGCGCTTCGGGCGGGCGCCGACCAGGGATTTCACGGGTTCACCGGCGTGGAACACCATCAGCGTCGGTGTGGCCAGGACGCCGTAGCGGACCACGGTGTCCGGGTTGTGGTCCACGTCGATCTGGACGATCTTCAGCCGGTCCCGCTCCTCCTCCGCGATCGCCTGGAGCACCGGCACCAGTTGGCGGCACGGGCCGCACCAGTCCGCGGTGAACTTCACGAGGACGGGCAGTTCCGCGCCGAGGACCTCGGTGTCGAAGTCCGCGTCGCTCACGTCCGTCACGTCCGTCACGTCCGCCATGTCGGCCATTCCGTCAGCCTCCGAGTTCGCATGTGGGTTCCGGGCCGCCCGGCAGTTCCGCCTCGGCCCGCAGCAACTGCGCGGCGACCTGCGCGCGTACGGCCTGGAGCTGGTCGACCAGGGCGTCCAGCTCCGCCAGCTTGCGGCGGTACACGTCGAGCGAGGCGGGACACGCGTCCCCCGCCGGGTGGCCGGCGCGCAGACATTCGACGAACGGCCGGGTCTCCTCCAGCTCGAACCCGAAGTCCTGCAGGGTCCTGATCTGCTGGAGGAGACGCAGGTCGTCCTCGTCGTACGTGCGGTAGCCGTTCTCCGTGCGCCGGGCGGCCAGGAGGCCACGGGACTCGTAGTAGCGCAGAGTCCGCGTGGTCGTTCCGGCACGCTCGGCCAGCTCGCCGATTCGCATGTCCTGGAACGTACGCCTTGACGCCGACGTCAAGGCAAGCCTGTTGCCGTACCGGTGCCTTGCTCGGCGGCCGACTGTCGGGATGGTGGCGGCAGGACGGATCGTCGCAGGAGGTGGGTACCTCCCACCGGCTGCCTTTGCGAGCCTGGCACCGTGGCAGTACTAGGGGGCGAGGCCGCGCAGGAGGGGGATGATTTCCGATTCCTCGTACGCGAAGTGCTCCACCAGCTCCGTGTGGAGCCGGTCGAACTCCGCGTGCAGGTCCTCCGGCCGGGCCTCGTCGAGGCGGGAGAGGAGGCCTTGGAGTTCGTCCAGGATGCGGGCCACCGTGCCGTGCTCGGCCCGCATCCGGTCGAAGGTCCTGGCCTTCTCCGGGAACTCCCGTGCCAGGTAGGGGAAGAGGCCCGCGTCCTCGCCGCCGTGGTGGACGGCCATCGCCGAGCAGAAGGTCAGGCAGTGGCGGCGCAGTTCGACGGTGAGGTCCGGGGCGCCGGTGGCGGTGCGGGCGCCGATGCCGTCGCGGAGCGCGGTGAGCTCGTCGCGCAGCCAGTCGTGGATCTTGACCAGCTCGTCGGCGAGGGCGTCCAGCCGGTCCGGTGGGGTGTAGGTGTCCTCGGGGATCCGGTGGAGGACGACGACCGGGATGGTCCGGTCGGTGCGCCGCTGGTAGTCGGCGTAGCCGGGGGCCTCGGCGACCACCTTCGCGAAGAGTGCGTCGCGCTCGGCGCCGGTGGCGGCGACGGCCGTCGCCTGCCAGGTGTCGGTACCCGTCTCGACGGTGACCGTGGGGTTCGCCAGGAGGTTGCGGTACCAGTCCGGGTGCCGGTCGGAGCCTCCGGCGGAGCCGACGACCAGGATCCGGTCGCCGTCCCCGACGAAGCCGAGCGGGGTGGTGTGGGGTTCTCCCGACCGGGCGCCGGTGGTGGTGAGAAGAAGGAGCACCCATCCCTCGAAGGGGCCGCCGCGCTTGCCGGCGTTGGTGCGGAATTCATCGATGATCGGGGTGTTGAAGTGGAGAGGCAAAGCCGTCCCTCTGTCCTCTTGCCTCCATGCCTCCGCTTTCCAGCGCGGACCGGCACGCGACGCGAGTTCCTTCATCTCAACGGCACGACAGACGCGCTGTCAAGACTCGCTTCCCGCTCCGGGAGGAAGGAGGGGTTTGCGCTCCACCGGGGACGAAAGGACGATCGAGGTGGTCGTCCGGCCGAGCGCCGAGGTCTGCTCCAGGACGTCTTCGAGGTGGATGGTGTCGGTGACGGCGACCTTGAGGATCCAGCAGTCCTCACCGACGACGTGGTGGACCTCAAGAACCTCCGGGCGGGCCGTCAGCTCCAGTGTCCTGGGGTGTCCGAGAGTGTAGCCGCCGTGCGGGTTCACGCGGATGAAGGCCTGGATGCCGTAGCCGAGGCGGGCCGGGGAGACATGGGCGCCGTAGCCGGTGATCGCCCCGCAGGCCTCCAGCCTGCGCACCCGTTCGGTGACGGCCGCGGGGCTCAGCCGGACGCGCCGGCCGAGCTCGCTCAGCTTGATCCGGCCGTCCTCCTGGACGAGCTCCAGGATCTGCCGGTCGATGGGGTCGAAGGCCCCCGCCGAGGTTTCGTTGGCGGCAGGACGCAGATGCCGTGGTTCCTTCGGTGCGGCGGCGTGGACTCCCATGTTTCCCCCTTCAGTCAACGAGCGCTCAACGTAACACTTGTCGCATGAACGTTTTGATCATCGGCGGAAACCGCTACATAGGAAAGCGATTGACGTCCCGTCTCCTGGAATCCGGGCATGGCGTGACGATTCTCAACCGGGGTTCTTCGGGCGTTCCGGAAGGCGTGGAACACCTGATCGCCGACCGGAACGACGAGGCCGCTCTGGAAAGCGCGCTGGGCGCCCGGACGTTCGATGTCGTCGTCGACCAGGTGTGTTACACCCCGCGCCAGGCGGACATCGCCCGGCGGGTTGTCGGGCCGCGCACACGACGTTATGTGATGACGTCGACGGTCGAGGTGTACGAGTACGAGCATGCCGCCGAGCCCGTACGGGAAGAGGCGGTCGACCCGCGTACCGTCGCCGTCGATCCCGGCCTTCCGTGGGGCGACCCGGAGTTCCTCGACGCGCACTACGGGGAGGGGAAGCGGCAGGCGGAGGCGGTCTTCGCGGCCGAGCCGGCGTTCCCGTACACGGCGGTGCGGGTCGCCCATGTGCTGGGCGGCGAGGACGACTTCACGGGACGGATCGGCCACTACGCGGACCGTATCCGGGCCGGCGAGCCGATCTCCGTACCGGCGGAGAACCACCCGGCCACCTTTGTCCATGTGGAGGAGATCGCGGAATTCCTGGCGTGGGCGGCGGAGGCCTCCTTCACCGGGCCGGTCAACGCGCATTCCCACGGCCCGCTCACCACCGCCGAGATATGCGCGGAGATCGAGCGCCGGACCGGTGGACGGACCGTATTCCAGGAGGTGGAGGTCGGCGAGGTGTCGCCGTTCTCCTTCGCCCGCTCGTACGGAATGGACAACTCCCGCGCGACGGCTCTCGGATTCACCTTCCGGCATTCCACGGAGTGGCTGGGGCAGGCCGTTTCCGAGACGCTGGGGGTGCGCTGATGGGGTACCGCATGCTCGGAGATGTACGGGTCGGCGCGGTCGGTCTCGGCGCCATGCCGCTCTCCATCGAGGGGCATCCGGACGAGGCCCGCGCCCTGGCCACGGTCCACGCGGCCCTGGACGCGGGCGTGACGCTGCTCGACACAGCGGACTCCTACCATCCGCCGGGCGGTGAGCCGGGCGCCGGCGAACTGCTGGTGGCGCGGGCGCTGGCCACGTACGGGGGTCGTGGCCGGACCGACGACGTGCTGGTGGCGACGAAGGGCGGGCGGGGGCGGACCGCCGACGGCGGCTGGACGGTCGACGGGCGGCCGGAGCATCTGCGGCGGGCGGCCGAGGCGTCGGCGCGGCGGCTCGGCGTCGAGGCGATCGGGCTGTACCAGCTCCACAAGCCCGATCCGGACGTGCCGTACGCGGAATCGCTGGGTGCGATAAGGGAGTTGCTGGATTCGGGCACGGTCCGGCTGGCCGGGATCTCGAACGTGGACGTCGGTCAGATCCGGCTCGCTCGGGAGATCCTGGGCGAGCGGCTCGTCTCCGTGCAGAACCGGTACTCCCCGGCGGACCGGACCGCCGAGCCGGAGCTGCGGCTCTGCGCGGAACTCGGTCTCGCGTTCATGCCGTGGAGCCCGCTGGGCGGGATCTCGCGCAGCTCGCTGGACGGGGCGTCGGCCCTGGAGACGGACCCGCAGTTCGGGGCGTTCCACCGGGTGGCGCGGGAGCGCGGGGTGAGCCCGCAGCGGGTGGCGCTCGCCTGGCTGCTGGCCCGATCGGAGACGGTGCTGCCGATCCCGGGGGCGAGCCGGCCCGAGACCGTGCGGGATTCCGCTGCCGCCTCCGAACTCGTGCTGAGTACACGGGAGTTGGGCGAGCTGGACGTTCGATGGTCGTTCGGTAGTCGAAGGCACCGGACCCATTGACGGGTCCGGTGTCTCCATCTACAAAAGCTTCCTGAGAGCGCTCTCACGCCCTCAACCCCCACCGGAGGTGTTCTCCTTGAGCCGCGTCCGACGCACCCCTCTCCTTGCCTCACTCCTTGCCGCCGCCCTCGCCGCGGGCGCCCTGATCGGCCTCGGCGGGGCCGGCACCGCCAGCGGCGCCGTACCGCCGGCGCCCGGCTGGTCGCTCCAGTGGAGCGACGACTTCAACGGCCCCGACCGGTCCCTGCCGAACGGTGCCGACTGGCAGATCGACACCGGCCACGGCTATCCCGGCGGCCCCGGGAACTGGGGCACCGGGGAGATACAGAACTACACGTCGAGCCCCGACAACCTGCGCCTCGACGGCACGGGCAACCTCCGGATCACCCCGCTCAAGGACGGCGCGGGCAACTGGACCTCGGCCCGGATCGAGACGAAGCGGGCCGACTTCAAGGCTCCGGCGGGCGGCACGCTCCGTATCGAGGGCCGGATTCAGATGCCGAACGTGACGGGCGAGGCCGCCAAGGGCTACTGGCCCGCGTTCTGGGCCCTCGGCGCCCCCTACCGGGGCAACTACTGGAACTGGCCCGCCATCGGCGAGTTCGACATCATGGAGAACGTCAACGGGCTCAACTCGGTCTGGGGCGTGCTGCACTGCGGCGTGAACCCGGGCGGGCCGTGCGGTGAGACCACCGGCATCGGCGCCAGCCGTGTCTGCCCGGGCGCGAGCTGCCAGTCGGCCTTCCACACGTACCGCTTCGAGTGGGACCGCTCGGTCTCCCCCAACGAGCTGCGCTGGTACGTGGACGACCAGCTCTTCCACAGCGTGAACGAGACCCGGGTGGGCGCCCAGGCGTGGGCCGACATGACCAGTCACGCGGGCTACTTCCTGCTGCTCAACGTGGCGATGGGCGGTGCCTTCCCGGACGCCCTGGGCGGCCCGACTCCGACGGCCGCGACGGTGTCCGGACGGCCGATGCTCGTCGACTACGTGGCGGTGTGGACGAAGGGCGGCGGTACGACGACCCCGCCGACGACGCCTCCGCCGACCACCCCGCCGCCCTCGGGCTCCTCGCAGCTGTACCTGCGGACGGGTTCGGGCGCGGGCGACGCCCAGGCGACCGCTTCGACGGTGACCCTTGCCTCGGCGGGCGGTGGCAACCACGACGGGGCGCCGGCCGACCCGCAGGTCTTCACCTCCGGTCCGATCACGCGGACGTACAACGGCGGTGCGACCCAGTTCGACCTGTTCGTGGACGCCGGATCGGTGGTCGCCAACGGGCAGCAGGTCCGGGTCAGCTACGACCGCACGGGCGACGGGAGCTGGGAGCGGGTGGAGACGTACCAGTACTTCGCGACCGATCCGGTGCCGGGGTACGAGCACTACACCCAGGCGAGCGGCCTGAAGTCGGCGACCGGCAGCCACGGGAACCTGTCCGGCGGACGGGTTCGGGTCGAGGTGTGGAACGCGATCGGGAACGGGGCGAGCACGGTCGGTGTCGGGAACCAGTCGGTGGTCAGGATCCCGTTCGCCTGACCGGTGACGTACGGGAAAGGCGCCCCCGGCCGTGTGTACGGCCGGGGGCGTCCCGTACCCCGGAGCCCGGATCCGGCTCAAGGCCCGGGAGCCGGGGTGGTCTTCGGATCCAATGTCCTGGATCCGATGTCCAGGATCCAGTGTCCGGAATCATGGATTCTGGACATTGGATCCTGGATCCGATGCCGCTCAGACGCTCACGTGGGCCTTCTCGTCGCCCTTGCCGAGGCGCTGGTCCGGCACGTCCGAGCCCTCGTCCGGCTCCGGCAGCGGCGCGTGGTCGTCGACGAGGGTCTTCTCGTCGAAGGGGGCCCGGCCCGCCAGCACCTCCGCGACCCGCTCCTTGTCGATCTCCTTGGTCCAGGTGCCGACGAGGACGGTCGCGACCGCGTTGCCCGCGAAGTTCGTCAGGGCGCGGGCCTCGCTCATGAAGCGGTCGATGCCGACGATCAGGCCGACGCCGTCGACGAGCTCGGGGCGGTGCGACTGCAGGCCGCCGGCGAGGGTCGCCAGGCCCGCGCCGGTGACACCGGCGGCGCCCTTCGACGCGATGATCATGAAGACGAGCAGGCTGATCTGCTCGGCGACGGAGAGCGGGTTGCCCATCGCCTCGGCGACGAAGAGCGAGGCCATCGTCAGATAGATCGCCGTGCCGTCCAGGTTGAAGGAGTAGCCGGTCGGGACGGTGATGCCGACGACGGGCTTGCTGACACCCAGGTGCTCCATCTTCGCGATCAGTCGCGGCAGCGCGGACTCGGAGGACGAGGTGGAGAGGATCAGCAGGAACTCACGGCCCAGGTACTTGAGGAGCGTGAGGATGTTGACGCCCGCGACGAGCCGCAGCAGCGCGCCGAGCACCACGAAGACGAAGAGCGCACAGGTGACGTAGAAGCCGATCATGATGACCGCGAGCGACTTCAGCGCGTCGATGCCGGTCGCGCCGACGACCGCCGCCATGGCGCCGAACGCGCCGATCGGTGCGACCCACATGATCATGGCGAGGATACGGAAGACCAGCCGCTGGATGTGCCCGATCCCGCGCAGCACGGGCTCACCGGCGCGCCCCATGGCCTGGAGCGCGAAGCCCGCGAGGAGCGCGACGAGCAGGGTCTGCAGGACCTCGCCCTCGGTGAAGGCGGACACCAGCGTCTTGGGGATGATCCCGAGCAGGAAGTCCGCCGTGGACTCGCTCGCCCCGTCGGCCTGCTGGGCGCCCGCCTCGGCGACCTCCTTGGTCAGGTGGAGACTGGAGCCCGGCTCCAGGATGTTGCCGACGACCAGGCCGATGGCGAGGGCGACGGTCGACATCACGAGGAAGTACCCGAGCGCCAGCCCGCCGACCGCCCCGACCTTCGCCGCCTTGCGGACCGATCCGACGCCGAGAACGATCGTGCAGAAGATGATCGGCGAGATCATCATCTTGATGAGGTTCACGAAGCCGGTGCCCAGCGGCTTGAGCTCGACGGCGAAGTCCGGCGCCACGAAGCCGACCGTGACGCCGAGGATCACGGCTCCGATGACGGCCAGATAGAGATAATGGGTGCGGTCCCGCTGTGCGGCCACGGGGTCCTCCTCGTGCTGATGGATGTCCACGTCCCGGTGGATCCCAGCGAATATCCATCAGCCTGTGACCCGGGTCACGCTTACGTTCGTTTCGTTCACGGCCGAACTGTCACACTTACCGCCATGCGCATACCCGTCCCCCGTCCACGGAGCCTCGCCGGCCAGCTCTTCGCGATGCAGGTCGTGCTGGTGGCGGCCGTCGTGGCGGGGTGCGCCGTCTTCGCGTACCTCACGGACCGGAGCCAGGCGGAGGAGACCGCGCGCCGCCAGGTCACCGCGCTCGCGACGGCGGTCGCCGAGTCCCCCTCGGTGCGGGAGGCCGCCGGCTCCCCGGACCCGAGCGCACGGCTCCAGCCGTACGCCGAGTCGCTGCGGAAGCGCTCCGGGGTCGCGTTCGTGGTGATCATGGCCCCGGACGGCACGCGCTGGACGCACCCGGAGCCGGATCAGATCGGCCGCACGTACCTCGGCCACATCGAGCCCGCCCTGCGGGGGACGGCCTTCTCCGAGACGCACAGGGGCACGCTCGGCCGCTCGGTCCGCACGGTCGCGCCGGTGCGCGACGACGGCCGGGTCGTCGCCCTGGTCAGCGCGGGCATCACCATCGAGAAGATCAGCGAGCAGGTACGGGAGCAGGTGGCGGCCCTCCTGGGCATGGCGGGGGCGGCGCTCGCGCTCGGCGGCGCCGGTACGTACGTCATCAACGCCCGGCTGCGCCGGCACACGCACGGGATGAACGCGACCGAGCTGAGCCGCATGCACGACTACCACGAGGCCGCGCTGCACGCGGTGAGCGAGGGCCTGGTGATGCTGGACGGGCAGCGGCGGATCGCGCTCATCAACGACGGCGCGCGGGAGCTGCTCGGTCTGGACGCGGAGGTCGTGGGCCGCTCGGCGGCCGATCTGGGCCTTCCGGTCTCGCTCACCACCGCGCTGCTCGCCTCCGAGCCCCGGGTGGACGAGCTGCATCTGACGGCGGAGCGGGTGCTCGTGGTCAACACCCGGCCGGTGGTGGGCGGGGAGCGCCGTGGGACGGTCGTGACGCTCCGGGACCGTACCGAACTCCAGGCGCTGTCAGGCGAGTTGACCTCGGAGCGGGGGTTCACCCAGGCGCTGCGCTCACAGGCGCACGAGGCGGCGAACCGGCTGCACACGGTGGTCTCGCTGATCGAACTCGGCCGGGTGGACGAGGCGGTGGGTTTCGCGACGGCGGAGCTGGAGCTGGCCCAGGCGCTCACCGACCGGGTCGTCGACGCGGTCGGTGAGCCGGTCCTCGCGGCGCTGCTCCTGGGCAAGGCGGCGCAGGCCAACGAGCGGGGTGTGGAGCTCGTCCTGACCGAGGACAGCCGGATCGACGACGGACTCCTGCCGCCGGAGATCCCGTCGCGGGACCTGGTGACGATCCTCGGCAATCTGATCGACAACGCGGTGGACGCGACGAGCGGCACCCCGCACGCGCGCGTGACGGTCACCGCCCGCACCCGCGACGGCGAGCTCCTCCTGCGGGTCTCCGACACCGGGCCGGGGATCGCCGAGGCCGACCGCGAGACGGCCTTCGACCGCGGCTGGTCCACCCACGGTCCCGGCCGTGGCCTCGGCCTCGCCCTGGTCCGCCAGGCGGCCACCCGCGCTTCGGGCACGGTGACCCTGACCGACACCGCCGAGGGCGGCGCCGAGTTCACCGTACGACTGCCGCTGATGCGGGAGCCCGCCGCCGGCGAGCTGCCGGAGCCGAGGCGGCACGCCGGGGGCGGGACGACGACGGAGGTTCCCGTATGAGCCAGGACATCCGCGTACTGGTCGTCGAGGACGACCCCGTCGCCGCCGACGCGCACGCGCTCTACGCCGGCCGGGTGCGGGGGTTCACAGTCGTCGGGGTCGCGCACTCACGGGCCGCCGCCGCCCGTGTCCTCGACCGGGCGCCCGTCGACCTCATCCTGCTCGATCTGTACCTCCCCGACGGTCACGGTCTCCAGCTGCTCCGCTCGCTGCGGGCCGGCGGCCACTCCGCGGACGTGATCGCGGTGACCTCGGCCCGGGATCTGGCGATCGTGCGGGAAGGGGTGTCGCTGGGCGTGGTCCAGTACGTCCTGAAGCCGTTCACCTTCGCCACGCTGCGGGACCGGCTCACCCGGTACGCCGAGTTCCGCGCCACCGCCGGTGAGGCGTCCGGCCAGGACGAGGTGGACCGCGCCCTGGCCACCCTGCGCGCACCGCAGCCGGCCTCGCTCCCCAAGGGCCTGAGCGCCCCCACCCTGGAGGCCGTCACCCGCACCCTCCGGGACGCCCAGGACGGCCTGACCGCCACGGAGGCCGCCGCGGCCGTCGGGATCTCGCGGATCACGGCCCGCCGCTATCTTGAACACCTGGTCACGGACGGCCGCGCCGCCCGGGCCCCGCAGTACGGTCAGATCGGCCGACCCGAGCTCCAGTACCGGTGGATCACGACGATCGTCCGCTGACCGGACACCCGTCGCCGGTCACCGAACCCGGGGGTGATCACTACGGATGGTTACCACCGGGTTCCCATGTTTCTACGACATCTGGCCTTGGGTGAACGCACCGTAGCCAATGGTCACGTTCCGCTTCTACGGTGTGGGCGTGCACCACACCCCTCCCTCCCCTCCCTTCAACGCGCTCGCCGCACGCCAATTGCGTGAAGGCCTCGGCATGGCCCCGGGCCATGTCGCCTACGGCCTCCGCGCGCAGTACGGCCTCGCCATCACCCCCGACACCGTCGTCGCCTGGGAACGCGGGCGCCTCGCCCCCACCGCACAGGAGCTCACCGCCCTCGCGGGTGTCCTCTGGTGCGCCCCCGGCGATCTCATAGCCGCCGCCACCACCCTGCGCGAACACCGGATCGCCCGCGGCATCGGCTCCGACGACCTGGCCCGGCGGGTCGGTCTCGACGCGGCAGGCTATCTGCGCATGGAGGAGTCCGGCCGCTGGCGCGGCAACGAACGCCAGACCGCCGCCCTCGCCGAGGCCCTCGGCCTCGGGCCGCGCGCCCTGCTTCAGGCGACCGGCCGTGACGAGGAGCTGGCGGGGCTGCTGCGGGACGCGGCCACGACGCGCTGGCAGGCGTACGTCCGCCCCGTGGTGAAGCTGCTGCCGCTGCCGAAGCGGACCCTGGAGCCCGCGCTCCAGCGGCTGCACACGGACTACCACGCCAGGATGGCGGCGACGAGCAGCTGGGGCGCCTCGGGCGACAGCGGCGCCTCGGGCCGGGAGTACCTGGACGGGATCGTGCAGCATTTCTGGGACGCCGTCGGCTCGTAGAGCGCCCGCCGGAGCCGGTTTCCCGTCGGTACCCTCCGAGCCATGGACATGACCAACTCATCCGAGAAGCTCTCCACGGCCCTCGACGACACGGACGTCGCGGTGGCCGCGGTGAGCGCCGGCGCGGACGTCGTGCGCACTCTGTACGGCCGGCGGCTCGCCCGTATCGACAAGGGCGACGGGGATTTCGCCACCGCCGCCGACGTGGCCGCCGAGAAGGCGATCCTCGACATCGTCCGCGCCGCTCGGCCCGACGACGCGGTGCTCGGCGAGGAGAGCGGGCGGCAGGGTGCGGCCGACGCCGCGCGCCAGTGGCTGGTGGACCCTCTCTGCGGAACGCTGAACTACGCCGTCGGCAACATGCTGGTGGCCGTCAACGTGGCGCTGCGCGAGGGGGCGGCGGCGGTGGCCGACCCCTTCAGCGGCGAGGTCTTCTTCACCGACGGCGAAGCCGCCTGGGTGCGGCGCGGCGGCGCATTCGACGGCGCGGGCGACGACGCCGTCACGGAGCTCGCGCCCACGGCCGCCACGCGCCTCGTGGACGTCAACCTGGATCCGCCGTTCCCGAGCGCGCCGGGGTTCCGGGCGGTGGACCTGCTGGCCCACCCGGGATTCGTCGAGCGGTTCCGGCCGCGGGTCGTGTCCACGACGCTGGCGCTGGCCTGGGTCGCGGCGGGCAAGCGGGCCGCGTACGTCACCGACGGCGGTGACCTGTCGGGGAGTGTCCACTTCGCCGCGGGCATCGCCCTGTGCCGGGCGGCCGGCTGCGTCGTCACCGGGATCGACGGCGCGCCGATCGGACCGGCCGGCCGCGGGCTCGTCGCGGCCGCCGATGCCGAGACCCACGAACAGCTGATGTCGATGATCCGGGGCTGATGCGGGTTGTGCCGACGGAGGCGGTCCAGCGCCGGTCGAAGCTGAAGAGCTGACCCCGGGCGTCCGCGCGGCAGGGTGCCTGGGCCAGCTTCGCCCAGGTGGCGGTCCGGTCGCCGACGACGGTCACGCAGGAGTTCGCGGTCGCCGAGCCCGAGGGGACGATGCGGTAGCCGGCCACCGGGGTGCCGAAGGGCTCCAGGCGGAACGTTTCGACGCGGGACGGATCCCCGCACTCGGAGTCCTCGAACGCGGCGTCGGGGATCCGGCCGCCGGAGGGGATGCCGGAACAGCCGGGGCCGTGGTCGGGGTGGTCGGAGACGATCCGCCACTGCCCGGAGCCGAGGTCCTTGAGGGAGTACAGGGGCACGTCGGCGCCCTCGCACTCCCGCTGGTGGATCTGGCCGCTGCGGCCGCCGCGCCGCTCGTTCAGGCAGAGGCCCGAGCCGATCACCCGTATCCGTACGTCCCCGGCGGCGGGCGCGGTGAGCGCCGCGGCCACGGCCTTCGGGCCGTCGCCGCCCCGGTCGTGCACGAGGGCGGCGACCACGCTGACGGCGGCGAGGACCAGGCCGGTGACGGCGACCAGCGCGACGAGCGTCCGGCGTATCCGGGAGTGGGGGCCGGGGCCGAGGTCAGGGTCGAGGCCAGGGTCCGGGGGCGAGAGGTCCGCCACGGAGCCGGGTGCCTGGGTCGTATCGGCCGGCCACGCGATCCCCGGTTCCTCGCTCCCGCCCGCGTACACCCCTCGTACCGCGATCTCCTTGCGGACCGTCTGCCAGTCCTCCAGCTCTCCGGGCGACACTCCGCACGCGCGGACGAAGGACGTCAGCAGCTCCTCGCGGGGGACGGTCGAGCGGGCCAGCATGTTCGCCACGGTCGAGCGGGGCAGGACGTCGCCGAGTGCCTCGGCTCGGGCCGACAGCTCGCGGTAGGTCAGTCCCGACCAGTCCTTGAGCGCCTGGAGCCGCGCGATGAACGAGGCGGCGTCGGTGGCCCCGTGCGGGTCGGGGGCGCCGTCCCCGTCGGCGTGTCCCTCGGTCATGCCTGCCCCCCGCCCCTCCCCCGGACAGGGTTGGGACATGTCCGGGACAGCCCCAAGCCTTGTTGATCCGGCAGTCCAACTCAAGAGTGGAAACCGGCAATTCCGATCCGGGGCCGGAACCGCCACGGGGGGAAACACGGGGGAACGGAAGGGCCCCGATCGTCCACGGGGGGACGATCGGGGCCTTTCGAGGTCGGGACGGATCCGGGACCGAAGTCCCGGCCGGCCGGGTCAGAAGACCGACTCGGCCTCGGACATCCGGCTCGACGGTACGGTCTTCAGCTGCGTGACGGCCTCGGCCAGCGGGACCATGTGGATGTCGGTGCCGCGCAGCGCCGTCATCTTCCCGAAGTCGCCCCGGTGCGCGGCCTCCACGGCGTGCCACCCGAAGCGGGTCGCGAGCACCCGGTCGTACGCCGTCGGTGTGCCGCCGCGCTGGACGTGCCCGAGGATGACCGGCCGGGCCTCCTTGCCGAGGCGCCGCTCCAGCTCGACCGCGAGCCGGTTGCCGATGCCCTGGAAGCGCTCGTGACCGTACTGGTCGATCGCGCCCTTCTCGTACGCCATGGAGCCCTCGGCGGGGTGCGCGCCCTCGGCGACGCAGACGACGGCGAACTTCTTGCCGCGCGCGAAGCGCTCCTCGACCATCTTGACGAGGTCGTCGACCTGGAAGGGGCGTTCGGGCAGGCAGATGCCGTGGGCGCCGCCGGCCATGCCGGACTCCAGCGCGATCCAGCCGGCGTGCCGGCCCATCACCTCGACGACCATCACGCGCTGGTGGGACTCGGCGGTGGTCTTGAGACGGTCTATGGCCTCCGTCGCCACACCCACGGCGGTGTCGAAGCCGAAGGTGCGGTCGGTGGAGGAGATGTCGTTGTCGATCGTCTTGGGGACGCCGACGACGGGCATACCGGCGTCCGCGAGCATCCTGGCGGCCGTCAGCGTGCCCTCGCCACCGATCGGGATGAGCACGTCGATGCCGTACTCCTTCGCCAACTCCGGCGCGGACGCGGCGGCTTCGGCCAGCCGGTTGCGCTCCAGGCGTGCGGAGCCGAGGATGGTTCCGCCGCGGGCGAGGATGCCGCTGACCGCGTTGAGGTCGAGGGGACGGAAGTGTCCGTCGAGGAGACCCTTGAACCCGTCCTCGAAGCCGATGACTTCGTCGCCGTGGCCGGTGAGCGCCCGGTGCACGACCGACCGGATCACTGCGTTCAGGCCCGGACAGTCGCCGCCTGCGGTGAGAACTCCGATGCGCATCGTGCCGTGTCTCCTGCTCGGTAGTGGTACATGTGAGCTCTGTCGATTCTCCCACGCCCGGCCTGGCTCCCGCGCTCCCGGCTACTCCGCGCGCCCGGCCCTCAGGGCCTTTCGTCCCCTTTTACAGGGCCTTCGCCCGGCGGGCGTCCTATCCACCCCGAGAGGTATTGTCAAGAGGGCTATGCCACCCTATCGGGGTTTTTTGGACACACTCGGTTGACGATATCGAGTGGACAGGACGGGACAGGAGACCACGGCGTGACGCGCAGCGTGTACGTGACCGGGATCGACCGCGGAGACGGCCGGCAGGTCGTCGAGCTGGGAGTCATGGAGCTCCTGACCCGCCAGGTGGACCGGGTGGGGGTGTTCCGGCCCCTGGTGCACGACGGCCCCGACCGGCTCTTCGACCTGCTGCGGGCCCGCTACCGGCTCTCCCAGGACGCGTCGAGCGTCTACGGCATGGACTACCACGAGGCGTCCGCGCTCCAGGCCGAGCAGGGTACCGACGAGCTGGTCTCCCGGCTCGTCGAGCGCTTTCACGCGGTGGCCCGCGACTACGAGGTCGTCCTCGTCCTCGGTACGGACTTCGCCGCCACCCAGCTCCCGGACGAGCTGGCGCTCAACGCGCGCCTCGCCAACGAGTTCGGCGCCTCGGTGATACCCGTGGTGGGCGGCAAGGGCCAGCCGTCCGAATCGGTACGGGCCGAGGCGCGCAACGCCTTCCGGGCGTACGACGGGCTGGGCTGCGACGTGCTCGCGATGGTCGTCAACCGGGTGGCGGGCGACGACCGCGCGGCCATCGCCGAACGGCTCTCGGCCCGGCTGCCGGTGCCCTGTTACGTCCTGCCCGACGAGCCCGCGCTCGCCGCCCCCACGGTCGCCCAGATCACCCATCACCTGGGCGCCTCGGTCGTGCTCGGCGACGACGCGGGCCTGGCGCGCGACGCCCTGGACTTCGTCTTCGGCGGCGCGATGCTGCCGAACTTCCTGAACGCGCTGACCCCCGGCTGTCTGGTCGTCACCCCCGGGGACCGCGCCGACCTCGTCGTCGGCGCACTGGCGGCGCACTCGGCCGGCACCCCGCCCATCGCCGGCGTCCTGCTCACCCTGAACGAGCGCCCCAGCGACGCGATCCTGACCCTGGCGGCCCGGCTCGCGCCCGGCACCCCGGTCATCTCGGTCCCGGGCACCAGCTTCCCCACCGCCGCCGAACTCTTCTCCCTCGAAGGGAAGTTGAACGCGGCCACGCCACGCAAGGCGGAGACCGCGCTCGGTCTCTTCGAGCGGCACGTGGACACCGCCGATCTGCTCAAGCGGATCTCGGTGGCGCGCACCGGCCGGGTCACCCCGATGATGTTCGAGCACGACCTCCTGGAGCAGGCCCGCGCCGACCGCCGTCGCGTGGTCCTGCCGGAGGGCACCGAGGAGCGCGTGCTGCGCGCGGCCGACGTGCTGCTGCGCCGGGACGTCTGCGACCTGACGCTCCTCGGTGACGTCGAGGTCATCCGCAAGAAGGCGGCCGACCTCGGCATCGACCTGTCGTCGCCGTCGACCCAGCTGATCGACCCTCAGACCTCCGAGCTGCGCGACACGTTCGCCACGAAGTACGCCGAACTGCGCGCGCACAAGGGCGTGACGGTGGAGCTGGCGTACGACGTCGTCTCGGACGTCAACTACTTCGGGACGCTGATGGTCGAGGAGGGGCTCGCCGACGGCATGGTCTCCGGCTCGGTCCACTCCACGGCGGCGACGATCCGTCCCGCGTTCGAGATCATCAAGACCAAGCCGGAGGCGTCGATCGTCTCCTCGGTCTTCTTCATGTGCCTGGCCGACAAGGTGCTGGTGTACGGGGACTGCGCGGTCAACCCGGACCCGAACGCGGAGCAGCTCGCGGACATCGCCGTGCAGTCGGCGGCCACCGCGGCCCGTTTCGGCGTCGAGCCGCGGATCGCGATGCTGTCGTACTCCACCGGCACCTCGGGCTCCGGCGCGGACGTCGACAAGGTCCGCGAGGCGACGAAGCTGGTCCGGGAGTCCCAACCGGAGCTGCGGATCGAGGGGCCCATCCAGTACGACGCGGCGGTCGAGCCGTCCGTCGCGGCGACCAAGCTGCCGGGTTCGGAGGTGGCCGGACAGGCGACGGTGCTGATCTTCCCGGACCTCAACACCGGCAACAACACGTACAAGGCCGTGCAGCGGTCGGCCGGCGCCGTGGCCGTCGGCCCGGTCCTGCAGGGTCTGCGCAAGCCGGTGAACGACCTCTCGCGCGGCGCGCTCGTCAGCGACATCGTCAACACGGTCGCCATCACGGCGATCCAGTCCCAGATCCCCCAGGCCCCCGAGGGCCAGTCCCAGGAGCTCCCCGCATGACCGGCACCGGCACCGCGACCCGCGTTCTCGTCCTCAACTCCGGCTCCTCGTCGGTGAAGTACCAGCTGCTCGACATGCGCGACCGGAGCCGGCTCGCGGTCGGCCTGGTGGAGCGGATCGGCGAGGAGACCTCGCGCCTGGTCCACACCCCGCTCCAGGGCGGCGGGGGCGCCAAGCGGGAGCGGAACGGGGCGATCGCCGACCACGCGGCCGCGCTGAAGGCGGTGGCGGAGGAGCTGGCGGCGGACGGCCTCGGCCTCGACTCCCCCGAACTGGCCGCGATCGGCCACCGGGTGGTGCACGGCGGGCTCCGGTTCAGCGCGCCGACCGTGATCGACGAGGAGGTGCTCGCGGAGATCGAGCGGCTCGTCCCGGTCGCGCCGCTGCACAACCCGGCGAACCTGACCGGGATCCGTACGGCGATGACGCTCCGCCCCGACCTGCCGCAGGTCGCCGTCTTCGACACCGCGTTCCACACGACGATGCCGGAGTCGGCGGCCCGGTACGCGATCGACGTGGAGACGGCGGACGCGCACCGCATCCGGCGGTACGGCTTCCACGGCACCTCGCACGCCTATGTGTCGCGCGAGACGGCGAAACTGCTGGGCAAGGAGCCGGAGGAGGTGAACGTGATCGTGCTGCACCTGGGCAACGGGGCCTCCGCCTCGGCCGTCAGGGGCGGCCGCTGCGTGGACACCTCGATGGGGCTCACCCCCCTGGAGGGCCTGGTCATGGGCACGCGCTCGGGCGACGTCGACCCGGCGGTGACCTTCCACCTCAAGCGGGTGGCGGGGATGACGGACGACGAGGTGGACGTCCTGCTCAACAAGAGGTCGGGGCTCGTCGGGCTCTGCGGCGACAACGACATGCGGGAGATCCGCCGCCGGATCGACGAGGGCGACGAGCGGGCGGCGCTCGCCTTCGACATCTACATCCACCGGCTGAAGAAGTACATCGGGGCGTACTACGCGGTACTCGGGCGGGTGGACGCGGTCGCGTTCACGGCGGGTGTCGGGGAGAACGCGGCTCCGGTGCGGGAAGCTGCGATCGTGGGCCTGGAGGAGCTGGGCCTTGCGGTGGACACCGATCTCAACGCCGTACGGTCCGACGAGGCACGGATCATCTCGCCGGCGTACGCACGGGTGGCGGTCGCCGTGGTGCCGACGGACGAGGAGCTGGAGATCGCGCGCCAGAGCTACGACCTGGTGGCCCCGGCCGCTCCGGAAGTGAACGCCTGAGCGACCTCGCGCCCATTTGTACTTTCCACCAGACGGAATATTCCGCAGTGAAACAAACCGATAGGATCCGCCTCATGCGCCGTTCCAAAATCGTCTGCACGCTGGGCCCCGCCGTCGACTCGTACGAGCAGCTGAAAGCGCTCATCGAGGCCGGTATGAACGTGGCCCGATTCAACATGAGCCACGGGACCCAGGCAGAGCACCAGGAGCGGTACGACCGTCTCCGCAGGGCGGTGGCGGACACCGGCCGCGCCGTCGGTGTGCTCGCCGACCTCCAGGGCCCCAAGATCCGTCTGGAGACCTTCGCGGAAGGTCCCGTCGAGCTGGTGCGCGGTGACGAGTTCACCATCACCACGGAAGACGTCGCGGGTGACAAGTCCATCTGCGGCACCACGTACAAGGGCCTGCCGGGTGACGTCTCCAAGGGCGACCAGATCCTGATCAACGACGGCAACGTCGAACTGCGGGTCGTCGAGGTCGAGGGCCCGCGGGTCAAGACCGTGGTCATCGAGGGCGGTGTCATCTCGGACCACAAGGGCATCAACCTGCCGGGTGCCGCGGTCAACGTCCCGGCCCTGTCCGAGAAGGACGTCGAGGACCTCCGTTTCGCGCTCCGTATGGGCTGCGACATGGTCGCCCTCTCCTTCGTCCGTGACGCCAACGACGTCAAGGACGTCCACAAGGTGATGGACGAGGAGGGCCGCCGGGTCCCGGTCATCGCCAAGGTGGAGAAGCCGCAGGCGGTGGAGAACATGGCCGCCGTGGTGGCCGCCTTCGACGCCGTCATGGTGGCCCGTGGCGACCTCGCCGTGGAGTACCCGCTGGAGAAGGTCCCGATGGTGCAGAAGCGCCTCGTGGAGATGTGCCGCCGCAACGCCAAGCCGGTCATCGTCGCCACCCAGATGATGGAGTCGATGATCACCAACTCCCGCCCCACGCGCGCAGAGGCCTCCGACGTGGCCAACGCGATCCTGGACGGCGCGGACGCGGTCATGCTCTCGGCGGAGTCCTCCGTGGGCGCCTACCCGATCGAGACCGTGAAGACGATGTCGAAGATCGTCGCCGCGGCCGAGGAGGAGCTGCTCTCCAAGGGTCTGCAGCCGCTCGTACCGGGCAAGAAGCCGCGTACGCAGGGCGGCTCGGTCGCCCGCGCGGCCTGCGAGATCGCCGACTTCCTGGACGGCAAGGCGCTGATCGCCTTCACCCAGTCCGGCGACACCGCGCGCCGCCTCTCGCGGTACCGCACGATCCAGCCGATCCTGGCCTTCACCACGGACGAGGCCACCCGCAACCAGCTCACGCTGAGCTGGGGCGTGGAGTCCTTCCTCGTGCCGTTCGTGGAGACCACGGACGCGATGGTCGACATCGTCGACGCGGAGCTGCTGAAGCTCCAGCGCTACAACGAGGGCGACACCATGGTCATCACGGCCGGCTCGCCCCCCGGCGTCCCTGGCACCACGAACATGGTCCGGGTGCACCACCTGGGCGGCGCCGAGCGCGACTGACGCGCCGCGCCCGGCCCCTGGCATGACGAGGGCCCCCGTCCGGATCGGACGGGGGCCCTCGTCGTGTGCGGCTCCCTGACGGGCTCGTGAGGCGCGCGCCGGTGCGCTCGGGCCGGTGCGATCAGCTGGGCTCGACCGTGTTGCGCAGGCCGGGGACCGTGAGCGTGCCGCCGAACTGGCCGGCCTGGCGGACCTCGACGTCCGTGAAGATCGCGAACGGCACGTCGAGCGGCGGCGGGGTCTCCGGGCTGAAGGTGACCGGGATGATGCCGAAGAGGTTGCCCTTCAGCCTCTCCGTGTACATGGTCACGGTGCCGTTGCTCATGGTCGACGTCGAGCCCTTGTCGGAGCGGACGTGTCCCGTGTAGCCCTCCGAGTGGACGGTGCGCTGGTGCAGGTCCTTGATGTCCACGCCGTCCTTCGCGGTGAACTTCAGGACCTTCTTGATCTTCCCGCTGCCCGTCTTGACCTCGACGATGCCGTGGTACTTGAGTCCCTTGAGCGTGAGCCTCGTGCTGTTGAGGATCCACGGCTCGTCCGGGAGCAGCGGGACGCCCGGCTCCAGCTCCGCGGCCGCGAGCGCCTCGGGGTCGGGCTCGGGGCACGGGAAGCGCGGCTTGGCGCCCTCGGGTATGTCCTCGTCCTTCTTGGCGTCGAGGCCCTTGGCGTCGTCCGGCAGCTCCTCGACCTTGGCGCCTACCTTGGCGGCGGCCTCCTCGATCGCGGTCCTGGTCCTGTCGACCGGGTCGTCGGCCGTGGCCTTGCCCGTCTTGGGCGCCGTGGTCGCCGGCTTGTCACCGGGCTCGGTCGTCGCGGGCTTCTCGGCCGGTTCCTCGGCCGCCGGCTTCGTCGGGGAAGCGGTCGGCGTCGGCGTGGCCGTCGGGGTGGCGTCCGACCCGTCGAAGAGGTCCTTGATCTTGTCGCCGATACCCAGCGGGTCGAGCGGGTTGACGCTCTTCGTCGGGGTGGGCGTCGGGGCCGGGGCCTGCTGCTCGGCGGCGTTCTGCTCCTTCGCGGCCGTCGCCGAGGGGCTGGATGTCGGCTTGGGCGACTCCGGCTCCTCCGTGGTGTCCGGCTTCGGCGAAGCGGTCGGGTTCGGGCTCTCGCTCGCCTCGTCCGTGGGCGTGGCCGTCGGCTTGGGCGTCTCGGCGGGCTTCGTCGTCTCCTCGGCCACCGGCTCGTCCGAGCGGGTCACGCACGGACCGGGCGCGAAGGGGATGTCCTTCTCGTCGGCGAGGGCGAGCTTGGGCGCCATACCCATGCCCATCAGGACCGCGGTCGGCATGGCGGCCAGGGCCATCGCCTTGCCCGCCGGCCCCTGGATCTTGTTCAGCAGCGACTTGCGCGGAGCCGCGTGCCGCGGACCCCTGCGAGCCAGAGTGGCGCCGTCCGCAGCCGACTGCGCCGACTGTGTTTCGTCACCCCGCACTGTTCCTCCCGCCGTTGGCGTCGATCGTCGATTCGGTCGCCTGCGCACCGGGACCCGCCTGCGGGTCCGGCTCCTCACCGGCGCGCTGCTCCGGGACTCCGGCCTTCCCGAAGTCGACCGCCAGGGTCTCCTCCGGCGCCTCGGATCCCTGCGGCTGACCGTCGTACTCGTGTTCGCCCGCGTCGGCGCCCGTCGGCTCGCCGGCCGGCTTCGCGGTCTCCTCCACCGGAGCGCCCGGGGCCCAGGCGACGGAGAGCCCGCCACCGACCAGGGCCAGCAGGAAGCCCATGAAGAAGCCGCCGAGGTTGGAGACCGGGATGGAGACGAGCGCCAGCACGATCGCCGCGACGCCCGCGAAGACCCGTACGACGGGCTGGAACCACATCGTCAGTCCGAGCGTCACCAGGAGTACGCCGATGATCAGCGCTCCCGCGCCGCCCGTCGTCGCCATGGCGATCGTCATGTTGCCGAGTCGCAGGTCGGCGTACGGGAAGTAGGCGATCGGTACGCCGCCGATCATGGTGAACAGACCGGCCCAGAAGGGGCGGCTGCCTCGCCAGTCGTGGAAGCGGCGCACGCGCTGGTTCGGGACTCCGCGGGAAGCAGTGGACTCGGCGCTCATGGAAAACAGCTCCCTGGAAGCGGTGTTGCTGAGAAGTAGAGATGGTGGCGCTGTGGCCGGGAACGGGCGGGGCCGTACGGAACGAACGACGGCCCTCGCCCGCCGGGCGGTTGTGCCAGGTACCGCACCGAGTACTACTCGGTGAAGCACTCCTTGGTGCCCTTGTGCAGCTTCAGGCTCAGGTTGCTGAGCTTGAACGTTCCGGCGGTGGTCGCCCACGCCTTCTGCTCCACGTTGGTGAGCTTCGCCGTCTCGGCGCGCTGCGAGAAGCCGTAGGGGTTGGCCTTCGTACCGGGCTGGATGCCCGGCTTGCCCTCGGACTTCGGGAGCGAGCCCGCGGCCACACCGATGTCGATGTTGCCGAACTCGGCGTCCGCCTTCAGCGAGGAGACATCGAGGTAGATGTCCTTCGCGTAGACCGGCTTGTTCTTCTCCGTACCGGCGCGCAGCTCGAGCGACACGTTGCCGATGAACGGAACGTCCGGCGTCACGACGGACTGGCACATGTTGGTGATCCAGGCCTCGGAGAAGCCCGAGACACCGACCGGCTCCGCGAACGGCTTGCCGTGCAGGTCCTTGCCGGACGCCACGCTGCCGTACTGCACGAAGTCATTGCCGACAAGGCTGTCGGCCTTCACCTTGAACTCCTGGCCGGAGATGCTGAAGGACGCGGCAAGCGCGCCCTGAGCCAGGCCGACACCGATCGCGGCCGTCGCGGCCACACTCGGCACCATGACGACGGCGAACCGCTTCCATCTGGTCCCGCCACGAACCTGGGACTTCATGAGAATCCTCCTTCTCGGACGTACATCTCCGGATGGGCCCAGGGCCCGTCCTGGGATGGGAGAAGTGCTACGTCCTCGGGAAGGAGCGCCGAACACCGGGCGCGAGGAGCGTCCGACTTCACCGGCGATCACCCCCGAGCGACAACCACTGGCCACGCCTTGCGCGCAACCTCTTGGACAGGCCCTGCCGGTGAGAGCAGGAACCCCCCTGTCCACGGCCGGCGCCACTGTCGCCGGCCCGCTCGGTGGGGACCCTCGCCGCCGCCCCGGTTGGGTGCCGGGGTGCGGTACAGGACCGAGCGTCGCCGATCGTGGTCCATTACGGGCCGGGGCACAAGGGGGTTCGTTACTGACTAGTAACGGCTGGATAACCGCGTCACGACGGGGCGATGTCGCCCGGCCACACAGGGTGCAGTCAAGGGCGGCGACATAGGAGGAGGATGTCGGTGAAACTCGGACAGAAATCGAGGTTCGATTTACTGCAAGTAACAGCGGCCGCGATTACCAAGTTTTGGTAAAGCGCGGCCGCGTTATGTCACTGTGTCGCCAAATCGGCGCTGTCCCGGGCGGGATGGAACGGGTCAGAACAACACTCGGGCGAGCGCCTGACGGGCCGTCGTGACCCGCGGGTCGTCCGGACCGATGACCTCGAAGAGCTCCAGGAGCCGCAGCCGCGCCGCGTCCCGGTCCTCACCGGCCGTGCGCCGCACGGCTTCCACGAGGCGGCCGAAGGCGTCCTCGACATGACCGCCCACCAGATCGAGATCGGCGGCGGCGATCTGCGCGGTGACGTCGGCCGGGTTGTCGGCCGCGTTCCTACGGACCTGCTGCGGGTCCATGTCCTGCACCCGGGCGAGCAGTTCCGCCTGCGCCAGGCCCAGCTTGGCCTCCGGGTGACCGGGGTCGTCGGCGAGCACGTTCTTGTACGCCTGGACGGCACCGGCCAGGTCACCGGCGTCCAGCGCCGACATGGCCGCTTCGAGCAGCGCGTCGTACGGACCGGCCGGCGCGGCGGACGCGGCGGGCGCACCGTCGGCCTCGGCGTTCGGGTCGACGGCGATACCGGTGAGACCGAAGCGCTCCTCACCGACCTGGATCAGCTGGTCGAGGGTCTCGCGGATCTGGGCCTCGGGCGCCGCACCCTGGAAGAGCGGAAGCGCCTGGCCGGCGACCACCGCGAAAACGGCCGGAATCCCCTGGATGCCGAACTGCTGCATCAGCATCTGGTTGGCGTCGACATCGATCTTCGCCAGCAGGAAGCGGCCGTTGTACTCGACGGCGAGCCGCTCCAGGAGGGGGCCGAGCTGCTTGCAGGGCTCACACCACTCGGCCCAGAAGTCGATGACGACCGGAACCTCGGCGGAGCGCTGGAGCACATCACGCTCGAAGCCGGCCTCGTCGACGTCGATCACCAGGGCGGAAGGGGCGACGGCCGCGGGCCCGCCCTGCCGGGCGGCCTGAGCGCGCGCCTGCTCCGCCTTGGCCTTGGCCTCTCCGGCCGCCTTCACCGCGGCGAGGTCGACGACGCCGCTCATGGACATGTTTCTGGGCTGCATGAGTACATCCTCCCCCTTCCGCGCGCGTAACCGGTAAGTCATGGCTGAACCGCACACCAAGGTGCACGGTTCCCTTCGGTCGCGCCGGGTCCCCACCCGGCGCATGTGGTTGTCGCTCAAGGCTCGTCACAGCCTTTCGCTACGGGTCGTAGCGTAACTGTCCCGGTCGGCCGAGGGGAAGGACTCCCCGGTGAACTGGCTCACATCGCGCACCTCTGGCGCAATACCTACCGGCGGGTATGGTCGACCTCCATGTGTAGCCGCACCAGCTCCCGCAGTTCCCGCAGCCGTACCGGACGCCCGCGCAGTGTCGAGGCCGACGCCGCGATCCTCGAGGCGACCCGGGCCGCGCTGGTCGAACTGGGCTGGTCCAAGCTGACGATGGGCGATGTGGCCGGCCGCGCGGGGGTGGCCAAGACGACCCTCTACCGGCGCTGGGCGAGCAAGAACGAACTGGTCGTCGACGCGGTCGCCGTCCTCTTCGACGAACTCGAACTCCCCGACCTCGGTTCCCTCCAGGCCGACATCGAGCACGTGGTCCTCCAGTTCGCCGCGCTGCTCCAGCGGCCGGAGACCAAGACGGCGCTGATGGCCGTGGTGGCGGAGTCCACCCGGGACGAACCGCTGCGTGAGCGCATCCGCACCTCCATCGTCGACCGGCAGAAGCGGCTGGTCCTCGAAGGCCGCCAGCGCGCCCAGGAGCGCGGCGAACTCCCCTCGGACCGGGACCCGACGTCGGTCGACAGCACCGACGACCTGATCTTCGACGTGATCGCCGGCGCGGTGGTCCACCGCGCCCTGGTGAGCGCGGAACCGGTCGACGAGGCGTGGGTCCAGCGCTTCACGGCCCTGCTGATCGGCGGCCTGGGCGCGGCGGCGGCCACGCCCTAGGGTGATCGCCGTGACGATCACTCTGAACAGCTCGGTACGCGCACTCCTGGACGACGTCAACCCGGTGATCCTGGGCACCGTCCACCCCGACGGCTCCCCGCAGACCTCGGTGGTCTGGGTGGGCAGGGACGGGGACGAGCTCCTCGTCTCGACCCAGGACGGCCGCCGCAAGGTCCGGAACATCGAGGCCGACCCCCGGGTCAGCCTGACCGTGTACGACCGCGAGGACCCGCTGGTGTACGCCGAGATACGGGGCACGGCCACGGTCACCGAGGACGAGGGCCGCGCGCTCGCGGTCGCGCTCGCGGAGCAGTACGAGGGTCCGGGCGCCGGTCAGGAGTACCTCGAGCTGCCGCCGGAGGTGGTGCGGGTGGCCATCCGGATCACGCCGACGAAGGTGCTCGGCACGGCGGCGAAGTAGCCCGAGGGGGAAACGCCGGTAGGGGAAGGGGCGGTACGGGAAGTCCCGTACCGCCCCTGCTCGTCCCTACGCCTGCGGCTAGAAGCCCGGGGGCTCCGTGTAGATGCCCCACTCCTCGCGGAGCACGTCGCAGATCTCGCCGAGCGTGGCCTCCGCCCGTACCGCGTCCAGCATCGGGCCGATCATGTTCGAGCCGTCACGGGCCGCCGCCAGCATGGCGTCCAGCGCGGCGCTGACCTGGGCGTCGTCGCGGCGGGCCTTGCGCTCGCCGAGGACCCGGACCTGCTCCCACTCGACCTCGTGGCTGACGCGGAGGATCTCCAGGTCGCCGGTGACCGAGCCGTGGTGCACGTTGACGCCGACGACCCGCTTGTCACCCTTCTCCAGGGACTGCTGGTACTGGAAGGCGGACTCGGCGATCTCGCCGGTGAACCAGCCGTCCTCGATCCCGCGCAGGATGCCGGAGGTGATCGGCCCGATCGGGTGCTGACCGTCCGGGTGGGCCCGGCGGCCGCGCTCCTTGATCTGGTCGAAGATCTTCTCGGCGTCGGCCTCGATCCGGTCGGTCAGCTGCTCGACGTACCAGGAACCGCCCAGCGGGTCGGCCACGTTGGCCACACCCGTCTCCTCCATCAGCACCTGCTGCGTGCGGAGCGCGATCTCGGCGGCCTGCTCGCTGGGGAGCGCCAGAGTCTCGTCGAGGGCGTTGGTGTGCAGCGAGTTGGTGCCGCCGAGGACGGCGGAGAGCGCCTCGACCGCGGTCCGTACGACGTTGTTGTACGGCTGCTGGGCGGTGAGCGAGACACCGGCGGTCTGGGTGTGGAAGCGGAGCCACTGCGCCTTGTCGGTCTTGGCGCCGTAGACCTCCTTCATCCAGCGGGCCCAGATCCGGCGGGCGGCGCGGAACTTGGCGATCTCCTCGAAGAAGTCGAGGTGCGCGTCGAAGAAGAAGGAGAGGCCGGGGGCGAAGACGTCGACGTCCAGGCCGCGGGAGAGTCCGAGCTCCACGTAGCCGAAGCCGTCGGCGAGGGTGTACGCGAGCTCCTGCGCGGCCGTCGCCCCGGCCTCGCGGATGTGGTAGCCGGAGACGGAGAGCGGCTTGTAGGCGGGGATGCCCTGCGCGCAGTGCTCCATCAGGTCGCCGATGAGGCGCAGGTGGGGCTCGGGCTGGAAGAGCCACTCCTTCTGCGCGATGTACTCCTTGAAGATGTCGGTCTGGAGCGTGCCGTTGAGCACGCCCGGGTCGACACCCTGGCGCTCGGCGGCGACCAGGTACATGCAGAAGACGGGCACGGCGGGCCCGGAGATGGTCATCGAGGTGGTGACGTCGCCGAGCGGGATGTCCTTGAAGAGGACCTCCATGTCGGCGGCGGAGTCGATGGCGACACCGCAGTGGCCGACCTCGCCGAGCGAGCGCGGGTCGTCGGAGTCGCGGCCCATGAGGGTCGGCATGTCGAAGGCGACCGAGAGTCCGCCGCCGCCGGCGGCCAGGATCATCTTGTACCGCTCGTTGGTCTGCTCGGCGTTGCCGAAGCCGGCGAACTGGCGGATGGTCCAGGTCCGGCCGCGGTAGCCGGTGGGGTGCAGGCCACGGGTGAAGGGGTACTCGCCGGGCCAGCCGATGCGCTCGAAACCCTCGTAGGTGTCTCCGGGCCGGGGGCCGTAGACGGGCTCGACCGGATCACCGGAGAGCGTGGTGAAGTCTGCGTCCCGCTTGCGGGCCTTGTCGTAGCGGGCCTGCCAGCGTCGGCGGCCTTCCTCGATCGCGTCAGCGTCCATGCTTCGAATTTACTAGGACGTCCTAGTAAATGTCGATGGCAAACCCCCGCACATCCGTGCGGGGGTGCGGTGCCGGGCTGGGTCAGGCCTTGACGGGGGCCGGCTGCGCGCCGCTGACCAGCGGAAGCGTCTCGCGGACGACCTTGCGCTCGACGAAGAAGGCGGCGAAGGGAATCGTCCCGGACAGCAGCACCCACAGGAGCTTGCCGAACGGCCACTTCGCCTTGGAGCCCAGGTCGAAGGCGAAGATCAGGTAGATGATGTAGAGGACGCCGTGGGTCTGGGAGACCGCGAAGGTCACGTCCTCGCCCATGTCGAACCCGTACTTGAAGACCATGCACGTGCACAGCACGAGCAGCATGACGGCGGTGATGTACGCCATGACGCGGTAACGGGTCAGCACGCTGGATTTCATGCCGTCGAGCGTAACGGCACGTTCCGGGCGATCTTCCGGCGGGCCCGGTTCCTGTCGGCTCTCGCCGGGGCCGGTCCGGTCGGCTCCCGGCGGGGCCGGCGGTCGGGTCAGCTTTCGTCGAAGTCGTGCGCGTCCACGCGGAGCGGGCGCAGCATCGCGAAGATCTCGGCGCACTCCTCGGCGTCGTAGGCTCCGAGCCCGAAGTCCATCGCCATCAGGTCGCGGGTGGCGGCCTCGACCACCTCGCGGCCCTTCTCGGTGATGGAGGCGAGGGTGCCGCGGCCGTCGTTGGGGTTGGGGCGCTTGTCGACCAGACCGGACTTCACGAGCCGGTCGACGGTGTTGGTGACCGAGGTCGGGTGGACCATGAGCCGCTCGCCGATCTTGGACATCGGCAGCTCACCGGCCTTGGAGAAGGTGAGCAGCACCAGCGCCTCGTAGCGCGCGAAGGTCAGTCCGTACGGCTTGACGACGGCGTCGACCTCGGCGAGGAGGATCTGGTGGGCGCGCATGATCGAGGTGATCGCGGCCATCGAGGGGACCGGCCCCCAGCGCTTCTGCCAGAGTTCGTCGGCGCGGGCGATGGGATCGAAGGGGAGACTGAGCGGCTTCGGCACGCGTCGACCTTACCCACTGGTCACATGGTGGTCAGCCCCGTCTCGCACTTCGGTCGCACGGACGTGGAGAACGGCGGCGAGGAGACAGAGGGTGCCGAGCACGCCCGTGCCGGCGACCACCAGGTGGACGGGGAGGAACTCGGCGGCGAGGCCGGCGCCCGCCATGCCGACACCCTGCGCGGTCATCATGCCCGCGGTCATCAGGGTCATGGCCCTCCCCCGCCGCTCCTCGGGGACGGCGGCGACGAACCAGGCGTCGAGGCCCAGCGTGTACGCGCCGGTGGCACCGGCCAGGAGGAGGGCGAGGCCCGCGAGGACGGCGCCGGGCTCCACGACGTAGAGGAGATAGGGGAGGACGCCGGTCAGGACCAGGGGGTACACGATCCGGGAGCGGGTCGCGGCGCTCAGCCTGGACCCGGCGAACAGCTCGCCCGCGACGGTGCCGACGGGCAGGGCGCACATCAGCAGCCCGAGCGCGGCGGTGGAGACGCCGGCCCGGTCGGCGTACGGGGCGGCGAGGGCCTCCGGGACGACGGCGAAGAGGGGCGGCAGCCAGAACAGGAGCATGAGCGCGCGGACGCGGCGGTCGCGGAGGAGGGCGAGGTTGGCGCGCTCGCGCGGGGCGGCGGCGCCCCGGGCCGGCCGCTCGGTGGTGCCGAAGCGGAGGAGGAGGGCGGAGGCGAGGAAGGTGACGGCGGTGACGGCGATGGCGCCGCGCGCCGGCACGACGGTGAGGAGCACACCACCGACGCCGAACCCGACGAGCAGGGCGCTCTGCGAGACGATCCGGAGGAGGGAGCGCCCGAGGACGAAGAGGTCGCCCTCGCCGAGGACGTCGGCGAGGGCCGCGGTCCGGGTCCCGTGGAAGACGGGCGCGACGGCGGCCACGGCACACCGCAGCATGAGGAGCCCGGCGACGGGGGTCACGGGCACGACCATGAGCGCGACGCACCCGGCGCAGACGAGATCACAGACGACGAGGACCCGGCGGGGCGGGAATCGGTCGGCGACGCCGGCGAGGAGGGTGCCGCCGAGGAGATAGGGGAGGAAGCCGAGGGCGAAAGTGAGGGAGGAGAGGAGGGGGGAGCGGGTGAGGTCGTAGACGAGCACAGTGAGCGCGATCTCGCTGACGACGACGCCGAGGAGGGAGAGCAGGTGGGCGACGAAGACGGTCCGGAACTCCCTTACGGCGAACACGGCGCGATAACCGGGACGCGACTCCTCCCCGGAACCGCCCTCCGGAGCCACGACACCGGGTCCGGCTTCGCAGGGGGCGGGGGCGGGGGCGTGGGCGGGCGCGGGGGCTCCGTGGGGCTCGGGGGCGGCGGCTTCGTCGGGGTCGAGGACGCCGACGCCGGCTTCCGCGGGGGCGTGGGCGGGCACGGGAACGCCGGCTTCCGCGGGCGTGGGCGCGGTGGCGGGCGGGGGGCCCGGGGTGTCGGACCGGGGCGGGGTCCCGGATTCCCGGGAACGGGCGGCGTCGTGCTGCGGCATGCGGGCAGCGTGCCCGCCGGCTCGGGAGCGGCCTAGACTTTCGGCTCCAGCCGAATCTTCCGCGAGGCCCGCCATGCCGTACCACCTCCACTTCGGCGAGGCCGACCCGCTGCGGATCCGGTTCGCGCTCTCACCGCTCTGGGAGACGCATTCCGCCGTGCGCGTGCTGGCGCGGCCCCGGCCGCACGGGTACCACCTGCCGTGGCTGCGGCGTATCCGGGTCGCCGCCCAGGGGCTCGGTCTCGCGCCCCTGCACCTCCTCATGCCCCAGCGCGGGCACAGTCCGGACTTCCTCTATCCGCCGCCCCTCGGGCCCGCCGCCTCCTTCGCGGAGGAGATCACGGCCGTACGGGAGACCGATCCCGCCCTCGCCCGGGACGACTTCGCGCGGGCGCTCGCCGAGACCCCCGGCGCCGCGGCGACCGACGAGGGGCGGCGGATGCTGGCTGATCCCGCGGGGGCCGTCCAGCGCCTCGCCGATCTGCTCCACGCGGCCTGGGAGGCCCTGATCGCGCCCGAGTGGCCGCGGCTGCGGGCCGTCCTGGAGGCCGACGTGGCGTACCACTCGCGCCGGCTCGCCGAGGGCGGCCTGGAGCGGCTGCTGGGCGAGCTCCACCCCGGGTTCGGCTGGGAAGCCGAGCGCGCCACCCTCACCGTCGCCTACCGCGGCGACCACGCCCGCTCCCTCGACGGCCAGGGCCTCGTCCTGATGCCCTCCGTCTTCACCTGGCCCGACGTCGTGAGCGGCTTCGACCCTCCCTGGCAGCCGACCGTCGTCTACCCCGCGCGCGGGATCGGCGGGCTGTGGACCGAGGCCCCCGAACGGACCCCCGACGCGCTGGCCCGGCTGCTCGGGCGGGCCCGCGCGGACGTCCTGTGCGCGCTGGACGAGCCGGCCGGCACGACCGCGCTCGCCCACCGCCTCGGCCTCGCGCCCTCCTCCGTGTCGGCGCACCTGTCCGTCCTGAGGGAGGCCGGGCTGCTGACCTCGCGCCGGTACGGGCACCAGGTCCTGTACGAGCGCACCCCGATCGGCATCGCCCTGACCGCGCCCGGCGGCACGTACGACTGAGCCCCCGAACCGACAGGGGGTTCGGGGGCTCGAAGGCTCGGGCCGGCGGTCAGTCCGCCAGGTGGCGTTCCACGGTCGCGACCTTCGAGGCGAGGCCGTCCGTGACGCCCGGGCGGATGTCGGCCTTGAGGACGACGGAGACCCGGGGCGCCCGCGCCTCCACCGCGGCGACGGCGCGCTTGACGACGTCCATCACCTCGTCCCACTCCCCCTCGACGGAGGTGAACATCGCGTCGGTGCGGTTCGGCAGACCCGACTCGCGTACGACCCGGACGGCGTCGGCGACGTACTCGCCGACCTCCTCCCCGACGCCGAGCGGGGTGACCGAGAAGGCGACGATCATGCCTCTACCGCGCTCTCGCGGCGGGCGCGGGAGGCGATGACCGCGTCCTCGGCCTCACGCTTCAGCTTGCGCTCCGCGAAGAAGCCGCCGAACGGCAGCACCGAGAGCACGAAGTAGAGGGCGGCCGTCTTGAACTGCCACTTCGTGCGGTTCCAGGCGTCCAGCCAGAACAGCACGTACAGGATGAAGAGGATGCCGTGGACCGCGCCCATCACGGGCACGGCGTTGAAGTCCGTCGTGCGCTTGAGCACCGAGCAGACGAGCAGTAGCAGGAAGGAGACGGCCTCCGGCGCGGAGACGAGTCGGAGGCGGTGGAGGGAGGAGGCGGTCTTGATGTCCACGGAGGGGGTCACCTTCGTTCGATCTTGTGAACGGATGCACAAGGGTGGGCGGGTCCATTGTGCACGCCGACTTTGCTGTTCCTTTAGCCGGGGGGCCCGTAATCTCCCTCCGTGGCAACGTTCCGACTCCAAGGCAGCAAAGTGCTCGCCGTGTCCATGACCGGCGACGCCGTCAAGGCCAAAAACGGCTCCATGGTCGCCTACGACGGCCAGATGGCCTTCAAGAAGATGTCCGGCGGAGGCGAGGGCCTGCGCGGCATGGTCACGCGCCGGCTCACCGGTGAGCAGATGGAGGTGATGGAGGTGAAGGGCCAGGGGACCTGCTGGTTCGCCGACCGCGCCTCCGAGATCAACCTCGTCTCGCTCCACGGCGACAAGCTCTTCGTCGAGGCGAGCAATCTGCTCTGCACGGACGCGGGGCTGCGCACCGGTACGAGCTTCACCGGTCTGCGCGGCGGAGCGACCGGCAACGGCCTCTTCACCACGACCGTCGAGGGCACGGGCCAGGCGGCGATCATGTCCGACGGCCCGGCGGTGGTGCTGCGGGTGACCCCGCAGTACCCGCTCTCCGTCGACCCCGGCGCGTACATCGCCCATCAGGGCAACCTCCAGCAGAGCTTCCAGTCCGGTGTGACGTTCCGCACGTTCCTCGGTGAGGGCGGCGGCGAGGCCTTCCAGATCCGCTTCGAGGGCGACGGCATCGTGTACGTCCAGCCGAGCGAGCGGAACACGATCGGGGGCGACGTCTGATGCCGTTCCGCGAGATCAACTCGAAGATGGTCGAGGCGACCGTCGTCCCCGGACAGCGCATGTTCAGCCAGCGCGGCGCGATGCTCGCGTACCGAGGCGACGTCACTTTCACGCCGAACATGGCCGGCGGCCAGGGTGGCGTGATGTCGATGATCGGCCGCCGGGTGGCGGGCGAGGCGACGCCGCTGATGACCGTCGAGGGCAACGGCACGGTGATGTTCGGGCACGGCGGCCACCACATCCAGGTGATCCAGCTGACCGGCGACACCCTGTACGTCGAGGCCGACCGCCTCCTCGCCTTCGACGGCACCCTGCAGCAGGGCACCATGTTCATGGGCTCCCAGGGCGGGGTCATGGGCATGGTGCGCGGCCAGGTGACGGGCCAGGGGCTCTTCACGACGACGCTCAAGGGTCACGGCGCGGTAGCCGTCATGGCCCACGGCGGCGTGATCGAGCTGCCGATCACCCCGGGACGCGCGGTCCACGTGGACCCGCAGGCGTATGTCGCGCACCACGGCGACGTACGGAACAAGCTCTCCACCGCGCTGGGCTGGCGCGACATGGTGGGGCGGGGCTCCGGCGAGGCGTTCCAGCTGGAGCTGACCGGCAGTGGTGCGGTGTACGTGCAGGCCTCGGAGGAGAAGCTGTGACCGGTCCCGTCGTTCTCGACCCCCAGTCGCTCCCGTCCGACGACAACGTCAATCCGTACACCTTCTGCGTGGAGCTCAAGGGCTCCCAGTGGTTCCTGCAGAAGGGCAAGATGATCGCCTACTACGGGCGGATCGACTTCAACGGCATCGGCCACGGACGCCTGGACCGCCTGGTCCGTACGTCGTTCCACTCGCCGCTGCACGCGAGCGACTGGGTGGTGGCGGAGGGCAGCGGCAAGATGCTGCTGGCCGACCGGGCCTTCGACGTGAACTCGTTCGACCTGGACGAGGGCAATCTGACGATCCGTTCGGGCAATCTGCTGGCGTACCAGCCGACGCTGGCACTGAAGCAGTCGATCGTGCCGGGCTTCGTGACGCTGATCGGCACGGGCAAGTTCGTGGCGGCGTCGAACGGCCCGGTGGTCTTCATGGAGCCGCCGATGCGGGTGGACCCGCAGGCCCTGGTCGGCTGGGCGGACTGCCCGTCCCCGTGCCACCACTACGACCACGGCTACATGACGGGCGTGATGGGCGGAGTCCGGGCGCTGACGGGGATCGGCGGGACCTCGGGCGAGGAGCACCAGTTCGAGTTCGTGGGGGCGGGTACGGTACTGCTCCAGTCGACCGAGATGCTGATGGCCGACCGGGCGATCGGTGAGGTCGGCGGGCAGCCGGGCGTGCCGGGCGGCGGCGTTCCCGGAGCGCATGGTTCCGGCCAGGGGTCGCACGGTTCGGCACCGCGCCTTCCCGGACAGCTCGGGGACCTCCAGCGTCGCTTCGGGCTGTAGCCGGTAGTCTGCGGAGTGTGACGCCCTCGAACGTCTGCGCCCGTCGGGGTCCTGGGTGCCCGGCGTCACACTCCCTTACTTCGTCCAGTATTCAACTTCTTAGGTAGAATCCATATATGGAGACCGAGACGGCCACCCCCTGGCTCACCGACGCCGAGCAGTGTGCGTGGCGCACCTATCTGGACGTCAACCGGATGCTGACGTACCAGCTGGAGAAGGACCTCCAGCCCTTCGGCCTGACCATGAACGACTACGAGATCCTGGTGAACCTCTCGGAGTCGGCCGAACGGCGTCTGCGCATGAGCGACCTCGCGACGGCCACTCTGCAGTCCAAGAGCCGGCTCTCGCACCAGATCACACGCATGGAGAACGCCGGCCTCGTGCGCCGCGCCAACTGCGAGTCGGACCGGCGCGGGCTGTACGCGGTCCTCACGGACCAGGGCATGGAGACCATGCGCAAGGTGGCGCCCCACCACGTGGAGTCGGTGCGCAAGCACTTCATCGACCAGCTGTCGCCGGAGGCCCTCGGTGACCTGCACGAATCCCTGAAGCCCGTCGCGGAGCAGCTCCGCGGCCGTCGGGGCAAGCCCTAACGGCTTTCCGTCCTCCACTGACAGGTGACCGCCGGGAGACCCCCGGCACGCCGAACAGGCCCCGCCTGGCCGCCTCGGCCGTGGTCCGGCGGCCGCCCGGTGCCCAGGAGCGGGTGCTCGCGCCACGGGCCGGAACGACCCGTCGACGCCGGGCATCGGCGCGATCGCCCGGCGACCGCTGCGTCAGGCACGCGTTGCCCCGCGGCACGACCGCGTCACGAAGGCGGCACAAGCTCAAGGGCGTGCTCGTGGGACGACCGCGCCGTCGCCCGGGCCCATGCCCGGCCGACGGCGCGGTCGTCTCTCAACCCTCCGGCCGTCAGGCCTCGGTCAGGCTCTCCACCAGCTCGTCCGCCGCACGGTACGGGTCCAGCTCGCCCGACACGATGCGCTCCGCCAGCGCGTCCAGCCGGCGGTCGCCGTGGAGGTCGCCGATGCGGGAGCGCAGCGCCGTGACCGCGATCGTCTCGACCTCGCGCGCCGAGCGGGCCCGGCGGCGCTCCGCCAGGACCCCGTGCTCCTCCATCCACGCGCGGTGCTTCTCCAGGGCCTCGACGACCTCGTCGATGCCCTCGCCCCGCGCCGCGACCGTCTTGACGATCGGCGGCCGCCAGTCCCCGGCGCCGCGGGCCTCGCCCAGGCCCAGCATGTGGTTCAGCTCGCGGGCCGTCGCGTCCGCGCCGTCCCGGTCCGCCTTGTTCACCACGTACACGTCACCGATCTCCAGGATGCCCGCCTTCGCGGCCTGGATCCCGTCGCCCATGCCCGGAGCGAGGAGCACCACGGACGTGTCGGCCTGGGAGGCGATCTCCACCTCCGACTGCCCGACACCGACGGTCTCGACGAGGATCACGTCGCAGCCGGCCGCGTCCAGGACGCGGATGGCCTGCGGCGCCGACCAGGCGAGCCCGCCCAGGTGGCCACGGGTGGCCATCGAGCGGATGTAGACGCCCGGGTCGGAGGCGTGCTCCGACATCCGGACCCGGTCGCCGAGCAGCGCTCCCCCGCTGAACGGGGACGAGGGGTCGACGGCCAGGACGCCGACCCGCTTGCCCGCCCGCCGGTACGCGGAGACCAGCGCGGACGTCGACGTGGACTTGCCGACGCCGGGCGAGCCCGTCAGGCCCACCACGTACGCACCGCCGGTCAGCGGCGCGAGCGCCGCCATCACCTCGCGCAGCTGCGGGGACGCCCCCTCCACGAGCGAGATCAGCCGGGCCACGGCGCGCGGCCGGCCCTCCCGTGCCTGGGCGACCAGTTCGGGGACGTCCACCATTGCCGATGCTCCTTGCTTGACGGGAACTACTTGCCGGGAACGCGAACGATCAGAGCGTCGCCCTGACCGCCGCCGCCGCACAGCGCCGCCGCGCCGACACCGCCGCCGCGCCGCTTGAGCTCCAGGGCGAGGTGCAGCACCACACGGGCGCCGGACATGCCGATGGGGTGGCCCAGCGCGATCGCGCCACCGTTGACGTTCACCTTTTCCGGGGTAACGCCCAGGTCCTTCATTGACTGGACGGCGACCGCCGCGAACGCCTCGTTGATCTCGATCAGGTCGAGGTCCTCGACGCCCAGGCCCTCCTTCTTCAGGGCGTGCTGGATCGCGTTGGACGGCTGCGACTGCAGCGAGTTGTCCGGGCCGGCCACGTTGCCGTGGGCGCCGATCTCGGCGATCCACTCCAGGCCCAGCTCCTCGGCCTTCGCCTTGCTCATGACGACGACCGCGGCGGCGCCGTCGGAGATCTGCGAGGAGGTGCCGGCGGTGATGGTGCCGTCCTTGGCGAAGGCCGGGCGCAGCTTGCCGAGCGACTCGGCGGTCGTCTCGGCGCGGATGCCCTCGTCCTTCGAGAAGATGACCGGGTCGCCCTTGCGCTGCGGGATCTCGACCGGGGTGATCTCGGCCTCGAAGATGCCGTTCTTCTGCGCGGCGGCGGCGCGCTGGTGCGACAGCGCGGCGATCTCGTCCTGCTCGGGGCGCTTGATGCCCAGGTGGGTGTTGTGCCTCTCCGTGGACTCGCCCATGGCGATGTTCTCGAAGGCGTCGGTCAGGCCGTCGTACGCCATGGCGTCGAGCATCTCGATCGCGCCGTACTTGAAGCCCTCGCGGGACTTCGGCAGCAGGTGCGGGGCGTTGGTCATCGACTCCTGGCCGCCGGCGACGACCACGTCGAACTCACCCGCGCGGATCAGCTGGTCGGCGAGCGCGATGGCGTCCAGACCGGACAGGCACACCTTGTTGATGGTGAGCGCCGGGACGTTCATCGGGATGCCGGCCTTGACGGCGGCCTGGCGGGCGGGGATCTGGCCGGCGCCCGCCTGGAGCACCTGTCCCATGATCACGTACTGCACCTGGTCGCCGCCGATGCCGGCCCGGTCGAGCGCGGCCTTGATGGCGAAGCCGCCCAGGTCGGCGCCGGAGAAGGACTTGAGGGAGCCGAGCAGGCGTCCCATGGGCGTGCGGGCGCCCGCGACGATCACTGAGGTGGTACCGGTCGTTCCAGACATGAGGCACGGCCCCTTGGGATGAGGAGTGAACGAGGGTTTACCGCCAATGTACTGAGCGGTGCCGTACGCGGTCACCGGCCTGCCGGTGTGACGGCGCGCACGTTGCGTAACCATCCCCCTGGCGCTGCACTGGAGGAATGCTGACGCGAATCGACCACATCGGGATCGCCTGTTTCGACCTCGACAAGACTGTCGAGTTCTACCGTGCGACCTACGGTTTCGAGGTGTTCCACTCCGAGGTGAACGAGGAGCAGGGCGTCCGCGAGGCCATGCTCAAGATCAACGACACCTCCGACGGCGGAGCCTCGTACCTCCAGCTCCTGGAGCCCACCCGCGAGGACTCCGCGGTGGGCAAGTGGCTGGCCAAGAACGGTGAGGGTGTCCACCACATCGCCTTCGGCACCGCCGACGTCGACGGGGACGCCGAAGCCATCCGCGGCAAGGGCGTCCGGGTCCTCTACGACGAGCCGAGGACCGGTTCCATGGGCTCCCGCATCACCTTCCTCCACCCCAAGGACTGCCACGGCGTACTGACCGAACTGGTCACCTCGGCTGACCCCTCCTCAGCGGAGCACTGACCTCCGGATTCCTGGCCCGGTAGAGTGGGCGACTCCGGGCCGGGGCCGGTCGGTGCCGCATGCCATGCGGCGTCGAAGTCGGGGTATCCGATCTGCCACGATTCCCCGGGGGGCCGTTCTCCGGGGAACGGTGCTCGTTGGAGTGTTGCGACCAGGGGACGGATGGGACCGCGCAGTGCGGGGCTACGAACGCCAGGAGAGCCACCGAGCTGAAGACGACCATCTTTCGCGGTTCGAAGCCGAGATGGACCGGCTGAAGACCGAGCGGGAGAAGGCCGTCCAGCACGCCGAGGACCTCGGTTACCAGGTCGAGGTGTTGCGCGCCAAGCTCCATGAGGCGCGGCGCACCATCGCGTCCCGTCCCGCCTACGACAGCGCGGACATCGGCTACCAGGCCGAGCAGATGCTGCGTAACGCGCAGATCCAGGCCGAGCAGCTCCGCCAGGACGCCGAGCGCGAGCTGCGCGAAGCCCGCGCCCAGACCCAGCGCATCCTCCAGGAGCACGCCGAGCACCAGGCCCGGCTCCAGGCCGAGCTGCACGCCGAGGCCGTCCAGCGCCGCCAGCGCCTGGACCAGGAGCTGGCGGAGCGCCGCCAGACCGTCGAGGCGCACGTCAACGAGAACGTCGCCTGGGCCGAGCAGCTGCGCGCCCGTACGGAGTCCCAGGCCCGTCGTCTCATGGAGGAGTCCCGCGCCGAGGCCGAGCAGGCGCTCGCCGGTGCGCGTGCCGAGGCGACCCGGCTGGCCGAGGAGACCCGTCAGCGGGTGGGCTCGGAGGCGGAGGCCGCCCGTGCGGAGGCCGAAGCGATTCTGCTGCGCGCCCGCAAGGACGCCGAGCGGCTGCTGAACGCCGCGTCCACGCAGGCGCAGGAGGCCACCAGCCACGCCGAGCAGCTGCGGTCGTCCACCACCGCCGAGACCGAGCAGGCCCGTCAGCAGGCCACCGAGCTGTCCCGTGCCGCCGAGCAGCGGTTGCAGGAGGCCGAGCTGCGGCTGCGCGAGGCCCGCGCCGAGGCCGAGAAGGCGCTGGCCGAGGCCAAGGAGGCGGCGGCCAAGCAGCTGTCCTCCGCGGAGTCCGTCAACGAGCAGCGCACGCGTACGGCGAAGGCCGAGATCGCCCGGCTCGTCGCCGAGGCGACGAAGGAGGCCGAGACCCTCAAGGGCGAGGCCGAGGAGAAGCTGCGCGAGGCCGGCGCCGAGGCCGAGAAGCTGGTCGCGGAGGCCTCCGACAAGGCGCGTACGGTCGCGGCCGAGGACTCGGCCGCCGCGCTCGCCAAGGCCGCCCGTACCGCCGAGGAGGTCCTCACCAAGGCGTCCGAGGACGCCCAGGCGACCACCCGCAAGGCCTCCGAAGAGGCCGAGCGGATCCGCCGCGAGGCGGAGGCGGAGGCCGACCGGCTGCGCAACCAGGCCGAGGAGCAGGCCGGCGAGCTGCTCGGGTCGGCGAAGGACGACACCAAGGAGTACCGCGCCAAGACGGTCGAGCTTCAGGAGGAGGCGCGCCGGCTGCGCGGCGAGGCCGAGGGGCTGCGGGCCGAGGCGATCGCCGAGGGCGAGAAGATCCGCGGCGAGGCCCGGCGCGAGGCCGTCCAGCAGATCGAGGAGGCGGCCAGGACCGCCGAGGAGCTGCTGACCAAGGCCCGTACGGACGCCGACGAGCTGCGCGCGAGCGCGGGCGCCGAGGGCGAGCGGGTCCGCTCGGAGGCCATGGAGCGCGCCCAGACGCTGCGCACCCAGGCCGAGGAGACCCTGGAGCGCACCCGCGCCGAGGCCGAGCGGATGCGGGCCGAGGCCGAGGAGCAGGCCGAGTCGGTCAAGGAGGCGGCCGAGCGGACCGCCACCGAGCTGCGCGAGGACGCCGAGCGGGCCGCGCGGGCGCGGCACGCGGAGGCGGCCGATGAGCTGTCCAGGCTGCACACCGAGGCCGAGACACGGATCGAGAGCGCCGAGCAGGCGCTGACCGACGCGCGCGCCGAGAGCGAGCGGCTCCGGCGCGAGGCCGCCGAGGAGACCGAGCGGCTCCGCACGGAGGCCGCGGAGCGGATCCGTACGCTCCAGGCGCAGGCCGAGCAGGAGGCCGAGCGGCTCCGTACGGAGGCGGCGTCGGACGCGTCCACCTCGCGCGCCGAGGCGGAGGCCGCGGCCGTACGGCTGCGGACGGAGGCGTCGACGGAGGCCGAGCGGCTGAAGTCGGAGGCCCAGGAGACCGCGGACCGGGTCCGCGCCGAGGCCGGGGCCGCCGCCGAGCGGGTGGCCGCCGAGGCCGCCGAGGCGCTGGCCGCCGCCCAGGAGGAGGCCAACCGGCGGCGCCGGGAGGCCGAGGAGACGCTGGAGTCGGCCCGTTCCGAGGCCGGCCGGGAGCGCGAGCACGCCCGCGAGCAGTCCGAGGAGCTGCTCGCCTCCGCCCGCAAGCGGGTGGAGGAGGCGCAGACCGAGGCGCAGCGTCTGGTCGAGGAGGCGGACCGGCGGGCCACGGAGATGGTGTCCGCGGCCGAGCAGACGGCCAAGGAGGTACGGGACTCCGTCGCCGGCCTCCAGGAGCAGGCCGAGGAGGAGATCGCCGGGCTGCGCAGCGCGGCCGAGCACGCGGCGGAGCGCACCCGTAGCGAGGCGCAGGACGAGGCGGACCGGGTCCGCGCAGACGCGTACGAGGAGCGGGAGCGGGCCACCGAGGACGCCAACCGCATCCGGAACCGCGCCCAGGAGGAGACCGAGGCCGCGAAGGCGCTGGCCGAGCGGACGGTCGCGGACGCGATCTCCGAGTCGGAGAAGCTGCGCGCGGACACGGCCGAGTACGCCCAGCGGGTACGGACCGAGGCGAGCGACGCGCTGGCGTCGGCCGAGCAGGACGCGGCCCGCACCCGTGCGGACGCCCGCGAGGACGCCAACCGGATCCGTTCCGAGGCGGCCGCGGAGTCCGAGCGGCTGACCACCGAGGCCGAGGAGCTGGTCACGCTCGCCCGTACCGAGGGCGACCAGATCCTCGACGAGGCGCGCAAGGCCGCCGACAAGCGGCGCGCGGACGCCGCCGAGCAGGCGGACACGCTCATCACGGAGGCGGTGGGCGAGGCCGAGCGGCTGACGGCCGAGGCGGACGCGCTGCGGGCCGAGGCCGAGCAGCTGAAGACGGACGGCGAGGCGCACGCGCAGGCGCTGCGGGTCGCCGCGCTCACCGACGCCGAGCAGGTCCTCGACGAGGCGCGTAAGGCGGCCGACAAGCGGCGTTCGGACGCGGCCGAGCAGGCCGACGCGCTCGTCGGCGAGGCCACGGGCGAGGCCGAGCGGATCACCGCCGAGGCGGTGGCCCTCCTCGAGTCGACGGAGCAGGACGCGCTGCGGCTGCGTACCGAGGCCGAGCAGGTCAAGGCGGAGGGCGAGGCCGAGGCGGAGGCGCTTCGGGCCGCCGCGCGGGCGGACGGCGAGGGCGTCCTCGACGAGGCGCGCAAGGCCGCCGACAAGCGGCGCGCGGACGCCGCCGAGCAGGCGGACACGCTCATCTCGGAGGCGGCGGGCGAGGCCGAGCGGATCCGGTCGGAGGCCGAGCGGGTCAAGGCCGACGCCGAGGCGGCGGCGGAGCAGATGCGTGCCGAGGCGCGCGAGGAGGCCGACCGTACGCTCGACGAGGCGCGCGAGGCCGGTGCCAAGCGCCGTTCGGACGCGGCCGAGCAGGCCGACCAGCTGATGGCGAAGGCCCAGGAGGAGGCGCTGCGCGCCACCACCGAGGCGGAGTCGCAGGCGGACACGATGGTCGGCGCGGCCCGTCAGGAGGCCGACCGGATCGTGGCCGAGGCGACGGTCGAGGGCAACTCCCTCGTGGAGAAGGCCCGTACGGACGCGGACGAGCTCCTGGTGGGCGCGCGCAGCGACGCGACGGCCATAAGGGAGCGGGCCGAGGAGCTGCGGGCCCGCGTCGAGGGCGAGATCGAGGAGCTGCACGAGCGGGCGCGGCGTGAGACGGCCGAGCAGATGAAGACGGCCGGCGAGCGCGTCGACAAGCTGGTGAAGGCCGCCGAGGAGCAGCGGGCCGAGGCCGAGGAGAAGTCCAAGGAGATGCTCTCCGAGGCGAGTTCGGAGGCGAGCAAGGTTCGTATCGCCGCGGTGAGGAAGGCCGAGGCGCTGCTCAAGGAGGCCGAGCAGAAGAAGGCCTCGCTGGTCGCGGAGGCGGAGAAGGTCAAGGGGGAGGCCGAGGCCGAGGCCGAGCAGATGATCTCCGAGGGCAAGCGCGAGCTGGACGTCCTGGTGCGCAGGCGCGAGGACATCAATGCCGAGATCTCCCGTGTCCAGGACGTCCTCGAGGCGTTGGAGTCTTTCGAGGCGCCGACCGCAGGGACGAAGGAGGGGGTCAAGGCGGGTGTTCCGGCGGGAGCGACACGTTCGAGTGGCAAGTCCTCCGAGGGCTAGCCACTCAAAAGGCTGGACATTCTCCATATCAAACGGGCATCCGCTCGATGACACGCCGCTTCGGCCCCTAGGATTCCCCCTAACACCTCACCGGTCTCATTCGACAGGAACCCCATGAGCGACACTTCCTCCCCCTTCGGCTTCGAGCTCGTGCGGCGTGGTTACGACCGCGGTCAGGTGGACGACCGCATTACCAAGCTCGTCGCCGACCGTGACAGTGCTCTGGCCCGAATCACCTCTCTGGAAAAGCGCATCGAGGAACTCCACCTCGAGACGCAGAACGCCCAGGCCCAGGTCACCGACGCAGAGCCGTCGTACGCCGGCCTCGGCGCCCGCGTCGAGAAGATCCTCCGGCTGGCCGAGGAGGAGGCGAAGGACCTGCGCGAGGAGGCCCGCCGCGCCGCCGAGCAGCACCGCGAGCTGGCCGAGTCGGCCGCCCAGCAGGTGCGCAACGACGCGGAGTCGTTCGCTGCGGAGCGCAAGTCGAAGGCCGAGGACGAGGGCGTTCGGATCGTCGAGAAGGCGCAGGGTGAGGCCAACTCGCTGCGTGCCGAGGCACAGAAGGACGCGCAGTCCAAGCGCGAGGAGGCGGACGCCCTCTTCGAGGAGACCCGCGCCAAGGCCGCCCAGGCCGCCGCGGACTTCGAGACCAACCTGGCCAAGCGCCGGGAGCAGTCGGAGCGTGACCTGGCCTCGCGTCAGGCCAAGGCCGAGAAGCGCCTCGCCGAGATCGAGCACCGCGCCGAGCAGCTCCGCCTGGAGGCCGAGAAGCTGCGTACGGACGCGGAGCGCCGGGCCCGCCAGACGGTGGAGACCGCGCAGCGCCAGGCCGAGGACATCGTGGCCGACGCGAACGCCAAGGCCGACCGGATCCGCTCGGAATCGGAGCGCGAGCTGGCGGCGCTGACGAACCGCCGCGACTCGATCAACGCCCAGCTGACCAACGTCCGCGAGATGCTGGCGACGCTGACCGGTGCCGCCGTGGCGGCCGCCGGTTCCCCGATCGACGACGAGCCGGCCACCCGTGGTGTCCCGGCGCAGCAGACCCGTTGATCCCTCCGGTCCCGTAGTCCGGTAACCGGAACGCGAACACCCAAAAAACCCTCCGTCATTCCAGTGGCGGAGGGTTTTTCGCACCCGTAGCGTGGTCGCATGATCGAGCTCGAGGGCCTGACGAAACGGTTCGGAACGAAGACGGCGGTCGACCATCTCTCCTTCCAGGTGCGGCCCGGTGTGGTCACCGGCTTCCTGGGGCCCAACGGCGCGGGCAAGTCGACGACGATGCGCATGATGCTCGATCTGGACAATCCGACCAGCGGAACGGTTCGGATCGACGGCAAGCACTACCGCGAGCTCCAGGAGCCGTTGAAGTACATCGGGGCGCTCCTGGACGCCAAGGCGATGCACGGCGGCCGGTCGGCGTACAACAATCTGCTCTGCCTGGCCCAGTCGAACCGTATTCCGGAGAGGCGGGTCGGCGAGGTCCTGGATCTGGTCGGCCTCACGGCGGTCGCGCGGAAGAAGTCGAAGGGCTTCTCGCTCGGCATGGGGCAGCGGCTGGGAATCGCGTCGGCGCTGCTCGGCGATCCCGAGATCCTGATGTTCGACGAACCCGTCAATGGTCTGGACCCCGAGGGAATTCACTGGATCCGCAATCTGATGAAGGCGCTCGCCTCCGAGGGCCGCACGATCTTCGTTTCCAGCCATCTGATGAGTGAAATGGCTCTGACGGCCGATCATCTGATCGTGATCGGGCAGGGAAAGCTGCTGGCCGACACGACGATGGCCGATTTCATCCACCAGAATTCGCGGAGCTACGTACGGCTGCGCTCGCCGCAGCAGGAGCGGCTGCGGGACATCCTCCACGCCAACGGCTTCACCCCGGTGGAGGCGGGCAACGGCACGCTGGAGGTGGACGGCGCCACGACCGAGAAGCTCGGTGAACTGGCCGCCGAGCACGGACTCGTCCTTCACGAGCTGAGCTCCCAGCGCGCCTCCCTCGAGGAGGCGTTCATGCAGATGACCGCGGGCGCGGTGGAGTACCACGCACACGGCACGGACGTCCACGGGGCGGACGCGCCCGGCCCCCACTGGGGCGACACCACCAAGGGAGCCTGAACGATGGCAGCGGTATCGGCGGTCCTCCAGTCGGAGTGGACCAAGATCCGGACGGTCTCGTCGACGGTCTGGACCCTGGCGAGCGCGCTCCTGGTGACGGTGGCGATGAGCGCGGCTCTGTGCGCCCTGCTGAAGTCGACCTTCGACGACCTCTCTGAGGCGGAGCAGGCGACCTTCGACCCGACGTTCGTCAGCTTCTCCGGGATGGTTCTCGGCCAGCTGGCGATGGTGGTCTTCGGCGTCCTCGTGGTCGGCACGGAGTACAGCTCGGGCATGATCCGTACGTCCCTGGCCGCGGTCCCGCAGCGGGCGACGTTCCTCTTCTCCAAGATCGCGGTGGCCGGGGTGCTCGCCCTGGTGGTGGGCCTGGCGACCAGCTTCCTGTCGTTCTTCCTCGGGCAGGCGCTCCTCGGCGAACACCGCACCTCCCTCGGCGCGGACAACGTCCTGCGGGCGGTCGTCGGCGGCGGGCTCTACATGGGGCTGATCGCGCTCTTCTCGATGGGTGTGGCGGCGATGCTGCGCTCCTCGATGCTCTCCCTCGGCATCCTGGTGCCGTTCTTCTTCCTGGTCTCGCAGATCCTCTCCGCGGTACCGAAGGCCAAGGAGGTGGCGCTCTACTTCCCCGACCAGGCCGGATCCAAGATCATGCAGGTCGTTCCGGACGCGATGAACACGGAGGAGGCGCCGTACGGCCCCTGGGGCGGGCTCGGGATCATGCTGATCTGGGTGGCCGCGGCGCTGCTCGGCGGCTACCTGGTGATGAAGAAGCGGGACGCGTAGCGCGTACATGACGATCCATGCTTCGCCGGAACCGTCAATGGCTGGATAAGCTCCTAGCTCATACGGGGGTTCCGGCCCGAGCGGCCACGACCCCGACGACCTGACCTGTCGATGGGGCTGGAGAATGATCGAGGCAGTCGGCCTGACGAAGCGCTATGGCGCCAAGACGGCCGTGTACAACCTTTCCTTCCATGTGCGGCCGGGCACCGTCACCGGCTTCCTCGGTCCCAACGGCTCCGGCAAGTCGACGACGATGCGCATGATCCTGGGGCTGGACCGGCCGACGTCCGGGCACGTCACGATCGGCGGCCATCCGTTCCGGCAGCTGCCGAACGCGCCCCGCCAGGTGGGTGCGCTGCTCGACGCCAAGGCCGTGCACGGCGGGCGGAGCGCCCGCAGCCATCTGCTGTCGCTCGCGCAGCTCGCCGGGATCCCGGCGCAGCGGGTCGACGAGGTCCTCGGGGTCGTCGGCCTCCAGGACGTCGCCAAGCGCCGCTCCAAGGGCTTCTCGCTGGGCATGGGTCAGCGGCTCGGCATCGCCGCCGCGCTGCTCGGCGACCCGCAGGTGCTGCTCTTCGACGAGCCGGTCAACGGCCTCGACCCCGAGGGCATCCTCTGGGTCCGCAACCTGATGAAGAAGCTCGCCGCCGAGGGCCGGACCGTCTTCGTCTCCAGCCACCTCATGAGCGAGATGGCGCTGACCGCCGACCATCTGATCGTGATCGGCCGCGGCCAACTGCTCGCGGACATGAGCGTCAAGGACTTCATCTCGGCGAACTCGGCGGACTTCGCCCGGGTGCGCACGCCGCAGACGGAGCCCCAGCAGCGCGAGAAGCTGACGGCCGCGCTCACCGAGGCCGGCGGCCAGGTGATGTCCGAGCCGGACGGCGCGCTGCGCGTGACCGGGCTGCCGCTGCCGCGGATCAGCGATCTGGCGCACGGCGCGGACGTACGGCTCTGGGAGCTGTCCCCGCACCAGGCCTCGCTGGAGGAGGCGTACATGCGGATGACGCAGGGCGCCGTGGACTACCGCTCCACCGAGGACCAGCTGGCGCATCTCCAGCAGCCGCAGCCGCACCACCTCCAGCACCTCCAGCAGCCGGCCCCGCCGGTGGTGCAGGACGTGCCGCAGCAGGGGTGGTACGCCCCGCCGCCGCCCGGACAGAACCCGTACGCGACGCAGAGCGAGCCCGCCAAGAACGACACCGAGGACGCCCGATGACCGCCCCCAGCCCCTTCCCGGCCTCGTACGTCTCGCCGATCCCGGTGCGCCGGGCGCACCTCGGGGACGCCCTCGCCTCGGAGTGGACCAAGATCCGTTCGCTGCGCTCCACCATGTGGACGCTCGGTGTGATGGTGCTGCTGATGCTGGCCCTGGGTCTCGGTGTCGCCGCGGTCGTGGCGAGCACCGAGGCGCCCACGGAGAACGAATCGGCGCTCACGCTCGGCTTCTTCGGTGTGCTGCTCGGTTCGATCTGCGTGATGACGCTCGGCGTGCTGACCATCGCCTCCGAGTACGGCACGGGCATGATCCGCACCACGCTGACCGCCTGCCCGAGCCGCAGCCGGGTGCTGACGGCCAAGGCGATCGTCTTCTTCCTGCTCGTGTTCACCGTCACCACCGTCACGGCGGCGGTGGTGGGGCTGGCGCAGGTGGCGATGGTGAGCACCGCCGCCGAGCCCACCTCGGGCGAGTGGCTGCGGGCCACGGTCGGCGTCGGCCTGTTCCTCGCCCTGCTCGGCCTGCTGTCGCTGGCCGTCGGCGCGATCATCCGGCACTCGGCGGGCTCGATCACGATCATGATCGGCGTGCTGCTGCTGCCGCTGGTGGCGGCGATGTTCATGTTCTCGGAGTCGCTGGCCACGGTGCAGGAGTGGCTGCTCGACTACGCGATCCCGAGTCAGCTCATCGCGCTGTACGCGGGCCGGGCGACGGTCGGCGAGGGCGGCCCCTCGGGCTGGGACCCGATCTGGATCATGGCGATCATCGTGGCGGCGGCGATGGCCGGCGCGTACGCCCTGCTGAACCGCCGGGACGTCTGACCCTGTGGCCCGAGAGCGGGCACGTCTGACCCGGGGCTAGTACCTCGGCGCGTTACGGGACCGCTGCACCCGCGTGGTGCGGCGGTCCTTCGCGCTCCAGCAGGCCTTGTGCCAGTGGCGGCGGTCGTCCACTCCCCCGTACTCCGGCCATGCGACGACGTGCGGCGCGCCCCCGGGGATCTCCTGGTCGCAGCCGGGGCAGCGGTAGCGCTTGCCGGGCGCGCTCGCGCCCGCCACGTGCCGGACGAACCACTCCTCGCCCTGCCAGCTCTCGCTGCGCTGCGATCCGCCGTACCGGTCGCCCGGCTCGCCCGGCTCGCCCGAACGGTCCGGCTTCTCGCCGCCCTGGGGACGGTTGCGACGGGGGGACACGTATTCACCTCACGGGGCCGGGTACACGGAACGTTCCATCAAGCGTACGGGCCGCGACGCAGTGGCCCTTCCACCCTCCGAGCCGAATCAGCGGAAAATCGCAAGAACTTCATGAGAGGCCGTTGCCTTTGGCACGTGTCAGACGTTGTTGCCGGTACGAGGGAGAGAACCGCGTCGGCCGCAAGGAGGCAGAAGGCGATGCGCGTGGGTACGTTTGTTCTGGCCGCCCAGTTCCCGGGCCAGGGTCAGGGCGAGGCACTGCACCGGGCGGTGCGGACCGCAGAGGTCGTCGAGGAGTCGGGGCTCGACTCCGTCTGGCTCGCCGAGCACCACTTCGTTCCGTACGGCGTCTGTCCGTCGGCCGTGACGCTGGCGGCGTTGCTCCTGGGACGGACGCGCCGGATCCGGGTCGGCACGGCGGTGAGTGTGCTGCCGACGGTCCATCCGGTCGCCCTGGGCGAGCAGGCCGCCCTGCTCCATCTGACGTCCGGGGGCCGGTTCACGCTCGGTGTGGGCAGAGGCGGTCCGTGGGTCGACCTGGAGGTGTTCGGCGCGGGTCTGCCGGCGTACGAACAGGGATTCTCCGAGTCGCTCGATCTGCTGCTGCGCTGGCTGACCGAGTCCCGGGTGTCGGCCGAGGGAGAACGATTCGCCTTCCGAGAGGTGGCCGTCGTGCCGCGCCCCGGGGAGCTCATCGGCGGGGACGCGTCGCCCGAGGTGGTCGTCGCCTGCACCTCCCCGAAGAGCGTCGAGCTGGCCGCCAGGCGCGGGCTGCCGATGCTGCTCGGGATGCACTGCGGCGACGGGGAAAAGGCCGAGATGGTGGCAGCGTGGGAACGTTTCTCCCGCGACGCGGGCCGCACTCCCGACGAGATCGCTCGGATCGGGGCCGGTCATGTCTCGGCGGGCGTGGTCCAGCTCGCGGACGGTCCGCGGGACGCGGCCGAGGCATTGGTGAAGGCGATGCCGGGCTGGCTGAAGCAGGGGCTCGAAGCCCATGTGACCGTGGACGGCCGGCACCGCGCGATGCGGGATCCCGTCGCCTACACGGAGCTGCTCTGCGGACTGCACCCGGTCGGCACACCCCGGCTCGCGGCGGACCGGCTCGCGGCGACGGCGGAACGGACGGGCATCACGCGCTTCGCGCTGCTCGCCGAGGGCACGGGCGATCTCGCGGCCACCGAGGAGAACGTACGGCGGCTGGGGGCCGAGGTGCTCCCCCTGCTGGTCTGAGTCCATGAGCGAGGTGCGGTGTGCGGGTGCGGTGCCGCCGCCCCGGCATCTCTCGCATCGATCGCGTCTCCCGCGATGCGGAGCGGCGGCACCGTGCCTCAGCAGTCGCGCAGTTCCGGCGACTGGTTGAGCAGCTGTCCCCGTACGGAGGTGAAGCGGGCGAGCCGCTCGTCGACCGCGGGGTCGAGCGGGAACACCGCCACACGGTGGCAGTTCTGGAAGGCCAGACGCACCCCGAAGTGCCGCTGCAGCGCACCACGGATGGCATCACTCGCGAGTGCACGCAACAGCTGACCACGTGCCTGCTCGTTCGGCGGCGGCGTCTGGTTGTCGGCGAACTCGCCACCGTCGACCTTCAGCTGGGCCACCAGAGAACTGATCATCTCCCATGCGTAGGGCAGGGAGGTCCGGACGCAGTCGACGAAGTCGGCTTCGTCGACCTCGCCTCGCTCGGCCTGTTCCAACAGCGCCGGTGAGACGTCGAGCGACATGGGTTCTCCTCTCGCGACCCCGACGGACGGGGTCTTACGGGCAGGGATGAAGGACCCCCGTGCGACACGCAGCGTGCACGGACGGCGACCTCCTGTCTCCACGGTAAGCGCGGCGTCCGGAGCGCACCAGGAGAATGGGAACACAACCGGCCAATAAGTGACGGTCGTCCAGCGGGCGTTAAGAGCCGAATCGCGCGGAAGAGCGTGTGTCTTGTAGCGTTGCCGACCATGCGTCTCGTCATCGCCCGCTGCTCCGTGGACTACGCCGGCCGGCTCACCGCCCACCTGCCCTCCGCTCCCCGTCTGATCCTGGTCAAGGCAGACGGCAGCGTCTCCATCCACGCGGACGACCGCGCGTACAAACCGCTCAACTGGATGTCGCCCCCGTGCACCCTCAAGGAAGGTGCCGACGGAGAGGCCGGCATCTGGACCGTGGTGAACAAAGCGGGCGAGAAACTGATCATCACGATGGAGGAGATCCTCCACGACTCCTCGCACGAACTCGGTGTGGACCCCGGCCTCATCAAGGACGGCGTGGAAGCGCACCTCCAGGAGCTGCTGGCCGATCGCATCGAGACGCTGGGCGAGGGCCACACCCTGATCCGCCGCGAGTACCCGACCGCGATCGGCCCGGTGGACATCCTCTGCCGGGACGCCGACGGCGCGACGGTGGCGGTGGAGATCAAGCGGCGGGGCGAGATCGACGGCGTGGAGCAGCTGACCCGCTATCTGGAGCTGCTGAACCGCGACCCGCACCTCGCGCCGGTGAAGGGCGTCTTCGCGGCGCAGGAGATCAAGCCGCAGGCGCGGGTGCTCGCGACGGACCGCGGCATCGACTGTGTGGTGCTCGACTACGACGCGATGCGCGGCATCGAGGACGACAAGCTGCGGCTGTTCTAGGACGACTTCAGGACGTACGGATACGTCGACGGCCCCGGGTGCGGTGAACGCACCCGGGGCCGTCGTGGTGTCAGGCCGGTGTACCGGTGGAGTCGCCGGAGGCCGAGTTGCTGGGGCTGCCCTGGCTCTCGGTCGGCGGCGTGGTCGGCGGGGTCGTCGGCGGCGTGGTCGGCGGGGTCGTGGGAGGCGTCGTCGGCGGCGTCGGCGACGTCTTGGTCGGCGTCGGCGTCGGCTTGGGTGACGTCGTCCGCGTCGGGCTCGTCGTCGGCCGCGGAGGCGTCGTCGACGGTGCCCCCGTCGTGGACGTCGTCGCGCTCGGCGAACCGGACGTCGGGGCGGACGGGGTGCCCGAGGAGCCGGGCGTGCCCGGGCTCGCCGATCCGGACGGTGTGGGCGAGGCGCTGTCCGAGGGGCGACCCGTGGTGCCCTCGGTCGGCTCGTCGGCGTCGAGGATCTCGTCGCCGCCCTCCTCACTGGCCGTACGGTCGGAGGTGACCCGTCCGGTGCCCGGGTCCCCGGCGTCGCCCGAGGTGGCCCCGATGGTCACGACCGTGCCGAGCACGGCGGCCAGGAGCGCTCCCGTACCGACCGCGACGAGGTTACGGCGGGCCCCGGCGACGATGCCGAAGCGGCCGCCCCGCTTCGTGTCCTGCTCGCCCGGCCGGGTGTCCGGGCGGGCGATGAGCGTCGGGCCCTCGTCGGCGAAGTCCGGGAAGGCGGGGATCGGCGAGGTCGGGGCCGCGCCGCCGGAACGGGGGACGACGGTGCGGGGCACGACGGGCGGGGCGACGGCCTTCGGGATGCCGCGCGGCGGGGAGACGGACTCCTCGTGGCGCGCGGCGGGCAGCGCGTCGTCGCCGCCCAGCGGACCGCCGCTGCGGTCGGCGACCAGGGCCAGCGCCCGGCGCCCGGCGACGGTGCCGCGCTTGTCGGCGAGAACGCCGCGCATGCCGACGGACGCCTCCAGTTCGGCGCGGGCCCGCTCCAGGTTTCCGGCGCAGAGCGCGAGGACGCCCAACTCATGGTGGAAGTACGCCTCTTCGGCGACCTCACCGGCCAGCCGGGCGGCCTCCTGGCCGCCGCGGAGGACCCGCTCCCAGGCGCCCCAGTGCAGTCCGGCGGCGAAGGCCGGGGCCGCGCTGCGGGCGAGCAGGATGGCGGTGGCGGGGTGTTCGGGCTCCGAGCCGGGCACCAGCGCGGCCAGGGCGGCGAGGACGGCGTCGGCCTCGGCGGCCGCGCGGGCGGGGGTGACGGAGGGGTGTCCGGCCCACCATGCGTAGTGCTGGGCGACGGTGTGGGCGCGGCCGAGGGCGTCCTCGTCGTATCCGTGGGCGACGAGCTGGGTGAGGATGCCGGCGGCGAGGCGGTAGCGGGTGCCGACCGGGGTCAGCAGTCCGCAGGCCATGAGTTCGCCGAGGGCTGCGTCCGCGTGGGTGTCGCCGACGAGGGCCGGGAGGTGGGCCTGGTGCGGCACCTCGCCGCCGAGGGCGACGGCGAACCGCAGGGTGTCCTGGGCGGAGCGGCCGAGCCGGGAGGCGAGCAGGGCGGCGGGAGCCGCGCCCTCGCCGAGGCTGGGCAGGGGTATCTCGCGCACGTCGACGTCGACGGGGTCCTGCGGTGCCGGTGCCGCGGGGGCGTCCGCGCCCGGTCCGAAGGCGTCGTCGAGGGCCCCGAAGGCGTCGAACTCCGAGGGGACGGCGTCCTCCTGTGCCCCGAACGCGTCGAACTCGGCCGGTGTGACCCGGAGCCGGTCGCGCTGCCGGAGCAGGGCGCCGGCCTGGACGAAGCGCAGCGGCAGCCCCTCGGACTCGAACCAGAGGTCGCCCGCCCAGTTGGCCTCGTCGTCGGTGAGCGGCCGGTCGACGGCGCGCTCCAGGAGTTCGAGGGAGGCGGCGCGGCCGAGGCCGGCGAGCGGGACCTCTTCGAGGTGGGCGTCGGGCGAGGGGGCCGGGACGTCGGGGGTCGCGGCGAGCAGGAAGGCGCACTCGGGGGCGGCGGTGAGGAGCTCGTCGAGCGTGGCGCCGCCGAGTTCCAGGTCGTCGACCACGACGACGGCGCCGATGTCGTGGACCAGGGCGAGCAGGCCCGGGCGGTCCGGCCGGTGGTCCGGGGCGTGCTGGACCGTGGCGAGGAGTTCGTACAGCAGCTCGGTGGCGGTCCGGTGGTGGCCGGAGAGCCGCACGACACCGTCCGGCGCGAGGTCGGCGCAGTCGGCGGCGACGGCGTCGAGGAGTGCGGTGCGGCCGGAGCCGGCGGGGCCGGTGACCCGGACGGAGCGGCCGCGGGCGAGGAGCTGGACGAGCCGCTCGTGCTCCTCCTGCCGTTCGAGCAGCGGCAGGGGCGGGGCGGCGGGGCCGGGCGGTACGGGCGGGGTGGCCGCGCGGGCCGCCTCGGCGCGCTCCTGGGCGGTGCGGCGGCGCGAAGGCTCGGGCTGTTCTCCGGGCGGGCAGGCCTCGATCTCGCTGCCGTCGACGGGGTTGACGGTGAGCAGCAGGTCGCCCGAGACGACGCGGGCGGTGCGGACGCGGGCGGGTGTGGCCGGACCGCGTTCGGGCAGGAGGCCGCCGCGGACGTCGTCGCCTTCGTGGTCGTAGCCGTACTCTTCCGGCTCCCGGTTCATCGGGTCCATGGTTCAAGCCCCCCAAAAGCGGTGCGTGCGGAAGCCCCTCCGGCCGATCTGCACGCGCGCTGTCGCTTCTGGTCCGGTGCCCGCCGGGTGGGTCCGTCAATGGGCGGGCGACCGAACCCTAGACGTTCAACGAGTATCCGGGAACAGGCGGGGTACCACCCCGCCCAAGACGTCACGGTCCGCTAAGGATTGGCCCGGGACGCCGGTTTCGCACAGCAGCTTCACAGGCGGTACGGCGTCGATCCACGCCGCGGCCCGCCCCGCCCCGCCCTGGGACAGGACACGGATCAGACGCGGGGCAGCGACTCCGCGGCGAGGCCGCCCTCGATGGCGAGGATGCGGTGCAGCCGGGTCGCCACGAGCAGGCGCTGCATCTGGGGCGGTACGCCGCGCAGCACGAGCCGCCGTCCGCAGCGGCCCGCCCTGCGGTGCGCGCCCATGATGACCCCGAGCCCGGTGGCGTCCCAGGAGTCGAGACCGGTCAGGTCGAGCACGAGGTCGCCGACTCCGTCGTCGACGGCCGAGTGCAGGACCGTACGGGCGTCCGCCGCGCTCCGGACGTCGAGGCGGCCCCCGACGACCAGCTCGACATGGTCGCCCCTGATGTGCATATGCGCTCCCCTGGAGTGCTCCGTCTTTTCATCAACTGACTGTCGTTGGCGCAGAAGCGTTGCGCCTTGTAAGCGAACTGATACCGAATTCACCCGTCGGAGTGATAGCCGACTGGCTTTCGGGACTCAGTGCTTGTAGAAGCCCTGCCCGCTCTTGCGGCCGATGTCACCGGCGTCCACCATCCGGCGCATCAGCTCCGGCGGCGCGAACTTCTCGTCCTGGGTCTCCGCGTAGATGTTGCTCGTGGCGTTCACCAGGATGTCGATGCCGGTGAGGTCCGCGGTGGCGAGCGGCCCCATGGCGTGGCCGAAGCCCAGCTTGCAGGCGATGTCGATGTCCTCGGCGGTGGCGACGCCGGACTCGTTGAGCTTGGCGGCCTCGACGATCAGCGCGGAGATGAGGCGGGTGGTGACGAAGCCGGCGACGTCGCGGTTGACGACGATGCAGGTCTTGCCGACCGACTCGGCGAACTCCCGCGCGGTGGCGAGGGTGGAGTCGCTGGTCTTGTAGCCGCGGACGAGCTCGCAGAGCTGCATCATCGGGACCGGCGAGAAGAAGTGGGTGCCGACGACGGCCTCCGGACGCTCCGTCACGGCCGCGATCTTGGTGATCGGGATGGCGGAGGTGTTGGAGGCGAGGACCGCGCCGTCCTTGGCGATCTTGTCGAGGGCGCGGAAGATCTCGTGCTTGACCTCGAGCTTCTCGAAGACGGCCTCGACGACGATGTCGGCGTCGGCGACCGCGTCCAGCTCGGTGGTGGCGGTGATCCGGCCGAGGGCGGCCTCGGCGTCGGCGGCGTCCAGCTTGCCCTTGGCGACGAAACGGTCGTACGACGCCTTGATGCCGTCGGTACCCCGGGTCAGCGCGGCGTCGGTGACGTCACGCAGGACGACGTCCCAGCCCGCCTGGGCAGAGACCTGCGCGATTCCCGACCCCATGAGTCCGGCTCCGATGACGGCGAGCTTCCTGGCCACGTCTTCCACCCCTCAACACCTGTTCACTTCTGACTCTCCGGCGGAGATTAGCGGGCGTGGGGCGGGATGTGACCGTGAAGTAACGCGCGTCACGCCCGGTTTGACGGACGTCACACTCGCGACAGGCCGGCTACCCCCGTACGGCGTACGTCAGCACGCGCTCGCTCAGCAGCTCCTCGATCTCGTCGAGGAGGACGAGAGCCTCCCGGGAGACCTGGGTGGCCTTGCGGCCGGCCGTCATCTCGCGGGTGATGTAGCCGACGACGGTGTTCTCGATCCAGGCGAGCTGACCGCCGACGAGCAGGGGCAGCGGATCGTCCTCGGCCGCGCCGGTCTCCTCGCGCAGGGTGGCGACGACGGCGTCGTGGACCTGCTGCTGGAGGTAGAAGAGCCGGGCCTTGAGGGTGGGCGCGTGCTCGATGACGTTCATGAAGGCGTCGAAGCCGTCCATGAGTCCGTACGCGGGTGACACCGCGCCGATCTGCTGGCGCATCTCGCGCAGGATCGCGTCGGCGGCGGACTCCCCGTGGTCGCGGCCGCGGATCATCCGCGCGAGGCGGAGGGTGACGCCTTCCATCCGGTCGAGGAAGAGGTCCTCCTTGGCGGGGAAGTAGTTGTACACCGTGTTGACGGAGACGTCCGCGGCGTCCGCGATCTCCGCGATGGTCACGGTCACGAAGCCGTGCTCCAGGAAGAGCCCGGTGGCGATGTCGGAGATCCGCTGCTTCGTCTGGCGCTTCTTGCGCTCCCTCAACCCCTCGGCCATGGCGCCATCCTAGGTGCCCCTGAATTTTTGGATGCGTTGCAAAATTTCAGTGACTCTGTTTTTGTAGTCGTCATGCCCATCATCAGTACGGCCGGGCTCGCCCGGACCTTCCAGACGAAGAACGGCCCCGTGGAGGCGGTCCGCGGGATCGACCTCACGGTGCGGCCGGGCGAGATCCTCGGCCTCCTCGGCCCCAACGGCGCGGGGAAGACCACGACCCTCCGCATGCTCACCACGCTGCTCCCGCCCACCGGCGGCGCGGCCACCGTCGCCGGCCACGACCTCCTCGCCGACCCCGCGGCCGTACGCCGGCGGATCGGGTACGTCGCCCAGGCCGGCGGGGTCGACCCGCAGGAGACCGTGCGCTCCGAGCTCGTCACCCAGGGCCGTCTCTACCGGCTGTCACGGACCGACGCGGCCGCCCGCGGCGAGGAACTGGCGCGGGAGCTCGGACTCACCGAGCTCCTCGACCGCTCCACGGCCGCGCTCTCCGGCGGCCAGCGCCGCCGCCTCGACATCGCGCTCGGCCTCACCCACCGGCCCGACGTGCTCTTCCTCGACGAGCCGACGACGGGACTCGACCCGGGCAGCCGCGCCGACCTGTGGGCGCTGGTGCGCCGGCTGCGCGACGAGCACGGCACGACCGTCGTGCTCACCACCCACTACCTCGACGAGGCCGACGCCCTCGCCGACCGCCTGGTGATCGTGGACAAGGGAGTCGTCATCGCGGAGGGCGCCCCGGCCACGCTCAAGGCCGAGCACGGGGTGACCACCCTCCAGGACGCCTTCCTGGCCGTCACCGGGCGAGGCCCGGCCCCCGTCGACCCCACCCCCGTCGCCGTATAGGACCCGAGAGACCCCGAGGCTTCCCTTGCTGCTCCACGACACCGCGATCGTCTTCGGTCGCTACGCCCGCCAGACGCTGCGCTCCCGGTTCCAGATGCTGTTCGGCGTGCTGATGCCCCTGCTGTACCTGTTCTTCTTCGGGCCGCTGCTCGCCGATCTGCCGCTCGGCCGCGAGGGCGACTCCTGGCAGATCCTCGTCCCCGGTCTGCTGCTCCAACTCGGGCTCTTCGGGGCCTCGTTCGCCGGCTTCTCGCTCATCATGGAGAAGAACTGGGGCGTGGTGGAGCGGATGCGCGTCACCCCCGTCAGCCGGCTCGCCCTGCTCCTCGGCCGGGTCCTGCGCGACGCCTCGCTCTTCGTCTTCCAGGCCGTGCTCCTGGTCCTCGCCGCGCTGGCCATGGGCCTGCGGGCGCCGCTCGCCGGGATCCTGATCGGCTTCGTGTTCGTCGCCCTGCTGACGTTCGCGCTGGCCTCGCTCTCGTACGCGCTGGCGATGAAGGTCCGTACGCCGCAGGAGTTCGGCCCCACGGTCAACGCGCTCTCGCTGCCCGCGATGCTGCTGTCCGGGCTGATGCTGCCGATGGCGCTCGCCCCCGGCTGGCTGGACGTGCTCTCGCACCTCATGCCGTTCCGCTATCTGGTGGACGCGGTACGGGACGCGTACGTCGGGGAGTACGCGACGGCGACCATGCTGTACGGCGTCCTGGTGGCCGTCGGACTGACGGTGCTCGCCGTGACGGTCGGCACACGGACGTTCCGGAGGGCCGGAGCGTAACTACGCTGGGCCCATGGTCAATCTGACGCGCATCTACACCCGTACCGGCGACCAGGGCACCACCGCTCTGGGCGACATGAGCCGGACCGCCAAGACCGATCTGCGGATCTCGGCGTACGCCGACGCCAACGAGGCCAATGCCGTCATCGGTACGGCCATCGCCCTCGGGCAGCTCGACCAGGAGGTCGTGAAGGTCCTCGTCCGCGTCCAGAACGACCTGTTCGACGTCGGCGCGGATCTCTCCACCCCGGTGGTCGAGGACCCGAAGTACCCGCCGCTTCGGGTCGAGCAGAGTTACGTCGACAAGCTGGAGGCGGACTGCGACCGCTTCCTGGAGGAGCTGGAGAAGCTCCGCTCCTTCATCCTGCCGGGCGGAACGCCCGGTGCGGCCCTGCTGCACCAGGCGTGCACGGTGGTCCGCCGGGCGGAACGCTCGACGTGGGCGGCGCTGGAGGTCCACGGCGAGACCATGAACCCCCTGACGGCGACCTACCTCAACCGCCTCTCGGACCTGCTCTTCATTCTTGCGAGGACGGCGAACAAGGAGGTCGGCGACGTGCTCTGGGTCCCCGGCGGAGACCGGTAGCCGCGATCCCGTCCCCGGGCCCGGGTCGCTGGACCTCGGCCCCGGGCCCCGGCCGGGCCCCGGCGCCGGGGCCCGGCTCGTCAGACCCTGTCCCGGTCCCGGGTGGGCTGCGGTGCCTCCGGCTCGCCCTCCGGGGCCTTCCTCGGCCAGATCGTGTAGCTCAGGGCGATCAGGCCGTGGATACCGGCCGCCCGCCAGGCGGCGCCGATCCAGCCCTTCAGCGACTGCGTGTCCCCCGCGTTGCCGACGTACCAGATCGCGAGCAGCAGCAGTCCGGACGCGACCGCGGCCGCCGTCACCGAACCCAGCCAGATCCTGCCCTCGTGACGGGCGCGCGCCTTGCCGTAGCGCGGCGGGCCGACGGGCGGCGGCGCGCCACCCAGGCGGTGGGCGGCGTGGCCGTCGAGCCACTTCACGGTGCGGTGGCCGTGGCCGACGGTGTAGCCGATGTACACCGCCGCAAGTCCGTGCCGCCAGCTCGGTTCCGCGCCGTTCTTCAGGTCGATCGCGGTCACGACGAGCAGCAGGACCTCCAGAAGCGGCTCGCAGAGCAGCAGGGCGAGGCCCGCCCGGGGCATCTTCAGCAGGTAGCGGGTGGCAAGGCCGGCGGCCAGCAGCACCCAGAAGCCGACTTCGCAGATCACGATCAGCGTGACGATCACGGCGGAACTCCCCTCTCGGTTCCCCTCCAGCGTCCCGTGGCATTCCGGCCAGGTCGTCGTCGCCGATGACGAAGTACGCCTACATCCTTCGACGGAGGGCCGGATCGGCCCGCACGGCGAGGCCCGGAGTCCGCCAGCCGTGTTGGATGGGAACGTGACATTCCCCCGACCGCACCGCGACGACCTGCTCATCGCCGCCGGCGGCCTCGCCATCGGCCTGCTGATGTGGTCGTTCGGGCTGCACACCCAGACCGACCGGCTGATCACCGCGCGGTGGGCGACCCTGATCCCGCTCGTCGTGATGGCCTCGATGGAGGCCCTGCGGCGCACGATGCCGCAGACCGCCCTGACCGTCGGCACGGTCGCTCTCGTGGCGGACCAGTTCACCTACGGCAGCCTCGTGACCGCGCTGATGTTCACGGACCTGGTCTACTCGTCCGTCGTCTACGGGAACCCCGCCGCCGCCCGGCGCATCCCGTACACGACCGGGCTGATCACGATCGGGGTGACCATCGGCTTCCTCGTCTGGTGGCAGAACGCGATCGCCCTGGTGGTCGGCCTGATCACGGGCATGGTGTCGTTCCTGCCCGCCGTCACCGGAGCCGTCGTACGCAACCACCGTCAGGCCGCCGACGCCGCCCGCCTCCGGGCCGAGCAGACCGCGCTGCTCGCCGAGATGGACCGCAGCCAGGCTGTCGTGGCCGAGCGTGCCCGGATGGCCCGGGAGCTGCACGACATGGTGGCCAACCATCTCTCCGCGATCGCGATCCACTCCACGGCCGCGCTGTCGCTCGACGATCCGGGGACCACCCGGCAGGCCCTGACCGTGATCCGGGAGAACAGCGTCGAGGGTCTCGCGGAGATGCGGCGGCTGATCGGGCTGCTCCGGGACAGCAGCGGGGACGTGACGCCCGCGGCCGCGCCCACCCTGGACGGCCTGGACGCGCTGGTGGCCCAGGCCGCTGCGAACGGGCGGAGCAGCGGGCTGACGTTCGCGGTCGACGACACCCGCGCGGAGGACGACGAGGCGCCGCCGGCCCCGGTCGGGCTCGCCGCGTACCGGATCGTGCAGGAGTCGCTGACGAACGCCCTCAAGCACGCGGCGCCGGGCGAGGTACGGGTGGAGCTCGGCTGCCGCCCGGACGGCGCTCTCACGGTGGGTGTGACCAGTGCGCTCGGCGGGCAGCCGGGGCCGCGCGCGCCCGGCTCGGGGGCGGGTCTGGTGGGGATGCGGGAGCGGGTGGCGCTGCTCGACGGGGAGTTCGAGGCCGGCCCGGTGACGGACGGCGCCGGACGGAAAGAATGGCGCGTGCGGGCCGTCCTGCCCGTCGGTACGAACGACAAGGAGCCGTCGGCATGGTACGGGTGATCGTGGCCGAGGATCAGAGCGCGGTCCGGGCGGGGCTGGTCCTGATCCTGGGCAGCGCACCGGACATCGAGGTGGTCGGGGAGGCCGCGGACGGCGAGCGCGCGGTGGAGCTGGCCCGGGAACTGCGCCCGGATCTGGTCCTGATGGACATCCAGATGCCGCGGATGGACGGAGTGACGGCGACCGGCCTCGTGGTGTCGGAGGGGCTGGCCGATGTGCTCGTGCTGACGACCTTCGATCTGGACGAGTACGTCTTCGGGGCGCTGCGGGCCGGGGCGGCGGGCTTTCTGCTGAAGAACGCCGAGGCGAAGGACCTGATCGAGGCGGTTCGGACGGTGGCGCGCGGGGAGGGCCTGATCGCCCCGGCCGTGACGCGGCGGCTGATCGCCGAGTTCGCGTCCCCGCGCGGGCCCGCGCCGGCGCGGAGTGCGGCGGACGCGTCCGCGCTGGACGCCTTGACACCCCGGGAGCGCGAGGTGCTGTCGGTGCTGGCCAGGGGGATGTCGAACGCGGAGATCGCGGGGCGGCTGGACATGGCGGAGGCGACGGTGAAGACGCACGTCAGCAAGGTGCTGGGCAAGCTGGGTGTGCGCAGCAGAGCTCAAGCGGCCGTTCTCGCACGGGAGTTGGGTGTCTGAACGACGCTCGTCGACGTTGGTCTGGACCTCTTGACGGTTGGTCCAGACCTTTCTACGCTCGCGGGGCGCGCGCACTTCACGGACCCACCCCCATCTCTCGTTCGTCCGTCCGCAACTTGAGGAGCACCGTTGAGCACTCAAGCACCGACGCGCAGAACAGGGTTCAGACACCGGGCCGCCGCCGGTCTGACCGCCCTGATCCTGCCCCTGGCCGCCATGGTCGGCCTCGCCGCCCCCGCCGAGGCCGCCACGGCGGCCACCGCCACGTACACCAAGGTCTCCGACTGGGGCACCGGCTTCGAGGGCAAGTGGACGGTGAAGAACACCGGCACCACCACCCTCTCCTCCTGGACCGTCGAGTGGGACTACCCCGCCGGCACGGCCGTCACCTCCGCCTGGGACGCCACCGTCACCAGCTCCGGCACCCACTGGACCGCCAAGAACGTCGGCTGGAACGGGACCCTCGCCCCCGGCGCCACCGTCTCCTTCGGCTTCAACGGCTCCGGCTCCGGCGCCCCCAGCGGCTGCAAGATCAACGGCGCCTCCTGCGACGGGTCCACCCAGCCCGGTGACAACGCGCCCTCCGCCCCCGGCACGCCCGTCGCCTCCGACATCACCAACACCTCGGTCAAGCTGACCTGGACCGCCGCGACCGACGACAAGGGCATCAAGAACTACGACGTCAAGCGCGACGGCACCACGGTCGCCACGGTCACCGGACTGACGTACACGAACACCGGGCTGACCGCCGGCACCGACTACAGCTACACGGTCGTCGCCCGCGACACCATCGACCAGACCGGCCCGGCCAGCGGCACCGCGAGCGTCCGCACCACGGGCGGCGGGGGCAACCCCAACCCCGGTTCCACCGTGAAGCTGGGCTACTTCACCAACTGGGGCGTCTACGGCCGGAACTACCACGTCAAGAACATCGTGACGTCCGGCTCCGCGTCCAAGATCACGCACATCAACTACGCCTTCGGCAACGTGACCGGCGGCAGGTGCACGATCGGTGACTCCTACGCGGACTACGACAAGGCCTACACCGCCGACCAGTCCGTCGACGGCGTCGCGGACACCTGGGACCAGCCGCTGCGCGGCAACTTCAACCAGTTGCGCAAGCTGAAGAAGGCGTACCCCAACATCAAGGTGCTGTGGTCCTTCGGCGGCTGGACCTGGTCCGGCGGCTTCGGCCAGGCCATGCAGAACCCGACCGCCTTCGCCCAGTCCTGCTACGACCTGGTGGAGGACCCGCGCTGGGCCGACGTCTTCGACGGCATCGACCTGGACTGGGAGTACCCGAACGCCTGCGGCCTGTCCTGCGACAGCAGCGGCCCGGCCTCGTTCAAGAACATGATGCAGGCCATGCGCGCCAAGTTCGGCAGCAGCGCCCTGGTCACGGCGGCCGTCACGGCCGACGCCTCGTCAGGCGGCAAGATCGACGCCGCCGACTACGCGGGCGCCGCGCAGTACATGAACTGGTTCAACGTGATGACGTACGACTTCTTCGGCGCCTTCGCGGCGCAGGGCCCGACGGCCCCGCACTCCCCGCTGACGTCGTACGCCGGCATCCCGCAGGCGGGCTTCAACTCCGCCGAGGCGATCGCCAAGTACAAGGCGAAGGGCGTCCCGGCGAACAAGCTGCTGCTCGGCATCGGCTTCTACGGCCGCGGCTGGACCGGCGTCACCCAGTCCGCCCCGGGCGGCACGGCGACGGGCGCGGCGCCGGGCACGTACGAGCCGGGCATCGAGGACTACAAGGTCCTGAAGAACACCTGCCCGGCCAACGGCACGGTGGCCGGTACGGCGTACGCGCACTGCGGTTCCAACTGGTGGAGCTACGACACCCCGGCGACGGTCACGTCCAAGATGAGCTGGGCGAAGAACCAGGGCCTGGGCGGCGCGTTCTTCTGGGACTTCACCGGTGACACCGCCAACGGCGAGCTGGTGAGCGCCATCAACAACGGGCTGAACTAGCCCCACGGAAAACGCGGCGGGGACGGTGCAGCACACCGTCCCCGCCGTCGTACGTTCTGATGCAGACATCAGATGCGGCTCCCCCGAACGTCGTCCGCGGGACCCATCGGATCAGTGCCGATCAGGCCACATTCACCCGTTGGCCCGGAGGCGCAGCCTCCAGCCATGCGAGAAAGCCGGTGAGAGCGTCCTCGCTCATCGCCAGCTCGAGCCGCGTCCCCCGGTGCATACAGCCCTGGATCACGGCGTCGGAGAGCAGCGCGAGCTCCTCCTCGCCCTCGGGCATCCGGCGCTCCAGGACCTCGATGGCCGAGCGCTCCAGGACACGGCGGGGGCGAGGGGCGTACGAGAAGACCCGGAACCAGGCGATCTCGTCACCGCTGTAGCGGGCGACGCCGTACACCCAGCCCTTGCCGGAGGCGTCCGGCTCCTCGGGGAGATTCCAGCGCAGGGAGCAGTCGAAGGTGCCCCCGGCACGCTGGATCAGCCTGCGGCGCAAGCCGAAGACGAAGAGCCCGATCACCACCAGTGCGACGACCAGGCCGCTCAGGAGCAGAGCGAGGAACATCTTCACCGACCTCCTCGCTGCGTCCCGTGACCGGCGTCGCCGGCGTAACCGAATACAACCTGCATCTGCATCGCCTCAGCCGCGACACGGTCTGGAAAATTCCAGCCGTGCCGCGGCTGAGGGCACAACTCTCGGCGCGGTCCGCTAGCGGACCGCTACCGCACGCAACCGGACATCGGCGCGACGCTCGGCGGCGGCGTCCGACTCCGACTTGGCGCGCTCCAGCGCACGCTCGGCGCGCTGGGCGTCGATCTCGTCCGCCAGCTCGACGATCTCCGCGAGCAGAGACAGCTTGTCGTCGGCGAACGAGATGAATCCACCGTGCACAGCGGCGACGACGGTCTCGCCCTCGCTGGTACGGATGGTCACCGGGCCCGACTCCAGCACACCGAGCAGCGGCTGGTGGCCGGGCATGACGCCGATGTCGCCGGAGGTGGTACGTGCGATGACCAGGGTGGCCTCGCCGGACCAGACACTCCGGTCCGCGGCGACCAGCTCGACGTGCAGCTCAGCAGCCAAGGGTGGCTCCTCGGGTCACCACCCGGCGGTCGTGCCGGGTGTTGGGGTCAATTCTAATGGGCGTGACGAGGGGGGCGGGACACACCCGCCCCCCTCACGAGAGCACGGGGCTCAGGAGACGCCGAGCTCCTTGGCGTTCTTCTTGAGGTCCTCGATGCCACCGCACATGAAGAAGGCCTGCTCGGGGAAGTGGTCGTACTCACCGTCGCAGATCGCGTTGAACGCGGCGATCGACTCGTCGAGCGGAACGTCCGAACCGTCCACACCGGTGAACTGCTTCGCCGCGTGGGTGTTCTGGGACAGGAAGCGCTCGACACGGCGGGCGCGGTGGACAACGAGCTTGTCCTCCTCGCTCAGCTCGTCGATACCGAGAATCGCGATGATGTCCTGGAGGTCCTTGTACTTCTGCAGGATTCCCTTGACGCGCGTGGCGGCGTCGTAGTGGTCCTGCGCGATGTAGCGCGGGTCCAGGATCCGGGACGTGGAGTCCAGCGGGTCCACGGCCGGGTAGATGCCCTTCTCGGAGATCGGACGGGAGAGAACCGTCGTCGCGTCGAGGTGGGCGAAGGTGGTGGCCGGAGCCGGGTCGGTCAGGTCGTCCGCGGGGACGTAGATCGCCTGCATCGAGGTGATCGAGTGACCGCGGGTCGAGGTGATGCGCTCCTGGAGGAGACCCATCTCGTCGGCCAGGTTCGGCTGGTAACCCACGGCGGAGGGCATACGGCCGAGCAGGGTCGAGACCTCGGAGCCGGCCTGCGTGAAGCGGAAGATGTTGTCGATGAAGAACAGCACGTCCTGCTTCTGCACATCGCGGAAGTACTCCGCCATGGTCAGACCGGCGAGGGCCACGCGCAGACGGGTGCCCGGGGGCTCGTCCATCTGGCCGAAGACCAGCGCGGTCTTGTCGAGAACGCCGGCCTCCTCCATCTCGACCATGAGGTCGTTGCCCTCACGGGTGCGCTCGCCGACGCCCGCGAAGACCGACACACCGTCGTGCAGCTTGGCCACACGGACGATCATTTCCTGGATCAGAACGGTCTTGCCGACACCGGCACCACCGAACAGACCGATCTTTCCACCCTTGACGTACGGGGTGAGAAGGTCGACGACCTTCAGGCCGGTCTCGAACATCTCGGTCTTGGACTCGAGCTGGTCGAAGGCCGGGGCCTTGCGGTGGATCGTCCAGCGCGGCGCGTCGGCCACGGTGGAGGCGTCGGCGTTCAGCACCTCACCCAGCGTGTTGAACACACGGCCCTTGGTGACATCGCCGACGGGCACGGTGATGCCCGCGCCGGTGTCGGTCACCGGGGCCTGGCGGACCAGGCCGTCGGTGGGCTGCATGGAGATGGTGCGGACGACGCCGTCACCGAGGTGCTGGGCGACCTCGAGGGTCAGCGTCTTGGTCGCGCCCTCCTCGGCCGGGTCCGGAACCTCGACGTTCAGCGCGTTGTAGATCTCCGGCATCGCGTCGACGGGGAACTCCACGTCGACGACCGGGCCGATGACCCGGGCGACGCGGCCCGTGGCGGCGGCCGTCTCAACAGTGGTCGTCATTACTTGTCACTCCCCGCGGTCGCGTCGGCCAGGGCTGCGGTGCCACCGACGATCTCGCTGATTTCCTGGGTGATTTCGGCCTGGCGGGCCGCGTTGGCAAGTCGGGAGAGGTTGTTGATCAAGTCTCCCGCGTTGTCGGTCGCCGACTTCATCGCACGGCGCGTGGCGGCGTGCTTGGAGGCAGCCGACTGGAGCAGCGCGTTGTAGATCCGGCTCTCGACGTAGCGCGGCAGAAGGGCGTCGAGGACGTCCTCCGCCGACGGCTCGAAGTCGTACAGCGGACGGAGCGTGTCCTGCTCGCCCGCCTCCTTCGCCACCTCGTCGAGGCTGAGGGGCAGCAGCCGGGCCTCGACCGCCGTCTGCGTCATCATCGAGACGAACTCGGTGTAGACGATGTGGAGCTCGTCCACTCCGCCTTCGGCCGTGTCCTTCTCGATCGCCTCGATCAGCGGAGCCGCGATCTTCTTGGCGTCCGCGTACTCCGGCTGGTCCGTGAAACCGGTCCACGAGTCGGCCAGCTTGCGCTCACGGAAGTTGTAGTGCGCGATGCCACGACGGCCGACGACATAGATGTCGACCTCGCGTCCCTCGCTCTCCAGCTTCTTCGTCAGCGCTTCCGCCGCCTTGATGGCGTTGGAGTTGAAGGCGCCGGCCAGACCGCGGTCGCTCGCGAGGAGCAGGACCGCGGCACGGGTCGGGTTCTCCGTCTCGGTGGTCAGCGGGTGCTTGTCGTTCGCACCCGTGGCCACCGCGGTGACCGCGCGGGTCAGCTCGGTGGCGTACGGGGTCGACGCCTGCACCTTGCGCTGCGCCTTGACGACACGCGAGGCGGCGATCATCTCCATCGCCTTGGTGATCTTCTTCGTCGCGGTGACGGATTTGATGCGACGCTTGTAGACCCGGAGCTGCGCTCCCATGAGTCAGGTCCCTTCCGTCGTCACTTCGAGACGTTGACGGCAGCGGAAGCGTCGTCGCCCAGCAGCTTCCCGTCAGAGGTCTCGAACTGCTTCTTGAACTCCGCGATGGCGTCGGCCACGGACTGCAGGGTGTCGTCCGACATCTTGCCGCCCTCACGGATGGAGGTCATGAGACCGGAGTGGCTCTGGCGCAGGTACGCCAGCATCTCGGCCTCGAAGCGGCGGATGTCGGCCACCGGGACGTCGTCCATCTTGCCGGTGGTGCCGGCCCAGACGGAAACGACCTGGTTCTCGGTGGGCATCGGCTGGTACTGAGCCTGCTTGAGCAGCTCGACCATGCGCTGACCACGCTCCAGCTGCGCCTTCGACGCGGCGTCCAGGTCCGAACCGAAGGCGGCGAACGCCTCCAGCTCACGGAACTGGGCCAGGTCGACACGGAGGCGACCGGAAATCTGCTTCATCGCCTTGTGCTGGGCGGAGCCACCGACACGCGAGACCGAGATACCGACGTTCAGGGCCGGACGCTGGCCGGCGTTGAACAGGTCGGACTCCAGGAAGCACTGGCCGTCGGTGATGGAGATGACGTTGGTCGGGATGAACGCCGACACGTCGTTCGCCTTGGTCTCGACGATCGGCAGACCCGTCATCGAACCGGCACCCAGCTCGTCCGAGAGCTTCGCGCAGCGCTCGAGGAGACGCGAGTGCAGGTAGAAGACGTCACCCGGGTAGGCCTCACGGCCCGGCGGGCGGCGCAGCAGCAGCGACACGGCGCGGTAGGCGTCGGCCTGCTTCGACAGGTCGTCGAAGACGATCAGGACGTGCTTGCCCTGGTACATCCAGTGCTGGCCGATGGCGGAGCCGGTGTACGGCGCCAGGTACTTGAAGCCGGCCGGGTCGGACGCCGGGGCGGCGACGATCGTCGTGTACTCGAGCGCGCCGGCCTCTTCCAGGGCGCCGCGAACGGACGCGATGGTCGAGCCCTTCTGGCCGATGGCGACGTAGATGCAGCGGACCTGCTTGTTCACGTCGCCCGAGCGCCAGTTGTCACGCTGGTTGATGATCGTGTCGACGCACAGCGCGGTCTTGCCGGTCTGACGGTCACCGATGATCAGCTGACGCTGACCACGGCCGACCGGGGTCATGGCGTCGACGGCCTTGTAGCCGGTCTCCATCGGCTCGTGCACCGACTTACGGGCCATGACGCCCGGGGCCTGCAGCTCGAGGGCGCGGCGGCCCTCGGTCGCGATCTCTCCGAGACCGTCGATCGGGTTGCCGAGCGGGTCGACGACGCGGCCGAGGTAGCCCTCGCCGACACCTACGGAGAGAACCTCACCGGTGCGCTGCACCGGCTGGCCCTCCTCGATACCGCTGAACTCGCCGAGGACGATCGCACCGATCTCGCGCTCCTCGAGGTTGAGGGCGAGACCGAGGGTGCCGTCCTCGAACTTCAGCAGCTCGTTCGCCATGGCGGAGGGCAGGCCCTCCACCTTCGCGATGCCGTCGCCGGCCAGGCTGACCGTTCCGACCTCCTCGCGCGAGGCCGCGTCCGGCTGGTACGACTGGACAAAGGTCTCCAGCGCGTCCCGGATCTCCTCCGGCCGGATCGTGAGCTCCGCCATCTGGGTTCCCTGCTCTCCTTGTTGGGCCCGAAGTCTTCTTGGGGGTCTGGGGGCCGACCCCCAGGAATCTTCTGCAATCTCTGCACGGCCCAACCGGGCCGCAGGTAATGCTGTGTTCAGTTGCCGGCCGACGTCAGCCGGCCAGTCGCCGGGTCGCCTCGTCGAGGCGCTCCGCGATGGTGCCGTTGATGACCTCGTCACCGACCTGCACCGTGATCCCGCCGAGGACCGCGGGGTCCACTTCGAGGTTCAGGTGCATCTGGCGGCCGTACAGCTTGGCCAGGACGACACCGAGGCGCTGCTTCTGCTGATCGGTCAGCGGCACCGCCGACGTCACGACGGCGACCATCCGGTCCCGGCGCGCCGCGGCGAGCTTGGAGAGGGACTCGAGTCCCGCTTCCAGGCTACGTCCACGCGGCTGGGTCACGAGACGGACGACCAGGCGCTCGGTGACCGGGTTGGCCTTCCCGCCGAGAAGGCTGCGCAGCAGCTCACTCTTGGCGGACGCCGTGGCGGCCTTGTCCGTCAGCGCCGAGCGCAGCTCGGTGCTGGAGGTGACGATCCGGCCGAACCGGAACAGCTCGTCCTCGACGTCGTCCAGTGCGCCGGCCTGCTGCGCGGCGGTGAGGTCGGCGATGTTCGCCAGCTCCTCGGCCGAGTCGACCAGGTCACGCGAGGACGACCAGCGGGAACGCACCATGCCGGACACCAGGTCGACGGTCTCGCCGCCCACCTGACCGCCGAGCAGTCGCCCGGCGAGCTCGGCCTTGGCCTCGCCCGCCTGCGCCGGGTCGGTCAGGACCCGACGCAGCGACACCTCGCGGTCGAGCAGCGTGGTGACTGCGGCCAGCTCGCCCGCGAGCTTCGCGGCGTCGACCGAGGTGTTGTCGGTCAGCGCGTCGAGGGACTCACGTGCGGCAGCCAGCGCTTCACGGCTCGCTCCGTTCATCGGACGGCCTCGGCCTTCTCCTCGAGCTCATCGAGGAAGCGGTCGATCGTGCGGCTCTGGCGGGCGTGGTCCTCGAGGGACTCGCCGACCAGCTTGCCGGCCAGGTCGGTGGCGAGCTTGCCCACGTCCTGGCGCAGCGAGGTCGCCGCGGCCTTGCGGTCGGCCTCGATCTGCGTGTGGCCGGCCGCGATGATCTCCTCGCGCTGGCGCTGGCCTTCCGCCTTCATCTCCTGGATGATCGCGGTGCCCTGCTCCGTCGCCTCCTGGCGAAGACGCGCGGCCTCATGGCGGGCCTCGGCGAGCTGGGCCTTGTACTGCTCCAGCACACTCTGGGCCTCGATCTGGGCCGACTCGGCCTTCTCGATGCCACCCTCGATGGCCGCCCGACGCTCTTCCAGAACCTTGTTGATGTTCGGGAGGAGCTTCTTGGCGAGGAAGCCGAAGACGATGACGAAGGCGATCAGGCCGATGACGAGCTCGTCAAGATGCGGGATCAGAGGAGGCTGGGGCTCCTCCGCCGCAAGAAGCAGAGCGTTCACATCAGTGCCTTCCGTAAAAAGGTGTGGGCTGTCGGTCCGATTTACTGGTAGACGAAGCCCATGACGATGCCGATGAGGGCGAGCGCCTCACAGAAGGCGAAGCCCATGATCTGGTTGGTGCGGATCAGACCGGCGGCCTCGGGCTGGCGGGCGAGGGCCTGCGTACCGTTACCGAAGATGATGCCGACGCCGACGCCGGGGCCGATCGCGGCGAGGCCGTAGCCGATCGAGGCGACGTTGCCGACGACGTTCTCCTTGGCGGAGGCCGCGAGGTTGACCATGTCGAGAGCAGCGGACATGCCGTTACTTCCTTCTCTTTCAATGACCCGGTGGGGGTTGGCCACCGGACGACTGTTGGATTGGGGGTCTAGCTGGATCCCGGGGCGGGAGTGGCTCAGTGGTGCTCGGCCAGCGCGCCCTGGACGTAGCTGCAGGCCAGGAGGACGAAGACGTACGCCTGGACGGCCTGGATGAAGAGCTCGAAGGCCGTCATCACGAGGACCATCACGAACGAGGCGCCGGCGTAGACGAAGCCCAGGCCGTTCATGAGGTACCAGGTGGCCAGCGAGAACATCACGATCAGCAGGTGACCGGCGAACATGTTCGCGAACAGTCGGACCGCGTGCGTGAAGGGCCGGATGATGAGGTTCGAGAAGAACTCGAGGACGACGACCATCGGGAGGATCGCACCGAGGGACTTGTCGTAGCCGACGATGTTCTTCCAGCCGCCGACGAAGCCGTGCTTCTTGAAGGTCAGCGAGATCCACATGACGTACACGATCAGCGCGAGACCGGCCGGGAAGGCGATCAGTGACGTGACCGGGAACTGGGCGAGCGGAATGATCGACCAGAGGTTCATGATCCAGACGAAGAAGAACAGCGACACCATGAAGGGGACGTACTTCTCGCCGTCCTTCTTGCCGATGATCTCGTAGACGATGCCGCGGCGGACGAAGTCGTAACCGGCCTCGCCGACCATCTGCATCTTGCCGGGGATCAGCTTGGGCTTGTTGAAGGCGGCCCAGAAGAACCCGACGACCACGATGGAGCCCAGCAGAGCAAGCAGCATCGGCTTGGTGATCTCGATGCCGGCCACCGTGGCGATGGGCTCGTACATGAACGTGTGCAGGCCCGGCGCCGGGAAGCCACATCCACTGAAGATGTGGCAATCCGGGTCGAAGGCAAGCGTCTGGTCAGCACTCACCGCGGGCTCCTTCAGCGTGGCGCATAGGTACGGCAACCTCGTTGTGTCGGCGCGGCACGCAGCCGCGGGTCGGCACTGGACTGGTCTTACGGATAAGGGGGCGGCGGTTCGGCGTCGAGCCTCGCGCTGGGACAGGCGTCAGCTCGGATGCCCGCGCCCGCAGTGCCGCAGTTGGCACCGGACGATAGCAGGAAGCCGAACGCGCCTTTATCCCGGCCCTACCCCTCACTGCGACGACCCCGGCTTCTTGGGGTCGTCGATGTACATGATCTTGGCCTTCATGTACGCACGTGCCTGCGCGGCGATCCAGACGAGGGTCGACGCGAGCAGAGTGAAGGCGAAGGCCTTGAAGTCGAAGAACGTCGTGTTCTTGAGCATCAGCATCAGCACGAAGAGCAGCAGCAGCTGGGTCGTGTAGAGCAGGAGGCCCATGGCCTGGAACAGGTGCGGGTACGACTTGGCCGTCCGCTGGAGCACCACGAGCCCGATCCCCATGAACGCGATCACGACCGCGCAGCCGATGACGGCGCCGATCGCGCCCTTGCCGCCGGCAACCACGCCGCTGATGACCGCGGCGATGGCGCCGGTGGCAGCAGCGGGAATGGCAGCTGACAGAAGGATGCGTGCGTCGTTGGACGGCATGGCGGTGTCTCCGCTGTTGCTGGTGGGGGCGATGGTGTCGTCAGGGACGAGCGTAAGCCCGGTCCGAGGTGTGTCTCGGGGCCAACGGACCGTCGCACTACGGTCTTTCGGCTCTGTCGCCGGGTCTCGTGAACGGTATCACAAACTATTTGAGTAGTTCTTTACCCGGGAAGTGTGCTGACTGTCACACATGAGTGTGACAGTGCGCGTGTGTGCAGCCTGCCGGGGTGTTTTGTCTGGTAATGCGGCCCAGTATGACATTCGTCAACTCGGCGTTCCGGCCTTCCGCCGGTCGGTGAAGCGCGATCGGTGGCCGATGGCGGTGGCCCCGTTGACCCCCGCGGGCACCGGTACGCGCTCCTCCGCCGGCTCCTCGACGGCCGTGGCGACCGGAGCGGCGGCCTCCGAGCGGGATCCCCGCCGCACTCCCGGGCGTCCGGCCCCGCGGCGCCGGTAGCGCGGCGGGACGAACGACTCCGCCCAGTGCGGGGCGCGCGGCGTGAAGCGCGGCAGCAGGAGCAGCACGAGACCGATCGCGCTCAGGAACACGACCACGAGCACGATCCACATCGACGTGGAGTGCACCGAGTACGCGAGCGTCCCGAAGGCGATGAGCGCCGACCAGAAGTACATGATCAGGACGGCCCGGCTGTGCGAGTGCCCGATCTCCAGAAGCCGGTGGTGCAGATGCCCGCGGTCGGCGGCGAACGGCGACTGGCCGTTCCAGGTACGGCGCACGATGGCCAGGATCAGGTCGGCCATGGGGATCGCGATGATCGTCAGCGGCAGCACGAGCGGGATGAAGACCGGCAGGGCGGCGTGGGTGGCCTCGCGGGTCGAGCCCTCGAAGAGCTTCAGCACGTCCGGGTCGACCTGGCCGGTGATCGAGATCGCCGAGGCGGCCAGGATCAGACCGATCAGCATCGAACCGGAGTCGCCCATGAAGATCCGGGCCGGATGCATGTTGTGCGGCAGGAAGCCCAGGCACATGCCCATCAGGATCGCGGCGAAGAGCGTCGCGGGCGCGGCGGCCTCGATCGTGTAGCCGTACCAGAGGCGGTACGCGTACAGGAAGAAGGCCGCGGCGGCGATGCAGACCATGCCGGCGGCGAGGCCGTCGAGGCCGTCGACGAAGTTCACGGCGTTGATGGTCAGGACGACCAGGGCCACGGTCAGGAGCGTGCCCTGCCCCTTGGTGAGCGCGACGGTGCCGACGCCCGGGATCGGCAGCCACAGGATCGTCAGACCCTGCATCACCATCACACCGGCGGAGATCATCTGCGCACCCAGCTTGATCAGCGCGTCCAGCTCGAACTTGTCGTCGAGGACACCGATCAGCCAGATCAGGGCGGCGCCGGAGAGCAGCGCGCGGGGCTCGTTGGAGAGCTCGAAGACGCTGTTGAGGTTCTGCAGGTGGTCCGCCACCAGCAGGCCGGTGCACAGGCCGAAGAACATGGCGATGCCACCGAGCCGCGGAGTCGGTTCTCGGTGTACGTCTCGGGCACGGATCTCCGGCATCGCCCCGGTCGCGATGGCGAACTTCCGCACCGGACCGGTGAGCAGATAGGTCACCGCGGCCGTGACACAGAGCGTCAGCAGGTAATCACGCACGGGCTGCCCCACAGGAATCGCTGGCCATCTAAGCCCCACACCCTAGCCGTGCTGTCCATGTGCTTGAGGACATACGGCCCGGCCGGATGGTTGCGCTCCGGGGTTCCTCACCGGCCGTACGGGGGAAATCGCCCGGCCAGATCACGTACTTCCGCGCGTACCCGGGCCGTCTCCCCCGGTTCGTCCCGTAGCGCGATCGTGAACAACGCGGCGATCCGGGCCATCTCCGGGGCGCCCATTCCCTGGGTGGTGACGGCGGCGGTACCGAGACGAATCCCACGTCCGTCCCCGTACGGCAGGGCGCAGGTGTCGAGGACCATGCCGGCGGCGGCGAGGCGCGAGCGCGCCGTGCGGCCGTCGATGCCGAGGGGGGCGGGGTCGGCGGTGATCAGGTGGGTGTCGGTGCCGCCGGTGGTGAGGGCGAAGCCCTCCGCGGAGAGCGCGTCGGCGAGGACGCGGGCATGGGCGACGACCTGATGGGCGTACGTGGTGAAGGCGGGGGTCGACGCCTCGCCCAGGGCGACGGCCTTCGCGGCGATCGTGTGCATCTGGGCGCCGCCCTGGGTGAACGGGAAGACGGCGCGGTCGACGCGGTCGGCGAGTTCGGCGCCGCAGAGGATCATCCCGCCGCGGGGGCCGCGGAGGACCTTGTGGGTGGTGGCGCAGACGACATCGGCGTACGGGACGGGGTTGGGCGCCGCTCCCCCGGCGACCAGGCCCATGGGGTGGGCGGCGTCGGCGATGAGATAGGCGCCTGCCTCGTCGGCGATCTCGCGGAAGATCGCGTAGTCGAGGTGGCGGGGATAGGAGATGGAGCCGCAGACGATCGCCTTGGGGCGGTGGTGGCGGGCGAGGGCGGCGACCTGCTCGTAGTCGACGAGGCCGGTCTCGGCGTCGACGCCGTACGGGACGAAGTCGAACCAGCGGCCGGAGAAGTTCGCGGGCGAGCCATGGGTGAGATGGCCGCCGTGCGGGAGGCCCATCGCCAGGACGGTGTCTCCGGGCCTCAGAAGGGCCGCGTACGCCGCCAGGACGGCCGAGGAGCCGGAGTGGGACTGGACGTTCGCGTGCTCGGCTCCGAAGAGCGCGGTGGCCCGTTCGACGGCGATCCGCTCGGCGGCGTCGGCGAACTCGCAGCCGCCGTGGTGGCGGGCGCCGGGGTAGCCCTCCGCGTACTTGTTGGCGAGCGGGGAGCCGAGGGCGGCGAGGACGGCGGGCGAGGTGAAGTTCTCGGCGGCGATCAGCTGCAGGCTGTCGGCCTGCCGGCGCGCCTCTCCGAGCAGTACGTCGGCGATCTCCGGGTCCTGCCGGCGCAGGACGTCGAGATCCTCTTCGGGTGGAGCGGTGACCGGCATCATGGGCTCCAGGCGGCGCGGGCTGGCCTTCAGCTCCAATGTAGGCGCGCGGGCACGGGTTTGCCCGATGTTCACCCGGACCCTGGGCCGGATGGCCCTGCCGCCCGCCTTCCGCCCCGCGGCCCCCGGCTCAACGGCGCGCGGGGACCCCGGTCAGGGCCGTCACGACAGGGTCCAGTGCCGTGTTGATCTCCTCGCCGATCGAGCGGAAGAACGTGATCGGCGCTCCGTACGGGTCGTTGACCTCGTCCGCCTCCGCGCTCGGGGCCAGGAGCCACCCGCGTAGAGCCGCCGCCGCGCGTACCAGCGCACGCGCGCGTTCGACCATGCCCTCGTCCAGCGGGTCGGGCAGGGTCGCGGGGTCTATGGCGCGGACGAGGCGGGTGAACTCCTTCAGGGTGAAGGTGCGCAGGCCCGCCGAGTGGCCCATCGAGATGACCTGCGCGCGGTGGTCGCGGGTCGCCGTCAGGACCAGGTCCGCGCGGATGACGTGCTCGTCGAGGAGCTCACGGCCCACGAAGCCGCTGTAGTCCGCGCCGAAGTCGGCGAGGACCAGCTCCGCGTTGGCCTCCATCGGGGCCCCCTCGTGGCCCCACGTGCCCGCGCTCTCCACGATCAGGCCGCCGCCCCGGGGGTCGCCCAGACGGTCGCTCAGGGCATGGCGGGTCAGCCGCTCGGTGATCGGCGAGCGGCAGACGTTGCCGGTGCTGACGTGGAGGATGCGGAAGGAAGTGCTCTCGTGCCCCGCTATGCCACGCCCCTCAGGGGCGGTCAATTGGCCACCTCGAGGTCGGGTACGACCTTCCGGAGCTCCTCCGCGGAGAGCGCGCCCGCACGCAGCAGGACCGGCACCTTGCCCGTCACGTCCACGATCGACGACGGGACGATCCCCGGCGTCGGACCCCCGTCGAGGTACACGGAGACCGAGTCGCCGAGCATGCCCTGCGCCGCGTCGCAGTCCTCCGGCGACGGGTGTCCGGTGAGGTTCGCCGAGGAGACCGCCATGGGGCCGACCTCGGTCAGCAGCTCGATCGCGACCGGGTGCAGCGGCATCCGAATCGCGACCGTGCCACGGGTGTCCCCGAGGTCCCACTGGAGCGACGGCTGGTGCTTCGCGACGAGCGTGAGCGCGCCCGGCCAGAACGCGTCGACGAGCTCCCACGCCTGCTCGGAGAAGTCCGTGACCAGCCCGTGCAGCGTGTTCGGGGAGCCGATGAGGACGGGCGTGGGCATGTTGCGGCCCCGGCCCTTGGCGTCGAGCAGGTCCGCGACCGCCTCCGAGCTGAAGGCGTCCGCGCCGATCCCGTACACGGTGTCGGTGGGCAGCACGACCAGCTCGCCACGGCGCACGGCGGACGCGGCCTCGCGCAGCCCGGTCGCACGGTCGGTCGCCTCGTTGCAGTCGTATCGCCGAGCCATTTAGCGGGCCTCCTCATACACAAGCGTGGTCATGGCAGCGCGGATCACGGCATGGCCTTGCGGGCGGTCGCGAAGCGCGGACGGTTGTTCAGGTCCGGGTGGTCGGCGGCATCCGCCCAGCCGGCCTCCTCGTTGAAGATCCACGGCACCTGGCCGCCCTGGGTGTCCGCGTGCTCGATCACGACGAGACCCCCCGGGCGCAGCAGGCGGTGCGCGGTGCGCTCGATACCGCGGATCGTGTCGAGGCCGTCCTCGCCGGAGAACAACGCCATCTCCGGGTCGTGGTCACGTGCCTCGGGCGCCACGTACTCCCACTCGGTGAGCGGGATGTACGGCGGGTTGGAGATGACCAGGTCGACCTGGCCGTCGAGCTCCGGCAGCGCGCTCAGAGCGTCGCCCTGGTGGACCGTGACGCGCGAGCCCTCCGCGTTCTTGCGGGTCCACACCAGCGCGTCGTCGGAGAGCTCGACCGCGTGCACGCGCGAGCGCGGCACCTCCTGCGCCATCGCGAGCGCGATCGCGCCCGAACCGGTGCACAGGTCGACGATCAGCGGCTCGACGACGTCCATGGCCCGTACGGCGTCTATGGCCCAGCCGACGACCGACTCGGTCTCCGGCCGGGGCACGAAGACGCCCGGCCCCACCTGGAGCTCCAGATAGCGGAAGAACGCCCGGCCGGTGATGTGCTGGAGCGGCTCCCGCGCCTCGCGGCGGGCCACCGCCTCCCAGTAGCGGGCGTCGAAGTCCGCGTCCTTGACGTTGTGCAGCTCCCCCCGCTTGACGCCGTGCACGAACGCGGCGAGCTCCTCCGCGTCGAAACGCGGTGAGGGAACGCCGGCGTCGGCCAGCCGCTGGGTGGCCTGGGCCACCTCGGCAAGCAGCAGGTTCACGCTGGTCCTCCGTGGTGCGGGTGGGGCTGACAAGTCCTACGCTGCTGCGAGCTTGGCGGCGGAGTCGGCGTCGACGCAGGCCTGGATCATCGCGTCCAGATCGCCGTCGAGCACCTGGTCCAAGTTGTACGCCTTGAAACCGACGCGGTGGTCCGAGATGCGGTTTTCCGGGAAGTTGTACGTACGGATCTTCTCGGACCGGTCGACGGTACGGACCTGGCTGCGACGGGCGTCGGCGGCCTTGGACTCCGCCTCCTCCTGCGCGGCGGCGAGCAGCCGGGACCGCAGGATACGCATGGCCTGCTCCTTGTTCTGGAGCTGGCTCTTCTCGTTCTGGCAGGAGGCCACGATGCCGGTCGGCAGGTGCGTGATGCGGACCGCGGAGTCGGTGGTGTTGACGGACTGGCCGCCGGGACCGGAGGACCGGTACACGTCGATGCGCAGGTCGTTGGCGTGGATCTCGACGTCGATCTCCTCGGCCTCGGGGGTCACGAGGACACCGGCCGCGGAGGTGTGGATCCGGCCGGCCGACTCGGTGGCGGGCACGCGCTGCACGCGGTGCACCCCGCCCTCGTACTTCAGCCGCGCCCAGACGCCCTGGCCGGGCTCGGTCGCGCCGTTGCCGCCCTTGGTCTTCACCGCGACCTGGACGTCCTTGTAGCCGCCGAGCTCGGACTCGGTGGAGTCGATGATCTCGGTCTTCCAGCCGACGCGCTCGGCGTAGCGCAGATACATCCGCAGCAGATCGCCGGCGAACAGGGCGGACTCGTCGCCGCCCGCGCCGGCCTTGATCTCCAGGATGACGTCCTTGTCGTCGCTGGGGTCGCGCGGGACGAGCAGCAGCCGCAGCTTGTCGGTCAGCTCCTCGCGCTGCTTCTCCAGGTCCTTGACCTCGGCCGCGAAGTCCGGGTCGTCGTGCATCAGCTCGCGGGCGGTCTCGATGTCGTCACCGTTCTGCTTCCAGGAACGGTAGACGGCGACGATCGGGGTCAGCTCGGCGTAACGCTTGTTCAGCTTGCGCGCGTTGGCCTGGTCCGCGTGGACCGAAGGGTCAGCGAGCTTCTTCTCGAGATCGGCGTGCTCGCCGATCAGTTCCTCGACCGCCTCGAACATCGGGGGCTCCTGGTTTTCGTACGAACGGACTGCGGGGACGGCAAAGCGCCGGTCCGGTACTCCCAGCGGGAGCGACCAAGGACCGGCGCAGTGACGTGCTACTTCTTGGCCGCAGCCTTGCCGAAGCGGGCCTCGAAGCGGGCCACGCGGCCGCCGGTGTCGAGGATCTTCTGCTTGCCCGTGTAGAACGGGTGGCACTCGGAGCAGACCTCGGCACGGATGGTGCCCTCGGTCAGGGTGCTACGGGTGGTGAACGACGCGCCACAGGTGCAGCTGACCTGGGTCTCGACGTACTCGGGGTGGATCTCGCGCTTCAAGGTGTCTCCTAGTTTCGGGAGGGCGCCGGGTCGCCGTGCGGATTGCACCTGCGTGAACCGGGGCCGACGTACCAGTCTGCCAGGACCGGCCGTATCTCCCAAAACCGGGTCCCTGGTGAAACTATTCCGAGGCCGTGGAGGGCCCGCTCACGACGCCGTCGGCCTGGCCCGTCGCCGCGCCCTTCGTCGCGGAGGCGGGGACGGGGCGGTCGGCCTTGAGCGCCTGCCAGACCTGCCGGGACCGGGCTTCCAGCGGTATGACGCGGTTCGGGTCGGCGGGGTCGTACCGGACCGGCATCGTGATCATGTGGACGTCCTCGGCGCCGAGCCCGGAGAGCCCCTGGGCGAAGCCCGTCAGCTCGTTGACGGAGTCGAGCTCCGAGTCCGGCGTGATGGCCTTGGTGGCGGTGTCGGCGATGTCCAGGAGCTTCTTGGGGTTCGTGAGGACGCCGACGTCCTTGACCTGGTCGATGAAGGCCTTCATGAACGCCTGCTGGAGCTGGATGCGGCCGAGGTCGCTGCCGTCGCCGACGCTCTTGCGGGTGCGGACCAGACCGAGGGACTGCTCGCCGTCGAGGGTGTGCGTGCCCGGGGCGAGGTCGAGGTGGCTCTTGGAGTCCTTGATGGCCTTGGTCGTGGTGATCTCGACGCCGCCGAGCTTGTCGATCAGCTTCTTGAAGCCGCTGAAGTCGACCTCGATGTAGTGGTCCATGCGGATGCCGGAGATCGACTCGACGGTCTTCACTGCGCAGGCCGGCCCACCGACCTCGTACGCGGTGTTGAACATGGCCCGCTTGTCGGCGGGGACGGCGGTGCCCCGCTCGTCGGTGCAGGCGGGGCGGTCGACGAGGGTGTCGCGCGGGATCGAGACGACGCCGGCCTTCTTGTGGCCCTCGTAGACGTGCACGACCATCGCGGTGTCGGAGCGGGCGCCGCCCTCGTCCTTGCCGTAGGCGCCGTTGTCGCCGGAGCGGGAGTCGGAGCCGAGCACCAGGATGTCCATCGAGCCGTTGTCGACGTTCTTGGGCCGGTCGGTGCCGAGCTGGGCGTTGATGTCCACGCTCTTGAGGTTGCCGTTGAGCTTGAAGTAGACGTAACCGAGTCCGGAACCGCCGACGACGACGAGCGCGGCCGCGCTCCAGGCGGCGACGGTCACCGCGCGGCGGCCCTTGGCGGGCTGCTTGCGGCGGCGGCCGCTCGGGGGTCCCACCCCGCCCCCCGGGCGGCGTATTCGGCCGCCCTTGCTCTGCTCGCTCATCTCCCACCTCAGGTCTTCGCTTCACCTTCTGTGACGGCGAAGCACCCGAAAGGGTTACATAGGAACCTGTGAGGTTTCGCAGAGCGACGGACCGCAACGCACCGCGCCCACCGTGCGGGGCACGGTGGGCGCGATGGTTCGTCCAGGTCACGGCGGGGTCACGAGGGCGATGCCCTGCCCCCGCCGTGTGACCGAGGTCTCGCCTCAGTCGTTGTTGCCGGCTCCGGGGGTCGTCTTCTGGATCTGGAGCAGGAACTCACCGTTCGACTTCGTCTGCTTCATCTTGTCGAGAAGCAGCTCGATCGCCTGCTGCTGGTCGAGCGCGTGCAGCACGCGACGCAGCTTCCAGGTGACCGCGAGCTCGTCGGCGCCGAGCAGGATCTCTTCCTTACGCGTACCCGAGGCGTCGACGTCGACGGCCGGGAAGATGCGCTTGTCGGCGAGCTTCCGGTCGAGCTTGAGCTCCATGTTGCCGGTGCCCTTGAACTCCTCGAAGATCACCTCGTCCATGCGCGAGCCGGTGTCGACCAGCGCCGTGGCCAGGATGGTCAGCGAGCCGCCGTCCTCGATGTTGCGCGCCGCACCGAAGAAGCGCTTCGGCGGGTAGAGCGCGGTCGAGTCGACACCACCGGACAGGATGCGGCCGGAGGCCGGGGCGGCGAGGTTGTACGCACGTCCCAGACGGGTGATCGAGTCGAGCAGGACGACCACGTCGTGACCCAGCTCGACGAGGCGCTTGGCGCGCTCGATGGCCAGCTCGGCGACCGTGGTGTGGTCCTCGGCCGGACGGTCGAAGGTCGAGGAGATGACCTCGCCCTTGACCGACCGCTGCATGTCGGTGACCTCTTCCGGACGCTCGTCGACCAGGACGACCATCAGGTGGCACTCGGGGTTGTTGTGGGTGATCGCGTTGGCGATCGCCTGCATGATCATGGTCTTGCCGGTCTTCGGCGGGGCCACGATCAGGCCTCGCTGGCCCTTGCCGATCGGCGACACGAGGTCGATGATCCGCGTGGTCAGCACACCCGGGTCGGTCTCCAGACGGAGCCGGTCCTGCGGGTAGAGCGGGGTCAGCTTGTTGAACTCCGGGCGGCCACGGCCGGAGTCGGCGGCCATGCCGTTCGAGGAGTCCAGGCGCACCAGCGCGTTGAACTTCTCGCGGCGCTCGCCCTCCTTCGGCTGACGCACGGCGCCGGTGACGTGGTCACCCTTGCGCAGGCCGTTCTTGCGGACCTGGGCGAGGGAGACGTACACGTCGTTCGGGCCGGGCAGGTAGCCGGAGGTCCGGATGAACGCGTAGTTGTCGAGGATGTCCAGGATGCCCGCGACGGGGATCAGGACGTCGTCGTCGGAGACCTGCGGCTCGCCGGTCGCGAAGTCGTCACGGCCACGACGGCCACGACGGTCGCGGTAGCGGCCGCGACGGCCACGACGGCCGCCCTCGTCGTCGAAGTCGTCCTGCGGACCCTGCTGACCCTGCTGGCCGCCCTGACGCTGCTGGCGCTGGCCGCCCTGGCCACCACCCTGCTGGTCGTCGCCCTTGCCGCGGTCACGGCGGTCGCGCTGACGATCGCCGCGCTCTCCGCGCTCGCCGCGGTCACGCTGACGGTCGCCGCGGTCACGGCGGCCGCGGCCCTCGGCGGTGTCGGTGGAGGTCTCGGCCTTGGCGTCGGCGGAGCCGTCCGTACGGGACTCGGTTCGGGAGTCCGTCCGGGTGTCGGCCTTGGCCTCGGTCTTCACGGCCTGGGAGGACTCGGCCTTGACGTCGCCCTCCGGGCTGCCGGCCGGGGCAGTGGCCCGACGGCGGCGGCGCTCGCCGACCGGCTGGTCGTCGGAGGGGGCACCTCCCTGGTCGAGCGAAGCCGAGACCTTGGGGGAGGGCTGGCCGGGGATGTCGATCTGCTGCTGGGCGACGGCCTTCTCGGCCTTCTCCGCCTTGGGGGCAGCGGTCTCGGCGGCGCTCTCGGCCGTACGGGCCTTGGAGGTGGCGCGGCGCTTCGGCTTGGTGTCAGCCGTGTCGGCGGCGGCCTTGGCGGGGGCTCCGCCTCCGGCCTGCGCCTCCTTGATGACCTCGATCAGCTGGCTCTTGCGCATCCGCGCGGTGCCCCTGATGCCGAGGCCGGACGCGACCTGCTGCAGCTCGGCCAGGACCATGCCCTCGAGGCCGGTGCCGGAGCGGCGGCGCCGTGCGGTGGTGCCAGTGGCAGCACCTGCGGCGGGCGCGGAGGTGTCGACGGGGTTGTCGGCAGTCACGCCCATCAGATCGGTGGTGTCGCTCACGAAGGGTCCTTCCCTGGAGCGGACGTCGGCCATCTGGCTCGGCGACCGGTTGTGCTGTCCGACGACGGTCCTGGCTTGTGGACCGGGTCGGGGCGGTGGTCCCGCCGGGTACGGCGGAAGAGAAAAACGTGCTGTGGGTCCGGCCCGAGGCCCCCTGCTCGGCCCTCACAAGGAAAGAGCGAGGGGTGTCGTGCCGGTTCCGGAGCGTGCTCGAAACTGCTCAGGCGGGCTGCTCAGGCAGTTGGGGAGGCTCCCGGAAGAATGGGTGGTCCCTGATGGGGACACTCCGCACCGCGCCACAAAAACGTCGGGTGCAGACTTGAGGTTAACACTACCGGCTCCAACAAACATTCCCCCTCTCCCTCACCGGCAATCACGTGTCCCTATGGCGCGAGCGGCAGAACACTCGCTCCGGACACATCGAGGTCGAGCCGGTTCGCGGCCCATCCCTCGCCCGCCAGCCGGGCGACCTTGTCGGCCGACCCCTGTTCGGCCAGCGCGAGCACCGTGGGGCCCGCGCCGGAGATGACCGCGGGGACGCCGTCCGCCCGCAGCCGGTTCACAAGGGCGATGCTCTCGGGCATCGCGGGAGCCCGGTACTCCTGGTGCAGCCGGTCCTCGGTGGCCGCGAGCAGCAGCTCGGGGCGGCGGGTGAGCGCCTCCACGAGGAGCGCGGCGCGTCCGGCGTTGGCCGCGGCGTCGACGTGCGGGACGGTGCGCGGCAGCAGACCACGGGCGGTCTCGGTCAGTACGGGCTTACCGGGGACGAAAACCACCGGAACGATGGAATCGGAAGGGTCCATCCTGATCGCCCGCGCGGCACCGGACTCGGTCCACGCGAGGGTGAAACCGCCGAGCAGACAGGCGGCGACGTTGTCGGGGTGCCCCTCGATCTCGGTGGCCAGTTCGAGGAGCGCGGCCTCGTCGAGGCGGGTGTCGCCGCCTATGGTCACGGCGCGGGCGGCGACGATGCCGGCGCAGATGGCGGCGGAGGAGGAGCCGAGGCCGCGGCCGTGCGGGATGCGGTTGGCGCAGACGACCTCGAGGCCGCGGGGCTGTCCGCCCAGCAGGTCGAAGGCGGTACGCAGGGAGCGTACGAGCAGGTGGCTCTCGTCGCGCGGGAGCGTGTCGGCGCCCTCTCCGGCGATGTCGATGTGCAGCCCGGAGTCGGCGACCCGGACGACGACGTCGTCGTAGAGCCCCAGCGACAGGCCGAAGGCGTCGAAGCCCGGGCCGAGGTTGGCGCTGGTGGCGGGAACGCGCACCCGTACGGCGGCGGCGCGGAACGCGGGACCGGCCATCGCTCGATGACTCTCCTTGACTTGCGACTACGGGATTTCAAGAGAAGTACACGGAAACCCGGGGGCCGCGTCTGCCTCGGGGGCGACAACGGCAACGACACCGCGCATATGCAACGGGGCGGGTTCGGTACAGCCTATCGAAGGAAGGTTCTGTGGCGACATAGGGCGCACAGGAGGCGCACGATGCGTGTCGCAAGCCTTCCTGTGCGCCTATGTACGTTCCTGATCGGGTTTGCCTCTCCGGGGATTCCCGGAGAGGCGTTTCCCGTCAGGGACTTGCCTGCTGTGGGCCTTTTACGCGAGGCCGAGGCGCTCGGCGGCGGCGGCCGCGTCGACCGGGACGGTGACCGGCTGCGGGGCGCCGGCGACGGCCCAGTCGGGGTCCTTCAGGCCGTTGCCGGTGACGGTGCAGACGATCCGCTGGCCGGGGTCGACCTTGCCCTGCTCGGCGGCCTTCAGCAGACCGGCGACGGACGCGGCGGAGGCGGGCTCGACGAAGACGCCCTCCTGGGAGGCCAACAGCCGGTAGGCGCGCAGGATCTCACGGTCCGTCACCTCGTCGATGAAGCCGCCGGACTCGTCCCGGGCGGCGATCGCGTAGTCCCACGAGGCCGGGTTGCCGATACGGATCGCGGTGGCGATGGTCGACGGGTCCTTGACGACCTCACCGCGTACCAGCGGCGCGGAGCCGGAGGCCTGGAAGCCCCACATGCGCGGGGTGTGGGTGGCGAGGCCGTCGGCCGCGTACTCCCGGTACCCCTTCCAGTAGGCCGTGATGTTGCCGGCGTTGCCGACGGGCAGGACGTGGATGTCGGGGGCGTCGCCCAGCATGTCCACGATCTCGAAGGCGGCGGTCTTCTGACCCTCGATACGGACCGGGTTGACGGAATTGACCAGTGCGACCGGGTAGTTGTCCGAGAGCGCGCGGGCGAGGTCCAGGCAGTCGTCGAAGTTGCCGTCGACCTGGAGGATCTTCGCGCCGTGCACGAGGGCCTGGCCCATCTTGCCGAGCGCGATCTTGCCCTGCGGCACGAGGACGGCGGAGACCATCCCGGCGCGTACCGCGTAAGCCGCCGCGGACGCCGAGGTGTTGCCGGTGGAGGCGCAGATGACGGCCTGCGCGCCCTCCTCCTTGGCCTTGGAGATGGCCATGGTCATGCCGCGGTCCTTGAAGGACCCGGTGGGGTTGGCGCCCTCGACCTTGAGGTGCACCTCGCAGCCCGTGCGCTCGGAGAGGACCTGAGCGGGAACGAGCGGCGTACCGCCCTCACGGAGCGTGACGACCGGCGTCGTGTCCGTGACCGGAAGGCGGTCCCGGTACTCCTCGATGATGCCGCGCCACTGGTGGGTGCCCTTGCTGGTCATGGGTCCTTACTCCCCTTCAACACGCATGATGCTGGCGACACCGCGCACGGTGTCGAGCTTGCGCAGCGCCTCGACGGTCCCGGAGAGGGCGGCGTCGGGCGCGCGGTGGGTGACGACGACGAGGGAGGCCTCGCCGTCCTTGCCCTGCTGGCGGACCGTATCGATCGATACGCCGTGCTCGGCGAAGACCGTCGCGACCTGGGCGAGGACGCCCGGCTTGTCGGCCACGTCGAGGCTGATGTGGTACCGCGTCACCACGTCGCCCATGGGGCTCACGGGCAGCTGGGTGTACGCGGACTCGCCGGGGCCGGTGGCCTCGTTGAGCTTGTTGCGGCACACGGCGACCAGGTCGCCGAGGACGGCCGACGCGGTCGGGGCGCCGCCGGCGCCGGGGCCGTAGAACATGAGCTGCCCGGCGGCCTCGGCCTCCACGAAGACCGCGTTGTAGGCCTCGCGGACGGAGGCGAGCGGGTGGCTCAGCGGGATCATCGCGGGGTGCACGCGCGCGGTGACGGACTCGCCGTCGGCGGCCCGCTCGCAGATCGCGAGCAGCTTGATGGTGCAGCCCATCTGCTTGGCGGAGGCGAAGTCGGCGGCGGTGACCTCGGTCATGCCCTCGCGGTAGACGTCGTCGAGGCGTACGCGGGTGTGGAAGGCGATCCCGGCGAGGATGGCGGCCTTGGCGGCGGCGTCGAAGCCCTCGACGTCGGCGGTCGGGTCGGCTTCCGCGTATCCGAGGGCGGTGGCCTCGTCGAGGGCCTCGGAGTACCCGGCACCGTTCGTGTCCATCCGGTCGAGGATGAAGTTGGTGGTCCCGTTGACGATGCCCATCACGCGGTTGATCTTGTCGCCGGCGAGGGACTCGCGCAGCGGCCGGATGAGCGGGATGGCGCCCGCGACGGCGGCCTCGTAGTAGAGGTCCTGGCCGTGCTGGTCGGCGGAGGCGTAGAGCGTCGTGCCGTCCTGGGCGAGGAGCGCCTTGTTGGCCGAGACGACGGAGGCGCCGTGCTCGAAGGCGGTGGTGATGAGGGTGCGGGCGGGCTCGACACCGCCGATGACCTCGACGACGACGTCGATGTCGCCCCGTTTGACCAGGGCGGTGGCGTCGGTGGTGATCAGCTCCGCGGGAATGCCCTCACGGACCTTGTCCGGGCGGCGGACCGCGACGCCGGCGAGCTCGACCGGGGCGCCGATGCGCGCGGCGAGGTCGTCGGCGTGCGTCGTCATGATGCGCGCCACCTCTGAGCCGACCACACCACAGCCCAGCAGCGCCACCTTCAGCGGACGCGTACGCATCATCCGACCTCGTTTCTCGTACTGCTTCTCGTACTGCTTCGTATCTCTACGGTTGGACCAGTCTCACTCACCGGACGACGGTTTCTGGCCCTCGTCCGGATCCTGAGACGTCTATTTCATCACCCGACATCGAGACGCAGGAGATCTTCCTCCGTCTCGCGCCGGACGATCACCCGCGCCTCGCCGTCGCGGACGGCGACGACGGGCGGGCGGAGTGCGTGGTTGTAGTTGCTGGCCATCGATCGGCAGTAGGCGCCGGTGGCGGGCACGGCGACGAGGTCGCCGGGCGCGATGTCGGCCGGCAGGAACGCGTCCCGTACGACGATGTCGCCGCTCTCGCAGTGCTTGCCGACGACACGGGTGAGCATGGGCTCGGCGTCACTCGTCCGCGACACGAGGGCGACGCTGTACTCGGCGTCGTACAGCGCGGTGCGGATGTTGTCCGACATGCCGCCGTCCACGCTGACGTACGTCCGCAGCCCCTCCAGGGGCTTGACGGTGCCGACCTCGTACAGGGTGAAGGCGGTGGGACCGACGATGGCGCGCCCGGGCTCGACGGAGATGCGCGGGGTGGCGAGGCGGGCGGCCTCGCACTCACGGGCGACGATCTCCTTCAGGGCCTTGGCGATGTGGTGGGGCTCACGGGGATCGTCGTCCGAGGTGTAGGCGATGCCGAGACCGCCGCCGAGGTCGATCTCGGGCAGCTCGACGCCGTGCTCGTCGCGTACCTCGGCGAGGAGCTGGACGACACGGCGGGCGGAGACCTCGAAGCCGGCCATGTCGAAGATCTGCGACCCGATGTGCGAGTGGATGCCGATGAGCTCGATACCGTCGAGCTTCAGCGCACGCCGGACGGCTTCCGCGGCCTGTCCCCCGGCGAGCGCGATGCCGAACTTCTGGTCCTCGTGGGCGGTGGCGATGAACTCGTGCGTGTGGGCCTCGACGCCGACGGTGACGCGGATCTGGACGCGCTGCCGCTTGCCGAGGGAGTCGGCGATGTGGGCGACGCGGACGATCTCCTGGAAGGAGTCGAGGACGATCCGCCCGACGCCGACCTCGACGGCCCGCCGGATCTCTTCCTCGCTCTTGTTGTTCCCGTGGTAGGCGATGCGCTCGGGGGGCATGCCGGCGGAGAGGGCGGTGCTGAGCTCGCCGGCGGAGCAGACGTCGAGGTTGAGTCCCTCCTCCGTGAGCCAGCGCACGACGGCGCGGGAGAGGAACGCCTTGCCTGCGTAGAAGACGTCGGCGTCCGCGCCGAAGGCGTCGGCCCAGGCGCGGCAGCGGGCGCGGAAGTCGTCCTCGTCGAGGAAGTAGGCGGGGGTGCCGAACTGCTCGCGGAGCTCGTCGACGGTGAGGCCACCGACGGTGAGCTGGCCTTCGTCGTTACGGCGGACGGTCCGGGCCCAGACCTTCGGGTCGAGCTGGTTGAGGTCGGCGGGCGGGGCGGTGTAGTGCCCCTCGGGGAGGACGTCGGCGTGGCGGGGCCCGGCGGGGTGGGCGGAACGGCTCATGTCGTCTGCATCTTTCAGATCTGGTCGGGTGAGCTGATGCCGAGCAGGGAGAGGCCACCGGCGAGCACCACCCCGGCGGCTTCGGCGAGCGCGAGCCGGGAGCGGTGGGCGGCCGAGGGTTTCTCGTCGCCGAGGGGCAGGACGGTGTGCTGGAAGTCGAGCAGCGCGTCCGCGACGACCTCGAGATGCCGGGCGACCCGATCGGGGGCGCGGTGGCGGGCGGCGGAGGCGAGAACGGCGGGGTGGTCGCCGAGGGCGCGGGTGAGCGCGGGCGCGTCGACGTTCTCGCAGGCATCGGCACGGAACGAGAGCTGCTCGGCGTTCCGGACGAGGGAGCGGGCCCGGGAGTGGGCGTACCGGACCCGGAAGAATGGATTGCTCTCGTCCTGCCGCAGGAGGAGGTCGTCGAGAGGGGCGCGATCGCGAGCGGCGGCGGACAGCAGCCCCCAGCGGGCGGCGTCGGGCCCGAAGCGGGCGAGCAGCTCTGCGGCGGTGTACGGGACGGGCAGCGGGGCGATGTCGGTGGCCAGGCGGCCCCGGGAGTCCTGGACCTCGATCCGTACGCCGAGGTCGGCCCAGGCGGGGTCGGCGGCGTCCTCGCAGGAGGTGCGGACGGCATACCCCTGGGACAGAAGGATGCGCCGCACGGCGTCCGCGGTGACGGCGGCCCGGACATCGGCGCGGTAGGCGGGCTGGGCGACCTGGCCGGTGGGATCGAGCCGGCCGTACCGCTCTCCGCCCCGGAGGATCTCGCGCACGAGGTCCTGCTGGGCGCCGGTGTGGAGGGTGAAGTTCAGGAACCCGGGCCCGGTGATCTCGACGGCGGCGAGCCCGGGGCTGTGCCGGAGCCGGTCGCGGAGGACGGCGGCGACGTCGAGGGGCGCGCGCTGCGCGGCGCGGGCGATGGTCAGGGCGACGTTGCTGGCGTAGTCCCCACGCCCACCGGGCCGGGGCCGCTCGACGGCGACGTGCTGGGGGACCTCCACATGGAGCGCACCGTCGTCGACCGCACGGCGCACGGCGTGCAGCACGGTGAGGGAGAGGTCCGCGGGGGTCACGGGACAAGCGTATGGGAGAAGGGGGGTGGGAATGCGAACCGGTTTCGCGATGCGGTCACCGGGGCCCCCGCCCCGCCCGAGCGCACGCTAGGGCCGGGTACGGCTGTGCCCGAGGCCGTGGCATTCGTCGTGGGCGGCGCGGGTGGTGGCGTCGCAAGGGCCACGGGTGCCGGCGTCGCGGGTGGCGCGAGGGTCGGCGTCCTGGGGGCCGTCATGAGTGGGGCCGTGGGGTCTGCCGTCGACGCCCGACGGCCCCTCCTGTCCGCCACGCCGCTGCCCGGGCTCACGCCCGTCGCGGTGCATGAGCTTGCGCACGACGCGCACGAGCTCGGCGGGTTCGAAGGGCTTGGCGAGGAACGCGTCGACACCGACGGCGACGCCGCTGTCCATCTCGTACTGCGTACATCCGCTGACGATGGCGACGGGCAGATGACTGGTACGCGGATCGGACCGAAGTCTCTCGGCGGTGCGCAACCCGTCCAACCGGGGCATGACGACGTCGAGGGTGACGACATCAGGCCGAACCTGATGCACGACATCCAGACACTCGGCACCATCGGCCGCGGTCACGACCTCGAAGCCCTCAAGCTCGAGGTTGACCCTGATCAACTGCCGGATCACCCGGTTGTCATCGACAACGAGCACCCGACCGGACATGCCTGACACACGACGAGAGTAGGTCGCGGGAAGTGGCTGCGTCCGGGTTTTGCCCACTTCCGACCCGTGAGGGGGAACGAGGGGTCGGTGACTCGACGGAAATACCTGTTCACAGGCACGGCTCGGATGCTGGTAGGGTTCTACCCGTCGCCGCCGAACGCGGCGGACGCCCCCGTAGCTCAGGGGATAGAGCAACGGCCTCCGGAGCCGTGTGCGCAGGTTCGAATCCTGCCGGGGGCACTTCGCAGGAAGTGCCTAAAGACCCCGCCACCAGCGTAATGCTGAGGACGGGGTCTTCTTGCGTCTGCGGGCGTGTGCCGCTCGGAGCGGGCGCATGTCAGCTGTCTGGCGAGGATGTGCTGGGGCCCCCGACTGATCACCGCACGTCACGGTGCGGGCCGCCACCTTCCGGCCGCGGCCGCCCAGATCAGGAATCAGTTTCGCAGATTGCGAACGCCTGGATTTCTGAATTCCAGGCACGGGCCACCCACGTGTCGGGCTTACTCTGCGACGGCCCATTGGTGAGGACGGCGAACCCTAGAAGATCCCTCGTACTGGGCGGCACTTCAACGAAACCGGTAGTACCGAAGTCGTACCCACCACCGATAAGATGAGTACCTTCGGGGCAGGTTGCCTCCGACTCTCCTGTGGTCCTGGGCCCGGCAACCACCGTTGTGTCCGCCGCTTCGGCTATGGACGGTGCCACCAAGCTGAAGCTTCCACCAACGACAGCGAGCACTGCGCCAACCGTAGCGATACGGGAACGATGACCAACTGAGCGCATGCGAATCATGGTGCCGCCCCAATCCTGTAATGCTTGTGCGAGTACGGCATCCCAATTGCCGCACCTTGACGAGATTGCACCGTCAACGTTTTGCTTCACGCAGACGAGGAAGCGGGCCCACCTCGTCAAGCTCGCGCCGTACATGGCTACTTCATTGTCTCGCGACGGGCGCGGCCTTGCGAGTGGACGGCTACCGTTCGGCTCACGACTCGAGTTCATGCAGAGAAGTCGTGGCTCCCCCTCGGAGGAAGGACCAGATCGCTATGCCACATCCCCTTCTTCCTTCAACGACTTGGCAATTTTCGCGCTAGCGGCTTCCTCGTGATGAGGCAGGCGTGCCGAAGGTCGTACGGGCGCCCGGCCAACGCGAGTCGACGCGCTTCGGCGACGGGCTTCTGTCATGCCCGGTCGTACGTCGAGGACGTAACCGCTCCCCCGCTCTCGCTGAGGGACAGTCGGCCCGAGATGCCCCCGTCCGACCCACGCCCGGACGCCGGGGACCGGAGTCTTGGTGAGGGCTGCTCCCGAGTGCTCGCCGGGGGGAGAGCGGAGAAACCGGTTCCGCCGACCCGGCGGCTCCGTGCGGTGCGTCGCGGCCCAAGTGGGCGGTAAAGAGAATCGGTTACATTCCGGCCGGGGCATTCTCTCCATGGACTACGCGTACATCCAATAGCCGACCGCGCGCGGCTGTGGGACTGCCACTACGGCGACAACCAGGGGTTCGCCATCCGGGCCGCTTGAGCCCTGGGCGGGGCGCCGGGCACCTGCCCGGCTTCCGCCCGTTCCCGCGGGTACCTGCCCCGCCGGGGGAGGTACCCGTCGGCCTCCGGGGACGTCAGGAGACGTGCGTGGTGGTCATGTTCCAGATGTTGTGTCCCGCGGACCAGTTCGTGACGAACCGCCGGGCGGGGTAGATCAGTTGTGGCATCAGCGCCCTGAGGTTCAGCCCCTCCGTCCGCGCCTCTGCGAGAAGGGCGATCGACAGTGGGCGCCTGAACTGCCCCGCGAACGCCTCGTCGAGGATCTCCACGAGGCCCATGCAGAGGTACAACAGGCCGGTGAGGGGATAGCTTCCGACGCTGTGACCGGTCTTCGACTGCATGTCGTGCAGAGCGCGGAAGGCCCTGTCGCAGCGGGCGGCGCCGGAGGTGTTCCAGTAGTCCAGGAAGCTGTCGTCCAGCCGGGGTACGTCGAGGTTCACCAACGTGTCCATGGGGTCCCCGAGTATGGCGGCCAATCCGTCGAGTGCGCGGAGCGCGTGCCCGTACTGCTGTCCGTCGGCTTCAGCGCTGCCTACGGCGTCGAAGACCCAAGCCGCCGGCGAGAGCGGTCCGAGCGAGTTCGGAGTGCCTGCCATGTCGAGCATGACGGACAGGACGTTGCTGTGTGCCGCGTCGGGCGGGCCGGCGGCATGTCGCGCTTCGGGATCGGCCAGCGTCTCGATGGTTGCCGCGCCGGTGTACAGGCTGGCTGCCCACCCGGCGGCGGATCGCCGCATACAGCTCGAGGCGACCCGCTGCAGACTTCCCAGCGTCGCCAGGTGATCCCGTACGGGATCGGCGTAGAGGCTGACTCTTCGCTGATCGGCCTGGTTCTTCTGCAGGTAGTGCACGTTCGCGACGAGCCACGCCACCGAGAGGCCGCGGGAGGTCCCCTCCAGGGATTTCTCCGACAGGAGTTCCTTGGCCACCTCCTGGAACGCCTTCCAGGCGGCTTCCGGGTAGGCCCCCGAGGGCGAGAGGAACTTCCGCAGCTCGTCCGAGTTGCTGGAGAGGTAGCTCTCGACGGCGATCCTCATGAGGAGCCGCATCGTCGTGACGTTGATCTTCACCAGGTCGAGCCAGCGGGCCATGAACTCGACGAGTGTCCGCAGCCCTTTTCCCTCGGCCGTCCTCCCGCGCTCCAGCAGGCGTGTCACGACTCGGCTGCTTCCGCCGGCCCACTTCTCGTCAGCCAGATTCATGCAGATCTGGGCGAGGATCTCCCACCGGCCGCCCATCAGCTCGGGCAGGAGGTGATCCGCCAGCAGCTCGGGCGTACCGCTGTTCCGCGCCAGGTGCAGGGCGGCGAAGTACTCCTGAAGGCTCTGGTGGGTGAAGCCGAAGATCCCGGATCCGTCCGCCTCCGTTCCCAGTTCCGTGAAGATCCACGCCCGCCCGCGGCAGAGGTCGACGAGCGCGTCGGCCAGGCGGCGCGCCTCCTCGTGGGCGGGTACCGACTCGTCGGCCATGGCTGACGAGGCGACCAGCTTCACGTCCGCCTCGGGCATGCCCGCCAGCCACTGGGGGTCGGTGATCGATCTGTAGGCCAGCGCGGCGAGCGTGTGCCGCACGGTGTCCAGGTCCGTACCGCTGTCGACCGGTAGCCCCTGGAAGTTGTCCCAGTCGGCCAGAAGCAGTTCCGCGCATTTCCTGTACAGCTGTGCCCGGCTGCGGGGTATGAAGCGGTGCCCCCTGTAGAGGACGCATATGTAGGCCAACAGCAGCGGATTGCAGCGCAGATCAGGGATGCTCGCGCTTTCCCGCATGAACCCGTCGGTCACTCGGTCGGGCCCCTCCGGAAGGCGTGATCCCACCGAGAACCATTTGGAGACGTACTCACGGACCTCGCCGTTGCTCCGGACGTCCCCGTCGTCGAACGGGAGGATACGGAACTCGCGGAACGTCGCGGTGTTGAGCTTCGCCGAGTTGTATCCAACGATGCGTGATGTGGCGAGAATCCGGGACAAGGGGTAGAGGCGGCTCGCTGTCTCGATGATCTCGGACGACCTGCGTCGCAGGCTCTCCGATTGCACCTCGTCCAGGCCGTCGAACAGGAGCAGGGCGGATCCGTCGAGGAGCATCTCCTCGACGAGCCCCTCCGGAACGTTGATCTGGTACCGGTGGGACAGTTGCCCTTCGATCACGTGGATCAACGAGAAACCGGAAGCGGTGAAGTCCACTTCGCGCATCACCACGTAGAAGGGTACCGATCGGCCGTTCTGGAACATGAGGGACGCCGACAGGGAACTACTGGTGGACTTGCCGGCACCGGGATCACCCAGCAGCACTGTCCGGTCGATGGAATCGACGAACGCGTCGAAGGAGAGGACTCCTCCGACCTGTCGGTCGACGAGCCGCGGCTTGACGAAGATCTTGCTGAAGTGGATTCGGCGTCGATTTCCGAGATCCGGCAGCGGTATTTCCTCGTGCAGCGCGAACGCCTTCCGGTAGCGCTCGGTCCATTCCTCCCGTTCCCCGGTTCTCAGCCTGCCTGGACGGGCCAGTGCCGAGAGATATGAATCGATGGAGTCGACGGTCGTCCTCGCCAGGGTGACATGGGCCCAGTCAAGGCTGTTGGTGTCCAACCTCTGTGCTGCGCGAAGCGAGCTCACAAGACCCGCGCACCTGCGATGCAGATGAGTGAAGACGAGGTCCGCATAGATGTTCATGGCGGCGGGGTCGATGTTCGGGAACTGCTCCCGGAAGTGCGACCGCAGAGCGACTTTTATCTTCGTCGTCGCCCGTCGTTGATCCTCGTCGACTATCTCGATGGCCACCAGGTGGCGCGCGACGGCCTCGAGCTCGGGGGTCTCGATACACCTGAGCACGTCACGCTCGGTCACTCCGCCCGGAGGTGCGTTCACCAGGGCGGCCGAGGGGACGGTGGAAGGTTCGGAGTCGACAAGGCCGGCCAGGGTCCCGGCCAGGCTTCCCCCCGCCCTTCCGCGACGGGCGAGTTCACGCTCCACGCGGCCTATGAGACGCCCCGCGGCCGCGCCTGCCAGCCGGCCCTCGATGGCTGATGTGATGCTCACGCGTTCCCCCCACGCTGATCGCGGCTACGGCCGCTGCCCCTTGAACGCCGCAGAGCGCGGCGTTCCCCCGCCGAGGTGCTCGTTGTGTTCAGAACCCGATCGGGATCCCCAGGAAGCCCGCGACCGCCTGCGCGGAGCCCGTCGCGAGGACAGGGGGCAGGTAGGTCTTGGCGCCCTGCCAGACCTTCTGCGTCAGCCGGCGGACGCGTCCCGCGTCGGGCTCCGTGAGGGCGAGCTCCGCCTGCAGCGCCTCGGCGTCGGCCACGACGTGCGCCCGGTCCGCGGCGGACAGGTCCGCGGTGTGGGCAGCGGCCAGGACCTCACGGGCGAAGGCCGCGAGCTGTTGGGGCTCGTAGCCGAACGTGTTGTGCTGAACGTTGCCCTGACCCATCTGGGGCGCCCCGTTGTTGACGGTGACGTTCCAGGTGTTCTGAATGCCGGACTGCTGCTGCTCGCTCACATGATCCTCGCTGTGATGTGGGTGTGCTTCTGTTGTCGGCGAGGGCGCGCCGCCGCGGGCCACGACCTCGGCTCACAGGAGGCGTTCGACCGCCATGAGGGCCATCTGGGCGCCCGACGTCGCGAGATTCTCCTGGAGGCTTTCGAGAAGCCTCCGGACGCGGCTGGGCTGTGGCATCTCCAGGCCCACCTCCCGCTCCAACGCCTCGGCATCCTCGACGATCTGATCCCGGAGGGTCTCGGCGACGGGCATCGACCCCTTCGAGACCAGGTCGTGCAGTTCTCGCGCGAACCGCATGACCTGGTCCAGGTCCGGTCCGTGGTGGTGCTGCACGTTGCCGTGACCGATCTGAGGAGCTCCCCCATGAACCGCGATGTTCCAGTTCTGGTGGATTCCGCTCGGCTGCCGGCCGGTCAGATAGTTCCTGACATCGGTCTTGTCGGCCCACCCGCACTCCCGTCCGCGTGACGTGAGCGTCACCGCCGTCGGCCGGCCGTCCGTCCGCTCGACGGTGATCAGCTTCTCCGTCTCGAGGAACGTGACCGCACTGGAGATCTCGTCGAGGGTCAGCACCGTGTCCAGGACCTCTGCGTGCCGGGAGCGGGCGAAGTCGGCCAACTCCAGCCGGTGCTCGGGGAACTCGTCGACGGCCGCGGTCACCAGCCCGTTGACCGCCGTGTCGTACCGCACGATCGGACGGTCCCGGTCGTGCAGCAGCTTCTCTGCGCGGACCACCCCGACAGGGGTGAGCCGCCAGGCCATCATGCTTGCGGCACTTATGGGTTGGACGAGGCCGGCCTGCTGAAGGTGGCCGATCACCACGCGGAGCCGGGGAAGCCCCAGTTCCCCCCAGCCGGGCAGCCGGTCGATGACGGCGTACTCGACCGGATTGGCCTCGTTGTTCTGGTACATGGCCACGAGCAGCAGGGCCGAGGCCCGTTCCGTATCCACGCGCTGATCGTAGATGGCCGGACGGGCCGCGGTCCTCCGGATGGGGGAATGGTCAGAAGAAGGTCTTGTACGTGGTGGAGTCGCTGCGCAGGGGGAGGATGTCCGCCTTGTGGAAGGGGCGGGTGGTGTCGCCCGTGGGTGAGTAGTGCGCGGAGCCGGAGGGGCCGATCGCGTAGAGGTCGGCCAGGCCCCTGGTGTCCACGCCCGCGGGGACGACGTGGTGGTACTTCTGCCAGCCTCCGCCGATCTTGCGGCGGGACGTGAAGGTGCCGTCGCCCTTGCCGAGGTAGAGCCACAGGGTGCCGGAGGCGTCGCGGGCGAGGAGGTCTCCGCTGCGGGCTCCGGCGATGTTGCCGGGAGCGGTCAGGAGGTTGTAGATGCCCCAGCCGCTGCCGATCCTCTTGCGGGCGCTGAAGGGGGCCTTGGCGTTGCCGGTGGACCTGTAGAGCCACAGGACGCCCGAGGTGTCGGTGGCCAGGAGGTCGCCGCGGCCGTCGCCGTCGAGGTCCGAGCCGCCGACGAGCTTCTTGTAGATGTTCCAGCCGCCGCCGACCTTCGTGCGGGGCAGGAGCTTCTGCTTGTCGCTCTGGTGGAGCCACAGCACACCGTCACGGTCGCGGCCGACCACGTCGTGCGCGGAGGAGCCGGCGAGGTTCCCGGGAGACGCCATCAGCGTGTACGTGTTCCAGCCGGTGCCCAGGACGTCCGCATCGGGCTTGTGGACGACCGGGAGGCAGAACTCCTCGTAGCACTCGTCGTCGCGCATGCCGCGCAGCTGCCGGACGTCGTACGCGGAGAGGTTTCCGGCACTGTCGCGGACGAGCACGTCGGACGAGGCGTTGTCGGTGAAGTCGCGCGGCGTGGTGCCGCGGGCCACGGTGAAGGTGCCGGTCCGTACGACGTCCGGGCCGAAGCCGTCGTGCGGAGTCGCGGTCAGCTTCCAGGTGTAGGCGCCGTTGTAGGCGAGCAGCGCGTTGTCGAGGTAGCCGTTCCAGTCGACGTGGTCGTACATGTGGTCGTGGAAGCTCCCCCTGCGGCCGGTGGCGGTGTGCGTCACCTCCATGCGTACGCCGGCCGACTCCTGGTTGAACCCGTAGGTCACCAGCTCCCGCTCGCCGCTGCCATAGCCGGGGAAGCGGTACACGCTCGGCACGTCCAGCCACTCCAGGACGAGCTCCAGTCGCTGGTCGCTGTCCCCGACCATGGTCGCCACCGGAGTGCCGTTCGCGTCGAGGGAGACGCGGAAGAGTCCCCGTCCCTGTGCGAACGTGCCGCCCTCCACGAGCAGTGTGCCGTCGGCGACCGGTGTCACATCGCGGGCGTAGTCGAGCAGCGGGACCGTCCGGCCGTCCTTCAGCGAGCGGAGGATGATCGGCTTGTCGGGGTACGTGACGCCGTCGACCGCGCCGGCGCCCCGGATCGCCAGCCAGTCGCCGCCCAGTGCGAGGTACGCGGCGTACGGGAGGGACTGCTGCTTCTTGGTCTTCCGGTCCACCAGCGTGGACGTGGTGTACGAGGCCGCCCAGACGAGGTGATCCGGACCGATCTGCACCCGGGACGCGGAGGTGGGAAGGTCGTACGTCTCGACGACCGTGGCCGTGGCGACGTCGACCAGGTCGAGGCGGTGGGCGCGGGGGTCGTCCGCCACCGTCTGCACGGCGACCGTGCCGGGCGTGGTGGGGAATACGGTGACGTCGCCGGACGGGGCGAGACCGGCCACCTTGCGGTCGACGATCTCACCGCCCGCTGCCCTGCTGACGAGGTGGAGCTCGCCGGTGGCCGCGTCGCGCATCACGAGCGTCGAGCCGTTGACCCGCTCCAGTGCGTAGGGGCTGTCGATGAGGACGGGGTCGCCGCCCTTCGCCATGTCGTGGACGAGATGGCGGGTCCCCTCACTCTCCACCACGATGTCGCTTTCGGCGGCGCCCGCGTACGTCGTCGAGGCGTTGCCGGGGAGTGTGGTGACGGTGCCGTCGGCGTACCGCGTCCAGGTGTAGGACGACGGATTGGGTGTGGATGCGAGGTAGCCGGTGAGGCCGGCGCTGAGGACTGTCGCGCTCAGGGGGAACGGGGCGACCACGTCGGCGGAGGCCTGCCGCGCGGCGGCGGGCGGGAGGGCCGCCGGGGATGCCAGGGCCGTCGGTGCCGCAAGAAGCGTGCCGGCGACGGCCGTGACGGTGGAGACGGCGAGCACCGTGGTGGCCAGGCGACGCCTGGAGATGCGGTGGTTCACGCTTCCTCTTCCTTCGAGGGACGGATCCGCGGAGCGAGGCCCGGATCAGGCAGGAGCGGTTGGGGCGAAGGACGCCACACGCAAGACCCGTGCGGAGATCGAAAGGTTGTACGCCGGTGGGACGCGTACGCGGTCGATCCGGGGCTGTCCGGGCCGCCGTGGCGGGCCCAGGGCTCGACGGTCGGGCGGGTCCCCGTCTCGCCTGCGAGGAGTGCGGGCTCGCGGTGGCGGCGAGGGTGGACCACTGCTCGCTGTGGCAGGCGGTGTGGTTCGAGCCGGACGCGTACGCGCAGCGGGCACCTCGCGGGGCGTGACCAGATCCGCCCGCGGGTGCACGTGGAGGAGCCGGTCCCGTCTCGCCGGGGCCGGCTCCTCCCTGTCTTCGTCCGCCGGCGGACGTCAGCCCCTCTTGAAGAACTCGACCTCCGCCAGGGCAATGTGGCGGCCCTCGGAGAGGCCCGTCGCGTCGCGGAGGGTCAGTTGGACCGAGACGACGTCGCTGTAGCCCGTCTGGATCGTCTGGGGGCCCGGTTTGTCGGCCAGGGTGATCGTCTTCGTCTTGGTCGTGCCGTCCGCCATGGTCACCAGGAGGTCCGCCCGGATCGGGCGGGCCTGCTGACGGTGTGCTTCCGCCTTCTTCGACACGCCCGTGTGGAGCACCACGTCCACCAGGCGGAACGGGGAACGGAACTCGAACGACACCGCGTCACCGACCTTCGGCGCGCCCCAGTACGTGTTGCTCAGGCCGTCCGTCGCCAGCGTCGCCCCGTGCTTCGGGACCGATGCCGTGGCCTCCACCGAGGCCGGGGTGATGGGTGTCGCCTTCGAGAGCTTGTCCCTCACGTCCTCGTACAGCCAGCGGCCCGCCGGGATCAGGAAGTAGCCCCCCACCAGGAGGCCCAGCACCACCACCGCGATCACCGAGCGGCGCACCCACGCGCCCGAGCCCGATCGCACCCTGCGGCGGAACGGCCACACCGTCCGCCACCACGGCAGCGGCGCCGCCTTCGCCGTCGGGCGCAGCGGCGCCGCGCAGCGGCGGCAGAAGCGGCGGTCCGGGGCGTTCGGCGTTCCGCACTGCGGGCACGGCGGGCCCGCCTGCCGGTCCTGTGCCGCCGCCGCACGTACCTTCGGGCGTTGCGCGATCGGCTTCGCCGGCTTCACCGCACCCACCGCGCCCACCTCGGGCTCCTCAGGCTGCGGTGCCGGTGTGCGGGCGGGGATCGGGGGCGGAGTGGGGGTGGTCGTGGGCCTGTGTGCGGGCCTTGGTGGGGTCGTGGGCGCGGGGCGGGTCGCGGGCGCGGGGCGGGTCGCGGGAGCCGAGCGGTCCTTGGGGGTGTCCTCCTCCTGCTCCTCCGCCGGAGCATCCGGCGAAAGGCCCTCCGGGAGGTCCGACGCAAGTCCCGTCGGGAGATCCACCGGGAGGTCCTGCTGGAATCCCCTCAGCAGTCCCCTCAGGAATCCCGGCTGAGGCTCCGTCGGGAGCTCCGTCGGAAGTCCCGACGGGAGTTCCGACGCGAGCGCCGCCGTCGGTACCGACGGCAGTAGCGACGGGAGCTCGGGTGCCGCCACGGATGGCGGTGGGAAGGGAAGCTGTGCCTCCTCCCTTTCCTGCCTCTCCGACCCTTCCTGCCTCTCCGACCCTTCCTGCCTCTCCGGCCTTTCCTGCCTCTCCTCCCTCGGCTCCTGCTCCTTCTTCTCCTCCTGCGACCAGCCCAGGTACGCCCCGCAGTTCCCGCAGAAGTCGTCCGTCTCGCCGTTCGCCGTCCCGCAGTCCGGGCATGAGCGCATGACCTCAGCTACCTCCGTCTTCCGGTGGGCCGGTGAGGATCTCCACCCGGCACGTCAGGTGGACCGGGCAGGACGCCGCGACCACGTCCAGGACCTGGCGGGCGTTCACCGTCGGTGTACGGACCGGCCAGACCAGGAGCAGGAGTTCGCCCGGTGGCGCCGGGGGCAGGTCCGAGCCCGCCGTCGTCGACCAGGTGGCGCCGCCCCCGTCGACGATCCGCGCCTCCACCCCGAGGCAGAGGCGCAGGCTCTCCACGAGGCCGCGGCGGGTGCCGCGCCGGCGATGGAGTTCCATCGCTCGGGCGACGACCGTTCTGGCCAGTTCCTCCGGCCACTCCTCGTCCAGCTCGACGCCCAGCCAGGTCGAGAGCCAGTGCAGGAAGTCCGGGGGCGTGAGCGCGGGGTCGAAGTACGCCGGGAGGTTGTCCAGTGTCGCGAACACCGGGGCCAGGACCGTGTCCAGGCCCGACGTGAAGCGCTGCGCGAAGTCGTCCTCCGCGTACAGGGCCGGGAGCAGGCCGCCGATCGGGTGGCGGCTGGGCAGGCCGGGGACCGCTGCTCTGGTCACGTCACGCCGCCCAGGTCCCCGGGGGCCACGACCACCTGGTGCTGGTACGAGAAGACCAGGGCGTTGCGCGCCACGTCGATCCGCTCGACCGGCGCGCCGCGGCGGCCGGTCACCGGGTCGGCGGGGAAGAGGCGGACCTCCTCCACCAGGGCGTTCTGAGCGGCCCGTTGGAGGACCGCGAAGACCTCTCCGTACTGGACCGGGCGGCCGAACGGCCAGCCCCTGCCGTCGGCGCCGCCGTGCAGCGGGTTGAGGTGCCGGAACAGCGCGGCGAGCGCGTCCTCCCGCACGCGGTCCACGTCCTGCGGCTCGGCGACCAGCCTGGCCACCACCGTGATGCCCTGGTACGCGGGGGGTTCCACGACCAGCCGCGTACCCACCAGCCGGCGCTCGTCGAGGCGGGCGGTGATCGCCGACAGGACCTGCTCGGAGGGGATCAGCTGCTCGAACCTGAGCCGGTCGTCCCCCTCGTCGGCGACCGCGTCCGGGACGATCAGTACGCGTACGGCACCGCCCTCCCCCGCCACCGCCGGCAGACAGCGCACCCGCCGTACCGAGGGGGCCGCCTCGCGGGCGATGAACTCGTAGTCCTGGGCGGTGACCGCCCGGTCCCGTATCCGCAGCACGTGCGGCGCCCGCACCTTGGCGTTGTCGACGGTCTCGCCGTCCACCCCGCCCCGTGCCGCCTCGCGGTTCTCGACCCGGGCGATGTACGGGACGGAGCTGCGCAGGACCGAGATCGCACCGCGCGCCACATTGCCGCCGGCTCCGCCGCCCGTGCGGTAGCGCGGGACCCGCACCTGGGCGCCCTGGTCGGGCACCGCGCCGTAGGTGCGCACCGTGCCGTCGGGCTCCCGCAGCGCGGGCGGGAAGGTGAACTCGCCGGTCGTCGCGTCCACGACCACATGCCGGTCGGTGGGCGACGAGTCGCCGAAGTGGTCCACCGCGGTCCAGGTCTGCCAGCCCTCGGCCGAGGACACCTCGACCTCGACCGGTGCGCCGTCGAGCAGCAGCGGCGGGCGGGGGAGCCGGAACCGCTGGCCCGCGACCCCGTCGGAGGCGCCGAGCAGGGTGTCGTGCACGACCTCCGCGTGCTCGACCGTCATCGTGCCGCCCACGGTGAACACCTCGGCCTCGCGGATGGTCGGCGACTCGGAGTAGAACGGCTGGCCCGCCTCCGGCGCGGTGACCCGGCAGCGCAGCCAGCCGGCGCGCGTGCCCGCGACCACGGACGCGGTGTGTCCCGCCGGTACGAACACGATGATCTCGCCGGGCCTGTTGAGCCCGCCCGTGGTGTCCGGCCCGGTCTCGCAGACCACCCACCGCGCGCCGTCCCAGGCCTCCCACACGAGGGGAGGCTGCCGGGGGTCGACACCGACGCCCTCGACCCGGCTGTCGAGCCGGACGGCGACGATGCAGTGCGGCACGGCCGTCGGCAGGCCGAACAGCAGCGCGTCACCTGGGGCCGGGGCCGCCTGGAAGCAGGGGATGTCCCGGCCCTCGCCGAGCGCGGTCGTCCGGTCCGTCTGTTCGCCGCCGGCCGGGGCGGTCACCAGGCGGGTCAGGGAGCTGGGCACGATCGGGAGGTCGGCGGCGGTGCCGAACACCACCGCCTCCTCCGTCTCGCTCCGTACGGTGGCCACCTCGACGCCCGCCCGCAGCATCACCGTGTCGGGCTGGGGCGCGGACAGCCAGAAGTCGACCTCCGCCGTCGCGGCCGTCGGCGGGAACAGCCGTACGCCCAGCAGGTCGAGGAACGCGGCGTAGTTCTTCTCCGGCACCCGGTTCAGCCGGTAGAGCAACTGGTCGACCATGTACGCGAAGGTCTCGATGAGCGTGACCCCGGGGTCCGACACGTTGTGGTCGGTCCACTCCGGCGCCGCCTGTTGCACGTACCGCTTCGCCTCGTCGACGAGCTGCTGGAACCGTCGGTCGTCAAGGTTCGGTGAGGGCAGGGCCATCAGCGGACTCCCATCTCGTCGGAGCCCTCGTGGGAGGGGATGGAGTAGAACGGAAAGACCAGGTTCCGCAGGTCGTTGGTGGACCGGACGGTGTACCGGACGTCGATGTAGAAGATGCCGTCGTCCACCGCGTCGAACGCGACGACCACGTCGTCGACCTCGATCCGCGGCTCCCAGCGCTCCAGCGCCGTCCGCACCTCGTGGCCGATCCGGCCGGCCGTCTCGCCGTCACCCGGCGCGAAGACGTACTCGTGGATACCGCAGCCGAACTCGGGGCGCATCGGGCGCTCGCCCGGCGCCGTGCCGAGGACCAGGCGGATCGCCTCCTCGATCTCCCGGTCGCGCTCCACCATGCCGATCCCGCCGGTGGGGCTCACCCGGAGCGGGAAGCCCCAGCCCCGGCCGATGAACCGCTCGCTCACATCGGCCCCCCGATGAGGACGTTGGGCGCGCCGGCCACGATCTGCGCCCCGCAGCTCGTCTGGTCGCGTGCGCAGGCCGCGGGCAGTCCGCCGATCAGTACGGTCCCGCCCACGGCGGCGCGCGGGTTCGGCATGATCACGTTGGCCGGGCCGAGGTAGGCGTGCGGCACGCACGCGTGCAGGCTTCCGGTCACCGCGGCCGGCTTGCCGCCGATGAGCACGGTGGGGACCATGAGGGCACCGGGCGGCGGGGTGCCGATGACACCGCCGTGTGCCGTGGGGTCTCCGACGCGGGCTGCGGGAGGCATTCTCTTTCTCCTTGTCGACGATGACGATGACGATGAAGCGGTAGTGCTGCGGGGAGGGCGGGCACCCGCCGCCGTGTGCGGGGTTGCCGCGCCGCCGTGTGCGGGGTTCCCGCCCCCGGCCCCGTCAGTTGAGGCGGATCATCCGTGCCTTGATCGTCGCCAGCAGCCCGCCGTCGACCGTGACCCCCGTCTTGCCGTCGATGTTCACCGACGCCTTGCCGTTGATGTTCACCGTCCGGCCGTTCAGGTCGAGCGTTCCCATCCCCGCGTCCACCGTGATGCCCTTGGGCGTCATCGTCACGGAGCTCAGGGGCCGTTTGCCGCCCGGCCCGAAGACGGTCAGTTCGATCTGGTTGAGGCGTTCGTCGAGCTTCACCTCCAGCCGCTTGTTGCCACTGGCCAGGCGTACCCCGGATGTGCCCCGCGGGGTGTCGAGCAGTTCGAGGCGGTGGCCCGAACGGGAGACCAGGGAACGGCGCTGTACCTTGCCGCTCGTCGGGTCGACCAGCGGAACGTCGTGCCTGGACGGCTTGTCCACGCCGTTGTAGAGGCCGCCGATCACGTACGGGCTGTCCAGGAGCCCCTGTTCGAAGCCGACGAGCACCTCGTCGTTGACCTCCGGGCTGAACACCCCGCCGCCGCCCTGGCCGCCCCACTGGACGGTCCGTACCCAGTCCGTCACGTACGTGGCGTCGAGCCAGGGGAACTTCAGCTTCACCCAGCCGCGCTGGGCCCCGCCCGTCTCCCGGATGTCGGTGACCACGCCGATCGCCAGACCCGGCATGCGCGAGCCGCGCGCGGGCGCGTTCCCGCCCGTGGCGAGGCCGGTCAGGGAGCGGTCGGGCGAGGCGCCGACCACGACCGTCGTGCGGTAGCCGCCGTGCGGCTCGAGGACGTGGTGGACCGCGGTCGCCGTGTACCGGCCGGAGAACGCGGCGCCCACGTTGCCGAGGGCGACCGGCTTGCCCGCCCGCAGCATGGGGTTCCCCTCGACGACCGCCTCGAACTCGCCGAACCCGGCGCTGACCGACGCGGCCACCGAACCGGCGACGGCCCTCGTCTCGGCCTGCGTGCGGTAGGGGGTGTCGGTGACAGTGACCTTCGCGGCCTTGCCGAACGTGGACGCCACCGAGGGGTTGAGGCCCGGGGTGACGGTGGTGCTGCGGACGGCGGGCCGGCTGGCCACCAGCGGGGTCTTGGCGGTCACGTTCCAGCCGCGCACCTCCACGTTGCTCGCCCCGTCGGCGCCCGTCAGGACGGCGCGCAGGGCCAGCAGGTTGCGGCCGTACTCCAGGACCATCGGGTCGTCGGTCGCCCGGGTGGACGGGGCCGGCGCGGACGAGGCGGGCTTCGGCTTCACGAACTGGAGCAGGCCCTTCTCGTCGACCCGCACGTGGGCGCCGCTCTCCCCCGCGAGGTACTGGAGGAACTCCCAGTCGGAGACGTTGGGTTGGGAGAGCTGCTGATGGGTGACCGGCGCGGCCTCGACCTTGCCGACGGCCAGACCGGCCCCGGCGGCGATCTTCCGGACGATGTCCGCCGTCGTCATGTTGCGGAACGCGACGACCTTACGGCCCCGCTGGAGGCGGTGGACCTTGGAGTACGCCCGGATCACCGTGAACGAACCCGTGGTGTCGGAGTCCAGCTCCAGGGCCGTCACCTCGCCCGTGAACAGCCGCTCCCTCGCCTGCCCCTGGACCGTCGCGACCGAGATCTTCAGCGGCGTGCCGATGGTGATGCCGGTGGCGGTGAGCAGTTCGTGGTTCGGGTCGCGGTACGTCACCATGGCGGTGTCCGGCAGTCCGACGTTCTCGTCCACGACACAGCTGACCAGCTGGGCGACCCAGGCGGGCGGCAGTTCGGCCGGCGCCTCGACGATCGGGTCGGCCGCGAACGACCGGCCTCCGCGTTCGGGGCTCATCGTCCCTCCTCCGGGGTCGCGTCCTCGGTGCCGGGCACGACGAGTTCCGTGCCGGGCGCGAGCACCATGGGGTCGTCGATGCCGTTGGCCTCGGCGATGACGCGCCAGGCGGTGGCGTCGCCGTACTCGCGCCAGGCCAGGAGCGGGAGGCTGTCGCCCGCGACGACGCGGTGCGTACGGCGTGCCTCGCGCGAGCCCGACGTCGGGTTCTGGCCCGCCGGGTCGACGCTCGCCTCCTCGATGGAGAGCGAGCAGGTGGCGCGCAGCGGCTTCCCGTCGACGTCGAACAGGGTGTAGCTGACGGAGAGGTTGGACAGCACGCCGTCGAACGAGGTCGTCTTCGACGTGCCCCATTCGAACCGCACCCAGGGGCTGGCCGGCGTCTTGCGCGCCAGGCTGGCCTTGGTGGGCACGCAGGCCGTCATCATCTGCTGCACGGCCTGCTCGACGGAGTTGTCGTGCTTGGCGGTCGCGTCGAGGAAGACCTCCAGGGAGAGCGAACGCGGCCCGCTGCCGACGAACTCGGGCAGGGCCGACTGGCCCGCCATCCGTGACGGCGTGCGCCGCCACTCGGTGGTCTTGCTCAGGGACAGGCTCGACGGGTTGAACTGGAGCTTGACGCGGGCGAGGGTGCCGCCCGGCTTGGCGCCGACCTTCGCGGGCGGCTCCATGATCGTCAGCTGGGCTCGGGCGCGGCTCGCTCGGGCGCGTGCCATCGTGTGCGTACCTCCTCTCCGTGGGTGGGCGTGGGTGTCAGGACGGGCGCAGGCCCTCGTGGGCGATCTCCAGGGTCTCGATCGCGGCCTGGGAGTTGGCCGGGTCGAAGGACGGACCCTGCCAGCGCACGGGGACGATGCCGAGGACCTGCCAGCTGACGATGCGGCTGAGGTCGGGCCTGAGCGCGACGATCTCCCCGTCCTTGGGCTCGACCCGCTCGATGATCTCGTCGAGCCAGCGGGCGATCTTGGCGGTGTCCGCGGTGACGGGCCGGGTCAGGGTGATGTTGGACCAGGTGATGCGGCCGGGGAGCTGCCAGGAGAACCCGTTGTTGCCGCCCTCCGCGTACTGGTGCATCTCCACCTCGGCGCCGAGGCCCGAGCAGGTGTGGAAGGCACCCAGGTCGTTGCCGCCGATCGCGAGGCGGAAGAACACGCTCGTCGCGACGATGCTGTCCGTCATCTCTCTCCTTGCCCCGGGGGGCGCGTTCTGTGTGCGGGGTCTGGCGGGGTGTCACGGGTTCCGGTGGGGGTGCTGCGGGTCACCGGGCCCGGGTCAGCGGCGGTTGTCGTAGGGGCGGCCGGTGCGTTCCCGGCCGCGGCGCATCTCGGCCCGGAGCAGGCGGGCCACCGGGTCGATCAGTGCCCTGGCGAGTTCGTCGAGTTCTTTGCCGCGGGGGGTGGCCGGTGGGGTCTGAGTGCCGGTGGAGGTGGAGGTGCTGGTGTTCGTCGTGGTGGTCGAGGTCGAGGTGGAGGTGGAGGTGGACGAGACGTCGCGGGCGACCGGGATCACCGGGACGCCGCTGAGGCCCGCGTCCGCCATCCGCTGGACGGCCTTCGCCCGGAGCCGCTGGTCGGCGGCCGGTGCGCGCGCGACGGGTGGCGCGGGCGGCTCCGCCACGGCCCCGGGTACGGCGCCCCTCGTGTACGTCAGGGGGTGAGCCAGGCGCTGGACGGGGGCGTCGGTCCGCCCGGTGTCCGGCCGGCCGGACACCTGGTGCGCGGCGAGGCGTACGACGGGCACGGCGGGGCTGGCCGGGGCGGTCCGCGCCACCGGTTCCGGGCGAGTGGCGCGTTGGACCGGGGCCGGGGGCGCCGGGTGTACGGGCGTGGTGGCGCCGGGCGGGACCGGCGAAACCGGGTGGTCCGCCGGGCCGTTCGGGAAGCCTGCGGCCGGTGCCGGACGCAGCCGGGCGAGCAGTCCGCGCGAGGACGGTGCCGGTGCCGGGCCGCCTGCGGAACCGGCCTGGCGCGGGGCCGCGCCGGTGCGCTGTACGGAAGCGGACGTGGTTGCGGAAGTGGGCGCGGAGGCGGGCGCGGGGGCCGCTTCCGGATCGGGTGCGGGTTCGCGGCGCCAGGAGGCGGCGACGACGGGGCGGGAGGCGCGCCCGGCCGCCTGGGCGGGGCCGGGCTGCGCCGAGAACCCCTCGGGCACACCCGTACTGACGACGAGCGGGCGGTCGGCGAGCAGCCGACGCGAGCGCTGGACGGCGGGGGCGGCGGGCGCGGCGGTACGTGGTGTGGAGCCGACCCGGCCGACCGGGGCGGCGGTACGGGCGGCAGCCGGTCCGGTCGGCGAGCCGCCGGAGGGCGGGGTGGACCCGGCCGAGGCCGTCGCCCTCCCCGGCGCACGGGACACCGGCTGCGGATCCGGGCGCGTCCCGGACGCGCCCGCAGCCGGGACCACCGCAGCGGGCCCCGCCGCAGACGCCGAACCGCCCCGCGCCCCAGCCTGACCGGCCGTGCTCTCCACCACCGCACGGGACACCGGAACCAAAGGATCCGGGCGCGTCCCGGACGGACCCGCGACCGGGACCACCGCAGCGGGCCCCGCCGCAGACGCCGAACCGCCCCGCGCCCCAGCCTGACCGGCCGTGCTGTCCACCGCCGCACGGGACACCGGAACCAGCGGATCCGGACGCGCCCCGGACGGGACCACGGGAGTGTTCCCCGAGGCCACGGGAACGCCCGGGTTCGCCACGTCACGCTGCACGGAGCTGCCGTGCGCGGGCGCGGGCGCGTGCGTGGAGGGCGTGGGCGGTCGCCGGTCGGGTCGCGCCATCGGAGTGGCGCCGCCGAGCAGGGGCGCCGCAGGCATGGCCGTCGGCGGGAGTTCCCGGAGCGGGGCACCGAGACCGGAGCGCGTCGTGGGCTTCGGTCCGGTCGTCGCTCCCTGCCGGGTCGGGGTTCCGCCCGTCGTGCCCTCGGCCTCCGTCGTCCGCCGCATGACGGTCAGCGGCGGCGCGTCGCCCGCCGGGGCGGGCGACGGGGTCGTCGTGTTCGTCGCGTCGGTCGCCTTCGTGGGGTCCATACGCCGTGCCGTGACGGGGAGTTCGGTGAGCGGTTCGCCCAGACCCGGCCGCGCCGGTGTGCGCGGGCTCCGGTCCGCCTTGGCGGCCGGTGCCGGCTCCTCTCGTACGGAACTCTCGGCGGTCGTGTCCGAGGCGCGCGGCGGAACCGCAGCGAGCACGCGCGGTGCCGTCGCCGGGCGCCTGGCCACGACCAACGGCGCGCCGACAGGGCGCGGCCGGACAGGAGCCGGCCGGCTCCGGGGGGTGGCGGACGACTCGGGACTCCTGGGCGCCCCGTCCGGGCCGCCGGAGGAGTCCGGGCTCGGTCCCAGGAGGGGCAGGGAAGTGGGTCCGTTCGCCTCGGGCCGCTTCGGCGCCACGGGCGCGATGCGGCGGAGGATCGTGGGCGCGCCGGAGGGCCCGGCCGTGGCCGAGTCGCGCGGCGTGCGCGTACCTGCGTCGCCGGGCGTGGCCGAGTGGCTGGGCGTGGCCGAGTGGCTGGGCGGGCCGTCCGGCGTACCCGGGTCGGTGCGCGCCGACGCGTTCCCGGCCGCACCCGGGCCCTTGGCCGTCCCGGAGTTCCTGGGCGTACCCGGATTCCCGTACGTGCCCCCGTCCTTGGGCCCCCCGGTCGGCTTCGGGGGCTCGGGGGACGGGCCCGCACCGGGCTCGCTTCCCGTGCGCCGGGACACGACCAGCGGGTCGCCCGCCCCCGCACCGCCCGGTCCCGACGGAGGTACGGGGTCGGAACCGCCGCCCGCGCTCCCGTCCGTCGTCCGGCGGGACACCATCAGCGCGTCCGTCGCTCCGGAGTCCGCACCCAGCACGGGCGCGGTGGCCGTGGGGCCGCTCTTCGCCGCTCCCTCCGGGGCCGGCGTCGTCCGCCGGGGGGAGGCGGACGACGCCGGGGTTCCGGGTGCCACGGCAGGGCCGCTCCCCCTGCTCCGGGAGACGACCAGCGGGTCGGCGGCCTCGGGCCGCCCCGGGCTCCGCGCGGGTACGGCCGCCGGAACCGTCGTACCGGTGCGTCGCTGGACCGCGTGCTCGGGGCCCGGGGACGTCGTCCCCGACCCCGTCGCGAGGCCCGCGTCGGCCCCCGCGTCGGCGTCCGGGTCCGCGTCCGGCCGCACCGCGCGCAGCAGGAGCGGGCCGCCGCCCTCGACCGTCGTCGTACGCGGGGCGCCGGTGGGACGGGCGACCCCGTGGATCAGGCCGGCGGGCGCGGACGGCATGAGGCCGTGGCCGAGCCCCGACGTGAGCGTCGGGTCCTGCCAGGAGGCGAGGCCCGAGCGGAAGCGCAGCCCGTCGCTCACGCCCAGGGGCGACCGCGCGATGGTGACCGGCGGCGGGGCGACCTCCCGCCAGCCTCCGTCCCAGCCCGGGCGCCCGGCCGGAGTCTGCGGCTCGGCGACCCGGCCGGGCTCCGCCACGGCCGTGTCGCTCGGCGCGGGCGCGGCGGGCGCCTGTGCGCCGCCCCGCCGGAGCCTGTCCCAGAAGCCCATGCCCTCACCTCACCCGCCTTCGTTCACCCGTGTGTTGATCCGCGCGATCTCCCTCACCCACTGCTGCCGCTCGGCGTGGGTGAGGTCGAGGATGTCCTCGCGCTGCCAGTGGAAGTGGTAGGCGACGTACGCGATCTCCTCCCGCAGCCGGGGAAGGGCGTACGTCACGATTCCCCCAGGCGCCCGCCCGAGAGGTCCACCTCGAAGTCGCCCTGGCAGTGGGGGCAGGTGACCGCCGCGTGCGTGTGCCCCTCGCTGTTGATCCGCCGGTAGAAGTCCTGGAGGAAGGCGACGTCGGTCGCGTACATGCGCTCGACGACCCCGGCGTGGATGTCGGTGATCGTGCCGAGCGTGGTGATCACCTGGCTGAGGAGGACCACGCTCAGGTACGCCGGGTTCTCCTTCACCCGCAGGTCGATCTGCGGGCGCAGCTCGTCCCTGGCCGTCGCGAGCCGCATGGTGCCGGTGCGATGGACCGTTCCCTCGTCGTCGACGTACCCGCGCGGCAGCTCGAAGGTGAACTCGGTCCGGAGTTGTTCGCGCTGCCGCGCCGGCGGCGGGGCCGCCGCCGGGGCGGGGGCGGCCGCCGGAGTGGCGGCCGCCGCGCGCTCTGCCGACGAGGCGGCTTCGAGGAGTTCCTCGAGGTTGCCCGAGGTGACCGTCCTGCGCCTCATTCGATCACGATCTCCTCGAAGGTGATGGTCACCGTCTCGGTGGCGGCGCTGGACTCTCCGGCCTTGAGCGAGGGCCCTTCCCACTTGCTCGCCCAGCCCTGCATCAGCTGGATGCGGCGGACGGTCTCGCCGGCGGCGTCCTTGACCTCGATCGTGAGGTTCTGCCGGGCGGAGTCGACCGCGCCGTTCTCCAGCGTCTCCTTGACCCACTTGGTGAACTCGGTGCTCTTGTCCATGCCGCGGGTGATCGTCACCTCGCCGGCCTGGCGCGCACCCGGCTGCTTGCGGATGAGCAGCTTGCCGTCGGGGGTCACCTGGCGGACCTCGACAACGTCCTCCTCATAGGTCAGGCCGCTGATCTCCTGGATCGACTCGACCATGTAGCCGCCCAGCTGGACGCCGAAGACATGAGTGGAAAGAGCGTCGCCCTCTGCCATGACTGCTTTCACCTTTTCTGTTACTCGTTGACGAGGCTGGTGCTGTCGGAGAACTGGGAGAGCCGGAAGATCACGAACTCGGCGGGCTTGACGGGTGCGACGCCGATCTCGCACACCACCTGGCCGAGGTCGACAGACTCCGGCGGGTTGTTCTCGCGGTCGCACTTGACGTAGAACGCCTCCGCCGCGGTGCTCCCGAAGAGCGCGCCCCGGCGCCATTCCTCGGTGAGGAAGGCGGTGACGTTCCGGCGGATGCTCGCCCACAGCCGGTCGTCGTTCGGCTCGAAGACCACCCACTGGGTGCCCAGGAGGATGGACTCCTCCAGGTAGTTGAAGAGCCGGCGGACGTTGAGGTAGCGCCAGGCCGGGTCCGAGGACAGGGTGCGGGCACCCCAGATGCGGATGCCGCGGCCGGGGAAGGCGCGGACGCAGTTGACGCCGATCGGGTTGAGCAGGTCCTGCTCGCCCTTGGTGAGCCGGATGTCCAGGTCGACGGCGCCGCGGATGACCTCGTTCGCCGGGGCCTTGTGCACACCGCGCTCGCCGTCGCTGCGCGCCCAGACGCCCGCGACGTGGCCGCTGGGGGGCACGGTCGTGTTGCGGCCGGTGGCCGGGTCGAAGACCGAGATCCAGGGGTAGTACAGCGTGGCGTAGCGCGAGTCGTAGCCGGCCTCGTCCTGGCGCCAGGTGCGGATCTGCTGCGCGTTCATGCTCGGCGGGGAGTCGAGGACCGCGACGCGGTCGCCCATCTGCTCGCAGTGGGAGATGACGGCGAGCTGGACGGTCCTGACGCCCTCGGCGTCGATCTCACCGCGCTGGTGGGCACCCATCAGGTCCGGTACGGCCACCATGGTGATCTCGTCGATGGCCTCCAGACCGGCGAAGCCGGTGCGGGCGGAGGAGTCGCCGACGTACTCGGTCGGGTCGACCCGCACGACGCTGCCGGGGGCCGAGGCGGCCGGGGTCGCGGCGGGGGCCGCCGGCAGGGTGAGAGTCTGCTTCTCGGGGCGGGTCTGCGCGGTGCCGGGCTGTTCGGCGACCTCGATGAGCTTCGACTCGCGTACCAGGTTGAGCAGATAGCCCTTGACGTTCTTGCGGACGGAGGCGTCGTACGTCTCCACCACCTTGCCGCTCTGGCGGACGAGCAGCTTGAACTTGTCCTCCGGCGGGTTCTCGCCGTCGGCGTCGGCGATCTCGACGGAGACCTCCGGTCCGGTACCGGGGCGGGCCGACAGCAGGAAGCCGCCGAGCGCGGTGGGCGCGGGCGCCTGGAGGGCCGCGGGCCGGCCGCTGTCCGCCTGGCCGGCCGCCGGGCCACCGACACGGACGACGTAGGCCGTGCCGCCGCCGTTGGCGAAGTAGCCGTAGACGGCGTGGGCGAGATAGGTGCCGGCGGTGAAGCCGCCGAACGTCTGGACGTACTGGTCCCAGTTGGTCACCAGCGTCGGCCGGTGGAAAGGTCCCTGCTCCGCGAAGCCGACGAAGGCGGCAACCGCGGTGCCCACTCCTTCGATCGGCCGCGCACCGGACTGCACCTCCTCCACATACACGCCCGGGGTGAGGTACGACGGCATACTCGCTCCTTCAAGTGGCCTCTGGGTCACCACGAGTCTCACCGCCCCGACGTGCCTGGTCATAGGCCCGCAGGTCCCCGCCGAAGGGCAACGGCTCTGCCTGAACGGGCAGGTGGGAGGGGGCGAACCGGCAGCTCGGGGGGCCGTCGGCCCGTCGCCGGTCCCCGTCCCCTCCGGAGCCAGGCCCGTCGTCAGGACCTGTCCCCTCCGCAGGCAGCGCCCGTCGTCAGGCCCTCTGTTCCCCGCGCAGCCAGGGGCCGAACTCGCTCTCCAGAACCAGACGTCCGAGCTTGCGGTACTCCTGGAGCACGGCGGAGACGAGCTGGGCCATGCCGAGCGGCCGGCCCGCCTCCGCCGCGAGGTAGGCCGCGGTCACCGCGCAGGCGCGGATCGAGCCGCCCGCGAGCTCGAAGCGGTCCGCGCAGAACGGCAGGTCGAGGTCGTCGCCCCGGGGCATCTCGGGGCCCAGGCAGCGGTCCCACAGTGCCAGCCGCTGCGGCGCGTCGGGCATGGGGAAGTCTGCGATGACGTCGATGCGGCGGGTGAACGCCTCGTCCAGATTGGCCCGGAGGTTGGTGGTGAGGATCGCGATCCCGTCGAAGGACTCCATGCGCTGGAGCAGGTACGCCGACTCGACGTTGGCATGGCGGTCGTGCGCGTCCTTCACCTCGGAGCGCTTGCCGAAGATCGCGTCCGCCTCGTCGAAGAGGAGGACGCCGTTGACCTCGGAGGCCTCGACGAAGATCCGCTCCAGGTTCTTCTCCGTCTCGCCGACGTACTTGTCGACGACCGTGGAGAGGTCCACCACATAGAGCTCCATGCCCAGTTCGGCGGCCACGACCTCCGCGGACATCGTCTTGCCCGTACCGGACTCACCCGCGAACAGGGCGATCACCCCGCGTCCGCGCCCGCCGCCGGGGCGCATCCGCCACCGGCCGAGGACCTGGTCGCGATGGCGTGCGCGCAGGGCGAGTTCGCCGAGCTGGCGGCGGGTGGGCGGGGGCAGCACGAGGTCGTCCCAGCCGACGGCGGGGTCGATGCGGCGGGCGAGACGTTCGAGGCCGGCGCCGTTCTGGGCGCGGACGGCGGCCCGCAGGTCCTGCGGGCCGACCGGGCGCCGCTGCGCGACCGCCGTACGGACGGCGACCGTCGCGGCCTTGCGCACCTGCTCGGCGTCGAGGCGGTACGAGGCGACTGCGGCGTCGAGCTCGTCGTCGTCCGGCAGGGTCACGGGCGCCGGGTGCGGGGCCTCGACCTGGGCGGCCGTCGCCGTGTCCGCTGAGGCCGCCATCGCTGCCGCGTCCGTCAGGGCCTGGCGCCATTGGGCGACCCTGCGTCCGGTGGCGGGCGGGCCGACCGTGAAGGGGACCGGGCTGTACCGGGACCAGAGCGGGTCCCAGCTCTTCGCGCCGTGGGTGATCAGCGGGACGCCCACCGAAGCGGCGCACAGGTCGCGCAACCACCGGGCCCGCTCCGGGCGTTCCGGTTCGAGGGCTTCGAGCGGGCCGACAACGATGCCGCCGCCGCACAGCCGCGCCTCGGTCGCGAGGAGGTGCGGCACCCGGGCCGCCTCGGGGTCCGTGGTGAGCGCGCCGACGTCGAGGACCACGGGCCGGCGGCCCGCGGCGGTGAGCGCCTCGACGGCGACCCGGCCGGCGTCGCCGCCCCGGGCCCGGAGATGGACCGGGCCGGTGCCGGGGGCGGCGGCCGCCGCGACGCGCAGCACCGTCTCGTCGTACGGCCCCGGGGCGTCCGCGCCCGTGTCGACCAGGCCCGCGAGCCGGCCGTCGGGCGCGTCGTCCCCGAGCAGATGGGCGGCGACGCGGTCGGGGACGCGCAGGGTGCGCGAGAGGAGCGGACGGTCGGGTTCTGTGATCTCCAGGAGGCCGCCGCGCATCAGGGGCGCGGCGGTGGAGAAGCGGAACCGCCCCGGGCCCGCGACGGGTTCCCCGCACAGCTCCAGGGCGAGGCCGATCGTCGGCCGGCGCCGGGTGAGGTCGTCGTTGAGGTAGCCGTAGAGCGGCTCGAAGCGGGCGTCGACATCGGGCGCGAGGGCGACGAGCAGCAACTCCTCGTCCAGCGGGAGGAGTCCGAAGTCCTCGGCGAGGCGGCGCAGCCGGGACCCGGGTGCCGCGAGGGGCCCGTCCGCGGGAGCGGCGGCGGAGCCCGGGAAGAAGGCCGCCGGGGCGCGGAGGATCCGCTCCGCGCCCTCCGGGGTGAGGTACTGGCCACGGTACGGGTCGTCCGGAGCCGGATCGGTCGCGTGGCGGGCCGCCACCGCGTCGCGGACCCGCAGTTCGACACGGGCCAGGCGCTCCCAGAGGTGGGTGAGCCCGGCGGGGTCCCCGGCCCCTTTCCCTTCTCCTCGGACATCCGCGTCCACGTCCGCGTACGTCCGTACGTCGTCCTGGATCACCGGACGGGCCCCCGGTGGCGGCGGGTCGGCGCGGGCCTGTCGCGCGGGACGGCGAAGCCCTGCGGGCCGGGGTCGCCGGCACCGTCGTAGCGCAGGCGCCGGCCGGGGCCCGACGGGGTGTCGTCGGAGGCCGCCGGGGCGACCCGTACCTCAAGACCTTCGGTGACCGGAGGCGCGGCGTCGAGGAGCTCGCCGGCCAGCGGGGCGAGGACCTTGAGGTCGATCGCGGCCTTCAGCTCGCCGCCGAGGGCGGACCACACGTCTCCGGCCGACCGGCCCTGCGTGCCGCCCCCGGCCACCTCGATGGGCACGGCGAGGCCCAGCTCGGCCAGGGTGCCGGTGCGCAGACGGGCAGGCAGCACGTCCGTGCGGGCCATGCACCGCAGCACCTCGGAGAGCAGCCGGTGCTCGTCCTGGGGCCGGTTGGTCCAGGCCGTGACCAGGTAGGTGAGGTCGAACCAGCGGGGCGGGGTGCGGTAGGCCACGATCCGCCCGGTGTCGTCGTACTCCTCGAGCCTGCCGGTCCGCCGCCGTTCGATGTCCTCCCTGATGTCGTAGAGGAAGACGCTGATGGTCGGGGCGTTGCGGCGCGCCGCCCACTCCCGCGTCGGCGGGTCGAAGACCAGGTCGACCCCGCTGTCGGTCAGGCCGGCCTGGGTGAGCAGCAGGCGCAGCCCCTCGTCGACTTCGTGGATCACCGGCGCGCCACCTCGTCGGGCGGAGCGACGTTGCCGGTGACGACCAGGAAGGGCGTGGTGACCGGGGAGAACCCGGCCCCCTCGGCGGTGATGATCCGCGGTCCTGTCTCGTCCTTGGCGAGGATCAGCAGCTGGGAGATGAACGTTCCGTCGGCCTTGGGGACGGTGGGCACGGCCGCGGCGGTGATGCCGGGCTTCCAGGTGAGCGTGACGGCGGTGCCGGGCGGGAAGTCCTTGCCGCGCACGGAGGTCACGAACCCGGGCTTGCCGACGGCCGGTACGGCCACGATCTTCGGCTGGAGGATCCGGATCCGCTGCCGGTCGGCGTTGTCGGACGGGTCGGCGTCGGTGCCTGAGGTGGTGATCCGGCCGGTGGCGGTGGCCGTCAGTGCCTTGTTCGGGGACAGGACGATCGTGACGACGGTGGAGGCGCCGGGGGCGAGGTCACCGAGGGCGCACACGCCGTCGACGCAGCCGGCGGGGGCCTTCCCGGCCGGGATGCCGCGCGGCAGACCGAGCCGCAGGGAGACGCCGGTGGCCAGCGCCTCACGGCCGTTGCGGACGGTGTACGTGAGGACCACGCGGCCTCCGACGTACCCCGGTTCGGGCTGGGCGGTGATGGTCAGCGCGGGGCCGGCCTCGGGCGCGGGCGGCGGCGGGGTGGGCTTGGGCGGGGTCGGCGTGGGCGTGGGTGCCGGAGTGGTCGGGGTCGGCGTCGGCGTCGGTGTCGGGGGCACCGGGGCGTCCTCGACGGGGACGAGGGTCCGGGTCGCGTTGTCGGCCGGGCTGCGGTCGATCACGGCCCCGGTGACGGACCAGTCGATGACCTGGTCGCCGGGGGTCACTCCGGTCAGCCGCGCGATCACGGTGACGCTCTCCCCCGGGTCGAGGACGCCGAGGTCGCACTGCGGCGACCCGGGCTCGCACCGCCCCTTCGACGGGGTCAGCCCGTCGAGCCGTACGCCCGGGGGGACGGCGGCGGTGAAGGTCGTGCCCGGGGCGGCGGAGGGGCCCTGGTTGGTGACGGTCACGGTCACCGTGCCGGACTCGCCCTCGGTCACGGGGTCGGCGGCGGGCGGCGCGGTGACGGTCAGGTTCACCGACTGCTGGTAGGCGGGCTCCTTCTGACGGCCCGGGAGGGCACCGGTCAGGGACGTGACGGCACCCGTGGCGAGTTCGACGGTGGACAGGGCCTCCGGCGAGTTGGGCGCGAGCGCCCGGCGGGAGCTGAACACGAGCCGGCTCGCGTCCGGCGACCAGGCCACGTCACGCGGCTGGAAGGGGCCGGTGGCGGAGGTGTCGGGGACGTCCCGGCGGCATCCGTCGGGGTCGCCGTCGCGGCCCGTCGGCAGGACGACCTGGCAGCCGCCCTCGGTCAGGTCGGTCAGGAGGACGCTGTTGCGCTCGTTGATCCGGCCGCCTCCGTCCTTGCGGTTGAAGGCGAGGCGCTTGCCGTCGGGCGAGAACGCGGGGCTGTCGTCGATCACCTGGCAGTTGCCGGGGCAGAGCTCGACGCTCAGGTTCCGCTGCTGGTCGAGCGCCTTCACGGGCACGGTCCAGATGTGCTTGTTGCCGCCCGTTCCGTCGATGACGTGGTTACGGGTGAAGGCGAGGGTCGTGCCGTCCGACGACCAGGTCGGCTGGGCGTCGCCGCCGGTCTGTCCGGCGGGCGGGCGTACCTCGCCGACGAGGGCGCCGGTCGTGGCGTCCGCGACGAGGATGCGGCCGGGGCCGGACGCCTGGCCGACGCCGCCGGGCGAGGTGCGGGTGAAGGCGAGGAGCTTGCCGTCGGGCGAGAAGGTGGGGTCGGTGTCCCAGTCCTTGGCTCCCCGTCCGGCGAGCGGCATCAGGGTGGTGTTCGATCCGTCGGCGTCGGTCAGCCAGATCTGCTCGGTCCGGCCGGTCTCGGGGTCGCCCTGGAAGCGGGTGACGACGATCCGCCGGCCGTCGGGGGTGTAGTTCTGCCGCTCGGTCCACGGGTCGTAGCCCGCGGACGGGTTGAAGAGCGGGTCGGCCGCCGGGTCGGTGGTGGTCCTGGCGGCGGGGTCCTCCCGCAGGACCTTGACGCCGAGGTCGCGGGGGTCGGAGCCGTCGGGCCGTACGTCCTGGAGGTACGCGTGGTAGCGGGCCTCGGCGGTGGTGCGGGTGACGACGACGGAGCCGCCGTTCTGCGGGCCGAGCCAGGTCGGCGAGTCGACGACCCGGTCTTCGTAGAGGACGACCTCGGCGGTGGCCGTGGAGTGGGCGACGGCCCGGTAGACGCTGTCGTACGGGTTGGTGCAGCCGCACGGCCCGTTGGGGCTGAGGAAGAGAATGGTGTCGCCGTCGGGCTGCCAGGCGGCGGACCGGGTGTTCCAGCCGGCCTGTTCGCCCGAGAGGAGCGGCCCGTCGGCGCCCCGGCCCGAGGTCACCCGCAGCCGCGGTCCGGTCTCCTGACCGCCGGGCGCGAAGGTGAGGGTGTAGGCGACGAGGTCGCGGTTGACGGTGTCGTCGACGGGGTTCCAGGCGGGGTCGTCGGCGTTGCCGGCCGGACCGTCGCTGATCCGTTCGGACACGCCGCCGGCCAGCTGCCTGCGGTGGATCTGTCGGCCGCGCAGGGGGTCGGCGTCACTGGCGTACGCGATCCTGGCGCCGTCCGGCGAGACGGTGGGCGCGGTCTCGTTCGCGGGGGTCTCGGTAAGGGGGCGGGCTCCGGACCCGTCCGTCCCCACGATCCACAGATCGCGCTGGGTGCCGCCGGGTCCGGGTTCGGCGGAGTCGAACACCACGAACCGGCCGTCCGGGGTGAGTTCGGGGTTGGCCGCGTCGCGGTCGGAGGTCAGCTTGTGGATGCCCCCGGCGGCGTCCCGCAGGTACACCTGGGGACGCGTGCCGTCGCGCAGACTGGTGAAGACGACCTGGTCCCCGCGTGCCGAGGCCTCGGTGTCGTAGTGGGCCGGGCCGCCGCCGAGCAGCGGTTCGCTCGTGGCCGGGGTGCCGGTGACGCGCCCCATGGAGCGGTGCTCGGTGCCCGCGAAGGCGATGCGGCCGGTGTCGTCGGCGTCCGCCGCCGCGCGGGCGGGCGCGGCGGCGGGGGTGGCGGCACGGGGTGAACTCACCGCGAGCAGGGGCACGATCAGCGCCACGGCGACGGACAGTCTGCCCAGCCTGATACGGCCCACCGGGCCGGGGGTGCCGGTCACGTCCACCTCACAGTCTGGGAGCGGTTCACCGTCGTCGAGCGTCACAGCCGGTGCCGGGCGGCACCAGGGCCCGAGTACCCGTCCCGGGGGAAGCGTGGGCTGCTCTTTCGGGCATTCATATGAGTCCGTGCCTCATCGCGTAGCCCACCGCGTGGGCCCGGTTGCGCAGTTGCAGCCGGGTGGTGACCTCGTGCAGCACGTTCTTGACGGTCCGTTCGGAGTACGAGGTCTTCTGCGCGATCTCCACGGTGTCGAAGCCCTCGGACACCAGCCGGAGCATGTCGGCCTCACGTGTCGTCAGGGTGGAGAGGGTCAGACCGCGCGGGTCGAGCACCGTCCGCTGGAGGCTGCTGACATGGGCGAGCAGCTTGCCCAGCAGGTCGCCGGGGAGGACGCCCTCGCCCTTGGCCAGCGCGGTTACCAGGTGGACCAGCCGGTCCTGGTCGGCCTCGGAACGGCGCAGTACGGCGGCGACCGAGCATTCGATCATCGTCTGGAGCGAGCCGGCCTCGAAACGTCCGACGACGAGCCCGGTGCTGGTGGCGGTGTTGCGCTGGAGCCGGCGCAGCAGTTGGACGGTGGAGTCGTCGACCGTGTCCACCACCACCAGGGTGGCCCTGGCCCGGTCGGCCTCGGACTCGGGCAGCAGCTCCACCTCGGGGCGCCTGCGCAGTTGTTCGGTGATACCCGCCTGAAGGATCAGGTCCTCGGCGTAGACCGAGACCGACACCCTGGCATTGCACTGATCGCTGTTTGTCATGTCATTCCACCCGTTTCATGGTCGTCCGCCGGCCGGAGGGTCTACGGCCGGCGGGTGGTTCAGATGCGGCGCGTGGCCGTGCGGCGATGGTCCGTGGGGGCATCCGTGTTGCCCGGTCGTTGTCCCCCGCGTCCCTGGAGAAGGGCCCGTTGGCGGCCTAGGTTCCCAGCGTGACGACTTCTGCCGAACTCGAAATGCCGACCGTGACGGTCTCGCCCGGCGGCGAGGCGACGACCACCCTGAACGTCCGTAACGACAGCGACATCGTCGAGGCGTACACGTTCACGGTGGTCGGTGACTGCGCCGCGTGGAGCACCGTCGAGCCGGCCCGTGTCTCGCTCTATCCCGGCACCTCCGAGACGGTGACGGTGCGGCTCGCTCCGCCGCGCTCCCCCGACGTCCGCGCCGGGGAGAAGCCGCTGGGCGTGCGTGTCCTGCCCGTGGAGCACCCGGAGAACGTGGTGGTCCCGGAGACCACGGTGCGTGTGGAGGCGTTCCGCGAGGTCCGCCAGGAGCTCGCACCTCGCCGTCGACGCGGCTGGCGCGGGGCGCGTTACCGGATCGCCCTGCGGAACCAGGGGAACACGCCCGTGTCGCTCGCTCTCGCCGGCCGGCAGGCCGGGGAGGAGCTGAGCCTGCGCACCACTCCGCAGCGGAAGCGCCTGGAGCCCGGTGAGTCCGCCGAGGTCGCGCTGAAGGCGGGCGTCCGGCCGCTGATCTGGTTCGGCGAGCCGGTGAGCCACCCCTTCGAGATCGAGGTCGCCGAGGCCGCCGAGGGGGCGGAGGGCGGCACGGATGCGTCGGGGATCGCCAAGACCTCGGGGTCCACGCAGAGTTCGTGGAGCTCGGAGAGCGGCGGGGAGCCCGCCGTGTCGGGTGTCGTCGAGGGCGAGTTCGTCCAGCTGCCGGTCCTGCCGAAGTGGCTGCTGATCCTGCTCGCGCTCCTCGTGGCGCTGCTGGTCGCCTGGTTCGCGCTGGTCCGGCCGGCGGTGCGCAGCGCCGCGAAGGAGGCCGCGACCGCCGCGCAGAAGGAGGAGTCCGCGAAGCAGCAGGAGGCCGCCGAGCAGGAGAGGGCGCGGGCCAAGCCGAGCGACAGGCCCGGTGGGCAGGACCAGGGTTCCGGCGGTCAGGGCGACGGCGGGTCCGGTACGGTCCGGACGGGTCCCGGTCAGCAGAGTTCCGCCACCATCGACGTCCAGACGGGCGCCGGCGGCAAGAAGGTGGGGACGTACCGGGTGCCCGAGGGGAAGGTGTTCGGCATCACCGACATGGTCGTGGCGAACTTCCAGGGCGACGAGGGCGTCATCACGATTTCGTTCGGCGAGCGGAAGGTCACGACGATCGCGCTGGAGACCTTCCGGAATCAGGACTACCACTGGGTCACCCCCATCGAAATTCCCGAGAACTCGACCGTCACCGCGGAGGTGACCTGCGCGAAGCCGGGCACGCCGGCGACCGGGAAGCAGGCATCCGGCTGCCACGAGGTTCTGAACGTCAGCGGTGTGCTCCGTGACCTGCGTCCGTAAAGCGGAACGTAAGGACATCATTCTTCTCGGTTTCGTCAACGGGAAGACCGGGCAGATGGATTCGTCCTGAAACCATCGTCCATATCGGCCGTCCCGTATGCGCATCGGAGAACGGCGTGGCCCGTTCCGGTCGTCGGCCACGGCATGATCATCCGTGATCGGTCCGAGGGCAGCGTAGGCAGGGTCCAGTGCCGAAAAAGTGACGTCCCGCTTCACCGCGGCTCCAGCGGTGTGAACAGTTCGGGTCCGGCGAGCCGTTCCCTCACCTGCTGAGCGTCGGGATGCCCCAAGTGCTCGAAAAGTTCCAGGGCTTCGCGCCACGCGACGGCGGCCGCGGCGGTGTCCCCCGCGGCCGCGTGGCTGTCGCCCAGGTGCGCCAGGGTGTCGGCCTGCAGGCTGAGGTCCCCGATGTCGCGGTAGAGGGCGATCGCCTGTGCGTAGGCGTCGAGCGCCTCGGGATGTTCGCCGCGGTGGTGTCTGGCGTAGCCGACGCTGTCCCAGGCCGCGGCCTCGCCGTTGCGGTTCCCGTTCCGCCGGTGCAGGAGGACGGCCCTGCCGCAGTCGTCCAGCGCCTGTTCGTAGGCGCCGGTGAGGATATGGGTCCAGCCGATCTCGTTGAGTACGGCCGCGGCTCCCGTGCGGTGTCCGGACAGCTCGTAGAGGGCGGACGCCAGCGCGTAGTGCTCCAGCGCCTGCGCGTGCTGTCCCCTGGCGTTGCTCAGGAACGCCAGATTGCGGTGGGCGGTCGCCTGTCCGTCCGGTGCACCGGCGGCGGTGAAGCGGTCGAGCGCGCGCGAGAGCGTCTCGTGGGACTCCTCGTACAGGCCGAGCCGGCAGTACGCGAATCCCAGCGCGCGCAGGATGTACGCCTCGCCCGTGGTGTCACCGGCCTGGCGGGCGGCGCGCAGGGCCCGTTCCTGGATGACCCGCTGCTCCTCCCAGCGTCCGGCCCGGTCGAGGAAGAGCTCCAGAGTGGCGGCCAGCCGCCAGCAGAGCCCCTCGCCGTCGTCGCCGTCCGCGGCCGCGCGCTCCACGGCCGCGAGCAGCACCTGACGCTGCCGGTGCAGCCACCGCGCGGCCTGGGTCTCGCCGGTCAGCTCCTCCGGCACCACACCGTCGCCCAGGGACGGCAGGGGAATCCGGTCCCGGTACGGGGCGAGGAGCGCGTCGGCCGCCCAGGCACTGTGCAGATGGTGCTCGACCAGCCGGCGCCGGGCCCGGGCCCGCTCCGCCTCGTCGTCCCGTTCCTCGCTCAGCTCCTTGGCGTACGCGCGCAGCAGCTCGTGGCAGGAGAAGCGGCCCGGCGCCTCCTCCAGGAGCAGCTGGCTCTCCAGCAGTTCGCCGATCTGTCGGCGGGCCTCCCGTACCGGCACCCCCACCAGGCTCGCGGCGGCGGGAACGGAGAGCTCCGGCCCCTCGTGCGCGCCGCCGAGCAGCCGGAAGAGGCGCGCGGCGGCCGGGCTGAGAGCACGGTAGGACCAGGAGAAGACACTGCGGGCGTCGGCGCTCGCGTCGCTGCTGGCGAAGGAGTCCAGGCTGCCCCGGGTGGCGCGCAGTTCGGTGGCGATCGCCTCCAGGGCGAACCGGGGGTTGAGCAGGGCGCGCGCGCAGACGATCGCGAGGGCGAGCGGCAGATGGCCGCAGAGCTCGACGATGTCACCGGCGGCCTCGGGCTCGGCCGCGATCCGGTCCAGGCCGAGCCGCCGCGCCAGGAACTCGATGCCCTCGGCGCGGGAGAGCACGTCCAGACCGAGGAAGCGCACGGCGTGGGTGATGACCAGCCCGTCGAGCCGGTGGCGGCTCGTGACGAGGGTGAGACAGCCGGGGGTGCCGGGGAGCAGGGGCCTGACCTGCTCGGAGTCCCGTGCGTTGTCCAGCAGGATCAGCAGTCGGCGGGGCGCGAGAAAGCTGCGGTAGAAGGCCGGGAGGGCCCGGGGGTCCTCCGGGACCCGCTGGGGCGGGACCCCGAGCGCCGAGAGCACCTCGCGCATGACGTCGGGGGCGCCGAGCGGGGCCATGGTGGGGTGGAAGCCGCGGAGGTTCACATAGAGCTGGCCGTCCGGGAAGAGGTGCGCCACGCGGTGGGCCCAGTGCACGGCGAGCGTGGTCTTGCCCACGCCGGCCATGCCGCTGATCGCCGCGATCACCGCGGCCCCGCCGGCGGCAGGGGTGCTCTGCCCGGCCTCCGACCCCTCCGGCCCCTCCGATCCCTCCAGCAGCTCGCGTGACAGCGCCAGTTCGGTCCGTCGCCCGGCGAACGTGGCGATGTCGGAGGGGAGTTGGGCGGGGAGGAGCGAGGGTGCGGGCGGGCGGGTCTCCGGTTCCGCCGCGTCACCCCGCGGGTCCGCGGCGCGGACCACGACGGGCACGGTCTGCCGCAGGACCCGTTCGTGCGCCGTACGCAGCTCCGGCCCGGGGTCGACGCCGAGTTCGCCCACGAGCCGGGAGCGGACGGAGTCGTGGACGGCCAGGGCCTCGGCCTGCCGTCCGAGTGCGGCGAGCGCGGTGATGAGCCTGGCGTGCAGCGCCTCGTCGAACGGGTGGTGGTGGGTGGCCTGTTCGAGCAGGGTCAGCACCCGCTCGCCGTGGGCGTGCCCGGGCGCCGGCGCGTGCTCGCGCTCCGGCGCCAGGGCGGCGTCGGCGGCCTCCTTGACGGTGGCCAGGTACTCGTGGTTGAGCGCGGTGAAGAGCGGGTGCGCGGCGACCGTCGGCGCCAGGCCCGTACCGGCGGGTCCGCTCCACATCCCGAGGGCGTCGACGAGGAGTGCGCCCTTCGCGCGGTCGCCCGCCGTGGCACGGCCGGCCTCTTCGCGCAGCGACCGGAAGCGCAGCAGGTCCAGCTCGCCCGGTTCGACCCGCAGCCGGTAGCCGCCGGCCCCCCGAAGCAGCCGCCTCGCGGCCGCCCGGCTGGGCAGTTCGGGCTCCAGGAGCCTGCGCAGGGCCCCGACATGGCGGTGCACGACGTTGACCGCGCTACCGGGCGGCTCCTCCCACAGGGCGTCGATCACCTCCTGTGGCGTGAGGAGCTCTCCCGCCCTCGCCAGCAGCAGGGCCAGCAGGGCCTGCTGCTTCGGGGGGCCCAAGGTCAGTTCGGCGTCTCCCCGCCAAACCCGCACCGGCCCCAGGATCCGGTAGCGCATGCTGCCGCCTCACCTCTCGCTCTTCGTACCTGTGTTCGCTCACGTTAAGTGTCGGAGCAGTCCGATCCGTTACAGCTGACGTCGCCGCGTTTCCGTCACGTAACCTTTGGCGATCCGGCCACGGACGCGAAGCGGAGGAAAGGGGACCAGGCATGGCGACGCTTCTCTACGTCACCGACCTCGGCTATCAGGCGCGCGGGCGGCGGTACTGCGACGAGGACATCTGGCTCTCCGGGCGGCTGCGCGAGGAGTTCGACGTCGCGCTCTGCCACCCGCTGGACGCGGCCGCGCTGATGGACCGCTTCGACGCCGTGGTCGTACGCAACAGCGGACCCGTCCTCCACTACCAGGAGGCGTACGACGCCTTCACCCGTGCGGCGCGCGAGGGCGGGGTGCGGGTGTTCAACTCACTCAGCGGCAAGGGAGACATGGCCGGAAAGGACTATCTCCTCCAGCTGTCGAGGGAGGGATTTCCGGTCATTCCCACGGCGGGCCGGCGCGAGGAGTTCGCGCGGCTGCCGGAGGCCGAGGAGTACGTCGTCAAGCCGCTGCTCGGGGCGGACTCGGTCGGTCTGCGGTTCGTGGAGCGGGCGGCCCTCGGGGACGTGGACCCGGCCGGGATGCTCGTACAGCCCCGGATCCCGTTCGTGTACGAGGTCTCGTTCTACTTCGTCGGGGACGCCTTCCAGTACGCGCTGTACGCGCCCGACCCGGACGCCCGCTGGAGGCTGGAGCGGTACGAACCGACCGGTGCCGACCTCGCGTTCGCGCGCCGGTTCGTGGACTGGAACGGCCTGGAGTACGGCATCCAGCGCGTCGACGCATGCCGGGCTCCGGGCGGGGAGCTGCTGCTCGTGGAGCTGGAGGACCTCAATCCGTACCTCTCGCTCGATCTGGTGGGCGACGCGGAGCGGGAGGCGTTCGTGACCGCCATGAAGGGGTCGCTGCGGGAGCTGCTGAAGAGTTAGTCCGCCGCCCGCCGTGAGCGGGGCCGGAGTCAGGGCGCCCCGGCGGCGGAGCCGGGCGGGGAACTCCGTCCCCCGCCGCCGCTCCCGGCCTCGCCGCTACGCCGACCGCTTGCGCGGCGTCGCCTTCTTCGCGGACGCCGTCTTCTTCGCCGCCGTCTTCTTCGCGGCCGTCTTCGCGGTCGACTTCGCCGTGGGCTTCTTCGCCGCCGCCTTGCCACCGGCCGCCCCGGACCCCGCCCCCGCCGTCTTCGACGTCGACTTGCGGGCCGGGGCCGCCTTCTTCGCCGCCGTCTTCGACGTGGACTTCCGCGCGCCCGTCTCCTTCGGCGTACGCGAGGAGGTCTTGCGGGGAGACAGCTCGGTCACACCGGCGACGCCGCCACCCTCCCCGCGCGCCTCCTTCGCCGCGCGGACACTGCTCTCCAGGGCCGCCATCAGGTCGATGACCTGGCCGCCGCCCGCCGCCTCGGGCTCCGGGGGCGCCACCGCGGCGCCGCCCTCCGCCTTGGCGGCGATCATCTGCTCGACCGCCTCCCGGTAGTCGTCGTGCAGCGTGGCGATGTCCACCTCGCCGAGCGTCGCCATCAGGGCGTCCGCCAGGTCGAGTTCCGCGTCCCGTACCGTGACGGGGGTCTCCGGGGCCACCCCCTCCGGCGCCCGGATCTCGTCCGGCCAGAGCAGTCCGTGCATCGCGATCACGTCGTCCACGACCCGCAGCATCCCGAGCCGTTCCCGCCCGCGCAGCGCGTACTTCGCCACGGCCACCTTGTCGCTCCGCTTCAGCGCCTCCCGTAGCAGCGTGTACGGCTTGGCGGCCGGCGCCCCGCTCGCCGAGAGGTAGTAGGCGGCGTCCATCTGGAGCGGGTCGATCTCCCCGGCCGGCACGAAGGCCACGATCTCGATCGTCTTCGCCGTCGGCAGCGGCAGCGCCGCCAGATCCTCGTCCGTGATCGGGATCATGGTCCCGTCGGACTCCTCGTAGGCCTTGCCGATCTCCGCCTGGGAGACCTCCTCGCCGTCCAGCTCGCACACCTTGCGGTAGCGGATCCGGCCGCCGTCGGCGGCGTGGACCTGGCGGAAGGACACGGACCGGCTCTCGGTGGCGTTCACCAGCTTGATCGGGATGCTCACCAGACCGAAGGAAATGGCGCCGTTCCATATGGATCGCACGTTTCATCCCTTTCGCACGACACTTCCGGATTCGTGGGATTCTCATCGTATGACGCCGATCACGGAGGTGGAGGGGCGGCGCCTCCCGCTCAGCAACCTGGAGAAGGTCCTCCACCCCTCCACCGGCACCACCAAGGGCGAGCTGCTGCACTACTACGCCACCGTCGGCACCGCACTCCTCCCGCATCTGCGCGACCGCCCGGTGTCCTTCCTGCGCTATCCGGACGGCCCCGACGGGCAGCTCTTCTTCACCAAGAACCCGCCGCCCGGCACACCCGCCTGGGTGAAGACCACCCCGGTCCCCCGCTCCGACGACCCGCGCGCACGGCAGGTCATGATCCAGGACCTCGCCTCCCTGATGTGGGCGGCCAACCTGGTCGTGGAGTTCCACACCCCCCAGTGGCGGGCCGGCTCGCAGGCCGTCGCCGACCGCCTCGTCCTCGACCTCGACCCCGGGCCGCCCGCCACCGTCGTGGAGTGCTGCCGGGTGGCCCTCTGGCTGCGCGAGCGGCTGGCGGCGGACGGCCTGGAGGCCTTCGCCAAGACCTCGGGCGCCAAGGGCCTGCACCTGCTCGTACCGCTGGAGCCGACCCCGTCCGACCGGGTCTCGGCGTACGCGAAGCAGCTGGCCGTCCAGGCGGAGGCGGACCACCCGGCGCTCGTCGTCCACCGGATGACGCGGTCCCTCCGCCCGGGGAAGGTCTTCGTCGACTTCAGCCAGAACGCGGCCGCCAAGACCACCGCGACCCCCTACACCCTGCGCGCACGCCCCCGGCCCACCGTCTCCGCCCCGGTGACCTGGGAGGAGGTCGAGGCGTGCGACGCGCCCGAGCGGCTCGTCCTTCTGATGGACGACATCGCGCCACGTCTGGAGCGGTACGGGGACCTCCTCGGGCCGCTCTTCGACCCGGACCGGGCCGGAGCCCTGCCATGACGACCGCCCCCGCGGCACCCGGGGAGGGCCCCGTCCTGCGGCCCCCGGTCGACGTCATGCGCCCGCGTCCGGCCGACGGGATCCCGGCGCAGGGCAGCACGCCCGGGGGACTGCAGTACACCCTCAAGCTCGACGGTTTCCGCGCCCTCGCCTTCGTCCTCGAGGGCCGCAGGGTCTTCCTGCAGTCGCGCTCGCACCGGGACCTCTCTCCGGAGTTTCCCGAGATCGCGGCACATCTGGGCGCCCATCTGCCGGCCGGGGTCGTCCTGGACGGGGAGCTGTGCGCGTACCGCGAAGGGCGGCTGAGCTTCACCGATCTGCTCCGCTCGCACACCGACCGCAGACAGGCCGGCGTGCCGGTCTCGTACATCGCCTTCGACATCCTCGCCCTCCCGGGCCGGGACGTCCGGGCGCTTCCGCTCATCGAGCGCTGGAAGCTGCTGGGCGTCGCGCTGCGGGACATCGGACCGCCCGTGCAGCCCGTGCTCGCGACGCTGGACGAGGAGACCGCGCGGGGGTGGTTCCGCGATCTGCGGGCGGTGGGCGTCGAGGGGATCGTGGCGAAGGCGCTGCGCTCGCCCTACCGGGCGGGCGAGACATGGGCCTGGCGGAAGGTGCGGCACGCGGACACGCTCGACGGCACGCTCCTCGGCCTGGTCGGACCGGTGGACCGGCCGCGGGCGCTGCTCGTCCGCCTCCCCGACGACCGTACGGTGACGACCTCGCCGAAGCTGACTCCGGCGCAGGCCCGCGAGGTCGGCGCGCTGGCAGCGGGGCGGCTCGGGGCTCCGGTGGACGATCCCGAGCACGGTCCGGTGACCCCGCTCGCCGACCCGCTGCCCGTCGAGCTGCGCCGGCAGGCCGGGCGGCACGAGACGGCCCGCTTCCTCCGCGTACGGTCCGACGGATAGGCCGCGGCGAGGGCGACGCGCGCGCCGGTCCCCGCCTCCGTGCGCCCGTTTCCGCGCGCCCTCCGTGCGCCACTCTCCGTACCGGCGCGCGCAACTCCGCGTAGCGCTCCCGCAGATGGCGCAAAGCGAGCGGCTCGCGGGCCCTTCGGGGACCGCGTCCGGTCAGCGGGTCCTTGTTCCCTGTGTGGTGGTGCACACTTGCTGCCTGGTACAGCGCTCACGGGGAAGGCGGCGGCCGCATGCTGACGGGGATCGAGGAGGTCGACTGGGCCTCGCTGGGGCATGCCTACGGACCAGCCGACGATGTACCGGGGATGCTGCGCGGACTCGCCTCGCCCGACCCCGGTGAGCGGGAGCTCGCCCTCGACGGGATGTACGGCGCGGTGCACCACCAGGGGGACGTGTACGACTCGACGCTCGCCTGCATCCCCTTCCTGCTCGAACTCGTCGCCGATCCCGAGGTCCAGGACCGGGGCGGCATCGTCGAGTTGCTGACCAGCATCGGCGGGATCGATCTGAGCGGCGAGGAGGAGCTCGACGAACTCGACCCGGACGACGAGGACTTCATCCCCGCGGCGAACTACGCGATGGCCGCCGCCGCGGTCGCCGCGGGCGCCGACGTCTTCCTCGGGCTCGTCGGCGACCCGGACCCCGAGGTGCGGCTCGCCGCCCCCTGCGCGCTCGCCTCGCTGCACCCGGACCCGGCCCGGGTCCTGACCCTGCTGCGGGAGCGGCTGACGGTCGAGCGCGACACGGAGGTGCGGCTCGCGCTGGTGGAGGCCGTCGGGCGGATCGCGCGGCGGCACGAGTCACTGCGGGACGAGACCGTCGACTGGCTCGGCTGGCTCACCCGCGCGGCCCAGGCGCCCGGCCTGCGGCTGGCGGCGCTCGCGCAGCTGGCCCGGTGCGCGCCGGGCGAGGTCCCGGACGACGTGGTGGAGCGGGTGACGCGACTGCTCGACGAGGTGCGGACCGCGCCGCCCGAGCCGGCCGCCCCGGAGAGCACCCGGCCGTCCACGCCCACCCTCGTCGGGCAGGTCCGCGAGCTCTTCGAGGAGCGTTCCGCAGGCCGCCCGACCCCGTGGACCGACGAGCTGATGCGCACCCTGCACACCGCGCTCGACGACCGTGTCGAGGACCGGATCGCGCTGATCCTCGCCCAGCTGCGCAGCCCGGACCGGTGCCAGCGCGCGGACGCGATCTGGCTGAGCGGCGGTCTGATACGGGTCTGGCGCGGGGGGTACGAGGAGGTGGTGCGGCTGATCGGGACGCAGCTCGCCGACCCCGACCCGCGGCTGCGCGAGGCCGCCACCTCGTTCCTCGAGGGGCTCTTCGAGCTCACCGGCCCCGCGACCGACGCCCTCGCGGCCCGGCTCACCGCCCGCCCCGGACGGCCCGAGCGGCCCGAGTGGGAGGAGTGGGCCGAGCCGGAGTGCCCGTCCGGGGCGGCGGACGTGCGCGGCAGAGCGCTGCTCGCCCTCGCCCGCTCCGGTGACGCCCGGGCCGTACCGCTGCTCGCCCGTGCCCTGGTCGAGCCGGAGGTACGGCGCGACCTGCTGTACGCCGTGCCCACGCTGGGGCCGGCCGCCGCGCCGCTCGCGCCGCTGCTGCGCCGCCGCCTTGCCCGCGTCGACCTGGACGACCGGCTGTACGAGCACGCGGCGCCGCTGCTGCACGCGCTGGCCTCGGTCCGGGGCGTGCAGGCGATGCCCGAGGTGTTGCGGGTGCTGCGCGGGGCGCCGTCGAACCGGCGGGACTGGGTGCAGGAGGCGGCGCTGCGGACGCTGGCCGCGTTCGGGCCCCCGGCGCGGGAGGCGATCCCGGACGCGCGGGCCCTGCTGGAGAGCGAGTCGGCGGCGGTCTCCGCGCAGGCGGCGCTCACGCTCTGGTCGATGGAGGGTGTGCGCGAGGCCGTGCTGCCGACCCTGACGGCCTGGCTCGGCCCGGACGCGCCCGCTCCGGACCGGTGCGCGGCGGCCAGAGCCCTGGGGGCGATCGGCCCGGCGGCGGCGAGCAGCGCGCCCGCCCTGCTCCCCGGGCTCGCCGCCCGGGACCTGTGGGTACGGGTGCGCAGCGCGGCGGCTCTGTGGCGGGTGTCCGGGGACGCGGGGTCGGCGCTGCCGGTGCTGCTCGCGGCCTGGGAGGAGAACCGGCACGCGCGCGTGGACATCGCGGAGTGTCTGGCGGAGATGGGGCCGGAGGCGGTGGAGGCGCGATGGGTGATCCGTACGGAACTGCTCCGGGTGCGCCGGCACAACGTGCGCGAGAGCGGCTACAGCAGCCACGACGTCCACGAGGACGAGAAGCTGCTGACGTTCTGCCGCGCCGCGCTCGATCGGATGGAGCGCTAGGAAACCGGGGCCGTGACGGCTTCGTCGTGGCACCTACGGGTCACTGTTACATAGCCGCAACAGCGGACATTTACCTTCGAATCGATCGGCGTCGGCGCCTCGGGCGCAGTCGGTCGAGCAGGCGGGACGGGCAGGCCGGACGCGCCTGCGAGGTGCGGACCGGGGACCCGATCGAGGCGGACCGGGCGGACGGCTCCACGGCCGGCTTCGAGGTCCGGGCGATCCAGCCGGTCGACAAAAAGGACTTCCCTACGAATAAGGTCTACGGGAAGACCGACCGTCCCGAGCTGTGGCTGATCACCTGTGGCGCCCGATCGGGGACGGTCACCGCGGTGACGACATCATCCTCTTCGCCTACCCGGTGAAGCAGCGAACCCTTCAGCCCCCGAGGAGCAGAGTGAGACCGCGCGGACGGCCGCTCGTCGCCGCCGTGGCCCTGGCCGCGGCGGCGCCGCTCGTGCTCTCCGGCTGCGGCGCGGAGGGCGAGCTCAAGAGTGCGGGCGCCACCCCCACGGCCGTCGGACCCGTCCGCCTCTGGCCCGAGCTGCCACCCGCGACCGCGCCGCCGCTCGACTACGGCGAGACCGACACCGAGTCCGTCCCCGGCATCGAGGTCCCCGACAACGACGTCCACCGGGTGGACGCCGTCGCCGTGGTCCGCGCCGAGGTGAACGCCCACCCGGACACGTACTCCGGCGCCGACGGCATGTACCAGGAGACGGCGCGGCAGATCGGCCGGTGCGCGGCGGAGCCCGCGAAATGCCCGGTCATGAAGCCGTACTACCGCGATCTGACCGGCAACGGCCGTGACGAGCTGATCGTCGGCATCCGGATGCCCGAGCAGCAGGTGGGCGTGCGGGTGTACCTCGCCGAGAACGGCGGGCTCACCCGGATCATGTCCACCGTCGACCAGGTGATCAGCGTGGAGCTGGCGGGCCGGGACCTGATCGTGCGGGCCGCCTCGGCCGGCATCCCGGGGTACGAGTACCGCACGGCCTGGTCCTGGGACGAGCAGCAGGGCGCGATGCTGCCGGCCCGGGACGAGATCGTCCGCGTCAAGCCGCCCGGCCCGTCCGCCTCGCCGGCCCCCGAGCCCCGGCTCGTCGAGCCGACGCCCACGCCCGGACCGACCAGCTCCTCCCCCGCGCCCTCCGACACCGACGACGTCTTCGGAGAGGTCCCGTGACCGCGCGCAGGCGGCCCCGCCTGCCCGCCTGGACCGCGACGCTGACCTGGAAGTCGGCGGTCTTCATCACCGTCATGTGCTGCGCCCTGGCGGCGCTGCTCGGCGCTCTCGTCCATGTGTCCGTGTCCGGGCAGACCGAGGACGACTTCCGCGAGCGGGCCCTGACCCGGCTGACCACGGCCTCCCGCGCGTACGAGGCGGGCGACCCGCTCCCCCGGGCCACCGGGATCGACCCCGAGGGCCTGCCCGACGAGCTGCGCGCACTCGCCCTGACGGGGCGGCGCGGCACGATGGTCGGGGAGTACGAGGACCGGCCGACGATGTGGGCGGCGGGGCCGGCCGACGGCCGCGCCCTCGCCGTCCGGGTGGACTACTCCACGGGCTCGGAGATCATCGACGGCCTCGACCGGTCGATCCTGGGCTCCTCGGTCCTGGCGATCGGGGCGACGCTGCTGGTGGGCGCGTTCGCGGTCACCCGGGTCACTCGGCGGCTGCACCTGACGGCCCAGGTGGCCCGGCGGATCAGCGCGGGCGATCTCGACGCGCGCGTCGACGACCCCCGTACGAAGGACCCAGGACGCCCGCAGGACGAGGTGGCCACGGTCTCCGGGGCGCTCGACACGATGGCCTCCTCGCTCCAGCACAAGCTCCAGACCGAGCAGCGCTTCACGGCGGACGTGGCGCACGAGCTGCGCACCCCGCTGACCGGGCTGTCGGCCGCCGCCGAACTGCTGCCGGAGGGGCGGCCGTCGGAGCTCGTACGGGACCGGGTGAAGGCGATGCGCGGGCTGACCGAGGATCTGCTGGAGATCTCTCGGCTCGACGCCCGTAACGAGACCGTCGATCTGGCGATGCACGATCTCGGGCCGCTCGCGCGCGGGGTGGTGCGGGCGTCCGGGACCGGGACGGAGGTACGGGTGCTGCGGGACGCGACGGTCGAGACGGACCGGCGGCGTCTGGAGCGGGTGCTCGGCAATCTCGTCGCCAACGCGCACCGGCACGGCGCCCCGCCGGTCGTCCTGACCGTGGACGGCGCCGTCGTCACGGTGCGGGACCACGGCGCCGGGTACCCGGAGTACCTGCTGGCGTCCGGGCCGCAGCGGTTCCGTACCGAGAGCGGCGGCAAGGGGCACGGCCTCGGGCTCACGATCGCGGTCGGCCAGGCCGAAGTGATCGGCGCGGAGCTGGTCTTCGGCAACGCGCCGGACGGCGGTGCCGAGGCGCGGCTGACGCTGCCGGAGTACGTGCGGTTCACCGGCCCCTGACGGCACACCGTCACACATAAGGGATATAAGCCATATCGCTTGCTACGTTGCGGACCATGACCGCAACGACGGCGGACGCTCCCCCGCCCGGGCTACGCATCCCGAAGCGCCGCGGCGTGGAACTCTCCCTCCTCGTCTGCGCCGTCCTCATCTCCGTCCTCGGCTACGCGGGCGTCGGCCTGGCCAGGAACGGCGCCGTCCCGCCGGACGCCCTCCGCTACGGCGCCGGTCTCGGCGCGCTCGCGCTCCTCGCCCATCTCGCCGTACGGTTCCGCGCGCCGTACGCGGATCCGCTGCTGCTGCCCATCGGCGTGCTCCTCAACGGCCTCGGCCTGGTGCTGATCTACCGGCTCGACCTGGAGACGCCGAAGGACCAGGCGGCCTTCACCCAGCTGGTCTGGTCGGCGCTCGGGGTGGCGCTCTTCGCCGCCGTCGTCGTGCTGCTGCGCGACCACCGGGTGCTGCAGCGGTACGCGTACCTGTCGATGGCCAGCGCCCTGTTCCTGATGCTCGTGCCGATCCTCTTCCCGGCGGTGAACGGGGCCAAGATCTGGATCCGGATCGGCGGACTCTCCTTCCAGCCGGGCGAGTTCGCCAAGATCCTGCTCGCGGTCTTCTTCGCCGCCTACCTGGCCGCCAACCGCAACGCGCTGGCGTACACCGGCCGCAGGGTCTGGCGGCTCCAGCTCCCCACCGGCCGGGTGCTCGGGCCGATCGTGGCGATCTGGGTGCTGAGCGTGGGCGTCCTGGTCCTGGAGCGGGACCTCGGCACCTCGCTGCTCTTCTTCGGACTCTTCGTGATCATGCTGTACGTCGCGACGGGCCGGACCGGCTGGATCGCGGTCGGGCTGCTCCTGGCGGGCGTCGGGGCGTTCGCGGTCGGCTCGCTCGAACCCCATGTCCACAGCCGCGTAGAGGACTGGCTGAACCCCTACGCCTCCATCGAGGCGGGTGACGGGCCGAGCCAGCTCGCGCAGTCGCTGTTCTCCTTCGCCGCGGGCGGGATGCTCGGCACCGGGCTCGGCCTCGGACACTCCATCCTCATCGGCTTCGCCGCCAAGTCCGACTTCATCCTGGCGACGGCGGGCGAGGAGCTCGGACTGGTCGGTCTCACCGCCCTGTTCCTGCTGTACGCGCTGCTCGTCGCGCGCGGGTACCGGGCGGGTCTCGCCCTGCGCGACCCGTTCGGGCGGCTGCTCGCGATCGGCCTCGCCTCGATCCTGGCGCTCCAGGTCTTCGTCATCGCCGGCGGGGTGATGGGCCTGATCCCGCTGACCGGCATGGCGATGCCGTTCCTGGCGCAGGGCGGCTCGTCCGTCGTCACCAACTGGATCATCGTGGCGCTGCTGATCCGGGTCAGCGACTCGGCCCGCGCACCGCTTCCCGACACGGTCGAACCCGGCGCCATCGCGCCGGTGGTGGAGGACGCCCGGTGATCCCGTACATCCGGCGGGCGGCCGCGCTCTGCCTGATCCTGCTGGCGGCGCTGCTGGTGAACGCGGCGCGGGTGATGGTCTTCCAGGCGGAGTCGCTGGACGCGAACCCGGCCAACCGGCGGGTGGCGATCACCCGCTGGGGCGAGCCCCGGGGCGAGATCGTGGTCGAGGGACGGCCGGTGACCGGCTCCCGGGACAGCGGCCAGCAGCTGCGCTACGAACGGACCTACAAGCAAGGCCCGTTGTACGCACCGGTGACCGGCTACGCCTCGCAGACGTACGGCACGACACTCGTCGAGCACACCGAGGACGACATCCTCGCCGGTACGAGCGCGCTGCTCGCCCCGCTGCCGTTCTGGAACGACATCAGCCGGGGGCGGCTGCCGGGCGGCGACGTGGTGACGACGGTCCGGGCGTCGATGCAGGAGGCCGCGTACCGGGGGCTCGGCGGGAAACGCGGCGCGGTGGCGGCGATCGAGCCGTCGAGCGGGCGGATCCTGGCGCTGGTCTCCTCCCCCTCGTACGATCCGGCGCTGCTGTCCGGGACGGGGGCCGCGGTCAAGGGGGCCTGGGCCCGGCTGAACACCTCGCCGAACCAGCCGATGCTGAACCGGGCGATCCGGCAGACCTATCCGCCCGGCTCCACGTTCAAGATGGTGACCGCGGCGGCCGCGCTGGACGCGGGCGTGGTGACGGACGTCGACGCGCCGACGGACACCCCGGACCCCTTCGTGCTGCCGGGGACGCGGCAGGTGCTGCCGAACGAGGCGAAGGGGTGCGGGAACGCCTCGCTCGCGTACGCGATCCAGTGGTCGTGCAACACGGTGATGGCGGGGCTCGGGGTGGAGGTGGGGCTCTCCGGGATGGTGGACACGGTGGAGAAGTTCGGCTTCAACGACACGGGCCTGTCGGTCCCGTCCTGGGTCGCGAAGTCCAACTTCGACCGGGAGATGAGCGACGACCAGCTGGCCCTGTCGTCCATCGGCCAGTTCGACACGACGGCCACGCCGCTCCAGATGGCGCTGGTGGCGGCGGCGATCGCCAACAACGGGGAGATCGCCCACCCGTACCTGGTGGAGCGGACGACGACGGCCGGCGGTACGACGGTCGACACGACGGGCCGGCGCAGCTACCGCCAGGCGATGCGCCCCTCGACCGCGAACCAGTTGCAGCGGCTGATGGTCAAGGCGGTCGAGGAGGGCACGGGCACCAACGCGGCGATCCCGGGGGCGACGGTCGGCGGCAAGACCGGCACGGCCCAGCACGGCCTGGGCAACACGGGTACTCCGTACGCCTGGTTCATCGCCTGGGCGCAGGCGGCGGACGCGGCCCAGCCCGCGGTGGCGGTCGCGGTCGTCGTGGAGGACGCGGAGGCCAGGCGTACGGAGATCAGCGGCGGTGGCAGCGCGGCGCCGATCGCCCGGGCCGTGATGGAGGAGGCACTGGCCGCGCGCCCGGGAGGCTAGCCGATCGGCTTGCGGATCTCCGCGCGGATCTTGGCCGTGGTCTCGGCGAGTTCGGCCAGGTCGATGTCCTTCGGGTCGGCGGTCGCCGACTCGGGGGTGACCAGGGCGACGGCGGCGGCGGTGTTGTCGTCGCCCCAGGCGCACATGGGGAGCGTGGTCGCGGCGAGGCCGTCCTTCGACGTGGTGACCTGACAGCTGACGGTCACGCCGTACCCGGCGGGGGTGAACTCCTTGGGCCGGACGACGAGCGTGGAGCCCTTCTCCGTGGCCGCGCCCTTGAGGATGGACGATCGGGTGGAGTCGGCGTTCATGATGCGCCCGTGCATGCCGGAGACGACGAGGGCGGACCCGTCCTTGCCGCTGTACTGCCCGACCGCCGCCTTGGCGTCCTTCACGGTGAGGTCGGGGGTGTCCTCGATCTCCTTGCCCTCGGTCTCGGAGAGGTCGGAGACCAGCGTGTACTCACCGGCGAGGAGCGTCTTGGGGACGACGAGCTTGTGCGTCGCCTCGGGGAAGGAGCCGCTGACACCGGAGAGCGCGGACTTCACCCCGAACCCGAGACCGCCGACCAGGACCAGGGAGCCCAGGACGATGGCGACGATCGCCCCCGCCGAGAGCCCCTTCTTCGGCGGCGGCCCCATGGGCGGCTGCCCCCAGCCCCCGGCGCCCGGCCCCTGGTACTGCGGCGGGACACCCTGTGGAGGGAAGCCCTGCGGGGGAACGCCCTGCGGAGGAACACCCTGCGCGGGGTACCCCTGCGGAGCCCCGAACCCGCCGGGCTGCTGCGGGGGCGGCACGGGCCCGCCGTACGGGTGGTGGGGCGGCTGGCTCGGCGATGGCGGCATGGTCATGCCCGGCACGCTACGGGACGCGTATGAACTCCCGGGGCCCGGGGGCCGCCCCTGCGCCTATCCCTCCGCCGCGCCCTGTGCGATGGCCTCCTCGACCTCCGCCACCCGCTCCCCCTCCTCCTTCGCGAACCGCTCGCGGTCCAGCGCCTCCGCGATCTCCTCGTCCTGGGTCATCAGGAGGTCCAGGTTCGAGTCGCCGAGATCGAAGACGCCCATGTCCAGGTAGGCCTTCTGGAGGCGTTCGCCCCAGAGGCCGATGTCCTTCACGCACGGGACGATCCGGCTGAACAGCAGCTTGCGGAAGAGGTGCAGGAACTCGCTCTGCTCGCTGAGTTCCTCCGCCTCCTTCCTCCCGATGCCGAAGTTCTCCAGGACCTCGACCCCGCGCAGCCGGTCCCGCATCAGATAGCAGCCCTCGATCACGAACTCCTCGCGTTCGCGCAGTTCCGCGTCCGACAGCTGCTTGTAGAAGTCGCGCAGCGCCATCCGGCCGAAGGCGACGTGCCGGGCCTCGTCCTGCATCACGTACGCCAGGATCTGCTTCGGGAGCGGCTTGTCCGTCGTGTCACGGATCATGCCGAACGCGGCCAGCGCCAGGCCCTCGATGAGGACCTGCATGCCGAGGTACGGCATGTCCCAGCGCGCGTCGCGCAGGGTGTCGCCCAGCAGGCCCTGGAGGTTGTCGTTGATCGGGTAGAGCATCCCGATCTTCTCGTGCAGGAAACGTCCGTAGACCTCGGCGTGCCGTGCCTCGTCCATGGTCTGCGTCGCCGAGTAGAACTTGGCGTCGAGGTCGGGGACGGACTCGACGATCCGCGCGGCGCAGATCATCGCGCCCTGCTCGCCGTGGAGGAACTGACTGAACTGCCAGGAGGCGTAGTGCCGTCGCAGCTCGGCCTTGTCCTTCTCGGTCATCTTCGCCCAGTGGCGCGTGCCGTAGAGGGTGAGGACGTCGTCGGGGGTGCCGAGGGGGTCGAACGGGTCGACCTCCAGCTCCCAGTCGATGCGCTTGGAGCCGTCCCACTGCTTGTCCTTGCCCTTCTGGTAGAGGGCGAGAAGGCGTTCGCGGCCGTCGTCGTAATCCCAGCTGAAGCGCGCCGAACCGGTCGCCGGGACCTGCCAGATGGGCTCTTCCGTGGCTTTCGTGTAGAGGTCGTGCGTCGACACTGACGACTCCTTGCTCTCACGTGGACGGGGTCCTCCGGGCAGGCTGACACCTTGATAGACATCGAGTCAACAAGTCGCGCACAGGGGATTGACGCACTTACTGACGAGCAGTCTCATAAAGGCGACCGCCGGTAGCCGGTAACCCGACCGCGAGCACAGCGAGGTGTCTCACCGTCATGACCACCCGTACCGAGCAGGACTTCACTCTCCTCCGGGACGCACTCGGCCCGCTCCGCGACCGGGAACAGGTCGCCGCGCGGCTGCTGGAGTCCTCTCTCAAGCACTCCTTCGACCCCGAGACCGAACTCGACTGGGCCGCACCCCTCGAGGACGGCAAGTGGTTCTGGCCGCCGGAGCTGGTCTCGCTCTACGACACCCCGATGTGGCGGCGGATGTCCGAGGAGCAGCGGATGGACCTCGCCCGGCACGAGGCCGCCTCGCTCGCCTCGCTCGGCATCTGGTTCGAGATCATCCTGATGCAGCTGCTCGTCCGGCACATCTACGACAAGTCCCTCACGAGCGACCATGTCCGCTACGCGCTCACCGAGATCGCCGACGAGTGCCGGCACTCGATGATGTTCGCCCGGATGATCCAGAAGGGCGGCGCGCCCGCCTACCCGGTGCCGCGGATCTACCACAATCTCGCCCGCGTCCTGAAGACCGTCTCGACCACCCCCGGCTCGTTCGCCGCCACCCTCCTCGGCGAGGAGATCCTGGACTGGATGCAGCGGCTGACGTTCCCGGACGAGCGGGTCCAGACGCTGGTACGGGGCGTGACCCGCATCCATGTCGTCGAGGAGGCACGGCATGTGCGCTACGCCCGCGAGGAGCTGCGGCGCCAGATGGTGACCGCGCCGCGCTGGGAGCAGGAGTTCACCCGGCTCAGCTGCGGCGAGGCGGCCCGGGTCTTCTCCACCTGCTTCATCAACCCCCAGGTGTACGACAACGTGGGCCTGGACCGCCGCGAGGCGGTCGCCCAGGTCAGGGCGAGCGGCCACCGCCGGGAGGTCATGCAGTCGGGCGCCCGGCGGCTGACCGACTTCCTCGACGACATCGGGGTGCTGCGGGGGCCGGGGCGGCGGCTGTGGAAGGCCTCGGGGCTGCTGGCGTGAGGGCCGACCCGCACGTGAGCGCCGACTTTTGCGTGAGCGCCGACCCGCACGTGAGCGCCGACTTTCACGGGAGCGCCCGCCCGCGCGTGACTGGCCGCACGCACGGGCCGGCGGCCGTGGGCTCCTCCCCTGCGTGTCACCTCGCGGAGCTACCCTGCGAGGCATGACCAGTGCCGCCTCGCCCGCGTACCGCCGGCTCAGCGTCGAGGAGCGACGGGTGCAGCTCCTCGCCGCCGCCCTGACGCTCTTCGCGCACCGGGCGCCCGACGAGGTCTCCCTCGACGACGTCGCCGAGGCGGCGGGCGTCTCACGGCCGCTCGTCTACCGCTACTTCCCCGGCGGCAAGCAGCAGCTGTACGAGGCGGCCCTGCGCTCCTCCGCCGACGAGCTGGAGCTCTGCTTCGCCGAGCCGCCGGTCGGCCCGCCGACCGAGCGGCTCGCCCGGGTCCTCGACCGCTATCTGGCCTTCGTCGACGAGCACGACGCCGGGTTCAGCGCCCTCCTCCAGGGCGGCAGCGTCGCCGAGACCTCCCGGACCACGGCGATCGTCGACGAGGTGCGGCGCGCCGCGGCGGAGCAGATCCTCGTCCACCTGGGAGTGGACCGGCCCGGCCCACGGCTGCGGATGATGGTCCGCACCTGGATCGCCGCGGTGGAGGCGGCCTCGCTGATCTGGCTCGACGAGGAGAAGCAGCCGCCGGCCCGGGAGCTGCGGGACTGGCTGGTCGACCATCTGGTCGCCCTGCTCGCGGCCACGGCGGCGAGCGACGAGGAGACGGGGTCGGTCGTCTCCCTGCTCCTCGCGCAGGAGACGGCCGGGGGCCCGGTCGGCGCGCTGGCGCGGCGGGTGACCCCCGTGGTGAGCGCGGCGGCACACCTCATATGAGACTGGTCCCGTGAGAAGCGAGAACACCCCTTTCCGCGGCGGTCCCCTGGACGGCCGGGTCCTGCCCGTCCTCGTCGGACACACGGGGCACCCACCGAAGTGGTACGAGGTGCCCGTACCCGACGCGGACGGCGGCCCCCCGACGGTCCACGCCTACCGCCGCGAACCGGCCGGGCACACCAAGCGGCTCGGGATCCAGCGCGGCTGGGTCTACGAGTACGTCCCCGAGGGCCGCGAGCGGCAGCAGCTGAAGTGGCCGTGGTCCAAGCCGAACGGGTGAGCCGATTGGGCCGATTCGCCCCTTTGTGAGTTCATCGGACCACTCCGTCCCTCCATCATCACGGTGGAGGTGATGACGTGTCAGGAAGGCTGCTGCGCACGGTCTGCACGGGGGTGCTCGCCGCGACGACGGCGCTGGCGGGGGTCCCGGTGGCCACGGCGGACGACCCGGCGGACGCGGGGGTGGAGACGCCGGTGGAGACACCGGCGAACGTACCGGGCGAGGAGGCGGCCGATTCCGACGGCGCCGAGGCCCCCACCGCCACCACCGATCCCGCCGACGGCACGCCCCTCGACGACGCCGCCGAACTCCCGCCCTCCGGGGGTGACTCCGTCGCGGCGCTCCTCGGACGGCTGCAGACCCTCTACCGCCAGGCCGAGCAGGCCACCGAGGCCTTCAACGCCACCGACGAGGCGCTACGCCTCCAGACCGCCGACACCAAGAAGGTCACCGGGGCCCTCACCGAGGCCCGCGAGCGTCTCGCCCAGGGGCGGAACGCGGCCGGGCGGCTGGCCAGGGAGCAGTACCAGGGGCGGGCCACGACCTCGGCCTTCTCCTCGTACCTGCGGCTGCTGCTCGCCGACGACCCCCAGCACGCCCTGGACCAGGGTCATCTGATGGCCCGCGCGGCCCGCGACCGGGCGACCACCGTGGCCCGGCTCACCCGGGCCGAGAAGGAGGCCGACCAGCTCGCGAGCACCTCCCGCAAGGCCCTGGACCGGCAGCAGACGCTCACCGCGCGGCGGCTGAAGCAGCGCGACGACGTCCGGAAGCGGCTCGCGGACGTCCAGAGGCTGCTCGCCTCGCTCCCCGCCGAGCAGCTCACCCGGCTGACCGAGCTGGAGCGGACGCAGACGGCGGGGGCGCAGCGCGAACTCCTCGGCTCCGGCGTTCTGGACGGCGCCCGGACGCCGTCGCGGGAGGGCGGCGAGGCCCTGCGGTTCGCGGTGGGGCAGATCGGCAAGCCGTACGTGTGGGGCGCCGAGGGGCCGGAGTCGTACGACTGCTCGGGTCTTACGTCCCAGGCGTGGGCGAGCGCCGGCCGGGAGATCCCGCGCACCAGCCAGGAGCAGTGGCGGACCCTCCCGAGGGTGGAGCTGCGCGAGCTGCGCCCCGGCGATCTGGTGGTCTACTTCCCCGAGGCCACGCATGTGGCGATCTACCTCGGGCACGGCCTGGTCGTCCAGGCCCCCCGCCCGGGCGCCAAGGTCAAGGTGTCCCCCATCGCCGCCAACCCGCTCCTGGGGGCGGTCCGTCCGGACCCGGGCGGCGAGTCCCTGAAGTCGTACACGCCGCCCGAGCTCCCGGCCGGGGCCCGGGACGGCGCGGACGAGGGGCTCGACCGGACGCCCGCCTGAGCGTGTCGGTGGGCACCCGCTGTTCCGACCGGCCCCGAACCGGGTACGGCAAACGGCCTCCGTCCTTCGTGGACGGAGACCGTTGTCCTGTCGGCCCGGTCCAGGAGCACCCATGCCAGCGCCCCGCCATCCCGCACCCCGGCCCACCCGCCCGGAGGCGCCGCCGCCGCACGTCTGGTACGCCTCGTACGGCTCCAACATGCACATCGCGCGGCTGCTCCACTACGTCACCGGGGGCCATCCCCCGGGCTCCGCCCGGACGTACCCCGGCTGCCGGGACCGGACGCCTCCGGCGCGGTCCGTGCCGCTCGTCCTCCCGGGGGCGGTGTACTTCGCCACGGAGTCGGCCGTCTGGACCGGTGGCCGCGGCTTCTACGATCCGGAGGCTCGGGGTCCGGCCTTCGCACGCGCCCATCTGATCACCGCCGGCCAGTTCTCCGACATCGCCGCCCAGGAGATGTACCGGGAGCCGGGGGACGACCTGGACCTGACCGAGGCCCTCACCGAGGGCCGCTCCGCACTCGGGCCGGGACGGTACGAGACGCTCGTATGCCCCGGCGCGCTCGACGGCGTCCCGGTCCTGACGTTCACCGCGCCGTGGCGGATGACCGACGTGGCGCTGCGCAAGCCGTCCGCGCCCTACGTCCAGCACCTGGCGGCCGGGCTGAACGAGTCCGGAGCGTGGCAGCCGGCCGAGATCGCCGCCTACCTGGGCACCTGCCCGGGGGCTGCGGGCCACTGGACGGCCGAGGACGTCCTGGCCCTGATCGACCCCGACTGACGGCGGCCGGCTTCAGCGCGTTCCCGTGTGCGAGTTCCTGGCGACTGTACGAAGAAACGTGCAGAACAGCCGTTACCCAGGCCCGCCACCTGATCGGCCCAAGCGCGTCGGGTGGCGCGACCGGTGGCGCCCCCAAGCCCACAAGGGCTTGCCGTTGATCATTCAACGCATGGGTGCAGCAGACAGTGAATGTCAGGGCCACGCCCGCCGGGGATGTTTGATCGGTACAGGCGACAGTTACAGAAATGTCCGTAATCAGTAACTGGTCCCGGTTGGCGTTCCGATGTGTCGGGCGAGGGCGCAGAGTCTGGGTCCTCGGCCCGCACCGGACCGGGACCCGCACCGCTCTCGCCAGCCTGTTCTGGCTGCTGAGCCACCGTTCTTGAGGAGACATCACACATGTCTGCTTCTTCGACCGCCCGCCGGATCGCCGCCACCGCTCTCGCGGCCGGCGCCATGGTCTCCATCGCCGCCCTGCCGGCCGCCGCCCATGACGACGACCGACACCGTCAGCCGCGGGTCGAGATCAGCCGCGTCCAGGCCGACAGCCCCGGACGCGAGAACCGCACCAACCGGTCGCTGAACGCCGAGTGGGTCGAGATCACCAACAACTCGCGCCACGCGGTGAACCTGGACGGCTGGACCCTGCGCGACAACGACGGCAACCGCTACCGCTTCGACGACTACCGCCTCGCCGGCCGCGCCACCGTCCGCATCCACACCGGCGAGGGCCGCGACACCCGCACCGACCTCTACCAGGACCGCCACGACTACGTCTGGGACAACCACCGCGACAAGGCCACGCTCCGCGACGACCGCGGCCGCACCGTCGACACCGAGTCCTGGGGCCGCCACCACCACCGCCGCTGACCACACGCACCGGTGCCCCGGCTCCCGCACCTCCATGCGGAAGCCGGGGCACCGGCCTGTCGAAGCACCGTGGACGGCCGCTCGAACGGCAGGCCGTGGCGGCGGAGCCGCAGGCCAGAGGAAACGTCTCAGCCCTGAGTCACCGAGGCCAGGTACGCGGACGTCTTCTCCGGGTCGAAGAAGAAGTTCTCGAAGTCCGCCGGGTCGTTGAAGCCGTTCGCGAAGCGGTCGGCCACCGGCGGGAGGGCGCCGGCGGCGCCGATCAGGTTGAGGACGTGCTCCGGCGGTACGCCGAGCATGGCGTTCGTCCACTTGGTGACGTGCTGGGCCGTGTCCCAGTAGCGGTCGAACGTGGCCTGCATCCATTCCTCGTCGAACGGCTTGTCGCCCTGCTCGACGATCGACGCCAGGTAGGCGGCGGCGCACTTGGAGGCCGAGTTCGAGCCCTGGCCGGTGATCGGGTCGTTGGCGACGACGACGTCCGCGACGCCCAGGACCAGACCGCCGCCGGGGAGCCGGCCGATCGGGTTGCGGACGGTCGGGGCGTAGCGGCCCGCGAGGGTGCCGTTGGCGTCGGTCAGCTCGACCTTGGTCGCCCGCGCGTACTCCCAGGGCGTGAACTTCTCCATCAGCTCCAGGGTCAGCGACAGGTGCTCCGCCGGGTCCTTGACGCCCTGGAAGACGTCGAGCGGACCGCCGGGGATGCCCTCCCAGAAGAGGATGTCCGCGCGGCCGGAGGTGGTCAGGGTCGGCATGACGAAGAGCTCGCCGACGCCGGGGACCAGGTTGCACCGCACGGCGTCGAAGTCCGGGTGCTCGGGGCGCGGGCCGAGGCCGTGGACGTACGCGACGGCCAGCGCGCGCTGCGGCTCGCTGTACGGGGAACGGGCGGCGTCCCGGCCGAACATGGAGACCAGCTCGCCCTTGCCCGCGGAGACGAGTACCAGGTCGTACGTACGGGAGAAGAAGTCCAGGTCGGAGACTGCCGCGCCATGGATGACGAGCTGGCCGCCGCGCTGCGCGAAGGTCTCCATCCAGCCGGCCATCTTCACGCGCTGGTCGACGGACTGCGCGTAGCCGTCGAGCTTCCCGACCCAGTCGACGGCCCGGCTCGCGTCCGGGGCGGCGACGGAGACGCCGAGACCCTCGATCCGCGGGGCCTGGGACTCCCAGAAGTTGATGCCGAGGTCGCGCTCGTGCTGGAGCGCGGTGTGGAACATGCACTGCGTGGACATGACCCGGCCGGACCGGATCTCGTCCGCCGTGCGGTTGGACATGAGGGTGACTTCGTACCCCTGCGACTGGAGTCCGAGGGCGAGCTGGAGACCGGACTGACCGGCTCCGACGATGAGTATCTTCCGCATGGCGGGTGTTCCTATCGAATCAATCGGACTATTCAGGGGCGGATTCGAGCGCGTGCGCGACCATCGCGAGCAGCGTTTCGACGACGCTGTACCGCTTGCGGGCGTCCATGATCACGACGGGTACGTGCGGGGGCACGGTGAGCGCCTCCCGGACGTCCTCGGGCTCGAACCGCTCGGTGCCCTCGAAGTGGTTGACGGCGACGATGTACGGCAGCCCGCAGCTCTCGAAGTAGTCGAGCGCGGCGAAGCAGTCGGTCAGCCGGCGGGTGTCGGCGAGCACGATCGCGCCGATCGCTCCGCGCACCAGGTCGTCCCACATGAACCAGAAGCGCTGCTGGCCGGGCGTACCGAAGACGTACAGGACGAGGTCGTCGTCGAGGGTGATCCGGCCGAAGTCCATCGCCACGGTGGTGGTGAGCTTCTCGGGCGTCGCGGAGAGATCGTCGGTCTCCTCGCTGGCCTGCGTCATCAGGGCCTCGGTCTGCAGCGGAGTGATCTCCGAGACGGCCCGGACGAGGGTCGTCTTGCCGACGCCGAACCCGCCCGCGACGACGACCTTGGTCGCGATGGGGGCGCGGGTGTGGTCGAGCTGCCAGTCCTGGGCGCCGTCCTCGGTGCCGACACCGGCGGGTACGGGCTGTGCGGGGATTCCGGCGGACGCCGGGGCAGCGGCTTCAGAGACGGCGGAGTCCACTCAGCACCCTTTCGAGGAGCGCGCGGTCGGGCTGGCCGGTGCCGTGACCGGTCCCGTACACACGGATCTTTCCCTGGTCGGCCAAGTCGCTGAGCAGCACCCGGACGACGCCCAGCGGCATCTTCAGGAGCGCCGAGATCTCCGCGACGGTACGCATCCGTCGGCAGATCTCGACGATGGCCCGCATCTCCGGCATGAGCCCGCGGGCGCCGGGGCCGCCGTCCGTCAGGACCTTCCTCTCCGGCGCGGCCTCGAGCGCCGCGACGAACGTCTCGACGAGCAGGACGTGACCGAAGCGGGTGCGGCCGCCGGTGAGGGAGTACGGGCGTACGCGCGCGGGGCGGCGGCCCTCACCCCGTACCGGGAGCTTGTAGGCGTGATAGACCGACGGCACAGACGTCACTGGGTGCTCTCCATCGATTTGCGCAGCTCGCTGCGGAGTTCGGGGGTGAGTACATGTCCGGCACGGCCGACGAAGAGGGCCATGTGGTACGCCACGACGCTCATGTCGCAGTCCGGTTCGGCGTGCACGCCGAGCAGCGAGCCGTCGCTGATGGACATGACGAAGACGCTGCCCTCGTCCATGGCCACCATCGTCTGCTTGACCCCGCCGCCGTCCATCAGCCGGGCGGCGCCGACGGTGAGGCTGCCGATGCCGGAGACGATCGTGGCGAGGTCGGCGCTCGACCCCCGCGGGCCGGTCGGTCGGTCCTCGGCGGGCGTGGCGTTCTGGACCGCCGGGTCGGACGAGAGCAGGAGGAGTCCGTCGGAGGAGACGACGGCGACCGAGCGGACCCCGGGCACCTCCTCGACGAGGTTGCCCAGCAGCCAGTGCAGATTGCGGGCTTCCCTGCTCAGTCCGAATGTTCCGGTCGCAGTCAACTGCGTGCCTCCTCGACTGTGTCCCCCGTCTTCTCCTCGGTACGCGCGGTGTCCACGGCCGCGTTCTCGGTCTCGGCCCTGGTCTCGGCCCTGGTCTCGGCCTTCGTGCTGTCGGTGCTGGTCTCGGTCCCCGCCCCGATCTCGGCCTCCACGTCCCGGCGGCCCTCCTTGGCCCCCTGGTGGAAGCCGCCGAGCCGGCGGCGCAGGGCCTCGGCGTCCACACCGCCCGTACGAGGGACGGGCGAGGTGTCGGGCTGCTGGACGATCTTCGGCGTTCGCTTGGGAAGACCCTTGTCGGTGACGCGCTGGGCGCCGGCACCGGTCTCCTCGGGAGCGCGCTCGTGGGCCTCGGGCTCCGCGGGCGGGTCGGGCAGGCGGACCTGGAGGGTGGTCTCGGCGACGGTCGGTTCGGCGTCCTCGACCGGCTCGACGGGCTCGGCCGGCACGGCGGACTGGGCCGGCACGGCGGGATCGGCCGGCACGGCGGGATCGACGGACTGGGCGGCCTGCTCCGGAGCCGCCTCGGCAGCCTCCGCGCCCTCCGCGGCCGTCCTCGTCTCCTCCGCCGCCTCGAAGGCGCGCTCCGCGGCCTCCACGAGCGGGTCCCGGGTGCGGGACGGCAGGGTGTTGGAGTTGGCCTCGGCGACCGAGCCCGGGAGGTTCAGCGTGGGGGCCGCGCCCGCGACCGGGACGGTCGGCGGACCCGCGGCCGGCGGGGCCGCCGGGAGGAGCGGGAGCGGCAGGACGACGACCGCCGCGATGCCGCCCTGCTTCTGCTCCCGCAGCTGCACCCGTACGCCGTGACGGGCGGCGAGCAGGGCGGCGACGCGGATGCCGAGCCCCTCCCCCGCTACGTCGGCCGGGTCGGCCTCGGCGAGCCGCGCGTTGAGCTCGGTGAGCCGGGACTCGGTCATGCCGATGCCCTCGTCCTGGACGGAGAGCATGACCTCGCCGGACTCCAGGAGCCAGCCGGAGAGCTGGACCTGGGTGTCGGGCGGCGAGAAGGAGGTGGCGTTCTCCAGGAGTTCGGCGATCAGATGGCTGAGGTCGTCCGCGGCGAATCCGGCGATCTGGGCGTGCGGCGGCAGGGACTGGATGGCGACCCGCTCGTACCGCTCGATCTCGCTGACGGCGGCGCGCAGCACGTCGACGAGCGGGACCGGGCCGGGGTGGCCGTGGACGTGCTCGTGGCCGGCGAGGACGAGGAGGTTCTCGCTGTGGCGGCGCATGACGGTCGCCATGTGGTCGAGCTTGAAGAGGGTTGCGAGCCGTTCCGGGTCCTGCTCGCGCTCCTCCAGCTTCTCGATGACGCCGAGCTGGCGCTCCACCAGGCCGAGGCTGCGCAGCGAGAGGTTGACGAAGGTGTGGTGGACGCTGTGCCGGAGCCGTTCGAGCTCGGCGGTGAGGAGCGCGGTGTGGCCCTGGAGTTCGGCGCGCTGGGCGGCGAGCTCGGCGGTCAGGGCCTCGCGGGACCCGGTGAGGTCGGCGCGCTCGCTGTCGAGCTGGGCGGTGCGCCGGCCGAGGTCGGCCAGCTTGCCCTGGAGCGTGTTGAGGGACCGTACGACCTGGGCGAACTCGTCGTTGCGGCCGGTGAAGCGGACCGGCTCCTCGGTCTCCGGCTCCGGGGCTGCGGCGAGGCGCGCGGCGCCGATGCGCAGGACGGCGAGCGGGCGGGTGAGGCTGCGGGCGACGTAGGTGGAGATGCCGATCGCGACCAGGAGGCAGCCGCCGAGGAAGGCGATGCGTACTTCGAGGGCGGTGACGTCGTCGTCACGGAGCTGGGCGAGGCGCTCCACGCGGGTGGCGGCGAGGGCCGATTCGACGCCGCGCATCTGCTCGACACGGGCGGAGAGCGCGGCCTCCAGCTTCTCCGGGTCGGTCTTGCGCTCGGACTTGGTGAGCTCCGGCTGGTCGGTGAGCCGGGCGAGGAGCCGCTCGGCGTTCTTGACGTCGGGGCCGGTGACCTTGGCGGCGAGGGAGTCGCGTCCGGTGCTTGAGGCTGCCTGGTCGAAGTCGGCGAGGGCGGCCAGTTCACGGACCCGGGCCTGCTGGGCGGCGGCCGTGAGGGCGTTGCGGGTCCGGTCGGCCTCGTCGGCGCCCTCCGCCTTGATGGGGACGTACGTGCCGGTGATCGGGTCGTACGTGACACCGCTCGACTCGGGCTGGGGCACGGCCAGGGCCGCGAGGAGCAGCCCGCGGGTGGCGGAGGCCTGTTCGACGGCGCGGCCGAGGGAGGCGGGCGCCCGGGTGTCCTGGGCGGCGCGGGCCGGGGTCTGCTCGGCGAGCTCGTCGGCGAGGGCCTGGAGCTTGGCGATGACGTCCGTGTACGCCTTGTGGGCCTCCAGGGCGGTGCCCTTGCCGGTGAGCGCGGTACGGCGGATGGAGGGCACGCCCGCGAGGTCACGGCGCAGCTCGGCGGGGGCGGCGGGCCGGATCTCGTCGATCTGACGGTCGACGCGAGTGGACCGCGTGCTGGTGACCTGCCGCTTCTTGTCGCTGTCGCCCTGCTGCTCGTCGCGGCCGGCGGCGACGTACGCGACGACCTCGTCGCGCTCGTCGGCGAGGGAGTGCGCGAGGGTGACGGCCTGGCGGTCGAGCTCGGCGAGGGTGACCAGACTCTGGGAGTCGGTCAGTTCGCCGGAGGCGGTGAGGACCGCGGGGGCGCCTGCGGCGAGGACGGTGACGCCGACGAGGGCGACACCGGCGACGAGGCGGTTACGGACGCGCTTGGGGCGGCCCTTCTTCGCGGGCACGGGGGCTGCGGCGGGCGCCGTGGCGGTCGGCGCGGCGGTGGGGCCCGGGTTCGTCGGTGCGGCGGCGGGGCCCGGGTTCGCCGGTGCGGGTACGGCAGTCGGGCCCGGGGTGCCGCCCGTGTTCAGCGGGTCACCGGGGGCCTGGCTCCGCGTGCCGTTGTTGCTCCGAGGCCGCTTCTTCTGCACCGGTGCTCGCATTCTCGACTCGTCCGCCCATGAAGCAGAGGTGACGACCGGTCACGTGATGGAGCGCCCCCACCCCTGGTACGGCTTCCGACCATTCCAGCGCTTCTGGGAAGGGGACGCGCATCGGCCGCTCGGCCACCCGAACGAGTGAACAACACTCCTGAGTTGGTGAACAACTTCACGCGGAGCCCGCCGCACGTCCGCGCGGTGCGCCGGTTGGATCTTCCGCGCGGGCTTTGGCAGGATGCCCGCCCGCAGCTCCCCGGAGGCTCCGCTTCCGCCTCTCGTACGGCCCTGGAACGCTCGGTGCAGGCCTCGTTCGGCCCTATGGAGACGCCGTGAAGGCGCGGTGCGGACCCCGTCGGCCGGAGGCAGACTGGGGATCATGCGCACCGAAGTCGTCACCCTCCCCGGCCGCCCCGAACGCCCCAACGAGGACTGGGCAGCAGCCGCTCAACCCGCGTCCGGCGGGGGCGGGACGGTGGTGGTACTCGACGGTGTGACACCGCCGGCCGGTGATGACGGTTGTGTGCACGGCGTGCCGTGGTTCACCGCCCGCCTCGGCGGCGCACTGACCGAACTGTCCGCTTCGCGACGTGACATGACGCTGCTCGGGATCCTGGCGGAGGCAATCCGGCGCACCGCGGACGCCCACCGGGACACCTGTGACCTTTCTCACGTCCGTACGCCCCAGGCGACCGTGGCGATGGCCCGCTGGGACGCGGCGACCGTCGAGTACCTGGTGCTGTCGGACGCCGTGCTCCTCCTGGAGGCGCCGGACGGTTCCGTGCGGGCCGTGCTCGACGGCCGTCTCGACCTGGTCCCGGACGAGATCCGGCGGTCGCTGGAGGCGACGGACCGGCTGCGGAACCAGGAGGGCGGCTTCTTCACGGCCGCGGCCGACCCGGACGTGGCACGGCGGGCGGTCACAGGGACGGCGCCCCGGAAGGCCGTACGGGCGCTGGCGGCGCTCACGGACGGGGCGGCGCGCTGGGTGGAGCTGTTCGGGGAGGGCGACTGGGCGGCCTGCATGGAGGTGCTCGGGAAGGAGGGCGCGCACGGGCTGCTGGCGCGCGTCCGTTCGCTGGAGACGGCCGACGCGGCGGCGGGCGGGGCCCTCCGCTGGAAGCTCCACGACGACGCGACGGCGGTGTACGCGGTCCTCTGACGGGCGCTCGGCGGAGGGCCGGGTGAGGGCCGGGAGAGGGCCGGGCCGAGTGCACGGCACCCTGAGCCGGCCGAGCGCACGGCCCCCTGAGCCCGGCCGAGGGCCCGGCCTGGGGCTCAGCCCTCCGCGCGGGTGTTCAGCTGGTGGAGCAGGCGGGCCAGTTCGGCGACCTCGCCGCGGTCCCAGTCCGCGAGCTTGCGGACGTACCGCCCGCGCCGCGCGTCCCGCACCCGCCGGAAGCGGAGCCGCCCCTCCTCCGTCAGCCGGACGAGCGAGGCGCGTCCGTCGGCCGGGTCGGGGTCGCGGGCGACGAGTCCGAGGTCCTCCAGGGCGCGGAGCTGGCGGCTCATGGTCGCCTTGCCGACGCCGAAGTACCCCGCGAGTTCGGTGGCGCGCTGCGGCCCGGTGTCGTCCAGCCGCACGAAGAGTCCGTACGCGGAGGATTCGAGCTCGGGGTGGACCTCGCGGGCCATCTCGCCGGACTGGGCGCGGGCGCGGCGCAGAAAGACCGCCAGTTCCCGTTCCAGGGCCAGGAATTCCTGGTCCACACCACTCCTCGTCGTGGGCTCGCCTTCACTCCCCGTACCGCTTCCGTGCACGTCAGCACCCCTCGCACGCTTTCCGGTCGCTGAAAGTTTCTTTCGTCCGCGGCCATCGCCGCAGCTCCTTCAGTATTTCGCAGGAGTAGACCAACGGCAGCACCCGGACCCCCTTCCGCCGAACCGGTCTACGTGCGTAGCGTCATCGATGACATGTCCACACCAGGACTGTCCCGGCACGCTCCCCCACCGAGCCTTTCGGAGGCACGCAATGCCCGTGCACAGATCCGGAAACACCCTCGCCGGCGCCGCACTCGCGGCCCTGGCCCTCCTCCTGCCCCTCACGTTCTCCGGCCCGGCCAGCGCGGCCGACGCCGACGCCGTTCCCCCACGCGGCTCCGCCCACATGGGCATGGGCGTCATCGAGCACGACGGCCGGAACGGCACGCCAGGAACGCCCCGGGCCGCCCAGACCGAAGGCGTGGACGTCTCCAGCCACCAGGGGAACGTGGCCTGGTCGACGCTGTGGAACAGCGGGGTGAAGTGGGCCTACGTCAAGGCGACGGAAGGCACCTACTACAAGAACCCCTACTTCGCGCAGCAGTACAACGGCTCGTACAACGTGGGCATGATCCGCGGCGCGTACCACTTCGCCACCCCGGACACGACGACGGGCGCGGCGCAGGCCGACTACTTCGTCAACAACGGCGGCGGCTGGTCCCGGGACGGCAAGACCCTGCCGGGCGCGCTGGACATCGAGTGGAACCCGTACGGCGCGACCTGTTACGGCAAGTCGCAGTCGGCGATGGTCACGTGGATCCGCGACTTCCTCAACCGCTACAAGGCGCGGACCGGCCGGGACGCGGTGATCTACACGGCGACGAGCTGGTGGACGCAGTGCACGGGCAACTACGCCGGCTTCGGCGCGAGCAACCCGCTGTGGATCGCCCGGTACGCCTCGACGGTCGGCACGCTCCCGGCCGGCTGGCCGTACTACACGATGTGGCAGTACACCTCGACCGGTCCGACGGTCGGTGACCACAACCGCTTCAACGGCGACCTCTCGCGCGTACAGGCGCTGGCGAACGGCTGATCCGGCCTTAGCCCTCGTTCGACGGACGGCGGTCGGCGGCTTCGGCGGTCTCCCAGGTGCGCGGCGGCGCGTCCGGGAGGCCGCCTTCGCTTTCACCGCCCTCCCCTCCGCCTTTCTCGCTCCCCCCTCTTGCCGATTGGTATGGACCAATGCGAGTCTCTTGGGCGGCGCGTGCGGCTTTCAACTTCCGTACGCCACCCGCTCATTGCTCGTTCCGTCCTCCCCCACGCACGAGAGAGAGCCCCGACATGCCGTCCTCGTACCGCCGCACCGCCGCAGCCGTCACCCTGTCCGCGGCCGCGCTGATCCCCCTCACCCCGTCCGTCGCGGGCGCGCACGGGGCCGTCTTCAACCCGGTGAGCCGGGTGGCGGCCTGTTACGCGGAGGGGCCCGAGTCCCCCGACTCCCAGGTCTGCAAGGACCTCGTCGCCGACTCCGGCACCCAGCCGCTCTACGACTGGAACGAGGTGAACATCGCCAACGCGAACGGGCAGCACCAGGTGGTCATCCCCGACGGCAAGCTCTGCTCGGCCAACCGCGTGAAGTACCGGGCGCTGGACTGGGCCCGGACGGACTGGCCGGCCACGGCGGTCGGGGCGGGCTCCTTCGACTTCAAGGTCCGGGTCACGGCGGCGCACTCCGGCACGATGACGGTGTACATCACCAAGCAGGGCTTCGACCCCACGAAGCCGCTGAAGTGGTCGGACCTGGACGCGACCCCCGTCGCCACCTACGCCACACCGCGCACCTCCGCGGACGGCTACTACAACTTCACCGGCACCCTGCCCGCGCGCACCGGCCGCCACATCGTCTACAAGGTCTGGCAGCGCAACGACAGCCCGGAGGCGTTCTACAGCTGCTCGGACGTCACCTACGGCGGTACGGCGAAGGTGGCCGGCTCGGCACCGAGCGAGGCGAAGATCGCCGCGGGCACCGACCGTTCGACGGTGAGCCACGCGGGTCACGGCGGGGACGAGCAGGCCCCCGCGCTCTCGGCCGAGGCCGCGCGGACCTCCCCGTCCCCGCTCCCGCTCGCCCTCGCGGGAGCCGGGGCCCTGGCGGCCTTCGGGGCGGGCAGCCTGCTCCTGACGCGGCGGCGGAACGTGTCGTAAGGGCCGACGACCTCCTCGGTCAGACGCCGCGGCCCGTGGTGGAGGCGAAGCCCAGCCAGGTGTGCCGGTTGTTCCACCAGCACCAGCCGACCTTCGGGGCGTTACGCCGCTCGCGGCCGTCCCGCCCGGTGCCGTTGCTGATCCAGATCGCCGGGGTGCGGGCGTCGAAGGCGCCGTTCGCCTTGCGGAGCCGCGAGCCGATGGTCATGAAGCAGAGGTTGCGCTCCAGGGCCGCCGGCTGCTGGAGGACCCAGTGGATGCCCTCGCTGAGCAGCAGCGGGGTCCGGTCCTCCTTGGCGAGGGCGGGCAGCGCCTCGTCCGGGCTCCAGTTGGACATGTGGTCGCCGCGGTCGACGCCCGAGACGAGGTAGAGCGGCGCGTCGGGCAGCTCGACGGTGTCGAGCGGGGCGAAGTCGTCGACGTCCGGCATGTCGACGACGACGAATCCGGGCTTGTCGTCGCGGCGGAGCAGCGGCGCGAGGGCGGAGGCGGGCGCGCGGTCGGGGTGCACGGCGAGCAGGGCGTCATCCCGTCCGCCGCCGGCTCCCTCGGCGAAGGCGCGCAGTTCGTCCGCCGGAATCCCCGCGAGCTCGTGCACCCCGAGCTCGATCAGCCGCTCCGCCTGGGCGGCGAGCGACGGGAGCGCGGGCACGGTGGGACTGGTCGGCGAGGTCTCGGTCAAGGCACTCCTTGGTCGACGTTGCGAAGATCAGGCAGCACGTCAACGGCGCACCCTCCGGCGATGTTCCCGCCGGGCCCGACTCCCTGGCCACGGTGGGCAGATGGCGCTCGGGCCACGCGGGGCGGGACCGTCGGACGGCGAGAAGCGGGGCGCCCCCGCTGGAGGGGCGCCCCGCTTCTCGTACCACCGGGACGGGTACGGCCGGAACGCCGTGCCACGTCACCCGGCGCACCACCCGAACCGCTTACGCGGCCGCGCTCACCCGCACCTCCGCCGGGGCGAGGGCGATCTCCAGGACCTGGCGGACGTCCGTCACCGGGTGGACCTCCAGCTTCTCCAGGATCTCCGCGGGGACGTCGTCCAGGTCGGCCTCGTTCCGCTTCGGGATCACGACCGTCGTGATGCCCGCCCGGTGCGCCGCCAGGAGCTTCTGCTTCAGGCCGCCGATCGGGAGGACCCGGCCGGTCAGCGACACCTCACCGGTCATCGCCACGTCCGTCCGGACGAGCCGGCCGGAGAGCAGCGACGCGAGGGCCGTCGTCATCGTGATGCCCGCGCTCGGGCCGTCCTTCGGCACCGCGCCCGCCGGGAAGTGGATGTGCACGCCCCGGTCCTTCAGACCGGTCACGGGCAGCTCCAGCTCCGCGCCGTGCGAACGCAGGAAGGAGAGCGCGATCTGCGCGGACTCCTTCATCACGTCGCCCAGCTGGCCCGTCAGGGTCAGCCCCGCCGCGCCCGTCTCCGGGTCCGCGAGCGACGCCTCCACGAAGAGGACGTCACCGCCCGCACCCGTGACGGCCAGGCCGGTCGCCACGCCCGGCACCGACGTACGGCGCTCGGCCGGGTCCTGCGCGGACTCCGGAATGTGGTGCGGACGCCCGATCAGCCCGCGCAGATCGTCCACGCCGACCGTGAACGGCAGCTCCCGGTCGCCCAGTTCGTGCTGCGCCGCGACCTTCCGCAGCAGCCGCGCGATGGACCGCTCCAGGTTCCGTACACCCGCCTCACGGGTGTACTCGCCCGCCAGCTTCCGCAGCGACGCGTCCTCCAGGACCACCTCGCCCGGCTCCAGGCCCGCGCGCTCCAGCTGCCGGGGCAGCAGGTGGTCGCGGGCGATGACGACCTTCTCGTCCTCCGTGTACCCGTCGAGCCGCACCAGCTCCATCCGGTCGAGCAGCGCCTCCGGGATGGCCTCCAGGACGTTCGCCGTCGCCAGGAAGACGACGTCGGAGAGGTCGAGTTCGACCTCCAGGTAGTGGTCGCGGAAGGTGTGGTTCTGCGCAGGGTCCAGGACTTCGAGGAGCGCGGCCGCGGGGTCGCCGCGGTAGTCGGAGCCGACCTTGTCGATCTCGTCGAGCAGGACCACCGGGTTCATCGACCCGGCCTCCTTGATCGCCCGTACGATCCGGCCCGGCAGGGCGCCGACGTACGTCCGCCGGTGGCCGCGGATCTCCGCCTCGTCCCGTACGCCGCCGAGCGCGACCCGGACGAACTTCCGTCCCATCGCGTGCGCGACGGACTCGCCCAGCGACGTCTTGCCGACGCCGGGCGGGCCGACCAGGGCCAGGACGGCGCCGCCGCGACGGCCGCCGACGACCCCGAGGCCGCGCTCGGCGCGCCGCTTGCGGACCGCCAGGTACTCGGTGATCCGTTCCTTCACGTCCTCCAGGCCCGCGTGCTCGGCGTCGAGGATCGCCTTGGCGCCCTGGATGTCGTACTGGTCCTCGGTCCGTTCGTTCCAGGGCAGTTCGAGGACGGTGTCGAGCCAGGTGCGGATCCAGGAGCCCTCCGGGGACTGGTCGCTGGACCGCTCCAGCTTCTCGACCTCCTTGAGGGCCGCCTCACGGACGTTCTCGGGCAGGTCGGCGGCCTCGACACGAGCCCGGTAGTCGTCGGACTCGTCGCCGTCCGTCTCGCCGTTGAGGTCGCGCAACTCCTTGCGTACGGCATCCAGCTGGCGCCGCAGCAGGAACTCGCGCTGCTGCTTGTCGACGCCCTCCTGGACGTCCTTCGCGATGGACTCGGCCACGTCCTGCTCGGCCAGGTGCTCGCGGAGCTGGGCGGTGGCGAGCTTGAGCCGGACCACCGGGTCGGCGGTCTCCAGGAGCTCGACCTTCTGCTCCAGAGTGAGGAAGGGCGAGTAGCCGGAGTTGTCGGCGAGGGCGGACACGTCGTCGATCTGCTGGACGCGGTCCACGACCTGCCAGGCGCCGCGCTTCTTCAACCAGCTGGTGGCCAGCGCCTTGTACTCCTTGACCAGGTCGGTCACGGAGCCGGGCAGCGGGTCGGGCAGGGTCTCCTCGACGGCGCTGCCCTCGACCCAGAGCGCGGCGCCGGGGCCGGTCGTACCGGCGCCGATCCTGACGCGGCCACGGCCGCGGATGAGCGCGCCGGGGTCGCCGTCGGACAGCCGCCCGACCTGCTCGACGGTGCCGAGGACACCGGTCGCGGCGTACGTCCCGTCGACCCGGGGCACGAGGAGCACCCTGGGCTTGCCGGCCCCGGAACGGGCGGCGGCCTGGGCGGCCTCGACCGCGGCGCGTACGTCGTTGTCGGACAGGTCCAGCGGCACCACCATTCCGGGCAGCACGACCTCGTCGTCGAGCGGCAGCACAGGCAGAGTGAGCGGTGAGGACGTCGAAGCCATGATCTCCCCTTCGGCAGTCAAGTTGAGCTATGTGGACTCAATGCACGTGAGCCCGTGGATGTTCCCCGAGCGTTGTTCGCTCTGAGCGATCACTCTGGCGCAGGGCGAAGCGAGGGCCATGTAATGCCTCCATGGACACCATGACTATTACGTCTGCCTGGGTGGCGGGCTGGACCGTCTCGCGGGGCGCTCCGCCCGCCGTCGTCGAGCCCTGGGGCTGGCGGATCGACGTCGGCCTGCCGACGCACGTGTTCCGGCACGTCCTGCCCGCGCCGGACGCGGTGTCCGTGCGCAAGCTCTGCCAGGAGATCACCGAGCCGCACGCATGGCTGAAGGTGATGGCCGGACCGGAGGAGGTCGCGGAGTGGATCACCCCGGGGTGGACCGTCCCGGACGACCCGGGCTACATGATGTGGAAGCTCCTGGACGCGGGCACGCGGCCGCCGGCTCCGGAGGGGTACGCGCGGACGACGGAGACCAGGGACGGTGTGATCCGGGTCCGGATCGTGGCGCCTGACGGCACGCTCGCGGCCCGCGGCCAGATCGCCCCGACGGGGGCGACGGCGGTCGCGGACCAGATCGAGACGCACCCCGGCCACCGCCGCCGCGGTCTCGGCGCGAACGTGATGCGCACGCTGGAGGCGGCGGCCGCACAGGCGGGCGCGGCGACGGGCGTGCTCTCGGCGACTCGGGACGGCCTGGCGCTGTACGACACGCTGGGCTGGCGTCACACGTGCCCGCTGACGGGGATCGTGCGGGACGCGTAGCGGCGCGGGGGTGGACGCGTACGCGCGCGGGGAGCTCTCCCCCGACCTCCTCGGCCACGCCGAGGCTCATCTCGACCGGTGCCGGGCGTGTGTGGACGCCGTCGACCTGGCGGACGGGGCGGGCCTCACGGGCCCCGTCTCGACGCCGTGCACGCGGCCCTGGTCAACCGGATCGGGTGAGGGCAGGATCGTGTCCATGACGCTCAAGGGTGGTAACGCGAGGCTGTGGGCCGCGTCGGCGGCACTGGTTCCGGCACTGGCGCTGACCGGCTGCGGCGACCAGGGCACCCCGCCGGGGCCGGTCGCGGCCCAGGAGGAGACAGCGCAGCCGACGCCCCCGGGGACGGGCGGCGTCTCCGTCCCGCCGGCCCCGACCGCGCCGGACGGGACCGTCAAGAACGACCATGAGCCCGGTCCGCGCGAGGTCCTCGTCGAGGTGAACGTCAACGGCGGGCTGGCCGGTGTCCGCAACCAGCTGATCGTGCACTACGACGGCAGCTACACCACCCGGTCCGGCACGGAGTCGCCGCGCACGGGCCGTATGACCGCCGCCGAAGTGGCCGAGCTGCGCGCGGCGTTGGAGGATCCGGCCTACGCGAAGGTGCCCACGCGGCCGACGGGGCAGCCGGTGCACGACGGGTTCCAGTACGTCTTCACGTACCGGTACCGGGTCGTCGTCGCCGCGGACGGCGAGCGCCCTCCAGCCCTGCAGCGCGTCTTCTCGGCCCTCCCCGACGGCGGCCCCCCGACCGGCCCCTGACCCCCACCCCGCCCCGGATCGACACGGCCACGGCCCCGGCGTGAACCGCCGGCCGTCCGCCGAGCGATAGAGGGGCGTGAGACTGTTGCGCCCCGAACGGGCAGAAGAGCGGGACGACTCAGCGCTGTTGCGCGCCGTCGCCCGCGGGGACACCGAGGCGCTGGCCGTGCTGTACGACCGGCACGCGGGATGGCTGCACGCACGGCTGGCCCGGCGCTGCGCGGACGAGGAGACCGTACGGGAGGTTCTCCAGGACACCTTCGTGACGGTCTGGCGCTCCGCCGGCTCCCACCGCGGCCGGGGCGAGGCCGGGGGCTGGCTCTGGGTCGTCGCCGCGCGCCGCCTGGTCGACGCACAACGCGCCCGGGCCCGTGCGGAGCGCGCGGCCCCCGAACCGATCGCCCCCGCCCCCTCCGCGGAGGACCGGGTCCTCGCCGGCCTGGAGTACGGGGACGTCGGCGCCGCGCTCGACCGGATCTCGCCCGAGCTGCGCGAGGTCCTGCGGGCCACCGTCGTCGACGGCCTGACCACCCGCGAGACGGCCCGGCTGCTCGGGATACCTGAGGGGACGGTGAAGACCCGCGCCCTGCGGGCCCGTCGCGAACTGCGTGCCGCCCTCGGCCCGCACGCCCTGGGAGGCACCGCATGACCGCGCCCTGGCACGTGACCGATGCACTGGCCCACCGGTACGCGTCGGGTGCGGCGGCCGAGCCCGACGCGTGGTCCCTGGAGAAGCACGTCGAGGTGTGCGGGGACTGCGCGGCCCGCGTCTCGGCCGCGGTCCGGGCGGGGGGATCGGGTCCGGTCCTCGCGGACGTCCGGGCCTCGCTCCTGGCGACGGTACGCGCAGAGACGGCCACCGCGCCCCGGCGCCTGGGCGTGGGCTCGCGCCTGAGCGTGGGCCGGGGCAGGGGCCCGGGCGCGGGCGGCCTGGGCCTCTCCCCCGCGTCCCGTGGGGCACGCCTGCTGTGGGCCGTCGGCCCCGCGCTGCGCGGGGCCTGGGTGGTGGCGCTGCTGGTCGTGGTCGCCGCCGCGGTGGGCCTCGCGTACGGCGCCGGGTTCCGGGGGGCGCGTCCGGCGCTGCTCGCCCTCGCTCCGGTCCTGCCGCTCGCCGGGGTGGCCGTCTCGTACGGACGTCACGCGGACCCGATGTACGAGATCGGCGTGGCGACCCCCTCCGGCGGGCTGCGCCTGCTGCTCACCCGGGCGGCGGCCGTGCTCGGGGTCTGCGTGCCGGTGCTGACCGCGGCCGGGGCGGTGCTGCCGCCGGTCACCGGCGTGCCGGGCGCCGCGGCCTGGCTGCTGCCGGGGCTCGCGCTGACGCTCGCGGCCCTGGCCCTCGGCTCGTTCGTGGGCTGCCGGGCGGCGTCTGTCGGCCTCACCGCCGGCTGGCTGCTCGCGGTGGCCGGGCCGGTGCTCGGGCGGCCCGGGGCCACGTCCGAGCTGGCCCGGTACCTCTCGGGCCCGGCCGCACAGGGCGGTTGGGCCGCAGCCGCCGCCGTCTGCGCGGGCCTCGTGGCCCTGCGGCGCCGTTCCTTCGACCATCTGGAGACCCGGTGACCACACCCAGCCCACGGGCCGTACGGAGCACACGGAGCACGGCGACCCCCTCGGGCACGACGGTCGCGGCGCGCGGGCTGACCGTCAGGCACCGCCGTACCGTCGCGCTCGACCGCCTCGACCTGGACCTCGGTCCCGGCGTCCACGGCCTGCTCGGCCCGAACGGTGCCGGAAAGACCTCCCTCATCCGTGTCCTCGCGACCGTGGCGGCGCCGTCGGACGGTCGGGTGGAGCTCCTGGGCCGGGACTCCGGAGCCCACCGGGAGCGGTCGGAGATCCGGCGCCGGCTGGGCTATCTGCCGCAGGAGTTCGGGTACTACGCCGGCTTCACGGTCCGCGAGTTCGTGGCGTACGTGGCCTGGCTCAAGGAGATGCCGACGGACCGCGCCCCGGCCGCCGTGGAGCGCGCCGTGGAGCGGGTGGGCCTGGCGGACCGCATCGACGCACGGCTGAAGACGCTGTCCGGGGGCATGGTCCGGCGGGCCGGGATCGCCCAGGCCATCGTGAACGAGCCGGAGTTGCTCCTCCTCGACGAGCCGACAGCGGGTCTCGACCCCGAGCAGCGGGTCGAGTTCAGGACGCTCCTGCGAGAGATCGGCGCGTCCTCCACGGTGATCGTCTCCACCCATCTGGTGGAGGACGTGGCCGCGGCCTGCTCGGAGGTCACGCTGATCGAGTCGGGCCGTATCGCCTTCCGGGGCACGACCGCGGAACTGACCACCCTGGGCGAGGAGTCGGGCGCCGCCGGGGAGGCGGCGAACGCGATCGAGCGCGGATACACGGCGGCCCTCCGCGCCCACCGCGCGCCGCGGCGCGCTCCCGCTCCCGCCACCGGCCCGGAGAAGGGCGGCGCCCACCAGCAGCCGGCCCCGCCCGCGCGCACGACCGCACCACCCACGACCACGCCCCCACCCTCGCCGCCCGCGCCCCCCGCGAACGCCCTCGCTCCCGTCACACCCGTCACTCCGACTTCGCCCGTCTCCCCCGAGGACCCCCGGTGACCGCGACCGCCACACCGCCCCGCCCCGCCGCGCCCTCACGCCACCCGTCCGTCGTCCGCACCGAGCTGAGGCGGGGCGTCGGCCCCTGGGCCGGTGCGGCCGTGGCGGTCACGATCCTCGTCACGATGTACGGCAAGGCGCCCGCGTGGCAGGCGCGGTGGACCGATGCCACCGACATGCTGCACGTCGCCGGCGGGCTGCTCGGGGGCCCGCTCGCGCTCGCCGCCGGCTGCTGGCAGGGCGGCCGGGAGCGGCGCCGCGGGACGGTGGAGCTGCTCCGTTCCATCCCGCGCGGCCGACTGCGCCGTACGCTGCTCGCCGTCGCTCCCTCAGCGCTCTGGCCGCCCGCCGGACACCTCCTCGCCGCGGCGGTGTGCCTGCTCGCGACCTGGCCGTACGTCGGCGGAGGCCGGCCGTACCTCGAACTCGTCGCCGCCGACGCGATCGCGCTGGCCGCTCTGGGCACGCTCGGCCATCTCGTCGGACTGCTGGTGCCGTGGCGGCTGACGGCTCCGCTGCTCGCGGTGACCGGATACGTCGGGCTCGCGATCGGCTCGTACACGGAGAGCCCCGCGCGCTGGCTCGGTCCGGCCGCCGATCACTCCTCCCCCTGGCACGAGCCCGTGTGGTGGTACGCCCCGGCCTCGGCCGTCTGGACCGGCGGCCTCGCCCTGGGGGCGCTCCTGGCGTACGCCGCCCGCCCCGCGCGGCGGCGGCTGCTCGCCCTGATCCCGCTCGCCGCGGCGGTCGCCGCCGCCGTGCCCGTACTCCGGCTGCCGGCGGACGGCCCGTGGCGCCCGGACCCGGAGGCGATACGCCCGGTCTGCGACGACGGATCGCCGCAGGTCTGCGTGAACGCCCTCGACCGCACGCTGCTGCCGGACATCTCCCGGGCACTCGCACCGCTCAACGAACGGCTGCGCGGGGTGCCGGGAGCCCCGGTCCGCTGGTCCCCGGGGCCGAGCGGCCCCGGCCCGGGGGAGGCCGAGCTGCCCGACCACGAGGCGGACGCGGTACGGGGCAGGCTCAGGAACCCGGACCTGTACCTGAACTCGGCGGTCCAGTGGCTGTTCTCGGACACGTGCTCCTCCGAGGGCTTCGCGGGGCCGGACGCCGAGCGGGTCGGCGAGATCCATCTCGCCGTGTCGGAGTGGCTGGCGCCGACACCGGAGTACTACGGGGTTCCGGTCGGGCCGGCCGCGCGGCGGCACCTCGACGCCCTGCGCGCGAAGTCCCCGGCCGCCCAACGGGAGTACCTCGGCCGCTACCTGAAGGCGGACCGCTGCCGTCCCGAGGAGGTGCCGATCCCGTGAGCGTCCTCGGCCTCGGCCCCGCCCTCTACGTCCGCTCGCGCACACTTCCGGCCACGGTCGCCGCCGTGCTGGGGACGGCCGCCGCGGCGGCCTGGTCCGCGGCCTGGCTCCAGTCGCAGCCGGGCTTCGACCACACGGCCCGGGTGCCGGTCATCGTCCTCGGCCCGCTGCTGGCCGCGTCGGCGGTCGGCACGAGCCTGTACGCGGCGAGCGACGAGCTGGACCGTACGGCGACCCGTCCCTGGCCCCTGCGCCGCACCGCGCACGTCCTCGCCCTGACGGTCCTGGCCGTCGCCCTTCTGGCGCTCTCCGTGCCCGGTCACCCGGAGGAGTTCGGCGGACCGGCGATCGTCCGCAACACCCTGGGCGCGGTCGGCGTCACGGCCGCGGCGGCGGCGCTGATCGGCGCCCGGGCGAGCTGGCTGCCGATCACGGTGTACGTCGGCTCGGTCTATGTGGCGGCGCCGTCCACGCCGGGGGGCGCGGCGGCGCTGTGGGCGTGGCCGATGCAGCCGGGCCCGGAGGCCGGCGCCTGGGCGGTGGCGCTGGGCGCGTTCGCCGGGGGCACGGCGCTCCACGCGTTCCGCGGCGCCCGTCCCGTACGCGCCTGACGCACGCGTCGCCCGTGCCTCAGCCGGCGACCCCCGGCAGGCCCTCCCCCGTCACGCGGCCCCCGGCAGGCCCTCCCCCGTCACCGAGATCTCCCGCAACTGCCGGTCCAGGAAGGCCCGTACGCGGCCCGGCATGTCCATCGACCCCGGGTCCAGCGCCCACTGGATCTGCAGGCCGTCCATCACGGCCAGCTGTTCCTGCCCGACGGCCCGGCAGTCGATGCCCTCCCGCAGCTCTCCTCGCCGCACGGCCGCCTCCATGAGGTCGACGGTGTGGCGCAGCACGCGCGCGTAGCGCTCCTTGAAGTACTGGTGCGCGGGGTGGCCGACGTTGCCGGACTCACCGGCCAGGACGTTGAACATCCGCACGATGCCGGGGCGCCGGGTGTTGTCCTCGACGAGACCGACGACGGTCTCCAGGTATGCGGCGTACGACTCCGGTTCGTCGGCGAAGAGGCGCTCGACGTCGTGCTGCTCGCTCTGCGCGAGGACCGAGAGCAGGAGGTCCTCCTTGCTGCGGAAGTGGTGCAGCAGTCCGCCCTGGGTGATGCCGCAGTCGTTGGCGATCCGGGCGAGCGAGGAGGCGTGGAAGCCCCACCGGCCGAAGTGTTCGACGGCGGTGTCGAGGATCTTCCGGCGGCGCTCGTCGCCCACCGCGTAGCTGCCCCTGCCCGCGCCTCCGCGGGTCGTTCGGGCCTTGTTCTCCGACATGGGGGCCACCTTAGAGGCTGTCCGAAACGCCCCTTCCACCCCGTGATCCAGGTCACATGACAGAAACCTAGTACCCACTCGGTTTTCGACCCTAGCCTGAGGCCGCTTCCTCCTCACGCAGCCCTCAGGAGCCTCGACATGCACCCGTACCAGGACGCCACCCGCCCTGTCGCCGAGCGGGTCGAGGACCTGCTCTCCCGGATGACGCCGGAGGAGAAGGCCGGCCAGCTCTTCCACTCGATGCTGATGATGAACGCGGACGGCACCCCGGTGACCGAGACGGACGGCTCGATGCTGCCGTTCACCACGCCGGAACTCGTCGAGGGCCGCCACCTCACCCACTTCAACCTGCTCGGCACCTACGGCGCCCGCGAGATGGCCCTCTGGCACAACGCGGTCCAGGAGATGGCCGCGAACACCCGGCTCGGCATCCCGGTCTCGCTCTCCACCGACCCCCGTCACGCCTTCACCGACAACGTCGGTGCCTCCTTCAACGCCGGCGCGTTCTCCGCCTGGCCCGAGGCGCTGGGGCTCGCCGCGATCGGCGACCCGGAGCTCGTGTTCCGCTTCGCCGACACCGTGCGCCGCGAGTACCTCGCGGTCGGCTTCCGTACGGCCCTGCACCCGCAGATCGACCTCGCCACCGAGCCCCGCTGGGCACGCCAGTCCGGCACCTTCGGCTCGGACGCCAAGCTGACCGGCGAGCTGGTCAGGGCGTACGTCCGCGGACTTCAGGGCGAGGAGTTGGGGCCGGACTCGGTGGCCGCCATGGTCAAGCACTTCCCCGGCGGCGGACCGCAGAAGGACGGCGAGGACCCGCACTTCCCGCACGGCAAGGACCAGATCTACCCGGGCGGGATGCGGGAGCACCACCTGGAGCCGTTCAAGGCCGCCATCGCCGCCGGCTGCTCGCAGATGATGCCGTACTACGGCCGGCCGGTCGGCACCGACTGGGAGGAGGTCGGCTTCGGCTTCAACAAGGGCGTGGTCACCGGGCTGCTGCGGGAGGAGCTGGGCTTCACCGGGATCGTCTGCACCGACTGGGGGCTGCTGACGGACGCGGTGATCTTCGGCGAGACGCACGAGGCGCGGGCGTGGGGCGTGGAGCACCTGAGCGTGGCGGAGCGGGTGGCGAAGGCGCTGGACGCGGGCTCGGACCAGTTCGGCGGCGAGCAGTGCCCCGAGGTGATCGTGGAGCTGGTCGAGTCGGGCCGGATCTCCGAGGCCCGGATCGACGCGTCCGTACGACGGCTGCTGCGCGAGAAGTTCGTTCTCGGGCTCTTCGACGAGCGGCGGTACGTCGACCCGGACGAGGCGGCCGAGACGGTCGGCCGCGCCGACTTCAAGGCGGCGGGCGCGGCGGCCCAGCGCCGCTCGCTCACGGTCCTCACGAACGGACCACTGCCGCTGACCGGGCGCCCGAAGCTGTACGTCGAGAACGTCGACCCGGCCGTCGCGGCGGCGTACGGGGACGTCGTGGCCGCCCCCGCCGAGGCGGACCTGGCGGTGCTGCGGCTTCGCACACCGTACGAGGAGCGGCCGAACCGCTTCGAATCCTTCTTCCACTCCGGCTCGCTCGCCTTCGAGGAGCCCGAGCTGACCCGGATCCTCTCGCTGCTCGCCACGGTCCCGACGGTGGTCTGCGTCAACCTGGAACGTCCGGCCGTCCTGCCGGAGATCGCCGAGCGGGCGGCGGCGCTGATCGCCGACTACGGGGCGAGCGACGACGCCCTGCTCGACGTGGCGTTCGGCCGGGCGAGCGCGGAGGGGCGCCTCCCCTTCGAGCTGCCGCGCTCGATGGCGGCGGTGGAGGCGGCCCGCCCGGACGTCCCGAACGACACGGCGAACCCGGTCTTCGCCCACGGCCACGGCCTGGCGATCTGACACCGGATCCGGTCCACCGGATCCTCCGGATCGGATCCACGAGACCGGATCCAGCACGTTGGATCCACAGATCGGATCCATTCGATCGGATCTCGGATCCAACATCTCGGATCCAACATCCGATATCCAAGATCCGATCCCCCTGACCGCGGGGTTCCTGACCGACCCCGCACCCCGGTCCGGGGCCGGCCCGTGGGGGGCCCGGCCCCGGACCGTTCCCTTCCGGTTGTCCCCGCCACCGGCATCCCGCAAGGATGGACGGCCACAACGACGCCGAGTCCGATCGGAGCGAGCCCCCATGCCTCTGCCCGTCACCCTCGACCGCCGCGAAGGACCGTACGGAGAAGTCGTGCTGCGCCGGCGCGACGAGCATTTCGAGATCATCGCCAACGGCACCTTCCTGATGGACACCTCCGACGGACGGTCGGAGCGCCTGCTGGTCGACGCGGCGATGGACGCGCTCGGCGGCCGGCACGGCTCCTCCGTACTGATCGGCGGCCTCGGTGTCGGCTTCTCCCTCGCGCACGCCACCGCCGACCCCCGGTGGGCCAGGATCGCGGTCGTCGAGCGCGAGCAGGCGATCATCGACTGGCACCGCGAGGGACCGCTGGCCGCCATCTCCGGAGCAGCTCTGGCCGATCCGCGCAACGTGATCCTTCACACGGACCTGGTCGGGTACCTCCACACCTCCCCCGACACCTACGACGCACTCTGTCTGGACATCGACAACGGACCCGACTGGACGGTCACCGAGGACAACCAAAACCTTTACTCCACCGAGGGGTTGGAGGCCTGCGCCCGGCGCCTGAACCCGGGCGGAATCCTCGCCGTGTGGTCGGCCCAACCGTCCGTCGATTTCGAAGAGTCGTTGCGGAATGCCGGATTCAGCGGGGTACGGACCGAAGAGATCACGGTTGCCCGGGGCGTCCCTGACGTGGTGCACCTCGCCGTCAGGCCTGCGTAGCCGGGACGCTCCCCGTGCCTCTAGGCTGCTGGCCGACACCAGCGATGCGAGGCGGGGCAATGGAGCAGACACACACCACTCACCACGGTGCGGCGGCCACTCCGGGTGCGCAGCGACGAGTGCTGGTCGTCGAGGACGACACGACGATCGTGGATGCGATCGCCGCGCGGCTGCGGGCGGAGGGCTTCCTCGTCCAGACGGCCACCGACGGCCCGGCGGCGGTCGACGCGGCCGAGGCCTGGCAGCCCGACCTGATGGTCCTCGACGTGATGCTGCCCGGTTTCGACGGCCTGGAGGTCTGCCGCCGGGTCCAGGCCCAGCGTCCGGTCCCGGTCCTGATGCTGACCGCGCGGGACGACGAGACGGACATGCTGGTGGGGCTGGGCGTCGGCGCCGACGACTACATGACCAAGCCGTTCTCGATGCGTGAGCTGGCCGCGCGCGTGCACGTCCTGCTGCGCCGCGTGGAGCGTGCCGCGCTGGCGGCCGTCACCCCGCGGAGCGGGATCCTGCGCCTCGGCGAGCTGGAGATCGACCACGCGCAGCGCCGGGTCCGGGTCCGCAACGAGGACGTGCATCTGACGCCGACCGAGTTCGACCTGCTGGTCTGCCTGGCGAACACCCCGCGCGCCGTCCTCTCGCGCGAGCAGCTGCTCGCCGAGGTCTGGGACTGGGCGGACGCGTCCGGCACACGGACGGTCGACAGCCACATCAAGGCGCTGCGCCGGAAGATCGGGGCGGAGCGGATCCGTACGGTCCATGGCGTCGGTTACGCGCTGGAGACGCCGGCGTCATGAGCCGTCGGGGGCAGCGCCCCGAGCGCCGGAGCAGGCGCCGGATCGTGATCTCGATCAAGACCAAGCTGGGCACGCTGGTCGTCGGGGCGGTCCTGCTGACCTCCGGGCTCGCGCTGGTGGCGATCCGGACCTCCACGGAGTTCCGCTACATCACGATCTTCGCGATGATCGCGACGCTGTTGATCACCCAGTTCGTGGCGCAGTCCCTGACGGCGCCGCTGGACGAGATGAACACGGTGGCCGGGTCGATCTCGCGCGGCGACTTCAGCAGGCGTGTGCGCGGCGCGGACCGCCGTGACGAGCTGGGCGACCTCGCTTCGACGATCAACCGCATGGCGGACGACCTGGAGGCCGTCGACCGGCACCGCAAGGAGCTGGTCGCCAATGTCTCGCACGAGCTGCGCACCCCCATCGCCGCCCTCCGCGCCGTACTGGAGAACGTCGTCGACGGCGTCTCCGAGGCGGATCCGGAGACCATGCGGACGGCCCTGAAGCAGACCGAGCGGCTCGGCCGGCTGGTCGAGACCCTGCTCGACCTGTCACGTCTTGACAACGGTGTCGTCACGCTCAAGGCACGGCGTTTCGAGGTCTGGCCGTACCTGTCCGGCGTGCTCCGCGAGGCCAATCTCGCCGCCTCCCAGCGCGGCCTGTCCTCGACGTCCGGTCTGCACAACCGTACGGACGTCCATCTGCACCTGGACGTCTCGCCGCCCGAGCTGACCGCGCACGCGGACGCGGAGCGGCTGCACCAGGTGATGGCCAACCTGATCGACAACGCGGTGAAGCACTCGCCGCCGCACGGCCGGGTGACCGTACGGGCGCGGCGGGGCGCGTGGCCCGACTCCCTGGCCCTCGAAGTCGAGGACGAGGGTCCGGGCATCCCGGAGTCGCTCCGGCACACGGTCTTCGAGCGGTTCAACCGGGGACAGGTGCCGGCCCAGTCCGGCAAGGGCAGCGACGGCGGCACGGGGCTGGGGCTGGCGATCGCCCGCTGGGCGGTGGATCTGCACGGCGGCGAGATCGGCGTGGCCGAATCGTCACGCGGCTGCCGGATCCAGGTCACTCTTCCGGGAAGCCTTCCGGCACGCGATTGACGTAGGGTCGAACCGGAAGCACATGTTCTGCGTGTACATGGACAGGACACGATCAGGACGTGGTCAGGGATGCGTGCCTCAGGGCCGCAACCCGGGTTCCTCGTACCCGCGAGGGGGCAGAACCACGCTTGTTTCCCGCCATTCCCTGCCCCGAAACACCGCGTCAAGTGTGACTTGCGCGACGTTGGCGCTGCCCGGCCTGCACCTGTCGGCCAGGGAGGCGTAGCCTTTATTTCCGCTGTCCATCACCTTGTGAAGCGGAAGAGGGCGGTTACCGCCGTGTCGTCTCAGTCCCCCAGTAACTCGAGCATCTCCACCGGCCAAGACGGGCAGGGTCAGAACCCTGCGACCGCCTTCGGCGCCAATGAGTGGCTCGTCGACGAGATCTACCAGCAGTACCTCCAGGACCCGAATTCGGTCGATCGTGCCTGGTGGGACTTCTTCGCCGACTACAAGCCCGGCACGACGGAGGCTCCCGCCGCCGCGCCGCAGGTGAGCCCCGCACAGGCCGCACCTGCCGCGCCCGCCGCTCCGGTGCCCGCTCCGGCTCCCGCCAAGGCCGCTCCGGCCGCCCAGGCCCCGGCCCCGGCCGCCGCCCCGGCCGCTCAGGCTCCGGCCGCCCCTGCTCCGGCGAAGCCCGCCGCCGCTCCGGCGCCGGCCAAGGCCGCACCCGCCGCCAAGGCCCCCGCCGCCCCGGCCCCCGAGGCGCCCGCCGGTCCCGAGCTGATCACGCTGCGCGGCCCCGCCGCCGCCGTCGCGAAGAACATGAACGCCTCGCTGGAGGTGCCGACGGCCACGTCCGTCCGCGCCGTCCCGGTGAAGCTGCTCTTCGACAACCGGATCGTGATCAACAACCACCTGAAGCGCGCCCGGGGCGGGAAGATCTCCTTCACGCACCTGATCGGCTACGCGATGGTGCAGGCGATCAAGGCCATGCCGTCGATGAACTACTCCTTCGCGGAGAAGGACGGCAAGCCGACCCTGGTCAAGCCGGACCACGTGAACTTCGGTCTCGCGATCGACCTGGTGAAGCCGAACGGCGACCGCCAGCTCGTCGTCGCGGGCATCAAGAAGGCCGAGACCCTGAACTTCTTCGAGTTCTGGCAGGCCTACGAGGACATCGTCAAGCGCGCCCGCGTCGGCAAGCTGACGATGGAGGACTTCTCCGGCGTCACCGTCTCGCTGACCAACCCCGGCGGCCTCGGCACCGTCCACTCCGTGCCGCGTCTGATGCCCGGACAGTCCGTGATCATGGGCGTCGGCTCGATGGACTACCCGGCCGAGTTCCAGGGCACGTCCCAGGACACCCTGAACAAGCTGGGCATCTCCAAGGTCATGACCCTGACCTCGACGTACGACCACCGGGTCATCCAGGGTGCCGCCTCCGGCGAGTTCCTGCGGGTCGTCGCCAACTACCTCCTCGGCGAGGAGGGCTTCTACGACGACATCTTCAAGGCCCTGCGGATCCCCTACGAGCCGGTCCGCTGGCTCAAGGACATCGACGCCTCGCACGACGACGACGTCACCAAGGCCGCCCGCGTCTTCGAGCTGATCCACTCCTACCGGGTCCGCGGCCACGTCATGGCCGACACCGACCCGCTGGAGTACCGCCAGCGCAAGCACCCCGACCTGGACATCACCGAGCACGGCCTCACCCTGTGGGACCTGGAGCGCGAGTTCGCGGTCGGCGGCTTCGCCGGCAAGTCGATGATGAAGCTCCGGGACATCCTCGGCGTGCTGCGCGACTCGTACTGCCGCACCACGGGCGTCGAGTTCATGCACATCCAGGACCCGAAGCAGCGCAAGTGGATCCAGGACCGCGTCGAGCGCTCGCACTCCAAGCCGGAGCGCGAGGAGCAGCTGCGGATCCTGCGCCGGCTGAACGCGGCCGAGGCGTTCGAGACCTTCCTGCAGACCAAGTACGTCGGTCAGAAGCGGTTCTCCCTGGAGGGCGGCGAGTCCGTCATCCCGCTGCTCGACGCGGTCATCGACTCCGCCGCCGAGTCCCGTCTGGACGAGGTCGTCATCGGCATGGCCCACCGCGGCCGGCTGAACGTCCTCGCGAACATCGTGGGCAAGTCGTACGCGCAGATCTTCCGCGAGTTCGAGGGCAACCTCGACCCGAAGTCGATGCACGGCTCCGGCGACGTGAAGTACCACCTGGGCGCCGAGGGCACCTTCACCGGCCTGGACGGCGAGCAGATCAAGGTCTCGCTCACCGCCAACCCCTCGCACCTGGAGGCGGTCGACCCGGTCCTGGAGGGTGTCGTCCGCGCCAAGCAGGACGTCATCAACAAGGGCGGCACGGACTTCACCGTCCTCCCGGTCGCCCTGCACGGTGACGCGGCCTTCGCCGGCCAGGGTGTCGTCGCCGAGACGCTGAACATGTCGCAGCTGCGCGGCTACCGCACCGGCGGCACGGTCCACATCGTCATCAACAACCAGGTCGGCTTCACCGCCGCCCCGGAGTCGTCGCGTTCCTCGATGTACGCGACCGACGTGGCCCGCATGATCGAGGCGCCGATCTTCCACGTGAACGGCGACGACCCGGAGGCCGTGGTCCGCGTCGCGCGGCTCGCCTTCGAGTTCCGCCAGACGTTCAACAAGGACGTCGTGATCGACCTCATCTGCTACCGCCGGCGCGGTCACAACGAGGGCGACAACCCGCAGTTCACCAACCCGCAGATGTACAACCTGATCGACAAGAAGCGTTCGGTGCGCAAGCTGTACACCGAGTCGCTGATCGGTCGCGGTGACATCACGCTGGAAGAGGCCGAGCAGGCGCTCCAGGACTTCCAGGGCCAGCTGGAGAAGGTCTTCGCGGAGGTCCGCGAGGCCACCTCGGCGCCGGCCCCGGCGCACGTCCCGGACCCGCAGCCGGAGTTCCCGGTCACCGTCACCACCGCGGTCTCCCAGGAGGTCGTGAAGCGGATCGCCGAGTCGCAGGTCAACATCCCCGACAGGATCACGGTCCACCCGCGTCTTATGCCGCAGATGCAGCGTCGCGCGGCCTCCATCGACGACGGCACCATCGACTGGGGCTTCGGCGAGACCCTCGCCATCGGCTCGCTGCTGATGGAGGGCACCCCGGTCCGGCTCTCCGGCCAGGACTCCCGCCGCGGCACCTTCGGTCAGCGGCACGCGGTCCTGGTGGACCAGGAGACCGGCGAGGACTACACCCCGCTGCTCTACCTGGCCGAGGACCAGGCCCACTACAACGTCTACGACTCGCTGCTCAGCGAGTACGCGGCGATGGGCTTCGAGTACGGCTACTCGCTGGCCCGTCCGGACTCCCTGGTCGTCTGGGAGGCCCAGTTCGGTGACTTCGTCAACGGCGCGCAGACCGTCGTCGACGAGTTCATCTCCTCGGCCGAGCAGAAGTGGGGCCAGACCTCCGGCGTCACGCTGCTCCTGCCGCACGGCTACGAGGGCCAGGGCCCGGACCACTCGTCCGCTCGCCCGGAGCGCTTCCTCCAGATGTGCGCCCAGGACAACATGACGGTCGCGATGCCGACCCTGCCGTCGAACTACTTCCACCTGCTGCGCTGGCAGGTCCACAACCCGCACCACAAGCCGCTGATCGTCTTCACCCCGAAGTCGATGCTGCGTCTGAAGGCCGCGGCGTCGAAGGTGGAGGAGTTCACCACCGGCGGCTTCCGTCCGGTGATCGGCGACGACTCGGTGAACGCTGCCGACGTCCGCAAGGTCGTCTTCTGCTCCGGCAAGGTCTACTACGACCTGGAGGCCGAGCGGCAGAAGCGCGGTGTCACGGACACGGCGATCATCCGTCTGGAGCGCCTGTACCCGCTGCCGGGTGCCGAGCTCCAGGCCGAGATCGCCAAGTACCCGAACGCCGAGAAGTACCTGTGGGCGCAGGAGGAGCCGGCGAACCAGGGTGCGTGGCCGTTCATCGCGCTCAACCTGATCGACCACCTGGACCTGGCGGTCGGCGCCGACATCCCGCACGGCGAGCGCCTGCGCCGGATCTCGCGTCCGCACTCCTCGTCCCCGGCGGTCGGTTCGGCAAAGCGTCACCAGGCCGAGCAGCAGCAGCTGGTCAACGAGGTCTTCGACGCCTGATCCGCTGTTCCGGTACGCGTACGACGAGAGGCCCGGCACCCCGCGAGGGGTGCCGGGCCTCCGGCGTGTGCGGGGTTCTCAGCCGAGGTTGGCCTCGAAGTCCCAGTAGGGGCGGTTGCGGTGGCGGGCGGAGACGGTGTGCGGGTGCTGGGCGCCCAGCGTGCGGGTGAGGGAGAGCAGGGCGGCCTCCTCCAGCTTTCCGGCCTCCTCGACCTCGCGCAGTCCGCGCAGGTCGGTGGCGAGGGCGATCTGGCCGGACAGGGTGAGCGGGTGCTCGTGGCCCAGGGTGTGGCGGGCCCTGCGCAGGGTCTCCCTGCTGAGTTCGGCGGCGTCGGCGACCCGCCCGTTGAAGTTGCGGGCGGCGGTGGTGTTGAGCGCGCAGCCGAGGACCCAGGGGTGGTCGGCTCCGAGGGAGGCGGTGAGACCGGCGAGGGCGCCCTCCAGGATGGACAGGGCGTCGGCCCGTTCGCCGGCGGCCTGCATGACGAGCGCGGTGTTGGCGAGGACGCCGGTGGCGACGGGGTGGGCGGGCCCGAGGAGGGAGCGGTAGCCGGCCTCGGCCTCCGTGACGAGCTCCCTCGCGTGGTCGAGGTCGCCGTGCTCACGCAGGTAGTTGGCGTAGTTGTTGATGGCGGCGAGCGTGATGTAGTGCCCGCGTCCGTGCACCTGCTCCAGCTGTTCGAGCAGGCTGGCCATGGTGGCTCCGAGGTCCTGCTGGAAGCCGCCTTCGCGACGCCGGCACAGGGCCAGCTGGGTGCGTGCGTACAGGGTCTGCAGATGCTGCGGTCCGAGGACCTGCACATGCACCCGGACGTTGGCCTCCTGGCGGGCGAGTGCCTCGCGGTACTGGCCGAGCAGCCTGAGGTCGTGGGCGAGGGCGTTGCCTGCGCCCAGGGTGTGGGCGTGGCGGGTGCGCAGCACGGTCTCGCAGCGGACGAGGGACTCCGCGTCGAGGTCGTACGCCTCCTGGTAGCGGCCGAGCATCCGCAGGACGACGCCGAGGTTGTGGCGGGCGACGAAGGTGGAGAACTCGGTGTCGCCGAGGAGGCGTTCCGCCTCGGCGAGCACCTGGCGCTGGAGCTTCTCGGACTCCTGGTACTGGCCGAGGAAGCGGAGGTCGCTGGCGATGGCGCTGCCGGACAGGAGGGAGCCGAGCTCGTTGGGGGGTGTGGCGGCGCTGAGCCGCTCGCGCTGGGCGAGGTCGAGTTCGTAGGCCTCGCGGAAGCGTCCGAAGGAGCGCAGGACGTTGCCCTGCTGGGTGGTCAGGTCGAGCATGGGCTGGTCCAGCGGGTCCATGAAGGTGGACCAGGCGTCCCGGATCCGCTCGGCGAGCTGGGCGCCCGCTCGGAACTCGCCGCTGCGGTAGCAGTAGCGCAGGCTGTTGAGGACGGCGGTCTGCACGCGGGCGTTACGGCTGGTGAGGGCGCCGGACGGGCCGATGTGCGGAAGGAGTTCGGCGTACCGGGGCCAGTTCCGGCTGTCCATCGGGTTGCCGGGGTCGGCCTCGGCGAGCAGGGAGCGGACGGCCTTGCGGTGTGCCTCCCGGTTCTCGCCGTCGGTGAGGCGGGCGACGATGTCGTGGACGAGCCGGTGCATGTGCACGGACTCCTGGTGCGGTCCCACCTCGACGTTGGTGGCGGGCCCCCGGGTCTCGCGGGTGAGCACCGAGTAGTTGACGAGGGTGTCCAGGGCGCGGGTCCAGGCGGGCAGGTCGGTGGCCATCCAGCGCAGATCCTCGGGCAGTTCGGCCTGCGGGTAGGCGCGGACGAGTCCGAGGGGGATGCGGCCCGGGGCGAAGGAGGCGCACAGGCTGAGGACGTCGATGGCCTGCGGCTGGGAGCGTCGGAGTCGGTTGATCAGTATCGACCAGGAGGTGAGGGAGGCGTTGGGGTAGCCGTCGACGGCCGAGGGCTCCTCGACGGTGGAGAGACGTCCGTCGCGGACCATGCGCAGGTACTCGGGGACCTCCATGCCGGACTCGCCGAGCCAGGCGGCGGCCTGGACGAGCGGCAGGGGTACGTCCCCGAACTCGGCGGCGACCTCGTCGGCCTGGGGCGCGGTGATGTGGGAGGCGCGGCGCATCAGGTAGGCGGTGGACTCGGCGCGGTCGAAGCTGGGGACGTCGAGGACGTCGGTGTAGTCGCCCCAGCCGCGGTTGCGTGAGGTGATCAGTACGTGTCCGGGTCCGTGGGGCAGCAGGACCTGGGCGCCGTCGGTGTCGTCCCACCCGTCGAAGATGACGAGCCAGCGGGAGTGCGGGTCGCCGCGGCGCAGCGCCTCCCGTACGGCGCGGATGCGTTCGCCGGGTTCGTTGCCGCTGGGCAGGCGGAGTTCGGCGGCGAGTTCGCCGAAGCGGTCGCGCTGGACGTTGCGGTCGTCGGAGTTGACCCACCAGACGACGTCGTAGTCGGGGCTGAAGCGGTGGGCGTACTCGGCGGCGATCTGGGTCTTGCCGATGCCGGACATGCCCAGCAGGGTGCAGGCCGCGTTGCCGCGGTCGGCGTCCATGAGCCGTTCCTGGAGCTCGGTGAGGAGGTCGTCCCGGCCGGTGAACCGCGGGTTCCGGCGCGGGATCTCGCCCCAGATCTCGGGTGGGGTGTCGGGGTAGCGGACGGGTGTCCCGGGCAGGGCGCGGCGTCCGGAGGAGCGGCGGGGTTCGATGCCGAGCCGGCTCAGCAGCCGTGCTTCGGCCTCGTCCTCGCCGACGCCCCAGAGGCTGACGGGTTCGAGTACGGCGGTGGCGGGGAGCAGCGGCCGGTTGGTGAGGTTGACTGCGGCGAACCGGTCGGCCCGGGAGGCGACGAAGCCGCGCAGGACGTCGTTCCACTCTCCGGCCGGCCGGGGGCCGAGCTGGAAGAACCAGTCGTTGAGCACGAGCAGCACCTGCCCGCTGGCGAGCAGCAGGTCGCTGAGGGAGTCCTCCAGGGGTACCTCACGCGGCGGGTCCCAGCGCTGCAGGGTCGCGCGCACTCCGTGGGCTTCGAGGCGCTGGTTGATCCAGGCCGCCCACGGCCGGTGGTAGCCGGGGAAGACCACAAGGACGTGCTCGGGGGCGCCCCTGCCCCCGTCGTCCGCCGCGCCGCCACCCGACCGCTGTTCCGCCATCTGATACGTCTCCCGTCCCGCTCACGCGCAACGCAGTGTCATGTGCCCTGGGCACAGTGTTACCCAGCTGCCCGGGGGGCCGCGCCGAGGCTCGCGTGATGCCGCCTCATTTGCTGGGCGAACTCCCGTCCCTCATTGGTCAGTTCATCGGATTCAAGCAGGATCGTCAGCGCCTCGCCCACCTGATCGTGCATATGGTCGAACTGTTGCCCGGCGCTCGACCGCCAGGGCCGGGGCGCCGCGTGGGCGGTCGCGGCGCGCCGCCAGAGATCGGTCAGGGCGAGGTGCGCGTACGCGCCCTGGAGCACTCCGCCGATGGGCCGGGCGTCGGAGCGCCAGCCCACCCGGTGCACGGCAGCCCTGCCCTGCCGGTACAGCGGTACGAGTTCGTGCAGGGTGGCGAGCTTGCTGTGGTGGAGCTCGTGGACGAGCGTCTCGGCCATGTCCTGCGCCCCGGCGGGCAGGGAGGTCAGGACGGCGCCCGGTGCCGAGCGCAGGGTGGCTCCGAGGGAGCGGGGGCCGTGCGGCAGCAGCGGGACGACGGCGCGCAGGGCGCGCCGGATCTCGGCGGCGCGTCCCGGGTCGGTGTCGGCGAGCAGCGCCTGCGCCCCGCGCCAGCGCGCCGACCAGAGGGCGGGGTCGGTGTCGGTGGGGTCGGCCGCGGTACGGGGCGGGGTGCCGATCCCGCCGGGCGGCACCCGGTACGGGTCGAGGTCGTCGAGGCGCGCGGTGGAGCCGGGCAGGGTGTGCAGCCCGTCCCAGCCCGGGCCCCGGCCGACGAGGGTGCCGGTGCGCCGGTCGGTGAGCAGCAGGACGGTGGGGGCCGAGGGTGTCGGGCCTTCGGGGTGGATGCGCGCGACACGGGATCCGGCCCTGATCCGCAGGCGCCGGCCGTCCGTGGTCTGCCGGCCCACTCCGGGCAGCGACAGCAGACCGTCGGGGGGCTCCAGGGTGAGGTCGAGGGAGCAGTCGGCGCGGAGGGCGGCGGTGACCGCGACGCTTTCCAGCCGGGCGAGGTGGCGGTCGAGGGCCGGGCCCACCGGCTCGGCGAGCGCGGCGGCCAGCCAGGCACCCGTCATGGGGTAGTCGAGCACGTCCCGTACCACGTCGGGGTTGCGGCTCTCGGCCCGTTCGAGCAGGTGCCAGGAGTCCTCGAAGCGGCGGAACACGGCGGCGTCGACCGCCTCACGGTGCCGGTGGACGCGGACCAGGAGGGCCTTGAGCAGCAGCAGGCGCCGCGCGTGGAGCGCGGAGCGCAGCAGGGCGACGTCGGCGGGGGCCGGGCGGGTGCGGGCCAGCTCGGTGAAGACCCCCGCGGGCAGGGGCGCGAAGTTCATTCCCGCCTCCTTCGGCAGACCCTCGGCCATCGTGAGGATCCGGCCGGAAACAGACGGTCGACGCGGCGTTCGTCAGGCGGCTCGGTCCCCCGCGCCCTCGCACCACGCGTCGACCAGCTCGGGTGAGCGCAGCAGCACCAGCTCGACCGCGGCCGCGAGTTCGGGATCGTCCAGGCCACGCAGGGTCCGCAGGTCCACAGCGGCGAGATCGGGCAGGTGCGCGGACCGGCCGTTGTCACGGTCGACACCGGTCGCCCACTCGTTGTGCTCCGACACCCTCGGCTCCTCCCCACCGACGCATGTCCCCCACGGTCGTAGCGGCGGAGCGGTTCTTCCCGACGCCAGGAAGTCAGAAACCCGTTCGACTCAACTGCGCCCATTCGCGCCCCCGTTATCCAGCCGTTCTCCGTGTCGGCTCTCCGGCCTCGCCTACCCGCCCGAATCGCTCCACGCCCACCACGGCGGCGCGGTCCGGCGTCGGTCCTCACCGGACGGCGGTGCATGGGGCAGGTCCTGGTCCGCGCTCACCTCCGCCAGGAGCCTCCTGGTCCGTTCGACGTCGCTCCAGTCCACCTCCACCAGCGCGGCGGTCAGCCGCTGCCACTGCTCGGCCGCGGCACGCAGCACCTCGCGCGCCCTGCCCGTACGGCCCATGAGCCGGAGCACCGCTCCCTGCGCGTGCAGCGCGCGGGCACCGGTGATCGTGCCCGGCGTGTCGCCGTGCGCCGACCGGGCGTCCTCCCAGGACCGTTCGTACGCCGTGAGCGCGTCACCGAGGACACCGTCCCGGGCGGACTCACTCAACTCCAGTCTCACCCGTCCCAGTTGCAGCCACACCTCCGAGCGCAGCCCGATGTCCTGGGTGGTGCGGGCGGCCTGCTCCAGAAGGTGGCGGCCCTCGAAGAGGTCGGGCAGGAACCCGGCGCGGTGGAAGCGCAGGGCGAGGACGCTGCCGATCAGGATCCTGGCCCGGGCGCGCTCCGGCGCGTCGGCCGGGAGGCGGGTGAGTGCCTCGCGCAGGACCCCCTCGGCCCGGTCGACCGGGGCCTGGCCCGGGGTGACCGCCGCGCGGCGCATCAGGGACTCCCCCCAGGACATCAGGATCCGGCCGCGCTGTCCGCTGTCGGCGGGGGCGAGCAGGGTGGCCTCCTCGTAGGCGGTGTCCGCGGCAGGTCCGTCGCCGGCCGTGTCGTACAGCCGGGCGCGCGCCGTCGTCCAGCGCAGCCGCAGGGCGACGTTGTCGCCGAGGTGCTCCTCGGCCCGGTCGAGTACGGGGGTGATCTCGGCCGGGCCGGATCCGGCGAGGTGCAGGGCGTCGGCCAGGTCGAGGAGTGCGGCGCCGCTCTCCCGGAGGGAGAGCGCGGTGGTGAGTTCGGTCGCCGCGGCGGCCCCGTCGCCGCGCGCCAGCAGCAGGCGCCCGCGGCGCAGGTGGAGGGTGTGGTGGTGGTCCTCGGGCCAGTCCGGTACGTCTCCGAGGAGCGCGGCGAGGGCGTGGTCGAGGTGCACGGGGTCGGTGGTGTGGCGCCACAGCCCGTGGTGCGCGACGGCCTGTTCGAGCCGGGCCTCGGCCCACTCCGCGCTGCCCGGCGCGGCGCGGCCTCCCGCACGCTCCAGCTCGGACAGTGCGCGGGTCAGCAGCTCCCGGCGCCGTTCGCTGCCCCGGGCGGCGGCGGTGCCGGACTCCGCGTACAGCACGCGCCCGAGCAGGATCCCGGCCTCGACGGGGTGCTCCGGCAGCGCGGCCTCGGCCTGTTGGCGGGCCCGGACGAGGAGCGAGGGGTCGGACTGGCCCAGCCACTGGTCGAAGAGCCGTCGTGCGGCGGCCAGCGGATCGGGGGTGATCAGGTCGGGGTGGTAGAAGCGGAGCACGCGCGCGGGGATACGGGCGAAGAGTTCGGGTTCCGTGCCGACCGGTCCGGTCGGTTCGTCGGTCCCCTCGATCGTGCCGGCCGCCGCCGCCCGGCCGTCGTCCGTGGAGTGGCCGGCCAGCTGGGCGGCCGCGAGCGCCGGGAAGTTGCGCATGCCCTGGCCGAAATTGCGTTCCACGTACTCGGAGCAGTGCTTGAGGACCAGCGCGGCGGCGCTTCGGTCCAGGGAGCCGAGCAGATGCTGCTGGACTCCGGGCGAGTAGCTGAAGCAGGGGTACGGGGAAGGGCCGGGCAGCTGGCGCAGCAGTCCGCTGAGCAGGACCTCGGCGAGCTCCATGGGGCCGGTGTCGGGCAGCATGGCGCGCTGCACGAGCTGCATCACGGGAAGGGCGAGCGGGGCGGCGGCGAGATGGACGGCGAGCCGCAGCGCGCCGGGTGAGGCGCCGGCGGTGAAGGCGCGCAGCAGCTCCTCGTCGCTGCGCGGGACGCGGGCCCGGCCGGGAGGCGTGGTCCGCGCGGTGCCCGTCGACGGCGCGGACGGTCGCGGTGGTTCGGGGGCGATCATGGCGGCCCAGCCGCGCACCGCGCCCGAGCCGTGGCCGGCGTGCAGCCGCGCCCAGGAGGCGAACGCCTCGGGCGTGGGCGTGAGCACGGGCACCGCGCGGATGTCCGGGGCGGCGGGCTCCCAGGGCTCCTCGTCGGCCTGGAACCCGGTGTGTCCGCCGGGGGACGCGGGGCGGAGCAGCAGGCCCGCTTCGACGGACAGCGCGGTCCGGGGCCAGAGCCTCGGAGGCAACGGCTGGACGAGGGCGAGCGGGGACTGCCGGGGCCACTGGTGGATGAGCCGCTGGGCCGCGCCGCGCTGCCAGAGGGGGCCGACGCAGTCGCTGACGATCAGGGTGAGGCGGCGGCCGGTGGGGTCGTGGAGCTGGTCGCCGGGGCGCAGCCGGGGCCTGCCGTCGGCCCCCGAGGTGGTGGTGACCAGCGGGGCGCCCTCGCCTGTGTCGTACAGCCGGTGGACCTGGACGTCGCGGAAGGCGCCGGACTGCTGGCAGGCCTGGCGCAGCTCCTCGACCATGCGGGTCCAGACGACCATGGCGGGGCCGGAGTCCATGAGGAGCTGGATGTCGGGGCGGCGGCCCGCGGCGGGGCGCAGGACGGGGGTGAGGATGCCCGCGGCGGCGCTGCGTTCGGCGGTCGCCTCCTCGTCGAGGAGGCCTTCGCCGGGCCGGGCCGGGAAGTGGGCGTAGTGGCGCAGCGGGCGGAGCGCCTTCTGGAGGCCGAGGAGGCCGGGCAGGGCGTTGGCCCCGGGTGCGCGGACGGGGAGGGTCCTGCTGCGCTCCGTACGGGCGCCGCCGTGGCCACCGGGTCCGACGAGCAGCGCGATGTCGACGTCGTCGGAGGGGCGCGTGGGCCGGGCTCCGTCACCGGGAGTCGCGGCGGCGCCCGTGCCCTGGCCCGGTCCCGTACCGGTGTTGTGCCCCGGAACGTCCTCGCCGTCCGCGGCCGTACCCGTCAGGGGATCCCCGGGGTCGCCGCCGCCCTGTCCCGTGGCCGGATCTCGCCCCTCCTCGGGCCCCCGGGTGTGGTCCGAATCCTCAGCCCGACCGTCTTCCGCGCCGTCGACGGCTCCGTCCGACGGGTCCCGGGCAGCACGCGGCAGCCACTGGGCGAGCCAGACGGCGTCCGCGACCTCCTCGGCCGTGGGGTCCTGGCCACCGGCCCGCAGTCTGCGGGTGAGCTCTTCCAGATGCATCCGGTGCATCCGGCCATCACCTCGGCTGATCGAGCGGCTGCATGAGCATGTCCGCGATGCGTTCCCGGGTCACCCGCTCGGTGCGCGGGGCGTGCTGGGTCAGATAGATCGCGTTCAGGAGCTGGTCGGTGGCGATGACCTCGCCGGGCTCCCGGTTCAGGAAGCGGCTTACCAGGCCCTCTTCGCCGGCCGCCGCGTCGGGCCCGAGGTGCGCCTCGATCATGGCGCCGAGCTGCTCCTCACCCGGCGGTTCCAGTTCCAGGCGGATGCAGCGGCGCAACAGGGCGGCGGGGAAGTCCCGTTCGCCGTTGGACGTGAGCACGATGAACGGGAACGTCGAGCAGCGGATCCGTCCGCCCTGGACGGGCACCTTGCGGCCGTCGTCCGTCAGCACCTGGACCACCGGCTCGCGGTCGGCCAGCCGCTCCAGCTCCGGAATGGCGAACTCGCCCTCCTCCAGGGCATTCAGCAGGTCGTTCGGCAGGTCGAGGTCGCTCTTGTCGAGCTCGTCGATCAACAGGACGCGGGGCTGCTCGGAGGGGAGCAGCGCCGTGCCGAGCGGTCCGAGCCGGATGTACGAGCCGATGCCGGCGGGCGTCGCGGCGGGCACCGTCGACCCGGCCTGGGCGCGCTCCAGCTGGACGTCCTGGAGCCGACCGATGGCGTCGTAGCGGTAGAGCCCGTCCTGGAGGGTGGAGCGGCTCACGATCGGCCAGCGCAGCACGCGGCCCAGGCCCAGTTCATGGGCGACGGCGTGGGCGAGCGTGGACTTCCCGGTGCCGGGGTTGCCGGTGACCAGGAGCGGCCGGCGCAGATAGAGCGCCGCGTTGACGGCGTCGGTCTCGGCGGGGCGGGGGTGGTGGTTCTGGACCAGGCGGCGGCGCACCCCGAGCCGCCGGTCGGACCCGGCGAGGGTGTCGTCGGCCCCGCCGGTCGAGAAGTCCCGCCACGGCGGCGGTGCGGGCAACCGCTGTATCTCGTCGTGCGGGTGGCCGGCACCACGGTAGATCCGCCAATCGTTCACGATGAACTCCTCCTGGCTGTGGTGTCATGGCCCGGCCCGTCGAAAATACCGCCCGGCCCCCGGCGCTGCCGACGCTCAAACCGGACCAATTGTCCGGGTGTTCGCGGAGTCGCTCGCACGGTCACCACTCCTCCTCGCCGAGCATCGGCGGGCCCTGGAGTGGATCTTCGTGCGGGGGCCGGTCCGGCGGGTCGAACAACACGGCGAGATGCTCCGCCCAGGCATGCGCGGAACGGACGGGCGGCGGAACGGCCTCCACGGTCCCGGTCCCGCTCCCGGCCCCGGCCCCGGCCCCGGCCCCGGCTCCGGCCCCGGCTCCGGCTCCGTTCGCTGCCTCCGCCCCGGTTCCGGCTGCGGTCCCGGGCGCCTGGCTCCCGTCCGCGCCGGCGTCCAGGTCCGCGTCCCACAGCGTGTCCAGACCCATGAGGTCCGCGTCCGCGGCCACCCGTTTACGCAGCGAGATGACCGGCCCGTGCAGCGCGTCGGCCCGTCCCGCCTCCGCGAGCAGCCCGTCCGCCCGCGCATGGAACTCGGCGCAGTCCGCGTGGTCGTGGGCGCCGCTGCGCCACAGGGCGATGGGGTGCCCGGCGGCCAGCGCGGCGGCCATGGCCTTGAGTCCGTCGCCGCTGCCCACGGGGCCGCAGTACACAGGCACCGAGCCGGCCTCGGCCTCGGAGAGCCGTACCCACGCCTGACGCGGGGACTCCCGGCGGGTCCGCGCCGCGTGGGCGGCGTCCCCTCCCGCCGTGAGCACCTCGGCGCGCAGCGGTACCGCCCGCAGCGGCCCCAGACCGGCCGTCCGCCAGCGCGTGTGCCACTCGGGCGCCGGTGGTCGCGCGTGGCGGGCCGCGTCCCGTATGACGACGATCCTGCGGTGGCCCAGGGGCAGCGAGCGCTCGTCGAAGAGCTCGTCGTCGGGTGAGAGCCGCCAGGTGTCGAGGGGTTCGTCGAAGAGCTCGCGCGGCAACAGCGCCTCGACGGCGGCCAGATGCTCCCCGCGGTCGCCCCGGGCCAGCGCGTCCGCCAGTGGCTCGCGCAGGGTGTCCCGGAGCCACTCGCGCTCGACGCCCTCGTCGTCCCCGTGCAGCGGGGTGATCGTGTGGCCGTCGAAGAGCAGCTTCACCCGCCAGGGGAACTTTCTGCCGTACCGGGGTCTGTCGATCTCGACCAGGACGTCGGCCCGGGCCCCGGACCCACGGACCGGGAGGCCGCCGGTGGGCCGGCCGGCCGCCAGCACCGCGGCGATCGCCTGCCGGGTGAGCAGCGGGGTCTCCGCGGCGGCGTCGGTGACCCAGCCGGCCAGGCTCCGGATCGCCTGGCTTTCCCCGTGCCGCTCCCTGACGTGGCGCACGACCTTCGCCGCGTAGACGAGCACGGCGTTCAGCCCGAGGCCGGACGCGGTCTCCTGCTCATGGGTCGGATCGTGGAGCTCGTGGAGCAGTCCGACGCCCTCCCGCCAGGTCCGCGGGGCGACTTCGAGCACGGGCCGTAAGTCGTGGCCGACCGTCAGCCGCCTGGCCTCGTCCACGAGGTGCAGCACGTCGCCCGGCCCGCCGGGCTGGGGCAGTTCGGCCAGCCGTCCGTACAGATGGATCCGGCGTCCGGGGTCGAGGCCGCCCTGGACGGTGGGCGGTCGGTGCCGGAGCTGCGCCCTGGTCCAGTCGGGCTCGCCGGAGAGCGAGCGGTAGCGGGCGAGGTGGTGCCGGTCGTGCTCGCGCATGACCTCGGAGAGCACTTCGCCGCCGCGCTCCCGGTAGAGCCGGCGCAGGGAGGTGATGGGGACGGCGGCGCCCTCGTCCGCGCCGCGCCCCTTGTTGAGGCCGATGACGGCCGCGCGGTCGAGGTCGACCACGGGTCCGCCGGAGAGTCCTTCCACGGGCTGGGTCCCGCGCAGCAGGAGCGCCTCGCCGTCGACACCGTGGACCTCGCCGACGGCTTCGCGGATGCCGAGCCGGCCGGTCACCCGGGACCAGCCGTGCAGCCCGACCGGGATGGGCTCGGCGATCACGGGCCGGCGCTCACTGAGCCGTACGCAGCTCGCGTCCCTGGCGTCGGGGACGCGGACCAGCGCGAGGTCGGGGAAGTCCCACCGGTGGAGCTCCTCTTCGGGCACGGCGGGGCGCGGGCTGGCCAGAACGACCTCGCCGGTCGTCACGCCGCCGTCCCAGACGATGCCGACGGCCCGCTCGCCCTTCCACACCGCGCTTCCCCCCTTTGCCACGACATGGGCGCAGGTCAGCACCCAGCCGGGGGCGATGAAGAAGCCGGTGCCCCAGTACCGGTCGCCGAGCGGGTCATACCCGTCACCGGGAGCCGCGACGCGTACCAGTGCGGGGCGCACGAGTGATTCGAAGGCGCTCATACGGCGCCATCGGCCGCCGGACGGTGGAGCGGTCCGGTGTCGGGCGCCGGCGCGGGACCGGGCACGCGCGCGGGACCGGATCCGGGCGCCGCGGCCGGGTCGGCCTCGTGGCCGGGAGCCACGGACTCCGCGTCGGGAGCCGCCGTGGGGGCAGGGCCCGGTTCGGTCCAGGTGAGGGAGACCGAGATGGAGGCCGTACCGCCGCCCTCCGCGAGGACGCTGATCACCTTGCCCGCCTGGGCGGAGAGTTCGATGCCGAAACTGACGGCCACCTCGACCGGCGACTGGGGGTCGAGCCCGCCCCGCAGCGAACCGACGACCCCGCGCACGACGTCGGTGAGCCCCCCGGCCATCGAGATCACCCGGTCGCCGATGCCGGTGTCCGTGAAGCCGCCGCCCCGGCCGATCTCCTCCGGCTCGCTGATGCGGGCCCAGACGGGTGTGCCGTCGTCCAGTCGTATCCGAGCGATCCCGTGCGTCACAGCGGCCCCCCGCTCCCCGAAACGATGATGAAGCAGGCTAGTCCCTGCCGCTGACGAGCGCGAGGGGCCGTCGGGGCCACGGCCTATCCTGATCACATGTACTTCACTGACCGTGGCATCGAGGAACTGGAGAAGCGGCGCGGCGAGGAGGAGGTCTCCTTCGAGTGGCTCGCCGAGCAGCTGCGTACGTTCGTCGACCTCAACCCCGACTTCGAGGTGCCCGTCGAGCGCCTCGCGACCTGGCTGGCCCGTCTGGACGACGAGGACGAGGACGAGTGACGACGAGCCGGGGCCCCGTCCGGGGTCACTGACCGAAGGGGCGTCCACCGCGTGATCGCGGTCGGACGACGCCCAGCCGGTCACCGCGCAGCCGGTCGTACGCGAGTCCCAGCGCGCCGTGCGCGACGAGCAGCACCCCCGCCGCCGTCCAGCCGCCGCTGCGGCGGCCGACCCCCCAGACGAGCAGCGGCAGCCCCGCCCCGAGTTGGGCCGCGCCGAGCAGCCGGGCCCTGGGGCCGCGCAGATACGGGCCGAGCGGGCCGCCCTCCACCGCGTCGAGTTCGGCGCGTACGGCGTCGCGCCAGCCGGCCCATTCGAGCTCTTCGGCCCCCTGCGCCAGGGCGACGGAGCGGAGCCGGTCGGCGCTCTCGCCGGGGGTGAGTCCGGTGGGGAGGGCCAGGCCGAGGCGGGCGAGGACGGCGGTCAGGCCGACGAGCCGGGCGTGCGCGTCGGCGTCCTTGTCGGGCCCGGTGAGCCGGTCCAGCGCCTGGACGTCCAGTACGGGGTCGAGGGCGAGCCGGGCCGCGAAGGTGCGCATGGCCTCGTCCTCGCCGACCGGTGTGCCGTCCGCGAGCCAGGTGTAGCCGACGGTGCGGCGGAATCCGGCGGCGAGGACGAATCCGGCCCGGTCCGCGTCCCACCAGAGCGCGAGGACGGGCCAGGTGGCGGCGGAGACGGCCAGCGCGGTGGCCCAGCCGCTGACGACCCGTTCGACGGGCTCGCCGCCGTGGAGCCAGGGCTTTCCCTCCGGGACGAGGACGCTCCATTCGGTTCCGGCCGGGGCGAGGAGGAGTTCTTCGCGCAGCAGTTGGGCCGGTGGGCGGACCGCCGCGGGCTCGGCGCGGCAGAGCAGCAGCGCGCCGACGGGGTTCGGTCCGGATGTCGCGTTCATGGGCCTTACGCTAGGCCAATTTGTCCGGGTACGAGGTTGATTGCTCACCCGCGTCCCCGTCGAACGGGGGTTGACTTCCCGGTACCGCGATATATCGTGTCTATCGAGGACGCGATATGTTGCGTCACCGAACCGGGAGGTCAGCACGATGACAGAGTGGTCCGTGGCCGAGCCGACGAGACTCATGCTGACCGACCCCGTGCGCCGCCTCCAGGTGCGTGTCGTCGGTGGCACGGTGAACGTGGTGGGCACCTCCGAGAGCACCGCCCGCCTGGAGGTGTCCGAGATCCAGGGCCCGCCGCTGATCGTGACCCAGGAGGGCTCCACCCTGACCGTCACGTACGAGGACCTGCACTGGCAGGGCTTCCTCAAGTGGTTCGACCGCAAGGGGCACCGCCGCAGGGCCGTCGTCTCGGTGGCCGTCCCGGCCGGTGCGGACGTCGAGGTGGGCGTGGTGAGCGCGGGCGCGGTGATCTCCGGCATCAAGGGGCGTACGGACGTCAAGGGCGTCACGGGCGACACCACGCTCGTCGGGCTCTGCGGCCCGGTCCACGCGGAGAGCGTCTCCGGCTCTCTGGAGGCCCAGTCGGTCACGGGCGCGCTGCGGGTCAACACGGTGACCGGCGATCTGACGGTCATCGACGGCTCGGGATCCTCCGTGCGCGCCGACTCGGTCAGCGGGGACATGGTGATCGATCTCGACGCCGTCGATCTGGACGGCCCGCCCGCCGACATCCGGCTCACGAGCGTCTCCGGCGAGGTCGCCATCCGGATCCCGCATCCGACGGACGCCCGGGTCGAGGCGAGCACCACGAGCGGCTCCGTCTCCAACGCGTTCGACGACCTGCGGGTCACCGGGCAGTGGGGGACCAAGACCATCACCGGCACCCTCGGCGAGGGCCGCGGCACGCTCAGGGCCACGACGGTCTCCGGCTCGATCGCCCTCCTGCGCCGCCCGGACCCGGTCCCGTCCGACGACCTCGATCACGCCTCCGGAAAGGTGCTCTGACATGCCGCCCGTCTTCGCCCACGGCCGACTGCGCCTCTACCTCCTCAAGCTCCTCGACGAGGCCCCTCGCCACGGCTACGAGGTGATCAGACTCCTGGAGGAGCGCTTCCACGGGCTGTACGCCCCCTCCGCCGGCACGGTCTACCCCCGGCTCGCCAAGCTGGAGGCCGAGGGCCTCGTCACGCACGCCACCGAGGGCGGCCGCAAGGTGTACTCGATCACCGACGCGGGCCGGGCGGAGCTCGCCGGCCGCGGCGGCGAGCTGGACGATCTGGAGCGGGAGATCCGCGAGTCGGTCTCCGAGCTCGCCGCCGAGATCCGCGACGACGTGCGCGGGGCGGCGGGCAAGCTGCGCAACGAGATGCGCGCGGCAGCTAGCGAGACCCGGCAGAAGGGTTCCTCGTTCGCCGACGCCAAGGACGAACTGCGCCGTGCCAAGCAGGAGTGGCGGGAACAGACCCGCCAGGCCCGCGAGGAGGCGCAGTCGGCGCGCAGACAGGCCAGGGAGTTCCAGCGGATCGCCCAACAGGTCCAGGAGCAGGTCCAGGACCGCTTCTCGCGCGGCGACTGGCCGTCAGGGGTCTGGGAGGGCATCTCGGACATCACCGCGCAGCTGGGCGGCCTGGTCACGGGCACGACGCACCCCAAGGCGTCGGGCCGTGCCTCCTCCCCGGAGGAGGCCGTCTCGGAGTGGGCCACGACGGTCGAGTCGACGGGCGAACCGGCCCGCGATCTCGACCGGCTCCTGGACCGCTTCCGTGACGACGTCCGCGACGCGGCCCGGGACCACGGGGTGACGGCGGCCCAGCTGACCGAGGCCCGCCGCCATCTGTCCACGGCGGCGGACCGGATCACCTCCCTGCTGCGCCCGGAGCGTAAGGACGCCTAGCGGGCCTCCCGGGTGACCGTCACCGCCACCCGGGCCCCGGGCGCCGCGAGCACCCAGGCCCTGCCGGCGACCTCGCCCTTGCCCGCGCCCTTGCCCTTGCCCGCGCTCTCGCGGAGCACCACCGCCTTCCCCCGGGCCGCCACCTGCCAGGCGCCCGGGGGGAGCGACAGTTCGGTGAGCCGGGCGCCGCGCCGGGACGACTCGTACGCGAGGCGGTAGACGCCCGCTCCGGAGTCGTACGACGAGGAGGTGACCGTGCCCGCGACCGCCTCCGCGTACGGCTCGGCGGTCAGCTCCTTGTTCGTACGGAAGACCCCGGCGCCGTCCACCGCGCAGTACCCGCCGCCGTAGCACCAGACGTAGCCGGCCCACCCACTGCCGTACCGGCCGAGGGAGGCCATCGCCTCACGGTAGAAGCGGTTCATGTTCGGCAGGGAGTTGTTGAGCGGCCCCCACTCCCCCACGACGACCGGGACCTTGTACTCCTCGGGGTATCGGGTCACTGCCTGCTCGTACGTCTCGATCCAGCCCGCCGCCGGGTCGTAGTCGGCGCCCGCCTCCATGGCGGTGTTGTAGAAGTGCGGGGCGTAGACGATCTTCCGGTCGTCGATCCTGCCGAGGCCCGTCGGCACGCCCTCGCCGACGATGGGGGTCGGCTCGACGAAGATCCAGGTGTCCCGGTCGACCGAACGGACGGCGTCCGCGAGCCGGTTGTACATCGGTGTCAGCTGCTCGCGCTCGATCCGCCGGGCGGCCGTCGGCAGGTCCTCGCCCTCGCGCAGCTCCCCCATCGGCTCGTTGATCAGGTCGTAGCCGAGGACGGCCGGGTGGTCCTCGAAGCGGTCGGCGAGCACGCGCCACATCGCCGCCTGGGCGCGGCGCAGGTCCTCGTCCTCGTAGAGATGGGTGAACGCGCGCTGCACGGCCGGCTCGAAGTACTCGGCGAACCAGTCGTCCGGGTGCGGGGTGAAGGGCAGGCCGTCCGTCCTGGTCGCCCACGCGGGCACACCCCGGTGGCCGAAGGCGGGCCCGAACACGTCCTGGTGGGCGTCGATGAGGACGTGGACGTCGTACTTCTCAGCCCAGTCCAGAACGCGCTCGATCTTGCGCAGATAGGCCTGGCTGTACTGGCCGCGCTTCGGTTCCAGGTCGTCCCAGAAGACGAGCAGCCGGGCGAAGTTGAAGCCCTGGGCGCGCATGTCCCTGAAGTGCCGCTCGGTGACGGCGGACAGGGCCTGGTCGCCGCGGTTCACCTTGTCCTCGACGTTCCAGCCGCGCAGGGTGAGTGCGCGGCCGCGGTCGTCGGTGAGGACGGGTACACCGGTCCCTCCGGCCGCTCCGGCCGTCGTCCCGGCCGCTTCGACTGTTCCGCTGTCGGCGCGGGCGGCCGCGGGGGCGAGGAGCGCGGCGACGACGGCGCCCGCGGCAAGGGTCGTTCGTAACAAGGAAACCTCCGGCACGAGGCGCTCGGCATGAGCGCGGTGCCGGAGATCCCATCAGCAGATCTGACGATCCATCAAGGGTTCGTCAGGACGATCTTCCCGAAGAGCTCGCCCGAGGCCATCTTCTCGAAGCCCTCGCGCGCCCGGTCCAGCGGCAGCACCTCGTCGATCACCGGCCGGACGCCCGTGGCGGCGCAGAACGACAGCAGGTCCTCCAGCTCGTCCTTGGTGCCCATCGTGGAGCCAACGACCTTCAGCTCCAGGAAGAAGATCCGGGTCAGCTCGGCGTGCGAGGGGCGGTCGCCGCTCGTGGCGCCCGAGATCACCACGGTGCCGCCGGGGCGCAGCGACTTGACCGAGTGGGACCAGGTGGCGGCGCCGACGGTCTCGATGACGGCGTCCACGCGCTTCGGGAGCCGTGCGCCCGGCTCGTACGCCTCGACGGCGCCGAGTTCGACGGCCCGCTTCCGCTTGGCCTCGTCCCGGCTGGTGGCGAAGACCCGCAGGCCCGCGGCCTTGCCGAGGACGATGGCGGCGGTGGCGACCCCGCCGCCCGCGCCCTGCACGAGGATCGAGTCGCCGGGGCGCACGCCCGCGTTGGTGAAGAGCATGCGGTACGCGGTGAGCCAGGCGGTCGGGAGGCAGGCGGCCTCCTCGAACGAGAGCTCCTTGGGCTTGGGGAGCACGTTCCAGGAGGGCACGGTGACACGCTCGGCGAAGGTGCCCTGGTAGCGCTCGGTCAGGATGGAGCGGGGCTCGTCGGGGCCGACCCCGTGGCCGGACTGGCCGATGACGGAGTGCAGGACGACCTCGTCGCCGTTCTCGTCGATGCCCGCGGCGTCGCAGCCGAGGATCATCGGCAGCCTCTCCTCGGGCAGTCCGACCCCGCGCAGCGACCAGAGGTCGTGGTGGTTGAGCGAGGCGGCCTTGACGGTGACGGTGGTCCACCCGGGACGCACCTCGGGCTCGGGCCGTTCCCCCAGCTCAAGGCCGTTCAGGGGCTGGTCGCGGTCGATTCGGGCGGCGTAGGCAGCGAACATGGGCCGAGCGTAGGGTCCCCCACCCGCGCGACGGAACCACACACGGATGTGACACACGCATCAGCGCGCGCCCGCCGCGACCCTGCCGGGAGCGGGCCGGGCGCCGGAATCAGAGCCTCCGCGCGCGCCCGGAGCGGCCTCCACGTGACGAAGGGCCGCCCCGGGTTCCGGGACGGCCCTTCGCTGCGTACCGGACGCGTCAGCGACGCGCCACGCCCTCGGCGCGCGCGGCGGCGGCGACCGCGGCCGCGACGGCCGGGGCGACGCGCTCGTCGAACGGCGACGGGATCACGCACGCGGCGGAGAGCTCGTCGGCGACGACGTCGGCGATCGCGTTGGCGGCGGCGATCTTCATGCCCTCGGTGATCCGGGAGGCGCGGACCTGAAGGGCGCCCGCGAAGATGCCCGGGAAGGCGAGCACGTTGTTGATCTGGTTCGGGTAGTCCGAACGGCCGGTCGCCACGACGGCCGCGTACTTGTGCGCGACGTCGGGGTGGACCTCCGGGTTCGGGTTGGCCATGGCGAACACGAACGCGTTCGGCGCCATGGACGCCACCGCGGCCTCCGGGACCGTACCGCCGGAGACGCCGATGAAGACGTCCGCGCCGGCCAGGGCGGTCTCCAGGGAGCCGGAGAGGCCCGCCTTGTTCGTGATCTCCGCGAGCTCGCGCTTGACCGGGGTCAGGTCGTCCCGGTCCAGGCTGACGATGCCCTTACGGTCCGCGACGGCCACGTCACCGAGCCCCGCCTCGAGGAGGAACTTGGCGATGGCGACACCCGCCGCACCGGCGCCGGAGATGACTCCGCGCAGGTCGCCGAGGGTGCGGCCGGTCAGCTTCGCGGCGTTACGGAGCGCTGCGAGGGTGACGACGGCGGTGCCGTGCTGGTCGTCGTGGAAGACGGGGATGTCGAGGCGCTCCTGGAGCTTGCGCTCGATCTCGAAGCACCGCGGCGCCGAGATGTCCTCCAGGTTCACTCCACCGAAGGACGGGGCGAGCCTGACGACGGTCTCCACGATCTCGTCGGTGTCGGTGGTCGCGAGCGCGATCGGCACCGCGTCCACGCCGCCGAACTGCTTGAAGAGGATCGCTTTCCCCTCCATGACCGGAAGCGAGGCCTCCGGGCCGATGTCGCCGAGTCCGAGCACTGCCGTACCGTCGGTCACCACCGCGACGACCTGAGACTTCCAGGTGTACTCGTGGACCAGTTCCGGCTGCTCGGCAATCGCGGTGCACACCTTGGCGACGCCGGGCGTGTACGCGAGGGACAGGTCGTCCTTGTCGCGCAGCGGCACCGTGGCCGAGATGGCCATCTTGCCGCCGCGGTGCAGCGCGAAGGCCGGATCGAAGGGCTCCTGAGCCCCTTCCGTACCGCTCTCGCTGCGAGGATTGACGATCTCCGCTGCCATTGGGTTGACCCCTTAAGTCTTCTTCATTTGAGGGTGGCCACTCCTGGTTGAGGGGTGGGCGGGTCCCGCGGTCGCCGTGTCTGGCAACCGCGCGGGCGCGCCGCACAACGCGCCCTGAGCCCCGGATGAGGGGTGTAAGGATCCTTCTTACCGGACGTACATCACCGTAGACGAGTCCAATACGGAGCGGTGATGTGGCTCATACAGCCGTATTGGCACCTTGCGTACATCAGGCGGGTCACCCGATGTCCGGATACGTTCGGGGGTAGACCGAATCGTGGTCTTCGTGTCGTCCGAATGGCGAGATCAACCGCAGATTTTCCGGCGGTAGGGAGATATCTCCGGAGAAGGTCCGGCCTTGATGTACCGGCCTGTCGGGATTCGGGGGTCACCCGTTATCCGATTTTGACATGCGAGGCCGTCCGATTCGGGTAGTCCGAATGGCAAGATGCGCGTAATCACACGAGGTCGCGACACCCGAAGGTGCGTGCTGCGGCCTATGGCAACTCCCTCACACGCCGGAGGAACCCGACCATGACCGCACGCTCCACGCGCTGTACGACCGCCAAGACCCGCACCTCCCGTCTTGCCGCGGTCGCCGCCATCGCGGTCGCCGGCTCCATGCTGCTGACCGCCTGCGGCGACCAGACCGAGGGCGGCTCGACCCCCGAGGGCGGCACGACCAGCGGCGCCGCCAGCAACGCCCCGCTCTTCTCGAAGCTGCCGGCCGACATCCAGAAGTCCGGTGTCGTGAAGGTCGGCACGGACGCCTCGTACGCCCCCATGGAGTACACCGAGGGCGGCAAGATCGTCGGCGTCGACCCCGACATCGCCGAGGCGCTCTCCAAGCAGCTGGGTGTGAAGTTCCAGTTCACCTCCGGCACCTTCGACGGCCTGATCACCTCGCTGGAGACCGGCCGCCAGGACCTGATCATGTCCTCGATGACGGACAACAAGAAGCGGCAGGAGGGCCTGGACGACAGCGGCAAGAAGATCGGCAAGGGCATCGACTTCGTCGACTACTTCAGCTCCGGCGTCTCGCTCCTCGTCAAGAAGGGCAACCCGCAGGGGATCAACTCCCTCGACGACCTGTGCGGCAAGACGGTCGCCGTCCAGCGCGGCACCATCTACGAGGACACCTTCAAGGCGCAGGCCGAGAAGTGCGGCGCGAACAAGCTCACCATCCAGGCCTTCGACACCGACGCCGAGGCCCAGACCCGCGTCAAGGCCGGTGGCGCCGTCGCCGACCTGAACGACTACCCGGTCGCCGCGTACATCGCGAAGACCTCGGGCGGCGGCAACGACTTCGAGGTCGTCGGCAGCCAGAGCGACGTCGGCCTCTTCGGCATCGGTGTCTCCAAGGACGACACGCAGCTGCGTGACGCCGTCAAGGAAGCTCTCGACGCGATCATCAAGGACGGCTCGTACGAGAAGGTCCTGGAGAAGTGGGAAGTCCAGGACAGCGCCGTCAAGCAGGCCACCGTCAACGCCGGTCAGTGATCGCCACGCTCCGCTGAAGGGCAGTCATCGTGACTGACAAGATCGACAAGGGTCCGGCCGACAGTCCGGTCGGGCCCGGCGCCTCGGGTTCTCCGTACGAGGCGATCAAGGCAATTCCCGTGAGGCACGTCGGCCGCTGGATCAGCGCCGTCGTCGTCGTCGCGCTGCTCGGCTGGCTCGTCTACGCCTTCTCCCAGGGCAACGTCCTCTGGGACACGGTCTGGGACAAGCTGTTCGACCCCTCGGTCCTCGAGGGCCTCGGAAACACGATCATCATCAGCGTCGCCTCCATGGCGCTCGGCCTCGTCCTCGGCGTCGTCTTCGCCGTGATGCGGCTCTCGAAGAACCCGGTGACCGGCGCGGTCGCCTGGCTCTACATCTGGTTCTTCCGCGGCACGCCGGTCTACGTCCAGCTGCTGGTCTGGTTCAACCTGTCGCTGATCTTCGAGTACATCAACCTCGGACCGATCTACAAGAACGAGACCGTCGACGTCATGACGCCGTTCATGGTCGCGCTCCTGGGCCTCGGCCTGAACGAGGGCGCGTACATGGCGGAGATCGTCCGCGCCGGCATCCAGTCGGTCGACGAGGGGCAGACCGAGGCGGCGCACGCGCTCGGCATGTCGCAGACGAAGACCATGCGCCGGATCGTTCTTCCGCAGGCGATGCGCGTGATCGTGCCGCCGACGGGCAACGAGTTCATCAACCTGCTGAAGACCTCGTCACTGGTCTCGGCGGTGCAGTACACGGAGCTCCTGAGGGCCTCCTCGAACATCGGCAGCACGGCCGGTGCCGTCATGGAGATGCTGTTCGTGGCCTCCATCTGGTACCTGGCCCTGACCAGCGTGTTCAGCGTCGGTCAGTACTACCTGGAGCGCCGCTTCGCCCGTGGTTCTCTGCGCAGCCTGCCGCCTACCCCGCTGCAGCGCATCCGGACCAACCTGACCATGTTCAAGCGTTCCCCGGAGGCGACGCGATGACCGCCATGGTGAAGGCCGAGGGCGTCCACAAGTCCTACGGCGCGGCGCACATCCTGCGTGGCATCGATCTCGAGGTCGCTCCCCGTGAGGTGTTCTGTCT